>NZ_JBNXUN010000012.1:0-166619 GCF_050563525.1 Falsiroseomonas sp. HC035
ATGGTGACGGCGAGATCGCGCATGTCGGTGAAGTCCGACAGGCCGAGGTGGCCGGGCTGATGGAGCTGGCGGAAGATCACCTCCTGTTCCGGTCCGTGCAGCGCCCGCCAGCCCCGGATCCGGCGCTCCAGCGTGCGGCGGATACCGGCGCCGAGTTCGGGATGACGGCGCCTGATCTCCTCGAAGACGGCAATCGGCCGCAGTCCGGGCGCGGACTGGAGCAGCGGGACGACCTCACCGTCCCAGATCGCCGCCAGCGGGTCCGGCCGACGCCGTCCGCGGGGCGTGGTGCGGGCCGAAGATGGTCGGGGGTCCCCCTCGATCCGATAGGCGGTGGCCGTGCTGAACCCCGCTCTGGCGGCGTCGATCGGCACGGGCTGGGTGCGGCGAAGTGTCATGTACAGCCTCATCTGGCAGTCGGTGACATGGCGGCCGGGCACCGGAAGACCCCTCGTAGCGAAGGAGCCATTCCGATGCCGGCCGGCCGCAACCGCCAGCCACCCACCCCCGGCAGGGGCGAGGCGCTCGCCTGCATGGCCCCGTCGGTCGGGCTACGCCCTCCCGCCGACGCCATGCAGGCGTTTCTCATCCTGATCGCCGCGCTTTCTCACCATGATCGCCGCGCAGCACCTCCTCGCCGAAGCCGCGGACGAGCTTACCCGCATAGGCTGGGCCGATGCCGCGGATCATCCCCGAGGCGAGGTACCTCTGAATGCCCTCCGCCGTGGTCGGCGCGGAGGTGCGGAGGAAGCGCGCACGGAACTGCTGGCCGTGGGTGCGGTCCACCACCCACTCGCCGGTGGCGGTGATCCACTCTCCGGCCGAGATCGTTGCGGCGTGACTCACCACGGTGACGAGGTCGCGGCGCCCGCGCGCCTTCACGCGAAGGACGCAGAAGCCGCTGTCCTCGTTGTGGAAGGTGACCCGTTCGACCTGCCCGGCGAGCACCTCCGCTCCCGGCTCCCCCGTGGGCCCGATCACGCCAACTCCTCTCCTCAGGGACGGCCATTGCATCGCCGAGGGCATCCCCCTCGCGCGTCTGGCGTACCGGCAGTGGCCGCTCTCGCGCCAGCCCCGCGGCGTGCCGAAGGGGCTGGATGAGCGATATGATGTGCGGCCCGCGGCTGCCGGAACGGCGCCTGGCACAAAGACTGGAGGTCACTCGTCATGTCCCGTTTTGCCCGCTCCGAGCTGAAGCGCCTGGCCGGCGATGCCACCTTCGCCCGCGGCGAGGCATATCTGCGCGAGGGGCGGGTGGGGCTTCTTTCGGACGACGGCATCGTCGTCTCCGCGCGGGTCGCCGGCACGACCGTCTACCGGACGGTGCTGCGGGCCGGCCGGGCCGGTATTGAGGGCGAGTGCGCCTGCCCCGCCTTCGCCGACTATGGCTTCTGCAAGCATCTCGTCGCCACCGGACTGGCGACCGGGGCGGGCGGCGATGTCCCGGACCGGTTGGGTGCCATTCGCGCGCATTTGCGTGGCCAGGGAGTCGAGCGGCTCGCCGAAATGATCCTCGACCTTGCCGAGCGCGATGCCGCGCTGCTCGACCGCCTCGACCTCGCCGCGCGCGCCGCCGCCGGAGACGCGGCCGGGCTCGCCCAGCGCTGCCGGGCGGCGCTAAAGCGCGCGCTGCGGACGGGCCGCTTCGTCGAGTACCAGGAAGCCGGCAGCTGGGTCGCGGGCGTGCTCGACGTTCTGGAGGGCTTCGAGGGCCTGCTCTCGGCCGCGCATGCTGCCCTGGTGCTGGAACTCACGACCGATCTCTTCGGGCGCCTGCCGGGCGCACTGGAGACGGTGGACGACTCGGAACGCGGCGGGGTCGAGATCGCGGAGCGCGCCGCGGCGTTGCACCTCGCCGCGTGTGAGGCGCTGCGCCCCGATCCGGTTACGCTCGCGCGCGACCTGTTCCGGCTCGAGACGGGCGAGCCCTTCGGCACCTTCCGCGCCGCGAGCGGCACCTATGGCCACCTTCTCGGCCCGGCCGGCCTGGCCGAGTATCGGCGCCTCGCCGAGGTGGCCTGGGACGCGCTGCCGAAGACGCGCGCGCGGCGCGGTGGCGTGCTTGCCGGCGACGAGGAGGGCTTCGCCCGCTACACGCTGTTCCCGATCCTGGACGGCTTCGCGGCGCGCGATGGCGACATGGACCGGCGCATCGCGCTGCGGGCGGCGGGGCTGTCGCAGGCGCACGACTATCTGCGGCTGGCGGAGTTCTGCCTCGAAGGGGAGCGCGAGGCGGAGGCGGTGCGCTGGGCGGAGGAGGGGGCCTTCCTATTCGACGACCCCTCGAACGAGCCGCTGCTGGTGTTCCTGGCCGAGCGGCACCGTGCCGCCGGGCGAGGCGCGGAGGCCAAGGCGGTGCTCTGGCGCGGCTTCGAGCGCCAGCCCTCGATGCGGCTCTACGAAGCGCTGGCGAAGGGGACACGTGCCCGGTCCGCGGCGCGGACCGCGATGACGGGTCGCGCCTTGGGGGTGCTGGAGGCGAGGCTTGCGAAGCGCGCGCCGCGAACGGGATGGGAGGACGTCGGCGCGGCGGGGCTGATAATCGAGATCCTCCTCCGCGAGCGACGGCTCGACGCGGCATGGGATGCGGCGCGGCGACACGGCTGCCATGACGGCCTCTGGCGCCAGCTGGCGGAGGCGAGCGAGGTGGCCAGGCCCGCGGACGCCATCGCGGTCTACCAGCGCTTGGCTGAGGCGCAGGTCGGGCTCACCAACAAGCACGGCTATGCCGATGCCTGCCGGCTGGTCGGCCGCATAGCGGCCGTGCGTGCCCGGATCGGCGAGGACGGCGCGCAGCGGGCCTATGTCGAGGATCTGCTGGCGCGGCACCGCGCCAAGCGGAACTTCGTCGCCATGCTGCGTGAGACGGTGAGCGGCGCGGAAAGCCGCAAGTCGGCGAGATCGACCTGACCGACAGCAGTGCCGCGTGGTGCACCATGGCGCCACCTATGGTGCGGGAGAGGTTGCCGCCGAGGTCGAAAGGGTATCGGGAAGACGAGGCTGTCGGACTGCGTCGGGAACTTTTTGGTCCTCTGGCGCCCCGGCCGCGGTGGTCGCGGTTGGACGGGACCAGGAGATCCGCAATGAGCCACGACCCCACACCCAGAGATCCCGCCGGAGGTCGTCCATCTTGGAACAGGAGGCGGCTGCTCGGCCAGAAGCCGCCGCTGAAGCTCCGTGAGGTCTGGGCCATCCGCATCCGGCTCCAGATTGCCGAACGCCACCTCGACCTCGCCTGGTTCAACCTCGCCATCGACAGCAAAATCCGGGGCTGTGATCTGGTCGCCCTCCGCGTTGATGACGTGCTCCTCGGCGGGCCCATTCGGCCGCGGGCGACGGTGCTGCAGCGCAAGACGGGGCGCCCGGTACAGTTCGATTTGACCGAGCAGACCCGCGAAGTCGTCATGCGCTGGATCACTCAGGGCGGCCTCAGGTCCGGCGACTACCTTTTCCGAGTAGGATTGGGGGCGGCCGGAAGCCGATCACCACCGCCACTACGCTCGATTGCTGGATAGTTGGGTCGGCTCGGTCGGGCTCGATGCTCGGCTGTACGGAACCCATTCACTCCGGTGTACGAAGGTGGCCCTCATCTATTGGCGGACCGACAATCTTTAGACGGTCCAGTTGCTGCTCGGTCACACGAAGATCGAGAGCACCGTCCCGTATCTCGGGGTGGAGGTTGACGACGCACTCGCCATCTCCGAGGGGATATACATCTGAACGGAGCGGTCGCCCGCGGGCGGCAAGCGCCTCCCGCGACCCAAAAGCGACTCCCCCGGCCGCGCCCGATAGGTCCAATGGTGAGGCCCAAGCAGAAACTGCTGACCAACGGGCGAGAGCAGCAGCTTCGCGCCCTTCTCGGCCACCTGCTGGGTGCCGCCGCCTTGCTGGAAGCGGACAGGGCCTGCGTGCCCTCGGCTGACCGGGTTGGGCCGCGGGAGGAGCTCCCGTCGGGTTACGCCCGTCGGATCTGCCTGCCATGTCACCGGGAGCGTCGATGGCGCATCGGCAGGTTAGGTCCAACCCTCTCAGATCCGCATCGTGCCCGCGTCGAGTCCTAGGCGCAGCCGGCCGGCGACGATGAAGCTGTTGGGCGACATTGCGACGTGCTGCACTGCCGCGCGAAGGTCGCGCAGCCGCCGCGCGAGCGGCCCGCCTTCCTGAATGGCGACGGCTCCAACCGCTGCCTCCAGCATCGCCGCGGCGCGGAGCGCGCTGTCCGCGGCGTGAGCTGTGGCCAAGCGGAGGTCCGCACGGCGCGGTATCAGCGCTGTCTCGCCGCGCTCCACCGCCGCCATCAGCGCCGACATTGCCTCAACCATCAGGGCACGGGCGGCACGCAAGATGGCTTCGGCGCGGCCCACCTCCGACTGGATGCTCTCGCGCTCGCGCAGCGCCACGCTGGTGCCGACGCGCATCCGGTCCACCATCAGCCCGGCGACATCCGCCGAGATCGCGCGCGTGATCGCCAGCGGCACCACCGAGACGCTCCAGCTGAAGGTGCTGACCACAGGCAGGCGGTAAACCAGGCCCGGCATCACCGCGTGCTGGTCCGGGTAGCCGAAGACGTGATCGGCCGGAACAAACACGTCATCAAGCGTGAAGTCGCAGCTCCCCGTGCCCTTGAGGCCAGACACCTGCCAGGTATCGATCACCGCCACGGCGTCGATCGGCGCAAGCGCCATCAGCGTCGGCGCCGGCCCCTCCTGCCCTGCCGCCGCGACAGCGCAGAGCCCGGCCACGCCGGTCGCGCCGTGGATGCCGCTGCCGTAGGGCCAACGGCCCGTCACGCGATAGCCGCCCTCGGTCGGAACGGCGCGGCCCACCGCGCCGGTAGCCAGCACCAGGAAGGCGCGCGGGTCCGCGAACACTCGCTTTGCCGCTGTTTCCGGCAAGTAGCCGGCAACGCGGCTCGCCCCGCCCCCGTTTCCGACGATCCATCCGACCGACGCATCGAGCGCTGTCGCGGCCTCCACTACCTCCATGAACTCAAGCGGCGAGAGTTCCGGTCCGCCAAGGGCCCTCGGTAACCAGAGCCGGAAGAGCCCAGCTTCGGCAAGCGCGCCGAAGAGTGGCGCAGGTAATCGGCGCTCGGCGTCAATGGCCTCGCGGTGCTGCTCGACGATGGGCGTGAGGCCGCGGAGCCGGTCCAGCAGCAGGTCGGCGGTGTCGTGGTCGCGCATGGCACGTCTCCCGTCGAGAAGCAGCGTCGAAGCTCCAGCCGTCGCGGGCAAACCGGAAATGCTACATCACGGAAGAATTGAGCCGGCCGGGCGGGAGCACGACCTTCCTGCCCTAGCAACCAGGTCTGCCGCTTTCTCGCGGCTTGCCGGCCCACGCAGCGAAGATTGAAGGGCGTTGCAGCATAGGGTCCGCCCAGTCTGCACTGCAGGCGGCGAGGCGCCTAGATACGGTAATCGGGTCGGCAGGTAGCGCGAGTTGCCGTGACCGGTTGTTCTTCCAGAAGGCCCAGGTGGGCCTGAGCAGAGGGAGGCACCGAGATGACCCACTATGCCGGGATCGACGTCTCGCTGGAGACGAGCAGCATCTGCATTGTTGACGGCTCCGGGGCCGTGCTCCGGGAGCTGAAGGCGGAGAGCGAGCCGGAGGCGCTGGCTGCGGCCCTGACGGGGGCGGGTCTGGAGTTCGCCCGTGTCGGCCTCGAGGCTGGGCCGATGTCGCAGTGGCTCCATGCCGGACTGAAGGCGGCGGGGCTGCCGGTGGTGCTGCTCGAGACCCGGCAGCTACGGGCAGCGACCAAGACCATGCCGGTCAAGACCGACCGGACCGACGCACGTGCTATCGCCCAGATGGTCCGAACCGGCTGGTTCCGGGCCGTGCATGTGAAGTCGGAGCTCTCCCAGGAGCTCCGGGCGTTGCTGACGGCCAGGAAGCTGCTGGTGGGGAAACTCCGGGACATCGACAATGGCATCCGTGGCCTGCTGCGCGGCTTCGGGCTGAAGGTCGGCCCCGTCGTTGAGCGGGCATTTCCCAGTCGAGCCCGTGAGCTCGCGGCGGACCGCAAGAGCCTTGCCGCCGTGATCGAGCCCTTGCTGCAGGTACGCGAGGCCCTGCTGTCCGAGCGGGAGCGCCTGCATCGCCTTGTTATCTGCGCCACGCGTGACGATGCCGTCTGCCGCAGGCTGATGACGGTGCCCGGTGTTGGTCCGGTCACCGCGCTGACCTTCTGCTCGGCGGTGGACGATCCGGCGCGGTTCAGCCGGTCCCGTGCCATAGGTGCCCACTTCGGCCTGACGCCTCGGCGCTACCAGTCCGGCGAGACCGACCGTGTGGGGCACATCAGCAAGCAAGGCGACGGTCTTGCGCGCCAAGCGCTCTATGAGGCAGCGAACGTCCTGCTCACCAGGACGAGCCGCTGGTCGTCGCTGAAGGCCTGGGGCATGGCGATCGCGAAGCGCTCGGGCATGCGCCGCGCCAAGGTGGCCGTAGCCCGCAAGCTCGCCGTCGTGCTGCTGGGCATGTGGCGCGACGGCACCGAGTTCCGCTGGGGCAAGGAGGCGGTCGTGGCGTAGTCGCCCACCGTTCCCCACCCGAGCGTCCGACGTCCCGTCGCGGGGACGCGGCAGGGCGAGACCGCAAGAGCGCCGGTGCCGGTTTCCGCCGAGCCCGCTTGCTAGATTGGTCCGCCCCGCCTGCCTAGCCGTAGCCTGTGGCGGCTCCACGCCGACCACGAACAGAAGCGAGGAACCCGCGATGTGACCACTACGCCGGTCATTGACCGACCCGATTACAGAAGGCTGATGACGGTGCCCGGTGTTGGTCCGGTCACCGCGCTGACCTTCTGCTCGGCGGTGGACGATCCGGCGCGGTTCAGCCGGTCCCGTGCCATAGGTGCCCACTTCGGCCTGACGCCTCGGCGCTACCAGTCCGGCGAGACCGACCGTGTGGGGCACATCAGCAAGCAAGGCGACGGTCTTGCGCGCCAAGCGCTCTATGAGGCAGCGAACGTCCTGCTCACCAGGACGAGCCGCTGGTCGTCGCTGAAGGCCTGGGGCATGGCGATCGCGAAGCGCTCGGGCATGCGCCGCGCCAAGGTGGCCGTAGCCCGCAAGCTCGCCGTCGTGCTGCTGGGCATGTGGCGCGACGGCACCGAGTTCCGCTGGGGCAAGGAGGCGGTCGTGGCGTAGTCGCCCACCGTTCCCCACCCGAGCGTCCGACGTCCCGTCGCGGGGACGCGGCAGGGCGAGACCGCAAGAGCGCCGGTGCCGGTTTCCGCCGAGCCCGCTTGCTAGATTGGTCCGCCCCGCCTGCCTAGCCGTAGCCTGTGGCGGCTCCACGCCGACCACGAACAGAAGCGAGGAACCCGCGATGTGACCACTACGCCGGTCATTGACCGACCCGATTACAGAAGCCGTTCTTATTCACCACATGCCTGGGTGAGGCTGGCGGGTGTGGCGTATGCTGCTGGATGCGTTTACGGATTTGGGTGTCGAGACCAACCCGTAGCACCCTCAGGCCGCGCCACACCCGCCATGGACGACGATACGACCGAGCCGTTCGGCTTTCCAGCGATCGACCGCAAGAAGCTCACTGCCGCCTTTGACGGTGGGCGGCTGACCTCGGATGGCAGTCTGGTGTTCGCCGAGGCCAGGGCCAGCGAGGAGCTGGCGGACTGGCTCGGGGCGCATGTGAACCTGTTCGCCGCGCTGGGCCGCGTGCCGAAATTCATCGTCTGCGACAACCTCAAGGCCGCGGTGACCAACCCCGACCGGTATGACCCCGGGCTGAACCGGTCCTATCTGGAGATGGCGGAGCACTACGGCGCCGCCATCCTGCCAGCCCAGCCCGGCCCGGCAAGCCGCGCTACAAGGTGAAGGTTGAGCAGTCGGTGCTGCTGGCGGAGCGGTGGATTCTGGCGCGGCTGCGCAACGCCAGGTTCTTTGCGCTCGGCGACCTCAATGTCGCGATCATCACCTTGACCGCCGAGCTGAATGCCCGCCTGATGCGCGGCTTTGGCGCCAGCCGGGCGGAACTCTTCGCCAGCCTGGATGCCCCCTGCGGCCGCTGAGGACGGCGCCCTATGCGCGCCCTGGCGGTCGGCAACGGGCTGAACCCTGAGACAGCCAACAAGAGGCGCGGGCGTGCCACCACTTCGATGCGCCGATGCATCCCTCCCGGCCCCGCAGCACCACCCGGTCCGAGGCGGAGGAGGCCATCATCGTCGAGTTCAGGCGCCGCATCCAGTGTAGGCTTCGCCTGCACTGCTTGGCGGGGCGTCTATCATGCGTGCAGTTTCAACGCAGGATCATCGCGCCGCGGCCAGTCGCGCTTGCGATCCTTGCTCCGCACAAAGCTATCATCAAGGGGCCTGCCGGATCCTATTCAGGCGCCAGCGGATCCTCCAGCCGGCCGTGCTCAAGGATGAGGCGAAAAAGGCGGCCTCCACGGCGGATGCGCCGGTCGCGAACCACAGGTTGCGGCACATCTTGTACCAATGCTTCTGAATCACACGCGCCAGGCCGTCCTCGTCGAAGCGCCGGCTGCGACGATTGCATTCGAGCACCTGCACCAGCCAGGCTTCGGCCTCCGTAAGGAAAGGCGGCCTGAGGTCCGGCTCCGCGCCGGTGATGGAGGCCCGCACGATCCGCTCGTGGATCCCGGCGTCCTCGTCATCCGTATCGGCACGTGATGGGGTCGACCCAAGGCCCAGCCAGCCCAGCAGGTCACGCCGCACCCGCCTTGCCGCCGCTTCCTGGCGCGGCCGCTGGACATGGCTCACGCTGCCGGGGTGGATGCGCTGGTGGAACAGGATCTGCGGCAGGTTCGCCATCTCCGTGTGGCGCGCGAGCCGCGCCCAGAGCTCGTAATCCTCCGCCGCCTCGTAGGCGGGGTCGTAGCGGATGTGGTTGCGTTCCAGCAGGTCCCGGCGCGCCAGTATAGTCGGGTGCGAAAAGGGTGAGCCGAACAGCAGCCCCGCCTTGAGCTCAGCGCTGCCCGACCTATAGCGGTCGGCCCCTCCGCGCGCGCCGAAGAAGCTCCAGGCCGTGCCGCAGATGCCGATGGCGCGATGCCGGTCGAGAAAGGCGAGCTGGCGCGCCAGGCGCTTCGGATGGCTGATGTCGTCGCCATCCATCCGAGCCAGGAAGGTGCCACGCGCGCGGTCGAGGCCCTCGTTCAATGCGGCCACGACACCGCGGTTGGAGGGAAACTCCACGAGACGAACGCGCGGGTCGGCCACCTTGCGGATCTCCGCCACCGTGCCGTCCGCGGAGCCGTCATCGATGACGATGACTTCGAGGTCGCGGAAGGTCTGGCCGAGGATGCTGCCCAGGGACTGCGCGACGAAGGGCGCCACGTTGAACACGGGCATCACCACCGAAATGGCCGGCGACATGCTGCGACACTCCAAAAACTGAATTTACTTAAATTTAAACAAGCCCGCCAACTGCTCTCATGAAGTTGAGATTTTATATCGTGGCGCCTACGTAAGATTATCTGCAATATCCCGTCTCTGACCAATCACGAGACGCGGCGGCGCGTTTGTATCGTTTTTGATGACGCGCGGGGCCGTTTGATGTCTTTAAATCAAGAAGATGAGCTGTGTGGGGCACCAGTGGTTGGCGCGGAAATGAAAGCCCAACGAATTCTTTTGACGGCTGCATGCCCGTTTCCCATGTCCCGCGGCACGCCCACACGGATCCTCCGCATGGCGGAAGCCCTGGCGTTGAGGGGCCACGACGTTCACGTTGCAACCTATCATCTTGGCGATGACTTTCCGACCAAGCCGCCATTTACCGTACATCGGATCCGTAACTTCGACAGCTATAGAAAAACCTCTCCCGGCCCGGCGCTGTCCAAACTTCTGCTGCTGGATCCGGCGCTCGCCTCGACGGTGTCGGAGGTCGTGCGCGACCATCGCATCGACATCATCCACGCCCACCACTTCGAGGGGCTCGCGGTCTCCTGGCCCGCAGCGCGGCGCCATCGGATTCCTCTCATCTACGACGCCCACACGACCCTGTCCTCCGAACTCCACTACTACCGGCTTGGCCTGCCGCAGGGCGCCAAGCGCCTGGCAGGATCAGTCGTGGATCGCTTCGCACCCCGGCTGGCCGATCATGTCGTGGCGGTTTCGGCGGAGATCCGCGCCGCGCTGATCGAGAAGTCCCGCGTGCCGGACGAACAAATCAGCGTCATCCCGAATGGCGTGGAGGCCGAGCATTTCGACTTGCCCGAGGGCCGGGACGCGGCGCAGGACCCGAACCTCATTGTCTATGCCGGCAACCTCGCGCCCTTCCAGGGCATCGATCTGCTGATCCGCAGCTTCCGGCGCATCCTCGACATGCGGCCGATGACGCGGCTCATGCTGGCCACCGAGGATCGGTTCGACCGATACGAGGAGATCGCGCAGACGCTCGGCGTGCGCGACCGGATCGATGTCCTGCACACACTGTTCGCCGACCTGCCGGCACGCCTCGCCAGGGCCACCGTCGCGCTCAACCCGCGGATCGAGGGCGCGGGCCTGCCGCAGAAGCTGTTGAACTACATGGCAGCAAGCCGACCGATCGTGTCCTTCCAGGGCTCCGCGCGCCACCTGGTGAACGGGCAGCACGCACGGATCGTGGCGAATGGCGACATCGAGGGATTCGCCGGCGCCGTGGTGGGTCTGCTGGATGACGACCAGACGGCACGCCGGATGGGCGACAACGGGCGCATCCTGGTGCAGAAGCACTTCGCCTGGGACCAGGTCGCGGAGCAGCTCGAGGGGCTCTATCCCCGGCTGATCAAGCCACGACACATCGAGGCCCCGTCTGTTCGCATGTCGCCCGCCGCGACGGACACTCGTCCCGCGGCCATCGTGGTGAACTACAATGGCGGGGAGCGTATCGCGAACACCATCCGTGCCCTGTCCTCGGCCTCCGCGTCGCCGTCGCGGATCATCCTGGTGGACAACGCCTCGACCGATGGCAGCCGGGAGCAGGTCTGTGCCGAGTTTCCCGACGTCGAACTCCTGGCCATGGACACCAACATCGGGCTGGCGGCGGCGCGCAATGCCGGCCTGCGCCATGTCGGGCCGGGTCCGGTCCTGCTGGTGGACGGCGATGTCTACGTCACGGACCGGTGCATCGAGATCCTGTGGCGCGCCATGCGTCAGGCGGCCGCCACGGTCGCCTGCCCGCGCGTGGTGTTCCATCCGGACCTGGACCTGGTCCAGTGCGACGGCGCCGCCGCGCATTTCGTCGGCACGATGAGCCTGCGCCACGCCAACCTGCCCCTCGCGAGCCGCGCGGCCTTCGAGATGCAACCGTGCCCGGTGCAGGTGGGCGCCTGCATCGGCGCCTGCATGCTGGTGGACCGCGACGCCGTGCTCGACGCCGGCGGCTTCGACGAGCGCTATGTCTTCTATTTCGAGGATCTGGAGTTCAGCCTTCGCATGCGGGCGCTGGGCCACACGATCCTCTGCGTGCCGGAGGCTGTCGTGCATCACGATCGTGGCCGTGGCACGCCCGGCCTTTCGTACCGCGGGCAGGGCACTTATCCGCATCGCCGCGCCTACCTCACGATGCGGCATCGCCTGCTGACGATGATCACGCACTACCGGCTGCGCACGCTGCTGATCCTGGCGCCCGCGCTGCTGCTGTATGAAGCGGCGACTTTCGTCTTCGTTCTGAAGAATGGCTGGGCCCGCCCCTGGATGGACGCTTGGCTCTGGCAGGCGCGGAACTTTGCCGGCATCCGCCGGCAGCGCCGCATCATGCAGGCGCGGCGCCTGGTGCCGGACCGCGTCCTGCTGTCCGGCGGCGCACTGCCGTTGGCGCAGGGCGTGGCGGAGCAACGTGTGGTCTCCGCCGCGGTGGCCGCCCTGTCGTTCTGCCTCAACCTGTACTGGCGCCTCGTTCGCCGCCTGCTTGGCTGATCATGACGCAGCCGCCGGACGTCACCATCGTGATTCCCTGCTACCAGCAGGCCCATCTGCTGCCGGATGCGCTGCGCAGCGCGCGGCGGCAGGCGCCGGCCAAGGTCGAGATCATCGTCGTAGACGATGGCTCGACGCAGGATGTCACCGCGGCGGTGCGGGCCGTGGCGCCGGAAGCGATCTTTATCCGGCAGGCCAACCAGGGACTTGCCGGGGCCCGCAACACCGGGCTGGCCGCGGGCAGCGCCAGCCTCGTCGCCTTTCTCGACGCCGATGACCGGCTGCTGCCCGGTGGGCTGGCGGCGGGCATGGCGTGCCTGGCCGAGCATCCGGACTGCGGCTTCGTCTTCGGTGGCTACACCAATGTCGATGCCACGGGCCGGCCCTGCCGGCCTTCGGTCCGGCCGAGGCCGGGGCCGGTTCCCTACGGCGCTCTCCTGGCCCGCAACCTCGTCGGCATGCATGGCGCGGTGCTGTACCGGCGTTCCGCGATCGTCGAGGCCGGCGGCTTCGATGCCGCCCTGCGGTCCTGCGAGGATCACGACCTGTATCTTCGCATGGCGTGGCGGCATCCGGTGCAGGCCCACATGGCGCTGGTGGCGGAGTACCGGCGGCACGGCGGCACCCTGTCCGGGCAATCGCTCGACATGATCGAGGCCGGGCTCGCCGTGCTGCGCCGCCAGCGCCCGCGGCTGGCCAGCCGGGATCTGCGGCGCGCCTACCGCGCCGGCTTGCGCTTCACGATTGCCAAATACGGCTTCCAGTTCGCCCGCCAGGTCGCCGCCCGCGTGGCGCGCGGCGAGTTTCGGCTTTCCGCCGGCGAGATCGGCGCCTTTGCCCGAAGGGTCCCCCGATGGCTGTCCCCCTGATCAAGCGCATCCGCCGCTTCCTGTTTGCGCGAAAGGTCGGGCGCCTGCGTTTCGGCGCCCTCGCCAGCCCGGACAGCTTCAGCGGCGCACTGGCCGCCGGCCAGGACGGACTGGCCGCGCACTACACGACCGAATTCCTCGCCGCGCGTGCCGCCCTGCTGAGGGGCCGCATCCTGGTGGCCGGCGCGCTTCCCGTGGCGCTGCCCGATGCCCAGGTGACGCGCATCGGCGTCGCGGAACTGGACCAGGGCGGCTTGCCCGGCGAGGACTATGACGGGGCGGTGCTGGTCGACGTGCTGGGCCAGGTGGACGATCCGCACGAAGGCCTGCGGCGGGTCGTTGCGGCCTGCCGGCCCGGCGCGCTGTTGCTCGCGACCCTGCCCGGCGTGGTCCGGGCCGAGCCCGGCTTCGAGGATACGCACCAGTGGCGCTTCACGCAGCATCTGGCCAAGCTGATGTTCGAGGCGGTGGCGCCACCGGCCTCGGTGCGGGTCACGGCCCATGGCAACGTGCTCGCCGCCGTCGCCTGCGCCGCCGGATCGCCCGCCACCGCGCTGTCGCGGGCCCAGCGCGACCGGCACGACGCGCCCTATCCGCTCGTCATCGGCGTGCAGGCTGCGCGGTGAGGCTTCCCAAGCTCGGCCTCACCGCCCGGCTGCGTGCGGCCGGCCACCGCCTTGGGCTGCGGCGGGGCGCGGTGGTGCTGATGTACCACCGGGTGGCGGCGCCAGGCTCGGATCCCTGGGACCTCTGCGTGTCGCCCACGCATTTCCAGGACCACCTCGGCGCGCTCCGCGACTGGGGTGCCACGATCCTGCCGCTGGCCGAGCTGGTGGCCGCGGCGGAGCAGCAGCGGCTGCCGAAGCGCGCCCTCGCCATCACCTTCGACGATGGCTACGCCGACAACTACCATGCTGCCTTTCCGCTGCTGGAGCGCAGCGACGCACCGGCCACGATCTTCGTCGCCACCGGCCCCATCCTGGCGTCGCGCGAATTCTGGTGGGATGCGCTGGAGCGTCTGCTGCTCGGAGGTGCCTTGCCGGCAAGGTTGCAGGCTGCGGTGGGGGGGCAGGCGCGGGTGTGGATGACCGCTGATCCGCCGGCGCTCTACCGACAGGTATGGGCCGCGCTTTCGGACCTGCCGCCGAACGCGCAACAGGCGGCGCTCGGGTCGTTCGCGATGGAGCTTGGCCGCGCCGTGGGCCGGCCGCGCGAGACGCACCGACCCCTCACGCCGGCGGAGCTCGGGGAGTTTGCCGGCCGAAGCCGCGGGCTGATCGAGTTTGGCGGGCACACCGCCGACCACCCCCGGCTTCCGACGCTGCCGCCGGCAGGACAGCGGGACCAGATCCAGCGCGGCAAGGATGAACTCGAGGCGATGATCGGCATGCGGGTGCACAGCTTCTCCTACCCCTTCGGTGCCCATGACGGCCACGGCGTCGCCGCCGTGCGCGATGCCGGCTTCCTGCGCGCCTGCACGACATCCGGTGGCGGCGTGGGCCACCGCCCCGATCATTTCCGCCTGGCGCGGCTGCCGGTTCCGGACATGCCCGGTGACGCGCTGGTCCGGCAGGTCTCGGCGATCTGCGCATGAGCCACGCCGCATCCCTCGTCTCGGTCATCATCATCTTCCGCGACCCGGGCGCCTTTCTCGAGGAGGCCATCGACAGCGTCTTCGCGCAGACCCATCGCCACTGGGAATTGCTGCTGGTCGACGACGGCTCCACCGATGAAAGCGCTGGCATCGCGCGCCGTATCGCGGAGGCCCATCCGGCGCGGGTGCGCTACCTGGAACATGCGGGGCATGAGAATCGCGGCATGAGCGCCTCCCGCAACCTTGGCATCGCCGAAGCCAGGGGCGACTTCATCGCCTTCCTCGATGCCGACGACGTCTTCCTGCCGCGTCGGCTGGAGCGGCACCTGGAGGTTCTGGCCGCAGCGCCGGATGTGGCGATGGTCTATGGGCCGACGCTGTACTGGTATGGCTGGACCGGGCGGCCGGAGGATGTGGCGCGCGACTTCACCGGCAGGCTGCACGCCGAGGACGGCACGCGCTTCGAGCCGCCCGAATTGCTGCGCCGCTTCCTGCGCACCGGCGGGGCGGCATTGCCCGGGATCTGCAGCCTGCTGGCGCGCGCCGAGGCGGTACGGCAGGTCGGCGGCTTCGAGGAAGCCTTCCGTGGCGCCTTCGAGGACCAGGTCTTCCTGTCCAAGATGGCGCTGCACGCGCCGATCCTGGTGGTGGCGGATTGCCTGGACAAATACCGGCAGCACGACGCCTCCTATTCCGCGCAGGCCGTCAGCGCCGCGCACTACCACCCGAAGCGCGCCAATCCGGCGCGCCGCAACTTCCTCGAATGGCTGGAGGCGTATCTGCGCGCCCGGCAGATGCGCGATCCGCTGGTCTGGCGCTGGCTCGACCGGGAATTCCGGCCGTATCGACAACCGAGGCTGCATGCGGTGCTGGCCGTGCCGTCAGCCATCGCCGGCGCGCTGAAACACGCGGCCAAGCGTGCCGTGCGTCTCGTGAGGACCCGCTGATGGCGGCCCGCACGGGCATCGTGCCCGAGGTGGTCCGACACCTCGGAAGCTTCCTGCGACCCTACCCCTGGGCGCTGCCGGTGCTCGGCCTGCTCGGCGTCTTCGCCTCCCTGTCGGAAGGCATCGGGATCGGGCTGCTGATCCCTTTCCTGCAGGCCGCGACCGGGGAGCTGGACACCACCAGCCCCTTCGGCCGCATCTTCGGCGACCTGGATGCGGAGCAGCGCATGCTGGTCGTCGGCGGCGCGATCATCGCGCTGGTGCTGGCCAGGACGGTGGTGCTCTATGCCCATGTCATCGTGTCGAACTGGTTGAACGGGCGGGTCAGCCAGGACCTGCGGCGGGGCGTGTTCCGCCAGGTCCTCGGCCTCGGCCATCCTTTCATCCAGCGTCGCCAGCCGAGCGAGCTGCTCAACGTGATGGACACGCAGCTTTGGCGGACCAGCGACGCCGTCGGCTACCTGTTCACCCTCGTCGCGAATGCCAGCACCATCGCCGTCTTCGGTGTCATGCTGCTGGTGATTTCGTGGCAGTTGACGATCGGGGCGGCGGTGGCGGTGGTGCTTGCCTCGCTGACCATCCGGTTGCTGACGCGCCGCGCCCGGCACCTGGGCGAGCTTTCGACCGCCGCCAATGGCAACCTGCTGCGCCACCTGCTGGACATGCTGAACGGCGCGCGCATGATCGTGGCCTTCGGCCGGGAGGGCTCGGAAACCCGCCGCTTCGACGCCGCGACGGAGGAGGTGAGGCAGGCCTTCTTCCGGCTGGAACGGGTCGTCGGCCTGGTCCATCCGCTGGTCGAGTTCCTCTACACGCCGCTGCTCATCGTGGCCGTGCTGGTCGCGGTCCGCTCCGGCGTGGCGCTGCCGACGCTCATCGCCTTCCTGCTCCTGGTCTACCGGCTGCAGCCACATGCCCGGAACCTGGAGCACAACCGCGTGCTGCTCGCCGGCTCCGCGGCGGCGGTCGCCGCGGTGAAGGATCTGCTCGACCAGGACCGGGACGCCTACATCCGCTCCGGCACGCGTCCCTTTGCCGGCCTGCAGGAGATGGTGCGCTTCGACCGCGTCGGCTTCCGCTACTGGGAAGATCGCACCGAGGTGCTGCGCGACGTGTCCTTCGAAATCCATCGTGGCGAGGTGACGGCGCTGGTGGGAGAATCCGGCGCCGGCAAATCGACCATCATCAACCTGCTGCTGCGCTTCCACCATCCGAGCGCGGGCCAGATCCTGGTGGATGGCGTGACGCTGCGCGACCTCGACCTGGCCGCCTGGCGCGGCCGCATCGCCATTGCCGGGCAGGATGCGGAACTGATGACGGGATCGATCGCCGACAACATCGGCTTCGGCCTGCCGGAGGGCCAGGCGGATCGGGCGGCCATCATCGAGGCCGCGCGGCAGGCCGACGCCGCTGGCTTCATCGCCGCATTGCCGCTTGGCTACGACACCCAAGTGGGCGCCGGTGGCCTCAGCCTGTCCGGCGGGCAGCGGCAGCGCATCAGCCTAGCGCGCGCGCTGCTGCGGCGGCCGGATATCCTGCTGCTCGACGAGGCCACCAATGCGCTGGATGGCCTTTCGGAGGCCGCAGTCCAGCAGGCGCTGGTGCGCCTCGACGGGCGGACCGCGGTGGTGGTGGTCGCACATCGCCTGAGCACGATCCAGCACGCCGACCGCGTCGTGGTGCTGGAGGCGGGACGGGTGGTCGAACAGGGCAGGCCCGCAGTCCTGGCGCGGGCCGGCGGTGCCTTCGCGCGCCTTTACGCGCGCGACCTTCTCGCCCCCGCCAGCCCGTCTAACGCCTGATCGCGCGCAGGCCCAGCAGCGTCGGCCGCGCCGGGTCCTGCATCTCCAGCACCGCCGGCGGTACTTCCTCGGCCGCGGCGCCGTGCAGGAACGCGACCGTCGCGGCGGGTGAGCCGAAGCTCTCCACCGCCACGGCATCGGCACCGAACACGCCGTCCGCCAGGCGGCGGAGCGAGCGGGCGGTGAAGCCCCAGTACCAGGTGGCGGCCCACTCATCCTGGCTGATCTGGCTGACGCTCGGGACGGTCACGAGCAGGACGCCGCCCGGCTTCAGGCTGCGATGCAGCTTGACCAGGGCGGAGCGGACATCCTGGATCAGGTGCAGCGTCTGGGTGATGACGGCGCAGTCGAAGGCCTCCGCCGGCAGATCCACGGTGCCCGACAGGTCTCCGACGATTGTGGCGCGGGGGTTGCTGGCGTCGACATGCAGGATGTCGCGCTGCGTGGTGCGCGTGCCGCCATATTGCGCGGTGTAGCTGTCGTCGCCGATCTCCAACGTGCGGCCAAAGACGTCGGCGGCATGGGCGGTCAGGAAGCGGTCCACGAAGTGGCGGTCCACTGGCGTTCCACGATCGAAGCCGAAGCTGCGGCTGATCGGCCGCACGCTCCAGAGATCACCCAGCTCGGGGCGTCGCGCGGCGCCGGTTCCGCGGTCCTTTGGGTCCATGGTCTTGAGCAGCACCGCGGTTGGCTCCCTTGCCGAAGATGAGGCCGGCAGCCATCCCATTACGGCATCGCCACGGCAGTGTCAGCGGATCGCGCGTTCACCAGACGGTGTTCCAGGCTTCGCGCGGACGCGGTCGCCAACGGCGTCCGCGCGACGACGCTGGACCTCGTGCCAGAGGTGACCGTCCGCGCCACACTGCGCTATAACCCGCGACGCCGGGCAAGGATGGGTGCATGGCGAAGCGCATGGAGATCCTCGTTGGCGCCGCCATTGGGCTGGGCATGACGGCGCGCGCCGCGGTGGATGGCGGGGCGGATTTCCTGCTGGTGCTGTCCGCCGGTCGCCTGCGTGTCATGGGCGCGCCATCGCTCGCCGCCATGCTGCCGATCCGCGACAGCAACGCCTTCACCGATGCCTTCGCACGGCAGGAGATCCTGGACCGCGTCTCCGTCCCGGTCTTCTTCGGCGCCGCCGCCTGCGACCCGCGGCTTTCCATCCCGGCCCTGCTGCGCCGCGTCAGCGAGGCCGGCTACAACGGCGTCGCCAACTTCCCCACCGCCATCCACCTCGATGGCAGCTTCCGCGTGGCGCTGGAGGAGGCTGGCCTCGGCTTCCCGCGCGAGGTTGAGATGCTGCGCGCCGCGCCCGAATACCGCCTGGCGACACTCGGCTATGCGAAGACGCGGGTGGAGGTGGATGCGTTGCTGGACGCGAAGGTAGAGCGGCTGTGCCTCAACTTCGGCTGGAACTCGGGCGGCAGCCAGGGCGTGCCGAGCGGCGTGCCGCTGGACCAGGCGGCGGAACGGGCGCGGCGCCTGTTCGCGCATATCCGCCGTCGCGCGCCCGGCACACTGTGCTTCGTGGAGGGCGGACCGATCATCGACCCGAGCCACCTGCAGCAGGTGTGCGAGGCCTCCCGCGCCGATGGCTACCTTGGCGGCTCCACGCTCGACCGACTGCCGCTCGAGATGTCCGTTATGCAGACCACCTCCGCCTTCAAGACCACGCGGCTGCTGCCGCAGGAAGGCGACACGGTGGCGGCGCGGGTGCCCGGTCTGGTCGGCCGCTCGCAGCCGGCGCGGCAGCTCATGGCACGCATCGCCCGGCTGGTGGCCACGGACCTGCCGATCCTGGTGGAAGGTGAGCCCGGCGCCGGGCGCACCACGGTCGCGCGCGCCATCCACCAGGCCAGCGGCCGCACCGGCGCGCTGACCTTCCTTGATGCCCGGCAGGACATCGCGGCCCGGCTGTTCGGTGAAGGTGGACCGGCCGCGCTGTTGGCATTGCGTCACAGCACGCTGGTGATCGAGAGCGCGGATGCACTGCCGCCCATGCTGCGCGCCAGGCTGGCCGACTGGATCGAGCGCGGCAGCTTCGCCCGCTTTGCCAAGCCCGCCGAGCGCATTCCCGGTGCGCGGCTGGTGCTGACGCATCCCCTGGGCGGGGAAGCGCTGGCCCGTGCCCTGTCTGCGCAGCGCCTGACCGTGCCGGCGCTCCGCGACCGGCTGGAGGACCTGCCCCTGCTGGCGCGCGCCCTGCTGCGCGGGGCGCAGCACGGGGCGGCGGAGCTGGAGCCGGCGGCGTTGCGTCTGCTGATGGCGCGAAGCTGGCCCGGCAATCTGCGCGAGCTGGCCGAGGTGCTGCGGCGCGCGGCCACGGAGGGCCGCAACGGCCGCATCGACCTCGCGACGCTGGAGGCGCAGATCGGCCTGGCCAGCACGGCACCGCCGGCATCCCCGGAAGATGAGCGCGCCTGGATCCTGGACGCGCTGCGCCGCAACCGCTTCCGCCGCGGCGAGACGGCCGCCTTCCTCGGCATCGCCCGCAAGACGCTCTACAACCGCATGCGTCGCCTGGGGTTGGAGGCCTGATCCGGCATCTGCCAGCCCAGTGCGACCCCACCCTCCACCGCCACCCGGGTGGCGAGCGGCGTCCACCAGCCGGATGGATCCGCGCGGGGCAGCACCCCCGGATGCAGCAGGATGCGCCGCAGGCCGAGTTCCAGCGCCGTATCCACCGCGACGCGTGAGGTGGCGCAGGCGATCGGGGTGAAGCCCAGCGCGGCCAGCCGCAGCAGCAGACGGAACTCGGACTCGGCCCGGTAGTTGACCGCGGCCAGGGCGGCGGCGGTCTCGCCTTCGAAGATCTGCACGGTCGGGTAGTTCACCACCTGCGTGATGCCGGCCGCGCGCAGCGTCGCGGCGAGGTCCGCCAGACGCAGGAAGGGGTCGCAGGCGAAGATGCCGGCGACCGGGGCGCCGCCACGGAAGGGGCGCCCCGCGCCCAGCGCCGCGGCCAGGGCGCCGTTGATGTCGAGCACCGGCAGCAGCGCCACCAGCGGCCAGCTCTCCGTGGGAAAGGACGCCAGCGCCGGCAGGAAGACGCGCCCGGGCCGGTCCGCCGCACGCACCGCAGCGAGATCTGCACAAGGACTGAGCTGGGCAGGATCTTTGGTCATTACCCAATTCTACCCAATCATTGCGGAAATACCATCTTGCAGCGCCTCCGCCTGCTCCGCCATCGTCGGCCCCGGATAGCGGCTCGGTGAGGCTGCGGGGAAACGGGCAGGCGCATGGATCTGGCGGCAACCATCGTGTTGAACGGGCTGACGCTGGCCGCGCTGTACTTCATCATCGCCAGCGGCTTCTCGCTGATCTTCGGCCTGATGCGCGTGGTGAACATGGCGCATGGTGCGATGTACCTGGTGGCCGGCTATGTCGGCTACGCGGTGTTCGAGCCGCTGTACGACCGCGATGTCTGGTACGCCTGGTATGCCGGCCTCGCCGCCGGCGTCGCCTTCGCGGCCGTGTTCGGGGCCGTTGTGCAGAAGCTGCTGCTCGGCTGGATGCAGGGCCAGGAGCTGCGGCAGGCGCTGGTCACCATCGGCCTGTCGATCATCGTGGCCGACCAGCTTCTTGCCGTGTTCGGCGGTACGCCGCGGCAGTTCTTCGCGCCCGACGCCATCTTCGGCGCCACGCAGCTTCCGGGCATCGGTGGCTACCCGACCTTCCGCCTGGTGCAGATCGGCATCGCGCTGGCCGTCGGCATCGGACTTTGGCTGCTGCTCAACCGCACGAAGCTCGGCATGATGATCCGTGCCGGCGTCGATGACCGGGAGATGCTGGGCGCCTGCGGCGTCAACGTGCCGCTGGTGGGCATCGCGGTGTTCGCGCTGGGCGCCGCGCTGGCGGGCCTTGGCGGGGTCATCGGCGCCACGGCGCAGCCGCTGGCGCAGGGCGCGGATGGGCGCTTCCTGCTGGTCTCGCTGGTGGTGGTCATCGTCGGCGGCATGGGCAGCGTCACGGGCACGGCGCTGGGCGCGGTGCTGATCGGGCTGGCGGAGCAGATCGGGCAGGCGGTGTTCCCGACCTATTCCGTCATCCTGACCTTCGTCATCATGGTGGCGGTGCTGGCGCTGCGGCCGCAGGGCATCCTCGGCCGTGCGTAGCCGCACCATCACCTGGTCGCTGGCGGGCCTGCTGCTGCTGCTGGCGCTGCCCTGGCTGCTGCCGCAGGTCCTGCCGGCCAATCAGGCGCAGTTCTGGACCGCCAACATCCTAGGCCGCGCCCTGGTCTTCGGCATCATCGCCATGTCGCTGACCTTCCTGGCCACCTATGGCGGCTTCGTGTCCCTGGCGCAGATGACCATCGCCGGCGTCGCGGGCTACACGCTGGCGGTGTTCGTCGAAGGTGCGGTGCCGAGCATCGCCGGCGGGCTCGGCTACGCCACGGCGATCCCGGTCGGGCTGCTGGCGGCGACCGCGATGGGATTGCTGGTCGGCGCCGTCAGCGTGCGGACGCGGGACATCTACCTGCTGATGATCACGCTGGCGCTGGCGATGGGCGTGTTCCGCTTCATCGAGACCAACATCGCCTGGTTCAACGGCTACGAGGGCATCCGCAACGTCGTCGGCCCCACGGTGTTCGGCGCGGATTTCCGCAACGCCATGGTGTTCTACCACATTGCGCTGACCACGGCCGCGCTGCTGTATTTCGGCATCCTGTACCTGGTGCGGACGCCCTTCGGACTGGTGCTGCAGGGCATCCGCGACAATCCCCGGCGCGTCGCGGCGCTGGGGTATTCGGTCGCCTTGCACCGCATCGCCGCCTTCGGCCTGGCGGGGTTCGTCGCGGGCTGCGGCGGCATCCTGTCCACCATCTACAACATCGGCATCTCGCCCGGCTCCATCGGTCTCGGCGCCTCCATCAACGTGCTCATCATGAGCGTGATCGGGGGCCTGGGCCATCCGATCGGCGCCTTCATCGGGTCGCTGATCTTCACGGTCTTCGACACCTTCGCGGCCACCATCTACGACCGCGACCGCTTCAACACGCTCATCGGCGTCGTGTTCCTGGTCATCGTGCTGGCCTCGCCGGACGGCATGATCGGCCTGGCCGCCCGGCTTCGCCGCCTGGTCACGCCGCGCCGGGAATGAGCCCACCGCGTCCGCGCGGCCGTCCGGCTTCGCGCACCACCACAACAAGCCACCAAGGAGGATTGGTCATGCAGTTTCGGATCACCCGCCGCACCGCGCTTCTGGGCGCGGCCGGCCTCGCCGCCGGACCGCTCGCCGCGCCCGCCATCGCGCAGCGCGCCCCCATCCGACTCGGCGGCCTGACCACGCTGGAGGGCCCCTTCGCCACCGGCGGGCAGGACGCCTACCGCTGCGTGACGATGGAACTGGAGCGCATCGAGAACACCGTCGGCGGCCGGCGCATCGAGTTCATCCGCGAGAGCTCCAACGCACAGGCCGATGTGGCGCTGGCGCGTGCGCGGAAGCTGATCGAGCAGGATAATGTGGACATCATCCTCGGCCCGCTGTCGGGCGCGGAGGGCATCGCGCTGCGCGACTATTCCCGCACGCTGACGGGGAAGACCATCGTCAACGGATCCTCCGGCGCGTCGGATACCACGCTGCGCAACCCGTCCCCCAACTTCTTCCGCTTCTCCACCGACGGCACGCAGTGGATGGCCGGCCTCGGGCGGCACGTCTACCAGACGATGGGGATCCGGGAGGTCGCGGTAACCGCGGGCGATTATGCCTTCCCCTACGCGCAGGTCTTCGGCTTCAACCTGGAATTCTGCCGTCTCGGCGGCAAGGTCACGCAGTTCTGGGCACCGCTCGGCACCACCGACTTCACCTCCCAGATCGCGCAGATCAACCGCTCCGGCGCCGGGGCCGTGGTGGTGGTGCATGGCGGTACGGACGGGCTGGCCTTCATGACGCAGTACGCCCAGGCCGGTGGCAACAAGCCGCTGGTCGGCGGTTCGATCATGGCCGACCAGACCATGCTGTCAGCCCGTGGTCCGCATCGCCGGGTGATGATGGGCATGATCTCCGGCGGCCCGATCGCGGACATCATCGACGACCCGAGCTGGAACGACTTCGTCGCGCGCTACCGTCGCCGCTGGGCGAATGAGGGCGGCTTCGCCTCGCCCTCCATCCACGGGGTGAACTACGTGACCAACCTGTACGGTATCCTGCATGCGCTGCGCGCGGTGGATGGCGATCTGTCCGGCAACCAGGCGGCATTCCAGCGGGCGCTGGCGGCGGCCGAGATCAAGGCGCCCACCGGCGCGGCGGTGAAGCTGGACCACAACCGGCAGGCCATATCCGACATCTTCCTGAACAAGATCGAGGAACGCTCCGGCAGCGCCGTGGTGGTGGCCTTCGACCGCGCGGCACAGGTCAACCAGACGCTGGGCATGCCGGAGGCGCAGTTCCTGCAACTCGGCTCCCCGTCCCGCGACAATGCGGGCTGCGTCGCGGCCTGATCTTCTTCCACAGGGGCCGGCTTTCGCCGGCCCCGCATGTCCAGCACTGGCAGATCGTGAACCCACCGGCCATCTCGCTTCGCGGCGTCAGCCGCCGCTTTGGCGCCCTGCAGGCCCTGCATGAGGTGAGCTTCGACGTGCAGCCGGGCGAACGCCGCGCGGTGCTCGGCCCCAACGGTGCCGGCAAGACCACACTGTTCAACACGATCTGCGGCGACTTCCCGCCGACCGCCGGTAGCATCGCGCTGTTCGGCACCGACATCACGCGGCTAAAGCCACACCAGCGCACGCGGTTGGGCATCGGACGCACCTACCAGACCTCGCTGCTGTTCAACGGCCTGACCGTGCAGGACAACCTGTTCGTCGCCGTGCGCGGCACGCGGCCCAACCGTTTCTCCTTGCGCCGTCCCGCGCCGGGCGACGAGGCGCTCGCCAAGGTGCGGGAGCTGGCGGAGCGCATGCGCCTTTCGCATCTGCTGGCGGCGGAGGTCTCCAGCCTCAGCCACGGCCAGCGCCGGCAGCTCGAGGTCGGCATGGCGCTGGCCGGCGATCCGCGGGTGCTGATGCTGGACGAACCGGCCGCCGGTCTATCGCCCGGAGACCGCCCGGAGCTGCTGAAGCTGCTGCACGACCTGCCGCGCACGCTGACGCTGATCCTGATCGAGCACGACATGGACATCGCCCTGCCGGCGGCCGACATCGTCACCGTCATGAAGGACGGCGAGGTGGTGGTGGAAGCGCCGCCGGACCGCATTGCCACCGACCCCGTGGTGCTGGCCATCTATCTCGGGGGCGGGCACTGATGCTGGAGGTCCGTGACCTGCATGTCCGCTTCGGCCAGGCGCATATCCTTCAGGGCGTCTCCCTGAGCATCGGCGCCGCGCCCGTCGCCATCGTCGGCCGCAATGGCATGGGCAAGACCACGCTGTGCCAGGCCGTGATGGGGCTGGTTCGGGCCAGCGAGGGCGCCATCAGCCTGGATGGATCGCCGCTGGCCGGCCTCCCGCCCTTCCGGATCGCCCGCCGTGGCATCGCGCTGGTTCCGCAGGGGCGACGCACCTTTCCCTCGCTGACCGTGGATGAGCATCTGCGCCTTGTCGCGACCCGCGGCGCGCGCTGGAATATCGATCGAGTCTACGAAACCTTCCCGCGTCTCGCGGAGCGCCGCCGCAATGGCGGCACCGAGTTGTCGGGCGGCGAGCAGCAGATGCTCGCCATCTCCCGCGCCCTGCTGATGAATCCCAGGCTGGTCATCATGGATGAGCCGAGCGAGGGTCTCGCTCCCGTCATCGTCGACCACCTGATCGAGGTGCTGCGAGGGCTGCCGGCGGATGGCATGGGCCTGTTGCTGGTCGAGCAGAACCTGCGCGTCGCGACGGAGGTGGCGGAGGAGGTTGCCGTGATGGTGACGGGCCGCATCGCCACGACCATGCCGGCGACGCGCCTGGCGGAAGATCCAGACCTGCAACGCCGCTACCTCGGCGTTGCCGGCGGCGGGCACTGAGGGGAGAGGCGGGGATGGCAAGGGTCTATGTCATCGGCACGATGGATACGAAGGCGGAGGAGTTGCGCTTCGCCGTCACCTGCCTGCGCGATGCGGGTGCCGATCCCGTGCTGGTGGATGTCGGCACAAGGGGCGCCGGCGAGGGCGCCGATGTGGCCGCCGCCGAAATCGCCGCGCACCACCCGCAGGGCGCTGGGGCCGTGCTCGGCCGGGATGACCGCGGTGCCGCAGTGGCGGCAATGGCCGAGGCGCTGACGCACTGGATTTCGGAGCGCACGGATGTCGGCGCGGTGCTCGGTCTGGGCGGCTCGGGTAACACTGCCTTGGTGACGCAGGCGATGCGGGCGCTACCGATCGGGACGCCGAAGCTGATGGTCAGCACCGTCGCATCGGGCAACGTCGCAGCCTATGTCGGGCCGACCGACCTCGCGATGATGTATTCGGTGGTGGATGTTGCGGGGCTCAACCCGATCTCGCGCCGAGTCATTGCCAATGCCGCGCATGCGGTCGCCGGCATGGCACTGCACGCGCTGCCTGGGGATGCGATCGCGGCGAAGCCCGGCATCGGCATGACGATGTTCGGCGTCACGACCGCCTGCGTGACCATGCTGCGGGAGGCCCTGGACGCAACGCACGAATGCTATGTCTTCCATGCCACCGGTGCCGGCGGCCGCAGCATGGAGAAGTTGGCGGATTCGGGCTTGGTCTCGGCGCTGATTGACCTGACGACGACGGAGGTGCCGGACTTCCTGGTGGGCGGCGTCTTCCCCTGTGACGACGACCGTCTCGGCGCCGCGATCCGCACGCGGCTGCCTTATGTCGGCAGCGTCGGCGCGGTGGACATGGTCAATTTTGGCGCGCGGGACAGCGTTCCGACGCGGTTCGGCGGCCGCAACCTCTATATCCACAATCCGCAGGTGACGCTGATGCGGACGACGCCGGCGGAAAATCGTGCCATCGGCCAGTTCCTGGTGGAGCGGCTCAACCGCATGGAAGGGCCGGTGCGATTCCTGCTGCCGCTGGGCGGCGTCTCCGCCATCGACGTGCCGGGCATGCCGTTCCACGACCCTGAGGCGGACGCCGCCCTGTTCGAGACCATCCGTGCCGGCTTCGTCCCAGCGCCCAACCGCAAGCTGATCGAGGTGCCTGCCGCGATCAACGACCGGGCATTCGTGGACGCAGTCCTTGCCGCCTTCCGGGAGATCACCTGACCATGCCACGCTTCACCCGTAGGGAATTGCTGGACCGCTTCCATGCCATGGTGGCCCGGAAGCAACCGATCATCGGCGGCGGCGCGGGCACCGGGCTTTCCGCGAAATGCGAGGAAGACGGCGGCATCGACCTGATCGTCATCTACAATTCCGGCCGCTACCGCATGGCCGGCCGCGGCTCCCTCGCGGGATTGCTGGCCTACGGCAACGCGAATGAGATCGTGAAGGAGATGGCGCGCGAAGTGCTTCCGGTGGTCAAGCGCACACCTGTTATCGCCGGGGTCAACGGCACCGACCCCTTCGCCATCATGGACCATCTGCTGGACGAGCTGAAGGCGCTCGGTTTTGCCGGCATCCAGAACTTCCCGACCGTCGGCCTGATCGACGGCACCTTCCGCGCCAATCTCGAAGAAACCGGCATGGGCTTCGGGCATGAGATCGACATGATCCGCCTGGCGCATGCGAAGGACATGCTGACCACGCCCTACGTCTTCAACGCGGAGGAGGCGGCGGAGATGGCGCGCGCCGGTGCCGACATCCTGGTGCCGCATCTCGGCCTGACCACCGGCGGCGCGATCGGCGCGCAGACGGCGCTGAAGCTGGAGGATTGCCCGAAGCTGATCGACGAATGGGCGGCGGCGGCACGCCGCGTGCGCCCGGACATCATCGTGCTGTGCCATGGCGGGCCGATCGCGACGCCGGAAGACGCCACCTTCATCCTGCGCAACACGACGAACATCAACGGCTTCTACGGCGCCTCCTCCATGGAACGCTTGCCGACGGAAATCGCGCTCAGCGGCCGCACCCGCGACTTCAAATCGATCACCTTCTGAGGACGCATCCCATGGCCCGTGCCTATGCCTCCACCATTCTCGATGCGCCCGTCGAGGCGGTCTGGTCGGTGATCCGCGACTTCAACGGCCTGCCAAGCTGGAACCGGGCCATCGTGAGATCGGAGATCGAGGACGGTCTCGACTCCGACGTGGTCGGCTGTATCCGCAGCTTCCACCTGGCGAATGGCGCGCATGTACGCGAAAAGCTGCTCAGCTTCAGCGACCGTGACTACGCCTTCTCCTACAATTTCGAGACGCCTGCCTTCCCGGTGGAGAATTACGTCGCGCGGGTTCGCCTGCTGCCGGTCACCGATGGCGACCGCACCTTCGCGGAGTGGGAGGCGGTGTTCGACGAGGCGCCGGAGGATCGTGGCAAGTATGTCGAGATCATCGGCACGCACGTGTTCCAGGCGGGGTGGGATGCGTTGAAGCCCTTGGTCGCGGGCCGCACCACCCCGCCTGGGGCGCGCCGCTGGGCGGGCTTCCAGCCGAACAAGGTGTGGTGCAGCACGGTTCTGGACGGACCGGCCGATGCGGTGTGGCGGGTGATCCGCGACTTCGCCGGCATGGGCGCCTGGCATGAGGACATCACGCAGATGCGCATGATCGACGGCGTGCCCAGCGACAAGGTCTCCGGCACCCGCGACTTCCGCTTCGGCGGCAGCCCGCTGCATGAGAAGCTGCTGCACCTGGACGATACCGAGCGCAGCTTTTCCTACTGCATCACGCAGTGCGAGATGCCCTGGATGAACTATGTCAGCGGCGCCCGGTTGTGGCCCGTGACGGATGGGGTCCGCACGCTGGGAGTCTGGACCGGGGATTGGGTGGCCTCGCCGCAGGATGACGTGACGCTGATTCCCGGCACGGAGCAGAATGTCTACCTGAAGGCACTGCGCACCGTGAACGCGCGGCATTTCGCAAGGCGCTGACCCAGGGGAGGATGCGGATGAAGACGATCAAGGGGCCAGCGATCTTCCTGGCCCAGTTCGCCGGCGACGCGGCCCCCTTCGACAACCTGCCGGCGATCGCGCGCTGGGCCGCCAGGCATGGCTACAAGGGCGTGCAGATCCCAAGCTGGGATGCCCGCCTGTTCGACCTGGCGCGCGCCGCGGAGAGCCAGGACTACTGCGACGAGGTGCGCGGCACGCTGGCCGAGGCGGGGCTGGAACTGACGGAACTGTCCACGCATCTGCAGGGCCAGCTTGTCGCCGTGCATCCGGCCTATGACATCCCCTTCGACGGCTTCGCTGCGCCGGAGGTACGCGGCAATGCAGCGGCACGGCAGGACTGGGCCGTGCAGCAGATGATGCTGGCCGCCCGCGCCTCCCGCCGCCTCGGCCTGACCGCGCATGCGACGTTTTCCGGCGCGCTGGCTTGGCCCTACGCCTATCCCTGGCCGCAGCGACCCGCAGGGCTGATCGAGACCGCCTTCGACGAGTTGGCGCGGCGTTGGCGGCCGATCCTCGACGCCTTCGACAAGGCGGGCGTCGATGTCTGCTACGAGATCCATCCCGGCGAGGATCTGTTCGACGGCACCACCTTCGAGATGTTCCTGTCGCGCGTGGCCAACCATCCGCGCTGCAACATCCTGTACGACCCCAGCCACTTCGTGCTGCAGCAACTCGACTACCTCGCCTTCATCGATATCTACCACGACCGCATCCGCGCCTTCCACGCGAAGGACGCGGAGTTCAACCCGACCGGGCGTCAGGGCGTCTATTCCGGCTACGCGCCCTGGGCGCAACGGGCCGGGCGCTTCCGGTCGCTCGGCGACGGGCAGGTGGATTTCGGCGCGGTGTTCTCGCGCCTCAGCCAGCACGGCTTCGACGGCTGGGCGGTGCTGGAGTGGGAGTGCTGCATCAAGGACAGCGAACAGGGTGCGGCGGAGGGTGCGCCCTTCATCGCCGCCCACATCATCCAGGTCGCCTCCCGCGCCTTCGACGATTTCGCGGCGAGCGGCGCGGATGCCGCGGCGAACCGCGCCATGCTGGGTCTCGGGCGATGAGCCGGCGCTTGCGGCTCGGGATGGTGGGCGGCGGGCAGGGCGCGTTCATCGGCGGCGTGCATCGCATCGCGGCACGCATCGATGATCGCTACGAGCTGGTCGCGGGGGCCTTTTCCGCAGATCCGGCCCGGGCCCACGCCAGCGCCGCCGAACTGCATGTGGCGCGGGATCGCAGCTACGAGAGTTGGCAGGAGATGGTGGCGCGGGAAGCCGTGCGGGAGGATGCGGTGGAGGTCGTGGCGATCGTCACGCCGAACCACCTGCATGCGGGCCCGGCGATCGCCTTCCTGCAGGCCGGCATCCACGTGATCTGCGAGAAGCCATTGTGTCACACCGCGGCAGATGCACGAAGCCTCGAACAGGCGGCGGGGACCAGCCGGGCGTTGTTTGCGCTGACGCACAACTACACCGGCTATCCGCTGATGCGCCAGGCGCGCGAGATGGTTGCGGCGGGTACGCTCGGGGACCTGCGGGTCGTGCAGGTGGAATATGCGCAGGACTGGCTGACGAATGCGTTAGAGAGCACCGGGCAGAAGCAGGCCGCCTGGCGCACGGACCCGCAGCGCAGCGGGGCGGGTGGCAGCATCGGCGACATCGGGACGCATGCCTTCAACCTGGCGGAATTCGTCACGGGTTTGCGGGTCGAAAGCCTCGCTGCCGATCTCGCAAGCTTCGTTCCTGGTCGGGCGCTGGATGACAACGCGCATATCCTCCTGCGTTTCGGCGGCGGCGCCCGCGGCATGCTCTGGTGCTCGCAGGTTGCGCCCGGGCAGGAGAATGCCTTGCGGCTGCGGGTGTATGGCACGCTCGGCGGACTGGAATGGGCGCAGGAACAGCCGAACCTGCTGCTCCATTCGCCGTTCGGCGAGCCGCCCCGCGCGATCCGACGCGGTGGCGTCGGCGCCCTGCCGGCCGCCGCGCATGCCACGCGCATACCGGCGGGGCATCCGGAGGGGTATCTCGAGGCCTTTGCCCAGATTTATCGTGACTTTGCCGAGCAGATCATGGCCCTGCGCGAGGCGCGCCCACCGCACGCCGCCTGCACCCTGGTGCCCGGTATCGATGAGGGGATGCGGGGCATGCAGTTCATCGCGGCGGCCGTTGCTTCAAGCCAGGGGAATGCGTGCTGGACGAAAGTCGTCTGATGGGCGCAGCCCTGCACCCGGAAAGGGTTCGCTGAGGGGTTTTGGGATCCTCACCGGAGGGGGTGCGGACGCACCTCGTATCGCGATGCAGGCCGGCCGGCGGCGGTGCGGGAACAGCCGAGCGATGCGGGGGCAACAGCGGTACAACCAATACTCGCCACACCTCCAGAAAATGGCGCTAGCGAAGGCTGGAAGCCTGTCCGAAGTGACGAAGTTGTCGCATTAAGGAAACTATACTGAACCATAACGTACTTGCTTCCAAACGTATAAGGAATCTTTAATAATTTTGTTGAATGGGAGCATCTCGACACTGTAGGTAACGCCAAGAGTAAATAGCTCAGGCGAATTTACGCTTGGAGCTCAGGGTCTTGGTTCACATGATTTTCAGCCGGCAACTCCCCGTCGACGAAGCTTTCTACATCCTGCGCAATCCCGACATCGCGGAATCGGGGCTGACCGCGCAGGATCACTATACGACCTACGGACGCTCTGAAGGTCGCTCTCCAAACGCCCTGTTCGACGCGCAATGGTACCTAGAGGCCAACCCCGACGTGGCGGCCTCCGGGATCGACCCGCTCGAGCATTTCCTGGCCTTTGGCTGGCAAGAGGGCCGCGACCCTTCGCCGCATTTCGACATGGCCTACTACCTCGCCTCGAATCCCGATGTCGCCGAGGCAGGCCTGAACCCGCTCGAGCACTATCTGGAGTTTGGCGAGCTTGAGGGCCGCAATCCCTCGGAAGCCTTCGACACGGCGTTCTACCTGGCCGAGAATCCCGACGTCGGCATATCGGGCATGAACCCGCTGACGCACTATCTCATCTACGGCGAAGCGGAGGGCCGGCGGCCGCTGCCCCCGACCTTCACCGCCATGGTGGACGCCGACGGCACGGTCATCTTCTCCGGGACGGCACGTGGCGACCTGGTGCTGATCTTGGAAGGCACCACGGCGCGCTTCAGGCGGGAAGGCGTCGAAGCGCCGGTCACCGACTTCGACGAGGTCGAGGCGCTGGCCCTGGATGGCCTCATCCTGGCGGCCGAGGCACCTGCGCTCTCCGGCATCGCGGTGCAGAACGGCATCCTGGTGCTGGGCGACATCACGCCAGGCACGGACCTGTCGCGCGTCGATGCCGCGGTCGATGTGACGGTCCTGGTGCCGGAGGAGGTCGATTTGTCCGGCAACCCGGACCTTGGCACGGTCGACGCCTACGACGTCGATGAGGGTGTCATCCTGACCCTTTCGGTGGCCCAGGCAGAGGCCTCCACCGTCAACGGCACCTACGCGATCCGTGACGCCCTGGCGAACCTGTTTGAGGAAGCGGAGGTACGGCCCGTGGTCGCCGGCGCGCAGGGCGGCGTGACGCTGACCGATGGCGCGACAGTTGCAGACCTTGCCACCCTCGCGGCTGCGGTCCCAGGGCCGCTTGCCTACTCCGCCATCGCCGACAGCGTGGCCAACCTGGTCGTGGCCGATACGGTCAGTGCCTTCATCATCCCGGGCACCGACATCACGGTGACCGACGCCGCCAGCCTGGCGCAGATTGCGGCGCTGGACGCTGCCAACGGCGACGGCGCGCTCGTCTACACCACGCTCGCGGGTACGGCGGCGGACCTGGCAGCGAACACCGGCGGTTATGTCGCCGCGGGCATCGACGTCGAGGTGCAGGATGCCGCGACGATCGCGCAGCTGACGACCATCGACGCTACCAACGGTGACGGTGCATTGGTCTATACGGCGATCGCCGACTCGCTGGCAAACCTGATCGCGGACGGCGCGGTGAACCCGTTCATCGTGGCCGGCACCGATGTCGCGGCGACCGGAGTCGCCACGGTGGATGACCTCGCGGCCATCGATGCGGCGAACGGTGATGGTGGGCTGACCTGCACGGCGCTCACGGACACCTGGCAGCGCATCCTGTCCGAGGAGGCGCAGGGCTTCCTCGGCGATGTCGAGGTGGTCCGGCTCAGCAGCTACGCGCTGGGTCCGGTGACCGTGGCGCAGGTGCAGGCGCTGCTGGCCCTGCCAAATCTGCAGGATTTCGTTGGCGGCTCCATCGAGCTGGCCGACCTGACCTTCAGCCTTGCGGACACGGCGGGCAACCTCGCCTCCTCGGCGGCAGGGGTCGCGGACATTGTCATCCACGCCACCGCGGTCGGGGCGACCGAGGCGGCACGCGTCTGGCAGGCGGAAATTATCCATGCCCGCGATGCCGCTGCGGTCTACAGCATCGTGGACGGCTCCTACGCCCTGGCGAACGGCGACCTGGCGGCTGTCACGGCCGCGGTGGATCTCACGGCCAGCAACCTGGCCCAGGCCAGCGAGGCAGCCACCATCCTGGCCCGTGACGGCGCGACGGGCACCGTGACCTTCGGCATCCAGGACACCTTCGCCAATGTGGACGCCATCGGCGCCACGGTGCGCAACGCCGCGGTCGACATCGCGGTGACCACGCAGAGCTATGGCTGGCCCTTCCTGACCACGGCCCAAGCCAGCACCGTCATCGGCTACGGCAACTCAGGGCGGACCGATATCGCCTACATCCGCGGCAACGCCGCCGAGATCGGCAGCTTCGTCGGAGCGAACGAGGAGACGACCGGTCCCTCCGGCCTTGGCTACGCGTTCTGGGTGCAGGACGGCACCACGGCGATGCTGGCCGCGATCGGCGATGGCAGCGCCGGACGCCTGGGCTTCATGCGCGGCAATCCGGCGACGGATCTGGAAGGCGATCATCGGGCGGTGTCCGTCGAGGTCTCGGGCCACTTCAACGTCGCGTCGGCCGAGATCTTCCGTCCGGCCGCCGAGAGTATCTATGCCACAGATACCAACGGCCGGACCTATTACGGCATCAACGATGCGGTGGCGGCCTACGACAACGAATCCGCCGCGGGCAACGCAGTGACCGGTGCCGACCACCTGCGGGTGACGGACACGGCGGTCAGTGTCCATGCGGCCCAGAACGGGCTGGATGCGGAACACTCGCAGGTCTTCTCCCTGCTGGCATCGCGCGCATCCTCCGCGGATTCGATGATCGTCAGCGGCAGCGCCGGCAACCAGTCGATCCGCGGCACAATGGGCTACGACGTCATCGAAACCGGCGCGGACAACGACGTGGTCTGGGCCGGAGGCAGCGGGGACGTCATCATCGGCGGCAGCGGCACGGACTATCTGTACGGCGAGGGCGGCCGGGACGTCATCCATGCCGGTGACGTCGCGGCGAACACGGTCTACGCCGATGCGCGCTTCCGCGGCGCGAACCTCATCTCGGGCGGCGACGACGGCGACAACCTGTTCGGCAGCGTCGACTTCGACACCTTCGTCTATGAGGGCTCGTCCCGCGCCGCGTTGCGCGCGGAATCGGGCACGACGAGCCAGGCGCGCGACTACATCACGAACTTCCACCTCGGTGACCGGATCCAGTTCACCGGCATCGACGCAGACCAGGTGCAGTTCTTCGGCGCCGGCTCCGCCAATGCGCAGGCGGTGGAGGCCGGGATCGTGGGTCTTTCGATCCGCTACGAGAAGAACATCCAGGTTCTGAACTGGGAGGGGAATGACATCGTGACGGCAACCCGCATCCTGGTCGACGTGGCGGACGCGAACGGTCGCTTCGACGATGTCGCGGACATGCACACCGTGCTCGTCGGCAGCAACATCGACGTGAACTGGGACGGCTACTCGATCCTGTACGGCGGCTGAAGCCAACGCCCGGGGTCAGGCCAGGGCCCCGGGTGCCTCGGCCCGCCAGGCGCCGTCGCCGCGGCGGCGCGAGACGGTGCCCTGATCGTCGATGGCGAACAGGTGCAGCCACCGGTTGTCGAACAACGCTTGCGCCTGTGGGTGCCGCCGCAGGATGGCATCGGTCGCCTCCTGCGGCGCCGCCAGGACGACGCTGAGCCGAAGCGGCTCATGCGCCAGCCGCTCGCCATCATGCACGGACTGCCAGGGCAGTCCGGTGCGCAGCGCGCCGCCATTGCCCTCGACGACACCGACGCCACCAGTGACGTTGTGCAGCAGCTTGTTGCCGCCGCCAAAGGCCTCCGGCGCCACGACAGAGCCGTAATATTGCAGGCTGATCCAGCTGGCGACGACGACCGGCGCCGTCAGGATCAACTCCAGCACGCCGAAACCCTCATCCAGCTTCCAGTCATAATCGTGGAGGAAGGCCGTGCCGGCGAGATCGCGGCCCCGCGTCGCGGCCCGCGGCGCGGCGATGAAGGCACGGCAGCCGGCCAGCGCCCATTCCGCCCGGGTCTCGGACCAGTCGCGGCTACGCTGCACAACCGCCGCGGCGGAGGCGGCGCGCGGCAGCCGCAGGGCGCGTTCCGCCCGGGCCAGGGCACCAGCAGCGGTCAGCCAGGCTTCCGCCTGTCGCAGCGCCGCGACATGCGGGGCGGATGGATGGTCGTCCTCGAAGATCGTCACCGCGTCGGACGTCGTGTCGTGCAGCGCGCCGAGGAACAACGTATCCTGCGGAACGGTGACGCCGCGGGCCGCGAGTCCCTCCCGCACCGCGGGATCGTTCAGCAGGCTTGCCAGCAGGCGTGCGCTGACATCGCCCTGGTGGCCGCCGCAGGCGCCGCACTGTAGTGTGCTGGCATGCGGGTTGTTGACGACGCTCGCCCCGTGGCCAGCCAGCAGCACGAGCGGCGCGAAATCCGTGGTCGGCGACATCGCCTTCAGCACAGCCTCGGCGGTGGCGATGCGGTCGGAGGCTGCCATCGCCACAACGGGCCGCGGCGCCGGCTCCGGCTTCGCGCTGGCGCGTCCGAGGCTGAGTGAATCCCGGAGCAGCCTCCAGCCATGCAGCGGCCCAGCCGATTCGACGAAGGCGAAGGAGGAGACGGCCGCTTGGCTGAAGCGGCCCCAGGCGCGCCTTGCCCGGGCCCCGATCCGGGCGCGGTCCGCGTCCTCGCCTGGCGACGCGGCGCTGCAGGTGAGCAGGCTTGGGCGCAGCAGCACCGGCAACCGGTTCTCCACCACATCCGAGGCGAAGGGCCGGTGCGCCAGGGGCAGGCCGAAAAAGCCGGCGAAGCCCTTGGTGCGGATGCCCGGGTCCAACGACTCCAGGGCCCGGCGCAGCACTTCGGACCGGACGTCGATGCAGAACGCGATCTGTAGGGCCGGGCGCGCGGATCCGGTCTCGGCGGCTGCGGGCCGCAGCGTGGCGAGCAGTGTGCGCTGCGCCGCCCGGTCTGCCGCGTCCTGCAGGATGGCGTCGATCGCGTCGTCCGGCGTGGCGGCGACCGGTTCCGCATGGGCGGCCAGCACCGCCTTCCACCGCGCGCCGACCAGCTCGGCATGCCGGGCCAGCAGCGCCTCCTCCCACACCAGGCGGATGGCGAGCAGCTCCGCCAGCGTCGGATCGGTGCCGCTGGCGAGATCCGCGACGAAGCCGCGCTGCCGGGCGAGTTGCGCCCAGCCACCGAGGGTCATCAGCAGCCGGTGCAGCAGCGTCTCCAGCGCCGCGTCAGGTGCGCCCAGCGCAGACAGCGCACGGGTCGCCGCGGCTTCGGCCTCGGGCGGTGCCGCGGCGACATGGGCGCAGAAGCCCGGAAGGCCGAGGATTTCAGGCGTCAGGTCGCGCAGCGCCGCAGCGCGCCAGGAGGCATAGGGCGACCCGCGATTCGGGGCTGGCCACAGCGCCTGGCCCTCGTCGAACCAGGCGGCGGCGAAGGCGCCGAGACGTTCGGCGATGATGCCGGGCCAGTCCGTGCCGGTGGCCTCGGCGACGAGGTCGGCGATGGTCGGCAGCGCAGATGGGGGAGGCGCTGGCTTATCAAGCGCCGCCCGCAGCGCCGCGATGCCATCCGGGCGATGCGGCGCGGCCGCCGCGGACAAGGCGGCCGCCAGGTCGTCCTCCGTGATCGTGCCGGCGGCGACGCGTCCGGCATACCAGGCGCGCGGCATGGTGACGGGCAGCCCGGCCACCCTGCGCAGCCGTGCCGCGGTGGTGGCGAGGCCTTCCTCGGCCTGGCCCAGGAAGGGGTTCACCGCGACGGTGGCCGCAAGTGGCCAGGCCGGCGGAATGGCGCGCTGCGCGCGGTCGAGCGCGGCGGCCAGGGCTGGCCGGGAGATTGGGGCGGCGGAGGTGTCGAAAGGCATGATGCGGCTCCGCTGGGCTCAGGCGGCGTTGCGGGTGGACCAGCCGCGCAGCAGCCGGTCGGTCAGGGCGTTGACGTACAGGCCATTGGCCAGGTGGACCCGGAGGCCGGCCGCGGCGGGGTGCTGCGCCCAGAGCGGAAAGGTTGCCTGCGCGAAGGCGGTCAGGCCGAAGCCGAGCAGCGCCAGGACGATCAGCACCCATTCCAGCGCTCCGGGCGCGGGGGCAGGGGGCAGCACGCCATGGGTCAGCGCCTCCGCCGCGCGTTGCAGCGCGAAGTAGCCGACGGCCGCCGCCGCGGCCGCGGCCGAGGTCCGCAGGGTGAGCGGCCCGGGCGCCGCATCGGCAAAGCCCTGGGCCAGCAGGTAGGCGACGCCAAGCACCAGGATGGCGCCAAGCGCAATGGCCTGGGGCGACTTGCCCTGGAGCCCGAAGGCCGCGCCGATCACGGCGTACAGCATCAGCGCCGCGAGGAACGCACGCCCGACCGCGCGCCCCCCGGGCACCGCCACCGGCCCCGGCCGGCGGATCGCCGCCACCTTCTCGACCGCCGTGCCGGACGCCAGGAACGCATGCGCCTTGTACAGCGAGTGGGCGACGATGTGCAGCAGCGCCAGCGGGAACAGCGCCAGGCCGCATTGCAGGATCATGAAGCCCATCTGCGCGATGGTGGACCAGGCCAGCGCGGTCTTGACCGCGGGCTGGGTCAGCATGACCAGCCCACCGAACAGCGCGGTGAAGCCGCCGATCATGACCAGTGCGGCCAGCACGCCGGGCGCGGTGAGCATCACGTCGGCGAAGCGGATCAGCAGGAAGCCGCCGGCATTGATCAACCCGGCATGCAGCAGGGCGGAAACCGGCGTCGGCGTCTCCATCACCTCGGTCAGCCAGCCATGGGTCGGGAACTGCGCTGACTTCAGCAGCGCGGCGAGCGCCAGCAGCGCGGCCGCGCCCGCCGTCACGCCCGGCGCTTGCCCGCTCCGCGCCGCCTCCAGGACCGCAGCGATGTCGGCAGTGCCGAGGCCGAGCGCCAGCAGCAGCGCCGCGGCGGCGAGGGCGACATCGCCGGCCCGCGCGAAGATCGCCTTCTTGCGCGCCGCCCGCCGCGCCGCCGGCCGATCAGGGTAGAACAGCAGCAGCCGTTGCAGGCCGAACCCCGCCGCGCACCAGGCCGACACGAGCAGCACAAGGTTGCCCGCCTGCACTAGAAGCAGCGCGGCGGCGAGCGTCAGGCACAGCCATCCGGTGAAGGGGCCCTGCCGTGCCTCGCCATCCAGGTAGGTGCCGGCGTAGCGGACCACGACCCAGCCGACGAAGGCGACCAGCAGCAGCATGGTGGCGGAGACGGCATCGAGCCGCACCAGAGCCAGCGGCGCGCCGCCGGCTCCGGCCAGGATCAGCAGGATCGCGCTCGCCACCGCCACAGCCAGCGCCCCGGCGGCCGCCAGACCGGCCCATCGCAGGCTCCCGGTCGGCCGCAGCGCCGGGCCACGAAAGGCGACGATGGCGGCCGCGACCAGCGCGAGCGGCGCGAGGAGGGGCAGCAGATGGCTCGGCATGGCTTGGTCGCTCCGGTGGTCCGGCGCGGGATAGCAGGGCGAAACCCCGGAAATAATGACATTGTTACGGGGGAATCATGCGATAAAGCAGAACAGACATGCCCGACCTGAACTACCACCACCTGCGCTATTTCCGTGCCGTCGCGCATGAGGGGAACCTGACCCGGGCGGCCGGGCGGCTGAACCTGGCGCCCTCGGCCCTGTCGGCACAGATCCGCGCGCTTGAAGACCGGCTCGGCCATGCGCTGTTCGAGCGGCGCGGACGGCAACTTGTGCTGACCGAGGCCGGGCGCATCGCGCTGGCGCATGCCGACGTGATTTCCGCGGCGGCGGAGGATCTGCTCGCCACGCTGCGCGATACCGGGCGTGCGCAGACAATCCTGCGCGTCGGGTCGCTGGCAACACTGTCGCGCAACTTCCAGCTGACCTTCCTGCGCCCGGCGCTCGGCCGGCCCGATGTCGAGGTGGTGCTGCGGTCGGGCGGCATGGCGGAGCTGTTGCGTGCGCTGGAGACGCTCGACCTCGATGTCGTGCTGACCAGCGAGCCGCCCGCGACCGGGTCCGCCCGCGGCTTCGTGGTGCACCGCCTGGCGGAGGAGCCGATCAGCCTGATCGGGCGCCCGGCCCTCCTGGCCGGCCGCGCGACGCTGGCCGAGCGGCTGGCCGCCGCGCCTCTGATCCTGCCGACGCCCGAGAGCGGGCTGCGGGCCGGGTTCGAGGCGCTGCGCGAGCGCCTCGGCATCCGGTTGCAGATCGCGGCCGAGGTGGACGACATGGCCATGATGCGCCTGTTGGCGCGCGAAGGCGTCGGGCTGGCCGTGTTGCCGCCCATCGTGGTGCGCGACGAACTGGCCTCGGGCGAGTTGCTGGAGGCGGAACGCGTGCCGGGCCTGGTGCAGCCCTTCCACGCCGTCACCGTGCCGCGGCGCTTCCCGAACCCGCTGCTGCGCGAATTGCTGGGCGTGGCCGGCGTCGGCGCCGCCACTCAGCCGCGGCGCGGCCCCCTTCCCTCGGGGTAGGGCCAGCGCGGGTCGTTGAATTCCTGGATTTCCAGCCAGTAGCCGATCGGGTCCTTGAAGAAGGCGGAATAGATGGTGCGGCCGCCGAGCATGTTGGGCGGACCGTCGAACGCGACGCCACGCGCCAGCAGGTACTGGTACATCTCCTCCACATCCTCGACGAGGAAGGTGAACATCATGCCCTTGGTGCCGCGCGGGCGGCCTTCCTTGTTGCAGACGCCGAGGAAGCCGGTCGGGCTGACCTGGAAGATGCGGCAGACCCCCTGGTCCAGCACCTGCTTCAGGCCCAACACGTCGCGGTAGAATGCCGCATGGGTGTCCAGGTCGTCGCTGTAGAGCCAGACGACATTCTGCTCGATGAAGGGGGGTCGCATGGTTCCGGCCTCGCAGCGGTGGTAAGGCAGCATTGCTCGCGGCGGCGGGCGCGGCAATGACGGCGAGGACGACGATGAACCGGCTGACCGTGGCGCTCGACCGCGTCTATTTCCCGCCGCGCGGGCGCATCACGGACGATACCTCCGTCCTCACGCTGCGCTCGCTGGTGTTCGAGCCGCTGTGCCAGTGGCGGGACGGGGCGGTCGGGCCAGCGCTGTTCGTGTCCTGGCGGCATGATGCGGAGGGTCGCGTCTGGCATTTCTCGATCCGCCCCGGCGCGCGCTTCCACGACGGCCTCGCCTGCACGGTGGAGCATGTGCGGGACAGCATCGCGGCGACGCTGGAAGGGCGCGACATGTTCGGCATGCCCTGGTCCTACGCCCGCTACCTGGCCGGTGCGCGGATCGAGGCGGCGGACGCGATGACGCTGCGCATCGCGACGCCGGAGCCGCTGGCGGACCTGCCGGAGATTCTCGCCGAGTTCTTCGTGGCGCGTGACGCGCCGGACGGCCAGGCGCTGATCGGTACCGGGCCGTATTGCGTGGCGGCGCTGCGCGACGATGCCGCGGTGGACCTGGACGCCGTCGAGGCCGGCAGGCAGCCGGCGCGGCTGCGGTTCGTCGCGGAGAAGGGTGCGGAGGCGCGCTTCGCCATGCTGCTGGACGGCAGCGTCGATGTCGCGCTGAACCTGGATCGGCGCGCGGCGGCACCGGGCGGGCACGGGCTGCGGTGGGGCCGGGTGCCGACGACGCTGTCCGTGATGTTCTACCTCAACTGCACGGCCGGGCTTTTCGCTTCGCGCAAGGCGCGGCTGGCCGCGAACCTGGCGGTGGACCGGCCGGCAATCCTGCGGCACCTGTTCCACGGACTGGGCGTGCCGGCCGCGAGTATCGTCAGCCCCTTCCACCTCGGCATGGCGGAGGCTGGTCTGGCACGGATCCCGTACGACCCGGACCGCGCCCGGAGGCTGTTCGCTGAAGCAGGCGCCGGGGCCGAGATCCTGATCCGCACGCCGACCCACATGCCGGAACGCGCGCCGGACATCGCGGCGATGGTGGCGCGCGACTTGGCCGAGGCCGGATGCCCGGCACGGATCGAGGTGGTGGAGGATCGCCCGGACTACGCACGGCAGGTCGGCGACAAGCGCATCGGCGACATGGCGATTTTCGACAGCTCGCCGCACAGCACCTTCCGCGTCCTGAACGACAAGATCTCCGCCGCCTCCTGCGGCATCTGGTGGCAGGGCCATGACGACCCGGCGCTGGAGCCGATGATCCTGGCGGCGAACCACACGATGGAGCATGACGCGCGGGCGGCGGCCTATGCGCGCTGCCTCGCCCGGCTGCAGGCGGACCCGCCCTGGCTCTATCTGTTCCACCCGGAGGAGTCCTATGCCGCGCGGCCGGGCGTGACGGGGCTGACGATGGACCATCGCGGCGTGCTGGGTTTCGGCGGAGGAGAACGAGGATGAACGCGCGCGACAAGGTGCTGGTCACGGCCGCGGCGCTCGGGCGGATGCTGGCGGAAGGCGCGCCGGTTGCGGTGCTGGCTATCCGCAACGGCCCCGGCGACTGGGCCGGCGTGCCACGGATTCCGGGTGCGATGGATGTGGACCTGCCGACGGAACTCGCAGCCCCCGGCGGCGGCACCCGCGGCAGCCGCCCGCTGCCCGACATCGCGGAGTTGCAGCGCCACGCGCGGCGCTGGGGGCTGCGGAGCGGCGTGCCGGTGGTGGTCTATGACCATGATCGCGGGCTGGTCGCGGCGCGCGCCTGGTGGGTGCTGCGCTGGGCCGGACTTGCCGATGTGCGGCTGCTGGATGGCGGCTTCGCGGCCTGGCAGGCGGCGGGACTGCCCGTGGCGCGGGAGCCAGGGCAACTGGAGCCGGGGGAGGTCACGCTCGCGCCGGGACACCTGCCGGTGCTGGACGCGGATGCCGCGGCGGCGTTGGCGCGGGACGGCCTGCTGCTCGATAGCCGGGTGCGGGTGAACTACATCGGCGGGCCGGGCGAGCCGCGCCGCGGGCACATCCCGGGCTCGGTCAGCGCGCCGGCGGCGGATGTGCTGACGGAGGCCGGGCATTTCGCGGATGCCGCGACGCTGCGGCATCTGTATGCAGCGCTGGGCGCGGACGGGGCCAGCCCGGTCGGCGTCTCCTGCGGGGCCGGCATCTCCGCCGCGCATTCGGTGCTGGCGCTGGCCTCCATCGGCATCGAGGCGGCGATGTTTCCCGGCTCCTGGTCTGCTTGGGCGGCCGATCCTGCGCGACCGGTGGTCGTGGGAGCGCGGCCGGTATGATCCCGGATTTCGCCGGAGCCCCGCCGCGCCTCGGCACCGACTCCACCAAGTGGTCGCGCTATGCGCCGGATGTGCTGCCGATGTGGGTGGCGGACATGGATGTGCCGGTGGCGCCACCCATCGCGGACGCCCTGGCGGAGCGCCTGCGGCACCCGGTCTTCGGCTATGCCGCGGTGTCCGACCGGGTGCGGCAGGTGATCGCGGACCGGATGGGCGCGCGCCATGGCTGGGCCGTCTCGCCGGAGCATGTGGTGCTGCTGCCCGGCGTGGTGCCGGGCTTCAACATGGCCGCGCGCGCCCTGGTCCCGGCGGGTGGCGGCCTGCACTACCACGCGCCAACCTACCCGCCGATCCGCGCCGTCGCCGCGCATTGGGGCCTGCGCGACGCGCCGCTGCCGGTTGAGTCCGATGCCGCAGCGCTGCGCCGGGCGATGACGCGCGACGATGCCTTCCTGCTGTGCAACCCGCACAACCCGACCGGCCATGTCTATTCGCGCGCGGAGCTGGAGGCGCTGGCGCAGGCCTGCCTTTCCGCCGGCGCCTGGATCATCTCCGACGAGATCCATTGCGACCTGCTGTTCGACGGACGCCGGCACGTGCCGATCGCGTCGCTGGCACCGGAGGTCGCGGCGCGCACGGTCACGCTGATGTCGCCGGGCAAGGCCTTCAACATCGCCGGCCTGAAGATCGCCTTCGCCATCATCCAGGACACCGCGCTGCGCGACCGCGTACAGGCCTGCCGCCTTGGCATGGTGGATCAGGGCAGCGGCCTGGGGCTGCTGGCGATGCAGGCGGCCTTCACGCAATGCGATGCCTGGCTCGATGCGCTGGTTTCGTACCTGCAAGCCAATCGCGACCACCTGGTGCAGCGTCTGGGCCGCCTGCCGGGCCTGCGCGTCTCGGCGCCGGAGGCCACCTTCCTCGCCTGGCTCGACCTGCGCGAAGCCGGGCTTGGCGCCGATCCGGCGCGGGTGCTGCTGGAACGGGGTCAGGTCGCGCTGAACCCGGGCGCGGATTTCGGCGCGCCGGGCTTCGCACGGCTGAACTTCGGCTGCCCGCGCAATTTGCTGGACGAGGGCATTGCGCGCATCGCCGCCTGCATCCCAACATGACGCCGCCAACACGACCCGCAGGAGATGGCCCATGCTGACCCGCCGCGCCCTGGGCTTGCTGCCCGCCGGCCTGCTGACTACGGGCCTGCTGACTACGGGCCTGCTCGCCACGCCATCCCTGGCCCAATCGCCCTGGCCAAGCCGCCCGGTGCGCCTGGTGGTGGCCTTCCCGGCCGGTGGGCTGTCCGACCGCATGGGGCGGATCGTGGCGGAGGTGCTGAGCGCCGGCCTCGGCCAGAATGTCTTCGTGGACAATCGCGGCGGCGCCGGAGGCACGGCGGGCACGCGGCAGGCGGTGACGGCGCCGCCGGATGGCTACACGCTGGCCTTCGCGGCGCCTTCCACCCACATCACCGGGCCATTGCTGTACCCCAATCCCGGCTATGACGGCGTCGCGGATGTGGCGCCGGTGGGGTCCTTCGCGCAGATCGGCAGCATGGCGGTGGTGCATCCCTCCGTTCCCGCGACCACCGTCGCGGAACTCGTGGCGCATTGCCGCGCCAATCCGGGCCGCCTGAACTTCGGCTCGGCGGGCACCGGCGGGTCGGTGCATCTCGCGGGCGAGTTGTTCAAGTCGATCGCCGGGGTGGACATCGTGCATGTGCCCTATCGCGGCGGGTCGCTGATGCTGCAGGACCTGCTGGCCGGCCGCATCCAGATCGCCTTCGACAACACGCCGCAGATCCTGCCGCATGTGCGCTCCGGCGCCGTGCGCGGGCTTGCGGTCACGACGCGCGAACGCACCCGCTTCGCGCCGGAGTTCCCGACGATGATCGAGGCCGGCGTGCCGGATTTCGAGATCAGCAGCTGGTTCGGCGTTACCGCGCCGAAGGGCACGCCGCCCGAGATCATCGCGCGCCTGAACGGCATCCTGCGCGAGGCGGTGGCCGGCCCCGCCCTGGCCGCGACGCTGGAGGTGCTGAACGCGGAGCCGCTGGCGCTGGCGCCGGAGGCTTTCGGCAGCTTCATGCAGGGGCAGCGGACGCGCTTCGGCGAGATCATCGAGCGCCTCGGCATCAAGGCCGAGTAAGAGGGCGAAGCTGAGCCATGACCGGCAGCCTCCCCTTCAGCGGCATCCGCGCCTGCGTCTTCGACGCGTATGGGACGCTGTTTGATTTCGCCGGAGCCGCTTCCGCCTGTGTCGATGTGCTGGGCGACAAGGCCGGCCCGCTGACCGTGCTGTGGCGCGACAAGCAGTTGCAGTATTCCTGGCTGCGCGGGTTGCAGGGCCGCTACGTGCCGTTCTGGCAGGTCACCGGGGACGCGTTGGACTACGCGCTCGAGACCCTCGGCCTGCCGCAGGACGGCGTGCTGCGGGATCGCCTGATGAATCTGTACCGGACGCTGGGCACCTTCCCGGATGTGCCGGACGTGCTGCGCCGCCTGAAGCAGGCCGGCTTCGTCACCGCCATCCTGTCCAACGGATCGCCGGACATGCTGCGCGACGCGGTGGAGGGCGCCGGCCTGGACAAGCTGCTCGACCACGTGCTGTCGGTGGAGGAGGTGCGCAGCTTCAAGCCGGATGCCCGCGTCTACCAGCTCGCGGTCACACGCCTCGGCGTGCCGGCGGAGGCGATCGCCTTTCAATCCTCCAACGCCTGGGACGCCCATGCCGCATCGGCCTTCGGCATGCGCGTGGCCTGGTGCAACCGCTACGGCCAGCGGCGGGAACGGCTGCCGGGCGCGCCGGAGCACGAGATCCGCAGCCTCGCCGAATTGCCCGCGCTGCTGGGTGCGGCCTGAACGCACAGCCGGCCGGTCGCTACGCGTCCATCTCGGCCAGCAGTGCCGCGGAGGGCTCGACCCCCAGCCCCGGCCCATCCGGCAGCGTGTAGAACCCGGCCTCGCACTGCATATGGGCGCTGCCGGTCGGCCGGGTCAGGCGCAGGTTGGGGTCGAAGATGCTGTGCTGGTATTCGTGCCATGGCAGCTTCTGCAGGGTGCTGGCCGCCTGCAGGCTGGCCGCCATGAACAGGCCGATGCCAATCGCCGCATGCGGCATCACCGCCACATGGTGCGCGTGGCACAACGCGCCAATCCGGGAGAACTCGGTGATGCCGGTGTGGCCCATCTCCGGCTGGCCGATCGCCATGCAGCGATGCTGCAGGCGCGGCAGCCATTCGAAGACGGTGCGCAGTTCCTCCCCCAGCGCGACCGGCACGCCGACGCCGCGCGCCACTTCCGCGACGCCTTGGACATCCTCAGGCGCGCAGGGCGCCTCGGCGAAGGCGAGGCCGTGTGGTTCCAGGCGGCGGATCAGGCGGATCGCCTCGGCGGCGCTGTTCTTCCAGTGCAGGTCGGCCATTATGGCAGCCTTCGGGCCGAGCCCCTCGCGCAGCGCCGCGATCTCGGCCTCCGCCCCGTCATCGGCGACGACGGCGGCGAATTTGAAACCGGCGAAGCCGCGCGCCTGCCAGTCGCGCGCGAAATCCACGCGCTCGGACAGCGTGGCGCGCGGCAGGCCAGAGACGTAGGCGGGAAGGCGCGCGTGCCGCCGCCCGCCCAGCAGTGTCGAGACCGGCACGCCGAGCCGTCGCCCGAGCAGGTCCCACAACGCGATGTCGACGGCCGCGAGCGCATCCAGGTAGAAGCCGCCGAAGAAGCCGCGCACGCGCATCAGGTCGTACAGGTCTTCATGGATCACCGCCGGTGCGGAGGGGTCGCGGCCCTCCAGTACGGGCGCCAGTACGTCGTCCACGATGGCGCGCACCGCCTCCGGCGCCACGATGCCGTAGGTCTCGCCCCAGCCGGTCAGGCCGTGCTCCGTGTCGATGCGCAGCACGATGCTGCGGTCCTGCGTCGGGTACAGCGTGCGGTTGCCGAGGCGGACGATGTAGCCCGCGCGGTTGACGAACTCTCCCTCGCGCAGCGGACCGAGATAGGGCACGTCGCGCGGGATGGCGATGACATGCGCGGTGACCCGCGTGATCCGATCCGGGCCTCTCATGGCTTGTGGATGGTCATGACCGGCGCCGCCGTCGCGATGAGTTCGGACAGTTCCGCCAGGTCGCCCGCATCGAAACGCGGTCCCGCGGCGCGTGCGCCGACATGCGCCAGCAGCCCGCGGCGCCGCAGCACCTCCTTCGTCGCGCGGACCCGGAAGGTCATCTGCAGCATCAGCAGCGGCAGCGTCGCCGTGTAGATGCGCCGCGCCTCCGCGCGGTCGCCGCGCGTCCAGGCCCGCCACAGCGCCGCATGCGCATCGGCCAACTCCAGCGCCGGCATCGTGCCGTTGGCGCCGCGTGCCAGCTCATCCAGCACGAAGCGCGCGCCAGCGCCGCCCATCACGCCATCCAGCCCACCCTGCACGGCGGCCAGGATGCGGGTGACGTGCTGGCCGCAGGGCAGCGTTTCCTCCTTCACGTAGCGGATCGCCGGCACCGCCGCGGCCACCGCCGCCACCGCTTCCGGTGACAGCGCCGCGCCGTTCGGCGCCGGCGCGTTCTGCAGCATGATGACCAGGCCCGGCGCTGCCTCCGCCACGGCGCTGAAGAAGGCGACCTGCTTCGCCACGTCCTGACCGGCCTGCGGCGGCGCCATGATCATGGCGCAGGTGGCGCCGACCGCCATGCCCTCCCACGCCCGCGCTGCGCTTTCGGCCGGATCGGCATGCGACGCCCCGACGATGAAGGGCAGCCGCCCGGCGAGATGTGCGCCGAGCACGGCGACCATCTGCCCACGCTCCGCGGCGCTCAACGTCTCCACTTCGCTGGCCATGCCGGGGAACACCACGCCATCGACGCCAGCTTCCACCGCGAAGTCGATCAGCCGCCGGAACGCGGCCTCATCCACCGCATCCTCCGGCGTGAACGGCGTCGGCAAGACAGGAAAGACGCCAGCAAGCTTGGTCATGACGAGCGAAAATCCTCAGCCGTTGAAGGAGGGTTCGGACAGGCCACGCGCACCGCCCGTGTCGATGGCGAAAACGGAGCCCGAGAGTGGCGCCTCCGCGAGTTCGGCGGCGGACAGCCGCACGCGCGCACTGGTGACAAACAGCGTGCCGAGGTCCTTGCCGCCGAAGGCGCAGCTCGTCGGGCGCGGCACCGGCAGGTTCACCGCCCGGTCCAGCGTGCCGTCCGGCCAATAGCGCGCGACGCGCCAGCCATCCCACAGGGCCACCCAGACTCCACCCTCGGCATCCACCGTCAGCCCATCCGGCACGCCCTCGCCCTCCGCGAATGCGACGAAGGGGCGGCGGTTGGCGACGGTGCCGCCGGCCAGGTCGAAGTCGAACACGTCGATGCGGCGGCGGCCGCTATCGGCCAGGTACAGCCGCGCATCATCCGGACTGAAGCCGATGCCGTTGGCGACATGCAGCCCCGCCTGCATCACCCGCACCTGACCGGACGCATAGATGCGGTGCAGTGCGCCGGCATCCGGCGTCGAATCCAGCGCGAGCGAGCCGACCCAGAAGCGCCCGGCGCGGTCACACTTGCCGTCGTTCAGGCGCAGGGAAGCTCCCTCCGCGATCGGTGCCGCCAACACCCGGCCGAGCCCCGCTGCATCCAGCAGCCGCAGGCCGGACCGCGCGGCGGCGACCAGCCCGCCGCCACGGCGCGGTGCCAGGGCGGCGACCAACTCCTCCACCGGGATCACCGCATCGGCGCCGGTCGAAGGGTCGCTGACATGCACGGCCGGCGCCAGGATATCGACCCAGTGCAGGCGGTCTTCGTGCCACAGCGGTCCTTCGCCCAGCAGCGCCTCCGCCCGCACGGCCAGCGTCACGCCATCGGACACGCTGGCCGGGCGCGGCGCCACGGTCAGCGTCATGGCGGATTGCGCGGCGTTGCCGGAGATGCGGCGCGCCGCCTCCATCACCTCCCGTCCCAGCGCATGCAGCCGCGCCTCGCCGAGCCGGAAAGCGGGGCCGACGAGGCAGATGGTACCGAGCGGTCGCGCGCGGCGATCCAGCACCGCGGCGGCCACCGCATTCACCCCAGCCGAGGCTTCCTCCAGCGACAGCGCGTAGCCGCGCGCCGCCACCAGGGCCAACTCCCGCTCCAGGGCTGGCAATTCGGTGATGCTGCGCGGGCCAGGTGCGGCCAGCGGCATCAGGCGGTCCAGCAGCAGGCGGCGCTCCGCGGCCGGAAGCTGCGCCAGCATCGCCTTGCCGCAGGCGCTGGCGTGGGGCAGGGCGCGGGCGCCGACGCGGTTGACCAGGCGCACCGCCTCCTGTTCCGCATCGCGCTGGTCCACATACAGCACGCCATCGCCATCCAGCACCGCCAGCCGCGCCGTCTCCCCGGCCATGCGGGCTAGGCGCTCCAGCTCCGGCGCCGCGGTTGCGCGCAGGTCGAAGCCGTCCCAGACGCGATGTGCCATCTCCAGGAAGCGGGCGCCGAGGGCGTAGGTCTGCGTCGCCGGCTCATGCCGCAGCAGCCGCGCCTCGACCAGCGCGGCCAGGATTCGGTGCGCCGTGGGGCGGGCCAGGCCGGCGCGGTCGGCGATCTCGGCGAAGCGCAGCGGGGCGGGCGCATCGGCCACCAGGCCGAGCAACGCGATGCCACGGGTCAGCGCCTGGGTGCCGGGCACCGAGGCCGCCTCCTCCTCCGCCTCCATGGGCCTGCTGCGCGCCATGCGTCTCCCCGATTGACCGTCTCCGGCTGTGTCCATATCGTGGAACCAAGTTCCAAGTCACGCAAGACACCAAGGAACGGAGGAAGTCCCGATGCGCCGCCGCCAGCTCGCAGCAATCAGCCTCGCCGCCCTCGCCGCGCCCTCGATCGCCCGGGCCCAGGCGGCCTGGCCGAGCCGGCCGGTGCGCTTCATCATCCCGTTCCCGCCTGGCGGCGCGGCGGACCTGGTCGGCCGCATGCTGGCGGCGCATTTCCAGACGGCGTTCGGGCATGGCTTCGTGGTGGAGAATCGCGGCGGCGCCGGCAGCGCCATCGGCGTCGATGCGCTGGCCAAGGCGCCGGCGGACGGCACCGCCGTGGGCATGATCAACATCGCCGCCAACGCCATCCTGCCCGCGGTGCGCAAGGTGCCGCTGCCCTACCGCCCGATCGAGGATTTTGCCCCCATCTCGAACCTGGCGGTGACGCCGGCCCTGCTGCTGGTCAATCCGCGCAAGCTGCCGGATGTGAGGACGGTGGCGGACCTGGTCGCGGCGGCGAAGGCCCGGCCGGAGGCAATCAACTTCGGCTCCTCCGGCGTCGGCTCCTCGCTGCATCTCGGCATGGAGCTGTTCATGGCCAAGGCCGGCATCCGCATGACGCATGTGCCCTTCGCCGGCGGCGGGCCGCTGCTGCAGGCGCTGCTGGCCGGTACCATCGATGCCTCGCTCGATGTCGCGGCCACGACGACGCAGCTGATCCGCGACGGCCAGATCCGCGCGCTGGCCACGACGGCGCCCGCGCGCATGCCGGCCTACCCCGACCTGCCGGCGCTGAATGAGACTTATCCGGGCGCGGAACTCGCCTCCTGGCACGGCCTCGCCGCACCGGCCGGCACGCCGGCACCGATCCTGGCGCGGCTTTCGGCGGAGACGCAGGCCTTCCTGCGCAGACCGGAGACGGTGCAGCGCTACGGGCAGCTTTCGCTGGAGATGCCGCAACACACCACGCCGGCCGATTTCAGCGCCTTCATGGCGCGTGAACTGGCCACCTTCCGTGACCTCGCCCGCGCCCAGAACATCGTGGTGGAGTGACGCGCATGCAGCGCCGCATCCTGCTGGCCGCCGGCCTCGGCCTGCCCTTCGCCGCGCAGGCGCAAGCCTGGCCGGAACGCCCAGTTACGCTGGTGGTGGGCTATGGCGCCGGCGGCGCGACGGACATCATCGCGCGAACCTTCGCGGAGCGCATGCAGCCGCTGCTCAGCCAGCCGATGGTGGTGCAGAACCAGCCCGGCGCCGGCGGCACCATCGCATCCGACCGCGTCGCCAAGGCGGCGCCGGATGGGCACACCATCATGCTGATCGCCAATGCGCATGCGGTGGCGCCCGGCCTGTATGCAAGGCTGCCCTACGATACGGCCGGAGACTTCGCGGCGGTGTTCTTCGCCGGCAATTCGGCGAATGCACTGGTGGTGCCCGTCGCCTCGCCGGATCGCGACCTGGCGGCGCTGGTCGCCCGCGGCAAGGCCGCCGCCCGGCCGTTGCAGACCGGCAGCGCCGCGCTGGCCGGCTGGCAGCCCGCGCACCAGATCATGAAGGAGGCCTTCGGCCTGACGCTGGAGCACGTGCCCTATCGCAGCGGCCCGCAGGGCCAGGCGGACCTGATCGCCGGGCGGCTCGACTTCATGGTGAGCAACGTGCTGGAGGTGGCGGAGCATGTCCGCGGCGGCCGGCTGCGGGCGCTGGCCGTCACCAGCCCGACGCGCAGCCCGATGCTGCCGGAGGTGCCGACCGTCGCGGAGCTTGGCGTCGCCGCGCTGCAATCCGATAGCTGGTTCGGCTTCCTCGCACCGCGCAACACGCCACCGGCGGCGCTGGAACGGCTGCACGCCGCCTTCACGCAGGTGGCGGCGGTGCCGGAGGTGCAGGCGCGCCTTGATACACTCGGCCTGATTCCGAAGCCGACGGGGCGGGAGGAATGGGGGCGCTTCTACCTGGCGGAGGTGGAGCGCTGGTCCGCCGTGCCGCGCCGGGCGAACATTCGCATCGAGTAGCGCCTGGGCGTCACGCGGCGCCCGTCTGGCGTTCAGTCGAGCCCGGCCAGGCCAAGCAGGGCAGGGGACAGCTTCGCCCCCGGCTCCGACGACAGCGGCCCCAGCAGCGCGTGGAAGCGCGCCAGCTCCTCCAGCCCGAAGGGTGTCACGGCGACCTCCGGCAGCCGCGGATGCACCTCCGGCCAGCCCATCCGCAGCGCCATCAGGCGCTTGCCATAGGCGATGAGCAGCGGCAGGGACCGCGACATGAAGACCACCACGGGCAGGATGGCGCGGTGCAGCGCCTCCGCCCGCTCGGTCTCACCGGACGACCACAGACGCCACAGCGCCACCTGCGCATCCACCAGTTCCGGCGCCGGGATCAGGCCCTGGCAGCCACTGCGCAGGTTGGTCGGCCATTCGATGCCACCATGGCCGGCAAAGACGTCGCAGGTCTTCGAAGCCTCCCGCGCGAAGGCCCCGACCGAGACGGCAGGGCCTTCCGCCTTCATGAAGCGGATGTTCGGATGGTTGCGGTGCAGTGCCAGCAGCGACTCGTTGGAGACCGAGACCTCCATGTTCAGCGGGTTGTTCTGCACGCCGACCGGTAGCGGCGAATGGTCCGCGACTTCGCCGAGGAAGCGCAGGATCTCGCGCTCCGCCACGCCCTTCACCGGCGGCGGCTGCAGCACCACCCAATCGGCGCCGCGGCGCTTCGCCTCCGTGATGAAGTCGAGTTGGCCGTGCACCGTGGCCTCGGCGACGGTCGCCATCAGCGGGACGCGCCCGGCGATGCGGGCGGCGGCCCAGCCGACCAGGTCCAGCCGTTCCTCGGTGGAAAGCCGGAACACCTCCGTCACCAGGCCGAGCAGGGCGATGCCATCGCAGCCGGCGGCCAGGCAAACATCCACCTGCCGGTCCAGCGCCGCCCGGTCCAGCCGTCCGTCGGGGCCGTAGAAGGCGTAGAGGATGGGGTGGACGCCCGACAGGCGGGGCAATGGGGGCACGTGGTGCGTCCTCCTGGCAGTGCCATTGGATGGAACATCGTTCCATTGTCCAGGAGCTTCGGGTCGGCGGTGCTGGCGCGTCAACCGCTCCGGTATTGCTGCGGCGCGGTTCCGCCACCACTGCGGCTATATTGGCGCAGGCCGCCAGCCGCACGCCGGTCAGCTTAGCGCCAGTCAGCCTACGTCCGCGCGCCGGCGCCCGCGGCGCGCAGTTCGGCGGGGCTTCCGCCCTAATTCCTGGCCGAGCCCTGACCCGAACGGGTTCGGATAACCAACGAGGAGCGGCAGGCCTGGTCCTGCGAGGGGCTGCCCCTTCCGGTTGCCTGGCCGCGTGGCGCGCCACCCGCAGGCCACGCGGCCGGGCAGTTCAGAGCTGGTCGTTCGCTGGCGGCTCGCCGCCGAACCAGCTCCGCCGCATCAGCGCCTGGGCCTCCTGCGCTGCCGCGGTGTCGCCACGCGCCTCGGCGACGCGCAGCAGGCCGGCGGCCGCCCAGCCATTGTTCGGCACGCGCGCCAGTGCCGCGCGGAAGGCCGCCTCCGCCGCGTCGAGGCGACCCTGCGCGAGCAGCTCGGCACCGAGAGCCTGATGCAACGGGTAGTACCAGAAGGGCGGCTCCATGTAGGGCAGGCTGTCCTGCAATGCCGCCGCCGCCCCGAACAGGCGTGCCGCCTCGGCGTGGTCGCCGGCCCGCTGCGCCACCCGAGCGGAGACCACGCGCTGCGCGATGTCGAACACCACCGTCGCCGGAATGCCGGCGGCATCGAGTTGCGCAATCTCCGGCCGCTGGCCCAGCGCCCCGATCGCCGCAACCTCGCCCTGGGCCTGCTCGGCCAGGCCCTGGCGCGCGAAGGCGACACCGCGGGCATAGTGCCAATGCGCCCGGACATAGGGGAAGTCGCCATCCGGTGCCGGCAGGGCCAGGATCGCCCCCGGCGCCGTGAAGCGGGCATGGGCGAGGTAGCGGCTGGCGGCGATCGGCTGCGTCCACGGCACCTCGCGCTTGGCGCGCTCGGACACCAGGTCCGCCAGCTTCTCGGCCGCCTCGACCGCGGTGCGCCCGTCGCCGCCCATCAGTGCGGAGGCGAGCAGGAAGTGGACGTTGTGGGGGTAGTAGGCCTGGCTCATGATCAGGCTCTGGCCGCCCTCCGCGATCAGCGCCTCGGAGGCCGCGGAGGCGGCCCGATTGGCGTCCAGGCTGTCCCGCCAGCGCCCGAGGCGATAGTGGATGTGGCTCGGCATGTGCACCAGGTGCCCGGAGCCCGGCATCAGGTCGGGCAGCCGCGCGGCATGCCCGGCGGCGCGTTCCGGCCGGTCGGACGCCTCGACGCTGTGGATGTAGAGGTGGATCGCGCCGGGATGGTCGGGCATTGCGGCGACGCCGGTTCCGGAAGCCTCCCCCAGCACACCCTCGAGCAGCGCCACGGTGCGGGCCGTCCAGCCCTTCGGCTCGCGCCCGCCCTCGCCCCAGTAGTCCCAGGGGGTGACGTTCATCATGGCATCGGCGGCCAGCACGGCGATGTGCGGGTCCTGCGGGAAGCGCCGTTGCACCGCGTCCATGGCCTCCGCATAGGCCGTGTTGAGCGCGGCCTGGTCGGCCTGCGGATCCGCCGCGTGCCGCGTCGACAGCGCCTCGATCAGCGCGCGGTGCTGCGGCGCGGCCTGCGCCGCCATCCGGCGTGCCGCATCCAGCGCGATCAGTGCGCGCGCATTGGCGTCCGGCACCATCGGGTAGTTGATGTTCGGGCCGAGCACCCAGGCCTCGCCCCAGAGGCACGCCGCGCAGGCTGGATCCAGGGCCTGCGCCGCGCGGAAGTTGCGCGCCGCCTCGCCATGGTTGAAGGCCCAGGCGAAGCGGTAGCCCTGGTCGAAATAGGCCTGGGCCTGCGGGTTCGTGCTGGCACCCGGCCAGCCCAGCGAGCCGAAATTGGGGCGCAGCGGGGGGCGCTCGTCGCTGGTGGGCGCGGAAGCGCCGCGTGGCAGGTCGCGCCCAAAGATGCCCATCTCACCACGTGGCGGTGCAGGCTGTGGCGCCTCCTGCAATTGCGCGACCTGCGGCCGGTAGTGATCGTCATGGGCCGCGGCCTGCGGCACGGCGAATGCCTGAAGCGCCGCCGCGGCGGTGCCGAGCAGCAATGTGCGGGTGGTGGGCCTGCATCGGGTCGGTGTCATGGTCTGGATTCCCTGATGAATCGGACCGGATTCCCGCGTGGCGGTCCGGGTCGCTTGGCGGGCGAGAATCTGCCAGCCGCCGGCCCGGCAGGCTTGGTCGGAAGCTCATGCGGATCTGATGATTTCCTGAAGAATTCCTGGAGATCGGTGTCGCGCCACCCTTGCACAGCGCCTGGCGGATGTGCCGATCGACACTCTCGTCACACCGTCAGTATTGGAATTCGACGGTCAGCCCCGGGCGATCGCCGGCCGGGCCGGTCGCGGTCTCGCCTTCCAGCTTCAGTCGCGGCGTGATTTCCACCTCCTTGCCCACCCCGGTCTGCCCGCTCTGGACCCCCTGGCGCAGCCAGAGATAGACGCAGGGCGCGACGTAGCGCCCTGCCTCGGCGGTCGGGCCGGCGCTGGTTCCTTCCACATCGCCGTCGGCGGCGACACCGAGGCGGTCCAGGCCGAGCGCGCCTCGCACGCGGGATGCCACCGGTGGAACAGGCATTCGGGACCAGGTTGGATCGACCACATGTCGCACGATACCAAGCCAGGAAGCATGCCGCGGTTCGCTGCCGGATCGCGGCAGGTAGTTCTACCTAACGCCGACAGGCCCGGTGATCGACCAGTTCCGGCGCCATGGACCGGGTTCGCGGCGCCCGCAGTCCGATCCGCGACGAGCAGGACGAACGGAACCGGGCAGGGCACAGTCTCTCATCGACGCTATTTTCGCAACATCCTCATCGGCATGAAATAAGCTACCAAAAAGAAGATTCGGATCGAAATCCGCTCGTTGCGTTCACGCTCTATGAACAACAAATACTGGGCCTCGCCGTTGTTGTTGACTTAAGGGCGAACTCTGCTGCATTCAGACTTGCCTGTTGTTCAATGTGAAGTGGGGGAGCATGGAGCGCCACGTCGAACGACTTCTTTCCTCCTGCAGTCTCGCCCAGTTCAGCTACCGCACCTGGCCGGCCCCCGGGATCCTGGCGCCTTCTGCCCCGCTTGCGCCGGCCGAACCGTTGCCCGGGGCTTCCTCACGGCTGCTCGTCGTCGCCGCGCCATCCGGCGCCGAGGCGGTTGCGGCCGCCACCCCCGGTCCGCCACCGGCCGAGACGCCAAGCACGGCGCGTACGCGGACGCTGCTGGCGAGCTTTTCCCGCCTCATCGAGGACCCGCAGCCTGCCGCGCCCACGGGCCCTGCCGTTCAGCAGAGTCTCCGGAGGCGCGGCCCGCTCGCGCTGCCCCCGGCCGAAGGATTCGAGGCGCCGATCCATGTCGGCTACCGGCCGCCGAGGACTGGCCGCGACCGGCGGGCGCCGGCTGATGGTGTTCCGGACAGCATCCCGGGCGTGAGGCCAGCGGGCAAGCCCGACGCCGGACAGGGAGCCACGCCGGGCCGGCGCTTTGCGCTGCTTGAGGAGATGCTGCCTGACCCCTCCCGGCGCCCGGACCGGCGCAACGCGCCGCGTCGCTCCGCGACCTGACCACCACATCCAGCCAGAGCACCCCATCCATCATGCCGCTCGTTGCTTTCGTCTCGCCCAAGGGCGGCGTCGGGAAGACCACCCTCGCCGCCAACGTCGCAGCCGTGCTGGCCGCACAGGGGCATGAGGTCGTCGGTCTCGACCTCGACCCGCAGAACGCGCTGCGGCTGCATCTCGGCGTGCCGATCCACGAGGAGGGCGGCTTCCTGGCGCGGATGGCGGAGGGCCTGTCCTGGCGCGACTGCGTGCGCCCGACCCGGGCCGCGATTTCGCTGCTGCCGCATGGCCATGCCGAGCCCAAGGCGGCGCTCGACCTGACGCGCCTGGTGCTGGAACAGCCGGAGGTGCTGGCGAGCCAGGTGCGGGACATGCTGTCGGTGCCGCAGCGCGTGGTGGTGGTGGATGCGCCGCCAGGGCCGACCCCGGCGCTGTCCGCGGTGCTGCCACTGGCGGACGTGATCTGCGTGGTGCTGCTGGCGGATTCCGGCTCGGCCTCCTTCATCCCTTCCATTGCCAGCGGCCGCTTCCTCGGTCGTGGCACCCTGGCGGCACGCTCGGCGCAGAAGGCGATGCTGGTGCTGAACCAGGTTGAGCTGGGCTCGCCCCTGTCTGATGCCGTGCTGGAGTTCGCGCAGCAGACCATGGGCGACCGCCCGGTGAGCGCCGTGGCGCGCGACCCTGCGGTGGCGGAGGCGCTGGCGGATCGCCGCCTGCCGGTCGAGGGCACCGGGCCAGGGTCGGACGATCTGGCGCTGCTGGCGGAACGCATCGAGGGCCTGCTGGCGCTGGCCGTGCCGCAGGACCGCGACAAGCCACGCCCCACCTTCTCGGCCCTCGCATCCTGGGGTCACCGGCGTTGATCCGCGCCGCGACGGAAGGCCGCCTGCCGCTGCCAGGCCGGCTGCTGCGCGGGCTGCTGGTCGGCCTCGGCCTGCTGGCGCTGGTCATCGTCGTGACCGTGCCGCTGCCCGGGGAGGCGCAGGGCGTGCTGACGCTGGCGGGGGCCGCCGCCTTCATCGTCCTGAACCGCTTCCGGTCCCGCCGCGTCACCGTGGTGCTGGTGATGCTCTCGGTCGCCATCACCTCCCGCTACCTGTTCTGGCGGGTGACGCAGACGCTGGAATTCGAGACGTTCCTCGGCGGCACCCTGTCCATCGGCCTGCTGCTGGCGGAGACCTATGCCGCGACGCTGCTGTTCCTGTCCTATGTCCAGCTGACCTGGCCGCTGGACCGCAAGCCGGTGCCGCTGCCGCCGGATCCGTCGCTGTGGCCCACCGTCGACATCTACGTGCCTTCGTACAACGAGGATCTCGACATCGTCCGCCCGACGGTGCTGGCGGCGATGAACATCGACTGGCCGCGGGACCGGATGAACGTCTACATCCTGGATGACGGCCGCCGTCCCGCCTTCCGCGACTTCGCCGAGCAGGTCGGCTGCGGCTACATCATCCGCCCCGACAACAAGGGCGCCAAGGCCGGCAACATCAACCACGCACTGAAGCACACGGATGGCGAATACATCGCCATCTTCGACTGCGACCACGCGCCGACGCGGGCCTTCCTGCAACTGACCGCCGGCTGGCTGGTGCGCGATGCGCGCATCGCCATGGTGCAGACGCCGCACTTCTTCTACTCGGCGGACCCGTTCGAGCGGAACCTGGCGCGCCGCCGCCCGGTGCCGAACGAAGGCCTGCTGTTCTACGGCGCTATCCAGCCGGGCAACGATTTGTGGAACGCCGCCTTCTTCTGCGGCTCCTGCGCGCTGATCCGCCGCACGGCGCTGGAGGAAGTGGGCGGCGTGCCGCACCAGACGGTGACGGAGGATTGCCACTGTTCCTTCCTGATGCAGAAGAAGGGCTGGCACACCGCCTATATCCGCCTGCCGCTGGCCGCCGGCCTCGCCACCGAGCGCCTGTCCATCCACATGGGCCAGCGCATGCGCTGGGCGCGCGGGATGATCCAGATCCTGCGGCAGGAGAACACGCCGATGGCGCGTGAGCTGACCATCGCGCAGCGGCTGTGCTACACCACCGCGGGATTTTCCTTCCTGTTCGCGCTGCCGCGCATCGTCTTCCTGACCTCGCCGCTGGCGTTCCTGTTCCTTGGCCAGAACATCATCGCCGCCTCACCGCTGGCGATCATCGCCTACGCCGGCAGCCACATGATCCACGCCTTCGGCACGGCGGCCCGGCTGAACGGCCGCAACCGGCATTCCTTCTGGTCCGAGATCTATGAGGCGACACTGGCCGGGCCGCTGGTGCGCGTCACGCTGGCCACTTTGTGGGACCCCCTCAAGGGCAAGTTCAACGTCACCGACAAGGGCGGCATGGTGGAGGAAGGCTACCTGGACGTGCGCGCCGTGCTGCCGACGCTGGTGATCCTCGGCATGCTGCTTATCGGCGTGTCCATCGGCATCTACGGCCTGGCCACCACCGCCACCGGATCGCTGGAATTCCAGGCCTACGCCCTGAACACGCTGTGGGCGGTTCTGTGCCTGGTGCCGGTTTCCGCCGCCGTCGCGGTGGGCGTGGAGCGTGAGCAAATGCGCGCCCGCGCCCGCATCCAGGCGGACATCCCCTCCGAGATCGTGCTGCCCGACGGGCGCCGGATGAAGGCCACCACCTCCGACCTGTCGCTCTCCGGTGCGCGGCTGCTGCTGGACCGGCCGCTCGGCGTGGCGGACGAGGCCGAGATCCGCATCGCCTTCCATGTCGGCGGCGAGGTCCAGGAGGTGCCGGCGCAGCTGCTGCGCTGGGAGGATGACGAGGCGATGGTGCGTTTCGTGCTGACCGATGTGCGCGACGAGATGGCGCTGGTGCGCGTGTTCTTCGGCCGGCCGGATGCCTGGATCGCCTGGGACCACTGGCCGGTCGATCGTCCGCTGCGGGCGCTGCGCGACGTGGTGGCGGCGACGCGGGATGCGGTGTTCGTGCGCTACCGCTTCCGCATCCGTAAGGCGCCGGTGCGCAAGGCGGCGGCCACGGCGGCCACGGTGCTGGAACGCAAGTCGGACATGCTGCGCCCGCGTCGTGCCGGCATACAGGCAGAGGATACGCCGGGCACGGCGGCGCGGAAACTGCCGGAACTGGTATCCGCGGTGCTGCTGGCCGTGGCGCTCGGCTTGCCAGGGGTGGCGCTCGCGCAGGCGCCGCGATCCCTGCTGGACCCGGGCACGTTCATGGCGCCGCCTCTTTCCGAACCTCTGCCACCGCCGGCTTCTGTCGTGCCCACCCAGATGCCCGTGCAGGCTCCCGCGCCAACAACAGCCCCCTCGGTCGCGCCCGCGCCCCTGGCCGCCGCGCCTCTGGCCTCGAACGCCGTACGGGAATTGCGCTTCACGCTGCGCGAACTGGGCCTCACCGGGCCCATGCAATTCCGCGGCACCGCCGACCTGCAGGGCGTGCTGTTCGGCTTTTCCCGCGACGAGGTCGTCACCGCCGCGCGGTTGGTGGTGCAGGGCGGCTCCTCGGCGCAGCTCATCCCCTCCCTGTCGCAGATCGCGGTGACGCTGAATGAACAGTTCGTCGGCAATCTGCCGCTGGACCCCGCGCGCGGTGCCTTCGGCCCTGTCGGCTTCGACCTGGACCCGCTGGCCTTCGCCGAGCTGAACCGTCTGAATTTCCGCTTCAGCGCGCGCTACACCACCGAATGCAACGACCCGCTGTCGGGCCTGCTGTCCGCCAATGTCTCCGACCTCTCGACGCTGTCGCTGACCATCGAGCGCCTGGTGCCGCAGCGCGACCTGGCGCGGCTGCCGGAGCCGCTGTTCGATCGCCGCAACCTGCGCCAGGCGCTGAACCTGCCGGTGGTCATGGCCTCCGAATCCGGCACCGCGGCGCTGCGCGCGGCGGCCATCGCCACCTCCTACTTCGCGGTGGAGGCGGATTACCGAGGCGCGCGCTTCCCGGTCTCCCGCCAGTTGCCGCCGACCGGCAACGCCCTGGTGTTCGCCGCCAGCGCCGATGCCATCCCGAACCTGCCGCTGCCGCGCATCAGCGGACCGACGCTGGCGCTGGTGCCGAACCCGACCGACCCCTTCGGCACGCTGCTGGTCATCGCCGGCCGGTCGGAGGGCGAGCTGGTGCAGGCGGCCACGGCGATGGCCGTTGGCGGCAACAGCTTCGGCGGCGAGGCCGTGGTGATCTCGGCACCACCGACGCTGGCGCCGCGCCAGCCCTATGACGCACCGCGCTGGGTCGCCGCCGACCGGGCGGAGGAGTTCGGCCGCCGCACCGACCGCACCGATCTGCAGGCCTTCGGCTACTCGCCCGGCACCATCCGCGTGCCGCTGCGCACGGCGCCCGACCTGCTGACCTGGGCCGGGCGCGGCATTCCCGTTGACATCGCCTTCCGTGCGCCGACCGGACAGGCGCTGGATGTCGCAGCCTCCCGGCTCGACGTCGCGGTCTCCGGCGCCTTCCTGAAGTCGCTGCCGCTGGGCTCCGGGGATCGCTGGTGGCTGCCCGGCTTCGCGCAGCCCTGGCTGGTCGGCACGCTGCTGGACGACCCGGCAGTCCGCCGCGGCCGCGTGCTGGTGCCGACCTACCTGCTGGCCGGCCAGGACGAGTTGCAGATGCGCTTCGACATGCGGCCGCTGGCGCGCGGCGACTGCGTCGCGGTGCCGGGCGAGATCCGCGCCGCGATCGAGCCGACCTCGACCATCGACATCACCGGCGCCTGGCGGCATGCGCGGCTGCCCTCGCTGGGCTTCTTCGCCTCCTCCGGCTTTCCCTTCACCCGCATGGCGGACCTGTCTTCCACCGCACTGGTCCTGCCGGAACAGCCGAACACGGTGGAGACCGGCGCCTTCCTGGATCTGGTGGGTGCTCTGGCGCTGAAGGTCGGGCTGCCGGCGACCGGCTTGCAGGTGGCCTTCCCCAACGGGCTCTCGGCCATGGCCAACCGCGACCTGATCCTGCTCGGCACCCTCGGCCGCCAGCCCGCCGCGACGGCGCTGCTGCGCGACAGCCCGGTGCAGGTGACGGCGGAACGGCTTACCCTCGGGGCTTCCGACCGCCTGTCGGAAATCCGCGCGCTGTTCCTGGGCGAGGGCGAGGAACGCCAGCGCGCCGCCGCGGCGCTGACCGAACTCGGCGAGAGCGTCGCGGTGATCGTCGGGACGCAGTCGCCGTTACAGTCGGGACGGTCGGTGGTCGCGGTGCTGGGCGCCACGCCGCTGGCGCTGGCCAATGCGGTGGCGACGCTGCGCGACCCGGCGACGGCGGGGCAGGTGCAGGGCGACCTGTCCGTGCTCAATGGCAGCAGGATCAGCGCCTTCCGCACCGGGCGCGGCTATGCCGTGGGCGATCCGCCCTGGTGGCTGGTGCCCTACCTCTGGATCGACGAGGACCCCTATGCGGTCATCGCGCTGATGCTGGCGGCGGCCCTGCTGCTCGGCCTGCCGACCGCCTGGATGCTGCGCCGCCGTTCCGCCATGCGCTTGCGCGCGCGCACCCCGAAGGACCACTGAAGGATGCGCAAGCGGCTCCCACTCGCCCTGCTGGCCACGCTGGCCGCAGGTCACGCTTTGGCGCAGGAGGCGCCTGGCTCCGGCGCGGTCAACATCCTGATCCGGCAGGCGGAACGCTGGCTGGGCCAGGACCGTCCGGACCTGGCGGCCGCCCCGGTGGAACGGGCCCTGGCGGCGGAGCCGCAGAACCCCTCCGCGCTGGCCATGGCGGCGCGGCTGGAACTGGCGCGCGGCAACCGCGATGCGGCGAATGGCTACCTGGCCAGGTTGCAGCGCACCGGCGCCACGGCGCAGCTGGAGGCGGTGCAGGACGCCGTGCGCGCCAGCACGCTGGACCGCACGGGGCTGGAGGAGGCCCGCCGCCTGGCCCAGGATGGCCGCGCCGCCGCCGCCGTGCAGCGCTACCGCGCCGTCTTCGGCAACCGTCCGCCACCCGAGGAGTTCGCCGTCGAATACTACCAGGCCCTCGCCGGCGCCCCGGCAACGCGGGAGGAGGGAGTGCGCAACCTTGGCCGCATCGCCGAACGGCCCGGTGCCGATGGCCGTGCCCGGCTGGCCTATGCCCAGGCCCTGACCTTCGACCCCGCCACCCGCGCCCAGGGCCTGGAACGCCTGCGCGCCCTGTCGGAGATGCCGGAGGTGGCGGTGGAGGCGCGCCGCGCCTGGGCCGCCGGGATCGGCTTCGCCGGCAATGACCCGGCCATCGCACCGCAGGCCGAAACCTTCCTCCGCCGCTTCCCCGAGGACGCCTCCATGGCGCAACGCCTCGCCGCGCTGCGCAGCGTGCCGGCAGCCACGGCCGCGACTGCGCCCGACCCGGATGCGGCCGCACGCCAGGCGGCGTTCGAACGGCTAGAGGCCGGCGCGCTCGGCGACAGTGCCCGGCGGTTCGAGGCGCTGGTGCGGGACAACCCGCGGGATGCGGATTCGCTCGGCGGCCTCGGCATCATCCGGCTGCGGGAGGGCAACCTGCCGCAGGCGCGGGACCTGCTGGAACGCGCCATTGCCGCCAACCCGGCCAATGCCCGGCAGTGGCAGCGGGCACTGGATGCGGCGTCCTATGGGGAGGAAGTCGCCTCCGCCCGCGCCGCGCTGCGCCGCGGGGCGCTTGACCAGGCCGATGCCGCCGGCCGGCGCGCCGCGCTACGCGACGTGGAGGACCGGTCCGACGCGGAAGCCGTGCTCGGCGAGATCGCGCTGCGCCGGGGCGATGCGCCGGGGGCGGAGGCGCGCTTCCGGGCCGCCCTGGCGCGGCGCCCGGGCCTGCCATCCGCACAGGCCGGCCTGAACGCCGCGCTGCGGGCGCAGAACCGCGGCAGCGAGGTCGTGGTGGCGGCGCGGCAGGACAGCGCGCCGCGCGGCGTCGCAGGCGGCACGCCGCCGGCGCCCGCCGCCGCCACGGCCTTCCGCAACGAGGCGGCGCGCATGGCGGACCCCACCGCGGCTGCCGCGCTGCTGCGCAATGCGGTGGCGGCGGCGCCGGATGATCCGTGGATCCTCCTCGACCTCGCCCGCGCGCTGCGCCGGCAGGGTCGGGGTGCGGAAGGCCGCGCGCTGGTCGAGGAGCTCGCCGCCCGCGTCGGAACGCCGGATGCCACCTATGCCGCGGCGCTGATGGCGGAGGAGGATGGCCGGCTGGCGGATGCCGATGCCTTCCTGGCCCGCATCCCGGCCAACCGCCGCAGCACGGACATGTCCCGCCTCGCCACCCGCATCCGCAGCCAGCGGGACGTGGCGGCGGCGGTGGCACTGATGGCGGCGTCTCCGCTTGAGGGGCGCACCCGGCTGCTGACCATCGCCGCGCGGCCTGACCCTACGGGGGCCACCGCCGCCGCCGTCATCCGCGCCTTCGGCGAGGCCGGCGACCGACCTGGCGCCGGGGAGGCGGCCCGCGTCGCGGCCATCGCCAACCGGGCCCAGGTTCCGGCGCGCGTGGCCATCGCCGGCGCGCTGCTCTCGGCCGGGCTGGAGGCGGAAGCGGTGGCGCTCGCGGCCGAGATCGAGGCGGGCGGGGTTTCCGCCGAGGCGCAGCGCGACCTGGCCGCGCTGCGCGGCGGTGCCGCCATCCGCGCCGCGGATCGGCTGAACGAGGCCGGCGACCAGGCGGGCGCCTTCGAACGCCTGCGCCCGGCCCTGGCCAACGGCAGCAACCCGGAGGCGCAGCTGGCTCTCGCGCGGCTCTACATCACCGCCCGCCAGCCCGCCGAGGCGCTGAGAATTGCGGAGATGCTGCTGGCGCGGGATCCGCGCAACGTGGAGACGCGACGCGCCACTATCGAGGCGGCGATCGCGGCCGGCGACCGCCAGCGCGCGGCGCAGCTTCTGGCGGAAGGCCGCAGCGCCATGCCGGGCGATGCGCGGATGCTGCTGCTGGAAGCGCGCGTGGCGCGCGATGCCGGCGACGGTGGACGGGCGCGGCAGGCGCTGGAGGCGGCATCGCGGCAGCGCGCCGCCGAACTGGGCGTAGGAGGGCGCGGCTCGGCGGCGGCGACACCCTCCGGCCTCGCGAATCCCTTCGGCCCGGCGGCGGTGCCGCGGCAGGGCGCGCCGGCGGATCCGCTGACGCGGGACATCGAGCGTGAGCTTGCCGCGCTGCGCGACGATGTCGGCCCCAGCCTCGCCGCCGTGGCCTCCGGCCGCATGCGTTCCGGTGACGATGGCCTCGACAAGCTCAGCGAGCTTTCGGCGCGGCTGGAGGCGGTGGCGGCGCTGCCTGTGGTCGGCGGACGCATCACCGCCTTCGCCGAGCCCACCACCATCGACGCGGGTTCACTGGAGAACTCGCGCCAGGCACGGCAGCGCTTCGGCGCCAGCGTGCTGAACGGGGCAGGGGCCTTGCCCGCGCCTGGCGATGCCGGCGCCTCCGGTGTCGGGGTCGGGCTTGCCTACCAGCGCGGCGACTGGCTGCGCGCCGATGTCGGCACCACGCCGATCGGCTTCCAGACCTCCAACATCATTGGTGGCGCCGAGATCGCGCCGCAGCTGACCGCGGGGGGAATTCGCGCGCGCTTCACGGCCGAGCGGCGCGGGATGAATGACAGCCTGTTGTCCTGGTCCGGCGCCACGGACCCGCGTACCGGCGCGAGCTGGGGCCCGGTGCTACGGACCGGCGGGCGGGCGCAGATCGAATTCCCGCTCGGCAATGGCTACGGCTATGTCGGCGGCGGCTATTCCGCCTTCGACGGCAGTGGCGTCGCCTCCAACACCCGGATCGAGGGCGGCGCGGGTGTCTCCATCCCGATCTGGCGCGACGGCGACAGCGAGCTGCGGACCGGGCTGGACCTGGTCTACCTCGCCTATGAGCGGAACCTGCGGTATTTCACGCTCGGCCACGGCGGCTACTTCTCGCCGCAGCAATACACCGCGCTGAACATCCCGGTGGACTACCGCGGCCGCAACGGCGACCTGTCCTATCGCGTCGGCGCCACGCTCGGCTACGCCGCGTGGCGCGAGGATGCGGCGCCGGTCTTCCCGAATGACCCGGAATTGCAGGGGCAGCTTGTGGCGCTGGCCTCGGCCACGGCGGGCACCAACGACGCGGTGCTGGCCAACTTCCGCAGCCAGTCGCAGGCCGGCGCGGTGGGCGGGGTGCGGGCGGATCTGGACTACGCGCTGAACCCCAGCCTCTCGATCGGCGCGGGTCTGCGCTACGACAAGGCGTCCAATTTCGACGAGACGCGGTTTCAGCTGCGGCTGCGGAACCGGTTCTGAAGCCGGGACTGGCCTGCGCGCGGAGGCTGGTGCAAGCTTCCCCTCGAACGGACGCGGACGAAATGCGGACGGATACGAAGGGAAACGGATAATGCCAATTGCCATGGGGTCGCTGCGGCGCACTTTCCTGCTGGGCGGTGCCGCGCTGCTCGCCGCACCTGCCATCGTCTCCAGCGCGGCCAGGGCGCAGGCCGCCCGCACGCTGCGCTTCGGCCATGTCCACCCGCCGGAGGGCGAGGTGACGCGCGGCATCGTGAAGGCGGCGGAGGTGCTGCAGCAGAGTTCGGGCGGCCGGCTGCGGATCGACAACTTCCCGTCCTCCCAGCTGGGTGGCGAGCGGGAGATGCTGACGCAGGTCTCCAACGGCACGCTGGACCTCTGCATCACCGGCCCGGCCGTACTGGGAAGCTGGGTGCGGCCGATCTCCATCCTGGAATCCCCCTTCCTGGCCAGCGATTTCGACCAGGTGCTGCGGATGTTCGGCCACCCCGCGATCCAGGCCGCCTCACGCCAGCTGGCGGAGGGCCGGTCCATGCGGCCGCTGGAGCCGTGGTACTATGGCACCCGCCACATGACGACCCGGGACAAGCCGCTGCGCCAGCCGGAGGATCTGCGCGGCCTGAAGATGCGCGTGCCGCAGGCGCCGCTGTTCGTCGACATGATGCGCACGCTGGGTGCCGCGCCAACGCCGATGTCGCTGGGCGAAGTCTACCTCTCGCTCCAGACCGGCGTCATCGACGGCCAGGAGAATCCGCTGCCGACGATCGCCGCCAATAAATTCATGGAGGTGCAGCGCTACATCAACCTCACCGGCCACATCCTGGTGCCGCTGCTGCCCGTCATCGCCTCCGCCACCTGGACCGCGATGCCGGAGGCCGACCGCACGCTGGTGGCGCAGGCGCTGCGTGAGGGCGCCAAGGTCTCGGATGCGCTGGTCCGCCAGGGCGAGCAGAGCCTGCGCGGCGAGTTTGAGGGCCGTGGCACGCAGTTCATCGACAGCGACCGACCCGCCTTCCGCCGTGCCTTGGCGCCGCTGTACGAGCGCTACGAGGAGGTCTGGGGCCGCGGCGTCTTCGCCGCCCTGCAGGCGCTGTAGCGCGCCGGTGCGCTTCGTCCTGCGCCATGCCGAGGAGGGCGTCGCCATCCTCCTCGGCGTGCTGATGTTCGCCGCCGTGCTCTGGCAGGTCTTCACCCGCTACGTGCTGAACGACCCGAACCCCTACAGCGAGGAAGCGGCGCGCAGCCTGTTCGTCGGCGTGGTGTTCCTGGGCGCCGCCGCCGCGCTGCGCGACCGCAGCCATGTCGGCATCAACTTCGTGGTGGAGGCGCTGCCGCGTGGCCTGACGCTCATTGTATCGCTCGCCATGCAGGCGCTGATGCTGGCGTTCTGCCTGCTGGTGCTGGTCTGGGGATTTCGCGGCGCGGCGCAGGTCTGGGACCTGCCGACGGAGGCGATCGAGATGCCGACGGGCCTTGTCCTCGGCATCGTGCCCGTCGCCATGGGCCTCTGTGCCATCCGCATCGTCCTCGGCGCGGTGCAGGATATCGGCGCCTGGCGCCGTGGCGAGGCGCTGACCCACACCGAAGGGCGGGACTTCTAGGCACATGCTGGGATTTTTCGCCGCCTGGCTCGGCCTGGTGCTCATGGCCATGCCGGTCGCCTTCGCGCTCGGCGTGGTCGCCGTCGGCTGGCTGTTCATCGAGGGTGCGCCGCTGATCAGCGCGCCGCAGCGGCTGATGGCGGGGGTGGACAGCTTCACGCTGCTCGCCGTGCCGTTCTTCATCCTGGCCGGCAATTTGATGAACACATCGGGCGTCACCGACCGGATCTTCGACTTCGCCGCATCGCTGGTGGGCCATTTCCGCGGCGGCATGGGTCATGTGAACGTGGTGGCCTCCGTCGTCTTCTCCGGCATGTCCGGCAGCGCTGTCGCCGATGCCGGCGGACTCGGCGCGCTCGAGATCAAGGCGATGGTGAAGGAGGGCTATCCCCGCGCCTTCGCCGGCGCCATCACCGCGGCGTCCTGCGTCGTCGGGCCCATCATCCCGCCTTCCATCCCGCTCGTGCTCTACGCCGTCATGGCGAATGTCTCGGTGGGCCGACTGTTCCTGGGCGGCATCCTGCCCGGCATCGTCATCGCGCTGTGCCTGATGGCCTATATCTGGTGGGTCGCGGGCAAGGCCGGCTTTCCGCGCGGCCCGCGCTTCACCTGGACGCAGCGGGGCCGCGCCTTCCTGCGCGCCTTCCTGCCGCTGCTGACGCCGGCCATCATCCTCGGCGGCATCTTCGGCGGCATCTTCACGGCCACGGAAGCCGCGGCCATCGCCGCGCTCTACGCGCTGATCCTCGGCACGCTGGTCTACCGCGAGCTTGGCTGGGGCGACCTGCTGCGGGTGTTCCGCGAAAGCATGAACACCACCGCCGTGGTCGGCTTCATCGTCGCGGCCGCCACGCTGTTCAACTGGGTGCTGGCGCGGGAGCGTGTGCCGCAGCAGGTGGCGGAGATGCTGCTGGGCGTCACCGACAACCCGCTGGTCATGCTGCTGCTCATCAACATCTTGCTGCTGTTCCTCGGCATGTTCATGGAGGCGCTGGCGGTGCTGGTGCTGACCGTGCCGGTGCTGATGCCGGTGATCCTGGCACTGGGCATCGATCCGGTGCATTTCGGCTTCGTCATGGTGCTGAACCTGATGATCGGGCTGCTGACGCCGCCCATGGGCATCGGCCTGTTCGTCGTCGCCAAGGTCGGCGGCATCCCGCTGCAGCACCTGATCCGCGCGGTGCTGCCGTTCTACATCCCGCTGTTCGCCGCACTAGCCTTGATCACCTTGTTCCCGCAGATCACGCTGTTCCTTCCTGACCTGGTCTTCGGGGCCGCGCGCTGAGATGGCCGGAGTTCTCTGCGTCGGCATGGCCGTGTGGGACCGCATCCTGTCGCTGCCCGGCCTGCCGACCGCGCCCATCAAGGTCTATGCCAGCGAGCTGTCGGAGACCGGTGGCGGTCCGGCCGCGACGGCCGCCTGCGCCATCGCACGCCTCGGCGGAACATCGCGGCTGGTCGCGCGGGTCGGGGCCGATGCGGTAGGCGGCCAGATCATCGAGGAACTCGACCGCCTCGGTGTCGCCACCCGCTTCGTCGCTACGCTGGACGGCGCGCGTTCCGCCGTATCCTCCGTCGCGGTGGAACCGGGCGGCGAGCGGCTGATCCTGGCCTTCCCTGGCCAGGGCCTCGGCGTGCCGCCCGATTGGGTGGATTGGGACGCGGCCTTTGAGGGCATTGGCTGCGTGCTGGCGGATGTCGGCTGGCCACCTGGCGCCGAACGCGCCCTGCGGGAGGCCGCGGCGCGGAACATACCCTCCGTGCTCGATGCGGATCTCAGCCCGAACCCCTCCGCCGCGGCGCTGGTGCCGCTGGCCGATCATGTGGTGTTCTCAGCACCCGGCCTCGCCATGCTGGCGGAGGAGGAAGACCCGACCCGCGCGCTGGCCAAGGTGGTGGCCCGCCGCGGCGGCTATCGCGGCAGCGTCGGCGTGACGCGGGCCGACCACGGCTACCGCTGGATGGATGCGGAGGGTGACTGGTCCAGCCCGGGCTTTGCCGTGCGGGTGGTGGATACGCTGGGGGCAGGGGACGTCTTCCACGGCGCCTATGCGCTGGCGCTGGCCGAGGGTGCGACGCTGGCCGATGCAGCGCGCTTCGCCAATGCCGCCGCCGCGCTGAAATGCACCCGTCGCGGCGGCCGGCTTGGCGCGCCGGTGCGAGCGGAGGTCGAGGCGCTCATCCGGGATAGCGGCTGACGAATTCCGAGCCGCCCGGATTGATCTCGATGCCGTCGCGGTAGGCCGGCCGCCGTGTCCAGGGCGTGCCATGCTGCGTCAGCAGCGCGTTGATCCGATGCATGTAGGCGATGCCGCCCTCGGCCAGCGCCGCCTCGAACTTGGCCATGTCGGGATAGGCGGCGAAACTGTCCCACCAGATGGCACGGCCAGCCAGGTAGCCGGAGGCGCCGGCGCGGAAGGCATAGGTCAGGATGCGCCGGAACGGTTCCATCCCCGCGCCGGCGGACAGCATCACCCAGGGGCGGTCGAGCAACGCGTCGATCTTCTCGAACCAGGCCTGCGTGTCGGCCACGGCGCTGGTCTCATCCTCTGGCGCCGGAACCTGGCTCGCCGCGATCGGCGTCTCCAGCTTGAAGATGTCGATGCCATAGTCCGGCTTGGCGAATTCCCGCACCGTCTCGATCACCAGTTCCGGCCGCTTCGCCGGGTCTTCGGTATAGGCGGCGGCGCCGGCGGCATCCTGCGCCAGAGGATAAACTAGCGGTTCCAGCAGCAACGCGATCTCGGCCTCCCGGCACGCATCGCCGATGCGGCGGACGAAGTCATGTTGGCGGTCGTTGACGGAAGCGGGCGCATCCGGCCGGTAGAACAGCATCAGCTTCACGCCATCCGCGCCCATGCGCTTGATCGTTCTGGGGGACCAGCCGGGATAAGTGCGGGTGATGCGCCCGCCGCCCTCGCCCTCCTCGAATTCGAACTGCTCCAGCGTGATGAGCAGGCCCTTCGCCGGGTCCAGGTCGCAGAAGGCGTAGGGGTAGGCGAAGCCGGGGTCGAGCAGCATGGCGGAGGCATGTGGCTGCAAGGTGCGCAGCAGCGCCGCCTTCACCGCGCCCATGCGCTCCCAGGTCACGGCATCCTCGCCCAGCGTCTCACGGATCTTCTTCATGATCGGCGGGCGCTGGTCGACCGCCACCATGCGGAAGAAGCCGTCGCGATCCGCAAGCCGCGTCAATGCGCGCAGCTTTCCCGGGGCCAGCGCCATGTGCCGTTTCCTTCGTTCGTTCAGGGATCAGCATGCCGCCAATTCCGGCGGACCAGAAGCCACGATGACCATCAGGCGCTGTCGGCGCACTCGCCGGCAGCGCCCAAAGCGCCGGTCAGGCCTTGCGGAACTCGCCGACTTCCTTCCACACCGCGGCCACGGCTTCCGTCGCGGCCTTGGCCATCAGCCCGCTGTCATTCGCAATGGTGGTCAACCGGAAGCCCATCTTGATGGCGCGTGCCGCATAAGCGGCGGAGCCGCAATGGATACCGGCATAGATGCCGCGCTTCTTGCAGGCCGCCAGCAGCATCTCGTAGATCGCCAGCACCTGCGGTTCCTCCGAATCCAGCTTCGGCGTCAGGCCGAGCGAGAAGGCGAGGTCGCTCGGGCCGACATAGATCGCGTCGATGCCGGGCACGTCGAGGATGGCCTCGATGTTCTCCACCGCCTCCTTGGTCTCGATCATCGGGATCACCAGGATCTCGTCATTCGCGGTGCGCTGGTATTCGCCGGCGGAGCCGTAGGAGCCGGCTCGGATCGGGCCATTGCTGCGCGCGCCCTTCGGCGGATAGCGGCAGTAGGACACCAGCGCCTCGGCCTCCGCCTTGGTATTCACCATCGGGCAGATGATGCCGTAGGCACCGCCATCGAGCGCCTTGCCGATGATGCCCGGCTCGTTCCACGGCACGCGCACCATCGGCGTCACCGGCTCGCGCCCCATCGCCTGGAAGCACCAGACCATGGACATGTAGTCCTGCACGCCATGCTGCATGTCCACCGTCACGCTGTCCCAGCCGCAGCGGGCCATCACCTCGGCGGAGAAGCCGGAGGGGATGGCGAGCCACCCGTTCACCGCCGCCTTGCCGGACTTCCACAGCTGCTTCAACTCGTTGGTCGCCATCGGGTCTCTCTCCTTGCTTCGCGGTCAGGCCCTGGGTGGGCGTGCCCGTACCGCAGCCTCGTTGACATCGCAGCCCCAGCCCGGCCCGGTCGGCACCAGCATGGCGCCGTTCTCGATGACCGGTGGCGTCGTGACGAATTCATCGCGCCACGCGACGCTGTCGATGTCGATCTCCATGATCCGCAGATTTGGCACCGCGGCGCAGAAATGCGCGCTGATGACGCTGGAAAGCTGGCCGTAGAAGTTATGCGGCGCAACGTTGATCTCGTATACCTCCGCCATGGCGGCGATCTTCAGCGATTCGCAGAAGCCGTTCCAGATCACGTCGATGATGGCGACATCCATGCTGTAGGCTTCGAGGAATGGCTTGAAGTCACGCCGTTCACACAGCGTCTCGCCCGACGCGATAGGACAGTTCGCCACGCGGCGGATGAGCTCGAGCGAGCGCACGTCATGCGTATCAACCTCCAGCCAGGCGAGGCCGACAGGCGCCAACGCCTCCGCGATGCGCATGACACCTTCCGGCTTGAAGTGGAAGTTCACATCGAGCATCACGCCCATGTCCGGCCCGCCACCCTGGCGCATGGCCATGGCTGTATCATGCGCACCGCGTACCACTTCCGGGGACCAGTTCAACTCGGGGAAGCCGGCACCGTGGCCGAAACCAGGGCGGTGGCTTCGCAGGCCGCCTTTGCCATCCGGCAGCAGCGTGTTGGTCTTGAGGGCGCGAAAGCCGCGTGCGCGTACCTCCTCCGCCAGACGCGACAGCCCGTCATAATCGCGGATCATCGGCACGCCGGTCTGTGATTCTGGGTAGCGCGCGCGGTAGCTGCCGCAATGCGACCAGTAGACCGCAATGCGGTCCCGCACCGCGCCGCCAAGCAACGCATGGACCGGCACGCCGAGTGCCTTGCCCTTGATGTCCAGCAACGCGTTCTCGATCGCCGCAATGGCCTGCCGGTTCAGCCCGCCGCGAGATTGCACGGTGCGGGTGTGCAGCGTGTTGCCGATCAACTCGATCCGCATCGGGTCCATGCCGATGACGATTGGCGCCAGCGCCTCGATTAGAGCGCCGAGGCCGGTGCTGCCGAAGCCCTCGTTGAACTCGGACCAGCCGACCAACCCCTCGTTGGTCGTGACCTTGAGGAAGGAGAAGTGCCGCCAGCCCGCGTCGCAGTGCAGCGTCTCGATGCCCTGGATCTTCACGCGCAGTCCTTTCCGTCAGCGTGAGCCGCCGCTGACCATGAAGCATTGCTTGGTGATCAGCTTGCTGTCGTCGGAGGCGAGGAACAGGCCAAGGCGCGCGACCTCCTCCGGCTCGATCGCGTCTGGAATGCATTGGCGCGCACGCCCGGCAGCGATCTTGCTCTCATCCTGATACCAAAGCTCCCGCTGGCGCGGCGTGATGACCATGCCGGGGGCGATGGCATTGACGCGGATGCGGTGGGGGCCGAGTTGCCGAGCCAGGGAGTTGGTGAAGCCGACGATGGCGGCCTTGCCGGCGGCGTAGGCCTGCATGTCCGGAGCGCCATTCATCCAGGCGATCGAGGACATGTTGACGATGGAGCCACCGCCAAGTTCACGCATCTGCAGCGCGACCGCCTGGCAGGCGAAGAAGACGTGCCGGAAATTGACTGCCATCATGAAGTCGAAGCTGTCTTCGGTGACGTCGAAGAAATCCTGCCGCTGGTCCACAGCGGCATTGTTGACCAAAACGGAGGCCGGGCCGCATTCTAGATGAATTTCCGCCAGCGCCCGACGCAGCGCCGTCGTATCGGTCAGGTCGCAAACACGAAAGGTCGCGCCGAGCTCCGACGCAAGCGCCTTGCCAATCTCCGCCTGCTTGTCGAGGAACGCCACGCGTGCACCCTGGCCGGCGAATTCCCGGACAAAGGACTCGCCGATTCCGCTGGCTCCGCCGGTGACGATGACCAGGCGGCCGGCGAGCCCCGCATAGCGCGAGGCAGTGATAGGATTCATGCGATCAGTCGGTCCGTGGCTGGGTCGAAGAGGCAGATGCGGCGGGTGTCCACGGCGAAGCGGCCGGGCGCATCCACCGCCAAGCGTACATCCGGGGCGACGCGGCCGAGGAGCTGTTGGCCGCCCATGCGCATCAACACAATGGTCTCGGCACCTGTCGGCTCCGTCATCTCGACCGGTGCGTCGATGGCGATGCTCGTGCGCGGGTCGGCGCCGAAGCGGCGCTCGGCCTCGCCAATGGCTTCCGGCCGGATCCCCAGCACGACGTCGCGATCCAGGAAGGCGCGTGTCGCCACCACATCGTCCGGCAGCGGCAGGCGAATTTCGTCCGGCCGGCCAGCCCCAATGACGGCTGTCAGCCCACCGCCATCACTCGCCAGCCGCGCCGCAACGGTGTTCATCGGCGGCGCCCCCATGAAGCGGGCGACGAACAGGTTGGCGGGCCGGTTGTAGATGGTGTCGGGGTCCGCGTATTGCTGCACCTCCCCCTGGTGCATCACCGCGATGCGGGTCGCCATCGTCATGGCCTCGATCTGGTCATGCGTGACATAGACGATGGTGGAGCCGATGCGGCGATGCAGCTGCTTGATCTCCATCCGCATCTCGACGCGCAGCTTGGCGTCGAGATTGGACAGCGGCTCATCGAACAGGAACAGCAACGGGTCACGCACCAGGGCGCGCCCCATCGCCACGCGCTGCCGCTGGCCGCCGGACAGCTGTGATGGCTTGCGGTCCAGCAGCGCCTCGATCTGCAGCAGCTTCGCCGTGCGGTCCAGCGCCTCCGCCTGCTGCGCCTTCGGGATACGCCTGCATTCCATGCCGAAGGTCATGTTCTCCCGAACTGTCATGGTGGGATAGAGCGCGTAGGACTGGAACACCATGGCGATGTCGCGGTCCTTCGGCGGAATGCGGGTCACCACGCGATCGCCGATCTCGATCTCGCCCTCATTGGCGTTCTCGAGGCCCGCGATAATCGCGAGCAGGGTCGACTTGCCGCAGCCGGAGGGGCCGACAAGCACCAGGAATTCGCCGCTGTCGGCCTGCAGGTCGATGCCCTTCAGCACCTCCTGCGAGCCGAACCGCTTGCGCACGCCGCGGATGGTCAGTGCCGCCATTCCAGGATCCCCTACTTGACCGCGCCGGCCGTGAGCCCGCGCAGAAAGTACTTGCCGCCGAACAGGTAGACCAGCAGCGTCGGAAGTGCGGCCAGCAGCACCGCCGCGCTCTGCACGCCGTACTGCGGTGCCTCGCTGACCGAGACGCTGAGCGCGATCAGCGCCGCCGTCACCGGCTGCTGCGTGCCGGAGGTGAAGGTCACGCCGTACAGGAACTCGTTCCAGATATGCGTGAACTGCCAGATCACCGTGACGATCAGGATCGGCGGCGACAGCGGCAGCACGATGCGCCAGAAGATGCGAAAGAAGCCGGCGCCGTCGATGCGCGCCGCCTTCAGCAGCTCCGGCGGGATGGAGACGTAGTAGTTGCGGCAGAACAGCGTCGTGAAGCTGATGCCCTGGATGACATGGATCATCACCAGGCCGGAGATGCTGTTGGTCAGGCCGAGGTCGCGCAGGACCAGGGTCCAGGGGATCAGCTTCATCTGCTCCGGCAGGAAGACGCCGAGGATGATGATGCCGAAGATCCAGTTGTCGCCCTTGAAGCGCCACAGCGCGATCGAATAGCCGTTCAGCGCTCCAAGCAGGGTCGAGAGGATGGTCGCCGGGATCACCAGCAGGAAGGAGTTCCACATGTAGGGCGAGATGCCGGCGCAGGTCTGCGCGATGCAGTAGCTGCCCCAGGCGCGGCTGAAATTGTCGAAGGCGAATTCGCGTGGGAAACCGATGACGGAGGTGGCGCCGATGTCCTGCGCCGTGCGGACCGAATTCAGCGCCACGACCACCAGCGGCGTCAGATAGAAGGCGGCGAAGCCGATCAGCAGCGCATAGACCATGAAGCGCGCCGGCCGGCCGCGCACGCCGGGGGAGAAGGAGGGGGCGGCGGCGTCAGCCATTGCGGCGTCCCTCCCGGTGCTTCCGCCAACGGACATAGCCGAAATACGGCACGAGCACCGCCAGCAGCGACAGCAGCATCAGTACCGCGGCCGCGGCACCACGGCCGAGCAGACCGCGCTGGAACATCAGGTCGTACACCACCAGCGTCGGCAATTGCGTCGCGATGCCGGGCCCGCCGCCGGTCAGCGCGCGCACCAGGTCGAAGGTCTTGATGGTGAATTGCAGCAGCACCACCAGCACGGCGATGAAGATCGGCCCGATGCTGGGCAGCACGACGCGCCGGTAGATGCGCCAGACGCCGGCACCATCGATCTGCGCCGCCTTGTACAGGTCCGCCTCCACCGAACGGATGCCGGCCAGGAACAGCGCCATGGCGAAGCCGGAGGCCTGCCAGGCACCGGCGATGACGATGGTGTAGATCGCCATGTCGCGGTCGACGAGCCAGTCGAAGCGGAACTCCGGAAAACCCATGTCGCGCACCAGCTTCTGGATGCCGACCCCGGGATTCAGCAGCCAGGCCCAGACGGTGCCGGTGACCACGAAGGACACCGCCATGGGATACAGGAAGATGGTGCGGAACAGGGTCTCCGCCCGGATACGCTGGTCGATCAGGATGGCCAGCAGCAGGCCGAGCGCGGTGGTCAGCGTGACGAAGCAGGTGCCGTAGATCAGCAGGTTGTTGTAGGCGATGCCCCAGTTGCGCGAGTTCAGCACCGACCAGTAGTTGCGCATCCCGATCAGCTCGTAGCTCGGGATGAGCGTGGAGTCGGTGAAGGAGATCCACGTTGTGTAGAGCGTAAAGCTGATCACGTGCAGCACGCTGATCAGCAGCGGCGGCCACAGCACCAGATGCGGCAGCCAGCGCTCCACCCAGGCACGCCGGGCGGAAGGCAGGCGCCGGGCGGGCAGCGGTGCCACGCCCACCAGCTTCGCCTCGACATTCATAAAGCTAGCGCGCGTCGTCGACGGCCGCGGCCAGACGGCGTACCGCCACCTCCGGCGTCACGGATTTGTCGTGCACATACTCGGTCAGGATGTCGATCATCGCCGCCGACATCTGGTTGTTCTGCGCCATGTTGTGCGCCAGGCTCAGCACCGCCTGGTTGGCGCGCACGGATTCACCCAGCGATCGCGAAGCCTCCCGCTGTCCGTCGGACCAGCCTTCGCCGGACAGGTCCATGTCGGTGCGGACGGGGACGGAGCCGGTGATCTTGGAATACATCTCCTGCACCCGCTTGCTCATCACCAGGTTCGCGAACAGCGCCTGGCCGGCCTGGAAATCCGGCTCGCGCCGCTGCCAGAAGATGAAGGCATCGGCGTTCAGCACGAAGCAGGGCTTGCCGTTGTCGACCGGCGCCTGTCCGACCATGTAGTCCTCCGGACCGAAGCCATTGTGGCGGATGACGCCTTGCGCCCAGCCGCCCATCATCAGCATGCCCATTTCGCCGCGGATGAAACGCGGCAGGAAGGTGCTGTAGTGCTGGCCGGCGGCCGCCGGATCCATCCAGTTGGAGAACTGGCGCAACTGGCGGAAGGCGGCCAGCACCTCCGGCCCGCGCAGCGTGCGGTCATCCAGTTCCATCAGCGCCTTTCGGTAGGCTTCGGGGCTGAGGCCGGCGAGGGCGATCTCGAACTTCATGCCGTCATCCCAGCGGATGCCGCCATTGGCGATCGGCGTGATGCCGGCGTCCTTCATCTTGCCGGCGAGGGAATTGAATTCCGCCCAGGTCTTTGGCAACTCGCGCGCCCCCACCTTCTCCATCGCGCGGCGGGACACGAACAGCGTGTTGGTGCGGTAGATCTGCAGCGGCAGCGCGATCCACTTGCCCTGCGGCTTGTGCAGCTTTGCCAGGTCCGGCGCCACCACGGCCTCGTACCCCGCCGCCGCCACTTCCCGCGTCAGGTCCCGCGTCGGCGCGATGCGCGACCAGGCTGCAATCTCCGGTCCCTTGAGCTGGGACGCCGCCGGCGGGTTGCCGGACAGGATGTCGGCACGCAGCTTGTTCATCATCTCCGTCGTGAAACCCGGCACCGGGCTGTGCTGCCAGGTGCCGCCTTCCTCCTCGAAGACACGGCCAAGCGCGGTGATCGCGGCGCCATCGCTGCCCGCGCTCCACTGCGAGATCAGGGTGAGGCGCGGCTTCACGCCCTGGGCCTGCGCGAGGCGCGGTGCGGCGAGCGTGGCGCCGATGGTGCCGAGCAGCGCGCCGCGGCGGGTGATGGCGTTCATGGACCCTCCCTCTCAGCCGGCGTTCGGGGCCGGCCTTCTTGTCATGTGACGGCCGCTTCGCGGCACCTTCGGGATCGGCAGGGCCCGGGTCTCACAGTGCTTGCGCCGGGGCCTGCAAATCGGCATTTTCTTGGACCGATCGATTTGATCAAATCGATCATTGGGGGTCAAGCCTCGCCGCCCGACCCCACTGCACACGGCATCGGGAGCATTCCGCCACGACGCCGCAGGAGCATCCGCGTGGAGACGTTGCCCACGGAGACGACGGACCCGCCGATGGGCGGCACCACCTACCAGCGGGTGCGCGACCGCATCCGGCGCGACATCATCGCCGGCCGCATCGCGCCGGGATCACGCCTGAAGATCGCCGACCTGGCGCTGCTCTACGGACTCAGCCAAATGCCGGTGCGGGAGGCGTTGCAGCAGCTGCAGGGCGAAGGACTGGTCACGCTGTCGCCCAACCGCGGCGCCAGCGTCCGTCGCATGGATGCCCGGTTCATCCGCAACCTGTTCGACATCCGCGAGGCGCTGGAAGGCTTCCTGACCTTCCAGGCGGCCCCCTGCGTCACCGCGGACCTCATCGACCAGCTTCGCGCGATCCAGCACCGCTACGATGCGCTTGTCACGGCTAATGACCGGCTGGCGCTGGAGCCGGTGAACCGCGAGTTCCACGAGGCGATCCTCGGCGTCACCGGCAACGCCGAGGCGATGCGCCTGCTGGACCAGCATACCGCCATCATCGGCGTGCTGCGCAGCCGGCACGGCTACGCGCCCGGCCGCCTCGCCATCATCCAGCAGGAGCATTGGTCGTTGATCGAAGCGCTGGAGCGTCGTGATGCCGCCGCGGCGCAGGCCATCCACGCCCTGCATGTGCGTCGCGCCGGGGACGACATGCTGGCGATGATGCAGAAGGACCAGCCATGACTCCGATCGCCCTGGGTTTCGTCGGCGGCGCCGCGCCAGCGATGATCGGGCCGGTGCACCAGCGTGCCGCGCTGCTCGACCGCCGCTTCGCCGTCGTGGCCGGCGCTTTTTCCAGCAATCCGGACAAGGCGGCGGCGGCAGCGCGGGAATACGGCGTCGCCCCGGACCGCAGCTACCCGAGCGCGGAGGCGATGTTCGCCGCCGAAAAGCAGCTGCCCGATGGCATCGCCGCCGTCACCATCGTCACGCCGAACGACAGCCACCGGCGCCTGGCCTGCGCCGCGGCGGAGGCCGGGCTGCACGTGATGCTGGAAAAGCCGCTGGCCAATACGATGGAGGAAGCCACGGCGATCGCGGAGGCGGTTGCGGCGCATGGCACCATCCTGTGCCTCGCCCATGCCTATTCCGGCTACCCGATGATCCGCGAGGCGCGCGCCCAGGTGGAAGCGGGTGCACTGGGCGCGCTGCGCATGGTGCAGGTCGAATATTTCGGCGCCGGCCTGGCCAGCTTCGTGGAGGCGCAGGTCGATGCGCCGCGCCGCTGGCGGCTGGATCCTGCCACCAGCGGGCCGTCCCTGGTGCTGGGCGACATCGGCACGCATGCCTTCCACCTGGCCTGCTACGTCACAGGACAGTCCGCGGTGCGGCTGAGCGCGGAGCTTGGTACCCTGCAGCCTGGTCGCGTGGTGCAGGATTACGCCAATCTGCGCTTCCGCCTGGAAGGTGGCGCGCGCGGCAGCCTGATCGCCAGCCAGGCGGCGGCGGGGGCGGAAAACCACATCCTGCTGCGCGTCTGGGGCGAGCAGGGCCACCTGGAATGGCGGCACGACCGTCACGGTGAGTTGCGCCTGGCATCGCGGGACGGCTTTCCGGCAATACTGACGCGCCAGCACCCGTTGCTGTCCGCCACCGCGCTGGCCGCCGGACGCCAGCGGCGCGGCCACCCCGAGGGCCTGCATGAGGCCTTCGCCAACCTCTACCAGGATTTCGCGGAACTGATCCTGGCGCGGCAGCGTGGCAGCGAGCCTGCCGCGCAGGCGCTTTCAGTGCCCGGTTTGCGCGATGGCCTGGCCGGCATGCGGATGATCGCGGCGGCGCTGGAAAGCCAGTTCCACCATGGCGCCTGGGTCGACCTGCCGCCCGGTAATTGAACGCGCAAGCCTCAAGCCAGCCCTGCCACTCATGCCGGTTGGCGCACGGGATCGAGCAGGTCGAAGGCAAGACCGCTGGCGGCCTCGCCTTGGCCGATGCGCTTGCGCCGTCCCAGCCACAGCAGACGCGCCCCATCGGGCCCGCGGGTGTACTGAAACGACCGGGTGAGGACCAATCCGGCGCGCGGTACCTCCTGCTCCGCCAGCAGGAAGGCACCATCCCTGGGTTGCAGTACGGCGGCGAGCGGCGTTTCCTCGTTCGCCTGCAACTGCAGGGCGCGCTGCGCATCGGGACCGCTCTCGTCAGCCGCCGTAGCGGTGACGCGGCGCAGGCGGCGCAGGCGCAGCTTCACGCCGCCGACCCGATCCGGGTCGCGCTCCGGTACCAGCGGAAACCAGCGCAACGGCACCGGGCTCTGCAGCCGGTAGATCGCCGCGGCCGTAAGCTCCGCCTCGCCCTCCGGCCGCTGCCACAGCAAGGCGCCCTCCGGCGCGGCGAGCGCCTTGCCGTCGAGCGGCACGGACGTCAGTCCCGGCACACGCCGTTCGACGGCCCAGGCAAGATTGGCGGCCTCGTCGCGGAACAGCGCAACCTCCTCGATCGGATCGCCCTCCAGCACACCTGCTGTGACCGAGGGCAGCATGAAAAGCGGCTCCGCGACCCGGTCCTGCACCGAAGGGTCGAACATCGCCCAGCCGCCCGGCCCTGGCGCCGCCCGGCCGATCTGCTGCGTCACGCCGAAGCAGTCCGTGACCGAAAGCCCCGACACACGGCATGCGACACCGTAGGGCAGGCGCAGCGGAAGCTGGAACCAGTCCGTACCGGAGACCAGCAGGAATTCCAGCGCGAGCATCGTCGCGATGCCGGCCGGTCCGGCCGAAACGCCGGCGAGCGGCGCGCCGCCCAACTCCATCTCCCAGTAGCGGTCGGCAGGCATCCCGGCGAAGGTCACGGGCGCGGGCATGCGCGTGACGAAATGCGCCACCGCCGCCCCGCCGCCGCCGGCGGAGGCAGCCTGGTCGAAGGACCACCAGTCGAGCCGGCCATCCGCATAGCCTTCCGCCGGGAGTGGCGTGACGCCTCCATCGGGCTCCACGGCTTCGAGTGTAAAGCGGTAGGCGAGGCGCTCGGCATCCCAGGCCGATGCGCCGTCGCGCTCCGAAAGCAGGGTTCGCCAGTGCCCGAGCCATGCGGTCGCGGCGCGCAACGTGGCGTCGCGGGACGTCTCCGGCACGGCGACCGTATCGGGCAATGCCGCGGCGCCTGCCACCTGCTCCGCCGCCACAAGCGCGGCCGCCAGGGCCGCTCCGTCGAGCGCGCCGGCAGCGAGCGCCCGGAAGCGTTGCCCGGCCATGTCGCGCGCGGCAAGCGCATCCGGCTCCGGCGGACTGAAGGGAAAGGCGGCGCGGAACACCGGCAGCAACGCCGCCGCGCCCTCCAGGGCGAGGGCACGGCCGAAATCGATGCCCGCCTCGGCGGCGAGCGCCGCGTAGGCGGCGCGCGCCGGCTCTGCCTCGATGACTGGCTCGATCGGTGCCCCGCCGGTCTCCGCGCCGCCTCCGGCGACCCTGAGCGGCGCGGACTGCCAGGCGAGGGTCGCCGAGACCGGCGAGCCGGCGTCGTTGCCCAGCAGTTCGGCGAACTGCCATTGCCGCCCGATCATCCAGAGCGGGTCGGCGATTCGCGCATCCAGCCCGGGCGCCATGTCGAGCGCGGCGGGCGAGACCTCCAGCCGCTGCCAGCGCGTGATGCTGGGCTCAAGCACGAACAGCGTGGCATCGGCCTTGATCGCAGCGGTACCGACCAGGATGGGCATTGCTCACTCCCTCCCGGCCACGAAGGCCGACAGCGTCAGGTTCACCTTGTCGAACTTGGTCGCGAGATCCACCGAGACCGACTGGCCCGCGACATTGCGCGGCACCAGCGTCGTCGGCAGCACAGCGCCGTGGCCCGCGATATCCTCCGGCGCCAGCAGCCGCAGCCGCGCCAGGTCGAAGGCCTCCCGCACCGCGGCGAGCAGCGCGTCGGTCGACCAACCCTGGGCGCCGAGCCCGGGATCGAGCGCGAGCAGGATGGATTGCGGTGGCCTGGCGCCGGGCGCGTCGTGGTGGAAGGTGACGGAGGTGGTGACGCGGCGCTCCGGGATCGCTTCCACCCAGGAATCGATGGCGAAGCCGGCGAACGGCGCGTCCAGCGCCACATCCGCGGACCCTGTGTCGCCCAGCAGTACGGCGGCAAGCAGCGTCGCCCGCGGCGGCCGTTCGGGATCGGCGAATGGCAGGGCGACCCAGCGCTGTCCCGGTTGCAGCGGAAGCTGGACCAGATTCGCCGTGGCCCCGGCTTCGTGCCCAGTAAGGCTCGCTGCATCGAGTGCGCCCAGCAGCGCGCGCATGCGCGGCCGCACCATCGCCATGGCGCGCTGCCAGCGCACGATCTCGAAGGCGCCACCGGGGCCGAGCAGCTCCGCCCGCTGGCCGAGGCTCGCCTCGCAGGCGGCCGCCTCCTCGGGCGGCAGGCTGAAGGGCGGCAGGATGGGGAAGCCGGCGCCGAAGACCCGGCGGATCGCCTCGGCATCGGCGGCCACGGCCTCGCCGGGTGATTCGGTCCCCTCGGCCTCGGCCTGCGTGGCATCGGCGAGCCGCGTCGCGCAGCGCTGGCGGAGCGCCTCCAGCGAGGCGCGGGCGGCTTCGACCGCAAGCGCCACGGCCTCCTCGGCCATGCGCTCCGGTGTAGGATCCGCATGAACCAGGGCCGGTACCTCCGCCAGGGCCGAGGCGGTGCGCAGCGCCTCCAGCCGCGCGGCGCGGTCCGCCGCGGCATCCAGCGCCGCTACTGCGTTGGTGACCGCGTTCTCAAGCGCCTGGACGCGGGCCCGCAGCGCGGCCCGCTCGACGCCATCGGCCACGGGGCCGCGCGGCGGGACGATGTCGCGGCAGTTCGCTGCAGGGCGGTCGAAGAGGGCTTCGCGAGCGGCGATGAGCAGCGCGAGCAGGGCGGCCAGCCCGAATGCCTCGGCCCCCTCCGGCGGGTCGGGCCGCATCCGCACGCGCCCGCCGGCCGGCAAGGGTGCGGCGCGCCGTTCCAGCACCGCGCCCGCCCGCGCTTCCAGCCGCGAGAGCCCGCCTTCCGCCTCCGCCTCGGCCAGGCGCAGCAGACCGAGCGGAGACAGGCCGAGGTCGGTCAGCGCAAGCCCGGCCAAAGGCGTCGTCGTGCCGTCCTCGGCGACCACCTCGCCGGCCAGTGCGAAGCGGTCCGGCGGGCCGAGCAGGGACGCGGCGATGGCATTGCCGACGGGCTCCGCCTCCGCCGCGACATCGGCCGGCCAGCCTTCTGCAACCGCATCCGCGGAACGCAGCCAGAGCAGCTTCTGGGTGTAGCCCCAGGCCTCCCGTGGCGTGCGCACGCCCTGGGCCTCGGGTGGCTGTGCCTGGCGGTCCGTGACCGCCATCGCCGCGGCTGCGCGGTCGAGGTTGCCGGAGGCCAGGTGGTGCACCGCCTCGAAGGACCAGAGGTCACCGAAGGCGTCGGCCAGTTCAAGCAGCGCCTGCAGATGCGTCCGCAGCGCGGCGAGGTCGGGCTCGGCCAGGTCGAACCCCGCATGCGGGCGGAGCTTCGCGAAGAAGGCCGCGTCGTTGTCGCGTTCCTGCCACAGCATGGCGAGCGCCAGGCCATCCACCACGCCGGCCGGCGGCATCGCCTCCACCGCCTCCGGCACCGGCGCCACCACCGCGGCGGCGCCGGGCAGGGGGCAGAGGCGGCGCAGCGGGCCGATGAACTTGGCGCGCGGCTTGTCCTCCAGCAGGCGCTTCTCAAGGCGGTAGCCGAGCAACGCGCCCGCCGGCTGGCCCTGCCCCACCCCCTCCGAGATTGCCAGGGCGTCGCGGACGCGCGCGGAATCGAGCCGCACCGCGAAGGCATCCGGTGAATCGTCGCGGTTCGCCATGTGCGCGGCCCGTATCACTGCGGCCGCCGCGCCGTGCCGCAGCGTCGGCACCTGCACGAAGCCCTCGCTGGCCTCCCCGAGCGGGTCGGGGCGCAGGTCGTGCACGATGCCCCAGCCGCCAAGATGCAGGCCCTGCCGCGTGGCACCGCGCAGCGCTTCGAGCCGGCGGGTGGCGACCGAGGTGATCCAGGCGTCCAGCCGGTGCGATCCACAATCCAGCAGCCCGCGCAGCGCGTGGTCCAGCTCCGCCGCCGGGCGATCGGCCAGGATCTCCGCCGCCCGGCGCTGCGCATGCAGGTCGCGGAAGCCGGTCTCCGGCTCGACGGCCTGCGGCGGCAGGTGGCGGACCGCCTCCAGCCCCGCATGCACCTCCTGCGCGAGGCTCGTCGCCGCGCCGGCTCGTTGCAGGCCGAGTGCCTGCCAGGGCGTCTCGACCTGCAACAGGGCGCTGCCCGCGGGCGTGGCCTCGATTCCCGCCATCTCGGCGGCGAAGCGCTGCGTGGTGGCGATGCCAGCCTGGCGCGGCAGGTCCAGCACCAGCTTCAGGACCAGCCTCTCCACCTCATGCGCGGCGGAGACGAACAGCAGCGCCTCATAGAGCGTGTCGAAGTGATCGGCAGACTGGGCGAGCATCACCCGGTTCCGGTCCTCCTGGTCGTCGTCCCGGCTGCGGCTCAGCCCTTCGAGCCGTGCCGCAAGCTTTTCATAGGCGCGACGCGGCGCGTCGGAGCCGGCCAGCTCGGCGGCCACCCAGGGCAGGCCGCGCATCGGCACCGGCATGCGCTCCGGCAGGATGCGGGGCAGGGTGGTGTGCTCCGACACCATCAGCCGTTCCTGCGACAGGCCGAGGTCCGCGAAGATCGCGCCGACCCGCAGCGCATGGAGCCTGGCCGCCTCGTCCTTCGCCGCGGTGGAGTGCAGGCGGCTCCATTCGCCGATGGTCAGCCGAACCGCACCGCGCGCCGCGACGGGGCCGCGCTTCAGGATGGCGGCCAGCACATCCGGCGTGTCCTCCCCGCGCGGGATGTTCGCCATGCCGGGGAGTGCATCCAGCGGACGGGATGCGGCGGCGCCGGGCAGCGAAGGCGCCTCCGCCCAGCCCCGCATGCGGCCGAGCATCCGCGCCAGCCCGGCCTCGAACGCCGGCCAGGCGGCGAAGGCGGCTTCCTGCGTGCGGCGGATCGGCAGGCCGAGCACCGGCAGCAGGCCGTACGGCTGCCGGCCGATGCGCAGCGCCGGAAGCGGGCCGGCGGGACGGAGGAAGTCCCGCACATGGCTGCGCAGCGCATCCAGCATCGGCTCCGGCACCATGCCGTCCAGCAGCTCGGCGAACCAGAAGCCGAAGACGGCGCCCCAGAGCGCGGTGTTCGCCTCGCGCGGCACCGTCTCCCGGTCGGCGGCCCCGCCGGGAAAACGGGCGAGGGACGGGGCCAGGCCGGGGTCGAGGCCCAGCGCAAGGGCCAACCGCGCGGCTTCGGCCTCGGCGGGCAGTGGCGTCGCGGCCGGCGCGACCCAGGGCGCCGGATGGAAGCGCTGCGCCTGCTCCGCCCGGTGCTCCGCGCCGCCGCTGCGGGCATTGGTCGGCGTGCCGGGGGCGAGGAACTCCAGGCCGTCCGCGTAGCCATGCGCCTCGAGCTGCGCGGCGAGGCGCTGCGCGGCCTCCTCCGGCGTCATGGTCCAGTCCACGCCGAGCACGACCAGCCGCGGCACGCCGTTGGCCAGGGCGCGCCCCGCGAGATCCGCCTGTGGGATCGTCAACGCCATCCCGACCGCCTGCGCCCGCGCGAAGTCGGTGACCCAGGCGAAATCTTCGGCATCGCGCTGCGTCGCCGCGTCCGGCACGGGTGGTGGCGCCTGGTCATCGGCCTCCGCCGCGTCATCGGCCGATGCGTCCTCGGCCTCCTGCAGGGCCTCGCCGAAGGGGGCGGCGGCGAGGCTGTCCGGAATGGTCTCGCCCCAGGCCCGGTGGAAGACAGTCCAATCCGCGTCGCAGAGCAGGACGAGCCAGCGGGTCGGCAGCAGCCGGGCCTGCGCCGGGACCGGCCCGGCGGCGTCGATCCCCTCGACGTCCCGGAACTCGGGCTCGGCGGGCGGCGTGTTGCGCGGGCGCAGGCGGTCCATGACGAAGGCCGCACGCTCCGGCCGCGCCACCGCATCCACCAGCGCCGCCCAGGCCGTGGCCGCGGCCGCCGGATCCGCATGCAGCGCCGTCCAATAGGCCCGGCCCGCTGCGACCTCGGCCGGCGTCAGGACGGCGCGGTGCTGGTGCAGGTGGATCTGGTCGGGAAAGATTCGCACGCGCAGCGCCGCGACGGCGCCGGCCGCGTCGCGGTCGAAGCGGGTCTCGATCCGCACCGGCAGCAGCGCCACGGGATGGCGGGTGGAGAGGGTCCCGATCAGCGTCTCCGCACGGCGATCCATTCCGCCGAGGAGCTGCCCGATCTCGGCGGCTTGCTCCAGCCGCAGGCGCAGCGCCTGCGCGCGCTGGGCCCGCAGGTCCTGGGCCACCTGCTCGCTGGCCGCGGCCGCAACTGCATCGCCAGCGCCTCGCGCGCGTCGCGCCGCGTGTTCGGCGGCGGCGGCGCGGAGTCCGAGCGCCTCCGCCTCCCGCGCGGCAGCCTCCTCCGCCTGGCGGGCATTGCGAAAGCGGTCCAGCTCGAGTGCCATGGCGGCTCCTAGCCCGGCTTGTCCGGCAACAGCGTCGCCGCGGTGATCAGCACCCGCACCGGGCGCTGCAGCAGCAGTCCGGCGAGGGCGCCAGCGGTCTGCAAGGCGCCCGGCACGCGGGCGGGGTCGAGATGCGCACCGGGCGGCGTCCCGGTCTGCTGCCAGTTCAGATCATCGGCCTGCGCCTGGCCCCGGAAGCCGCGGCGCCGACCGCCGGCGAGCGTTTCCGGCGCGTCGAGCCCGAAGCGCGGCTCGGTCGTCGGTTCCTGCACCACGAAGCGCCAGTGCGGATCGGCACGCAGCTCCTCCTCCCCGATGTCGAGACCGACGACGGTGATGTCGGGCTCGATCCTGAGGCGGAACAGCGTCTCGCGTAGCGTGTCCCGGGGCTGCGCCGGGTCGACCTGCACCAGCCTGCCGTTGTTGTCCGCCTTCCAGGCCAGCACTTGCGTGCCGGGATAGCGCCGCAGCAGGTTGCCGCGCAGCACCAGCGCGATGCGCGCCTCGCCCGAGGCAAGCCGCGCGGCGAGCGGCCCGCCGGCCGGCCAGGCATGGATGTCGCGGCAGTCGAGCCGTGCCGGGTCGCGCCAGTTCCAGAACCGGGTCAGGGAGGTCCCGCGCCCATCCGTCGGATAGGTCCGCCAGAGCAGCTCCCGGTTCAACTCGTGGTTCGCGCCGACCATGAAAGCCGCGATGAAGCGGTTGTTGGCCTCCAGGGCCGCGACGCCGTCCGGGGGCAGGGAAAGCTCGCGCGGCAGCATCTGGTCCGGTGCGAAGGCGGCGAACAGGTCGGCCAGCGGCGCGCGCAACTCCGGCGCCGCCATGATCGGGTCGAGCGGCGCGCGCCCGGCGCCCCCGAGCCAGCCCGGGATGGCGATCTGCGCGCCGAGGCGGCGTCCTATGACGCGCGGTGGGTGGATGGCGGCGCGCAGGCGCTCGGCCAGGGCAGGCAGCCCGTCCGGCACGCCCCGTAGCACCGCGGCGGGCGCGACGGGCGGCAGGTCGAGACGCGAGAAGGCGAGTTCCACGCGGCGCACCGCCGCCGGGTCGCGTTCCGGCAGGGCCAGCACCGTGTCAAACAGCGGCGTCGTATCGCCGCCGACGTCGAAGACCGGGAGGTCGCGACGCTCGCGCGCCACCTCGCGCCCACGCAGCAGGATGTCGGCGGCGCCGCCGCGGGGAATGGTGGTCTCCGCCGTGCCGGCCCGCCGCCGGGTGCGGAATCCGAGGCGCCCCTCCTCGACGCGTTGCGGCGCGACGGCCTCGGCGAGGCGCAGCCGTAGTACGGAGCTGCCACCCTCCATCCGCTCGGTCACCGTCGCGCGCCGCCCTTCGCGCACGGCATCGAGCAGGCCAACGGAGGCGCTGCGCGCGACTTCCACCGCGCCTGCGATGTCGCGCACGCCGCTGCCGGCCGCCGTCAGCAGTTCCTGGCGCCGACCTGCGGCATCCACGATGGAAAGCGTGGTGGAGCCGCGTTCCTGCGTCGGCTCGAGCGCGACGAGGCGCTGCGTGCCGCCGTCCCGCTGCAGCGCGACCGCCGCGGCGCGCGGCGCTACGGCGAGCATCTCCGCCACTTGGCCGACCACCTCGGCCAGCCCCGTGCCCTGGGCGGCGGCGAAGCGCTGGAATTCGGGGAGGCGGCTTTCCGGCAGCACGCCGATGCGGCCGAGATCGGCGCGCGGCCGGTCCGCGCGGTCGAGCGCGCCACCACCCTCCCGCAGCCGGTCCATCCCGATCACCTCCCGCCCCAGGCGGAATTCAGGGACACCCTGCCGCAGCGCCTCCTCGGCCGGGCGGAAGCCGGCGATGCCGTCGCGCCCACGCAGGGAGGGGTCGGCAATGGCCTCGCTGCGCAGCAGCGCGGCGGCAAGCCCGCGCGACGCGGCATACCGGGCGCCGGCGGCGGGCAGGTCGCGTGCCGCGAGCGAACGCTCGGCAAGGCGCATCAGCCGCCCGGCGGGGCTGGCGAGGCGGCGTGCCGCGGCATCGAAGGTGCGGTCGGGCAGGCTGGTGCGGGCGATCTCGCCGGCCACCGTCAGCGCAGCGGGCTGCCCTGCGCGGGCCGGGAAGGTGCGCGCATGCAGCACGGAGGTGATCGCCAGCACGCGCTCCGGCCGCAGGCGCCTGACGTGGCGCTCCACCAGGCGCGTGTTGACCAGCGCGGCCAGGCGCCCGCGGTCGAGCTGCGCATTCGCCGCCAGCACCTCTCCCACCTGCTCCCACGCGGCCTGCATCAGGTCCTCCTGGTACCGGCGGACGGTGTCGGCACCGAGCCGCGCGGCGATGCGGGTGCGCGGGTCGAGGTTCAACTCGTCGAACCAGTCCGTGGCCATCCGGGCTGCATCCGGTGCGTCGCGCCGGACATGCGCGGCGCCATGCAGCGGGGGCAGGAGCTCCGCCAGGCCGTCGGGCCCGGGCTCGGCGGGCGTGGTGGCGCGGCGGACCGCCTCGACGAAAGCCGGCGGGACCTCCTGCGGGCTCACCTCCCGCCCCGGAACCTCCAGCGGCGCTTCCTGCCGGATTTCCGCCCTGTCGCCACCGGGCGGCAGCGCGGCCAGGGTGTCCGCGCGCCCATCGGCGGCGCCGAGCCAGACCAGACCGCGGCGTGCCTCCTCGCTGCCGGCTGGCGGGATGGTGGCGGGCGCGGGGGTCAGGCGGCGGGCCAGCACCTCGAAATCGCCATCCTCACCGGTTTCGAACTCCCAGTGATGATAGACGGGAAGGATCGTGGCCTGGCCAGGTTGCCACGCCTCGGTGAGCGGCGCGTCCGGGTCTCCGGCCGCCTCCCCGAGGCCCGCGCGCCGTCCCGCGTCCCAGGCCGGCACCACGCAGGCCAGCCAGCGCCGGTCCGCGGCCAGACGCCGTGGGCAGACCAGGCGCGAGACGTTCAGCTCCGGCCGCCGCGCCATCTCCGCCGCATCATCCGCGCCGCCATCGAGCGCCAGGCGTTGGCCATGCGCCCAGGCCCAGGATTGCGACAGGTCGGGCAATTCGCCATCCGGGACCTCGACATAGGGCAGCGGCCGGCCCGGTCGCACGCGGACGCCCGGCACCCGGTCGCGGTCCAGCACGACGAGGACGAGCCAGGGCCGCAGCTGGTCGCGCTCAGGCTGGGTTGTGGCGACGATCCAGGGCAGGTCCGGCGGGTCGAACTCGACCGCGGTGAGCATGTTCGGTTCGAAGTCGCGTGTGCCGGGCCGTGGCTCCTGCCGCACGATCAGCCGCGGGTCGAGGCCGAGGACGTCGCCGGGGCCCAGCATCAGGAAGCGGCGGATCTGCGTGATGTTTTCCCCGGCCAGGGTGATGCCGACCGCCAACTCCGCCGTGCCGCGCGCCGGCAGGCCGCCCGCCGCGGGCGCGAGCGAACTGCCGAGGCCGCGGCGCACCCAGGAGAAGAAATGGTAGCGCTGCATCGCCCTCAGCCCCCGAGCTCGAAGGTTTCGACCAGCAGCGCATCGGTCGGCACCAGCCCCATCGCCCGAAGTGCGGCGGGGGAGGCGGCGGCCCAGGACGGCGCCGCGGTGGCGCGGGGGGCGAGCGTGCCCGCCTCCGCCACCGACCAGTCGCCGGCCTTCAGGCGCACCTTGTCGGGCCTGGGCACCGCGTAGCGCTCGGCGCGGCGGAGGTCCCCGCGCGCGGCGGCGGCATCCGCCAGCAGGTCGAGGATGGCGAGCCCGTCCGGCACCATGGCGACCGCGAGGCTGCCGGCCTCGCCGAGCGGCACTTCCTCATACTCCACCGTGACCGCGACCGGCTGCGCGCAGGTGAAGCCGCCGCTGCCCGCGGCCTGGACGCCGGCTGCCATGCGCTGGAAGCCTGGCCGGGTCAGGCGCTCGTTTTCCGGCACGTCGAGGTATTCGGCGACCGGGAAAAACTCCATCAGCGTCTCCGCCTGCGGCAGCGGCGCGCCGTTCAGCGACAGCGTCGGCAGGCCAAGCTGCGGTGCACCTTCCAGCGGCGCACGGCCGAGACGTTGCAGCTTCACGCCGAGCGGTAGCCGGCGCTGCACGAAGCCCGGCGCGGCGAAGGGATGCACGACGATCTCGCCGGCCTTCGACGCCGGGCCCTCGGCGAAGGTCAGCATGGTCGGCGTGCCGGATGGCAGCGCCACCACCCAGTTCTCCCGGGCCGTCAGGTCGCGCTCCAGCAGCGCCCGCAGCTCGGCCAGCGCGATCACCGGCGGCTGCGGCGCGGGATCGTCGCCCCACCGCTCGTCGAAGGAGACCTCGACCGTGAAGAACAGGATCTTCGCCTCGGCGTGGCCCTTCAGCCGCCAGGCGCCGGGGCCGGACAGCTCGCCCTCGAAGGAGACGCCGAGCAGGCGGCGGCCGCGGAAGCTGATATCGGCGGCGCCGCGCACCGCCACCTCGAAGCGGAAACAGGGGCTGGTATGGATCAGCGCGTCGAGGCCGAAGCTTGCGCCCAGCGAGATCGGCCCGAACTTGTAGCGGATGCCGAACTCTGCGCCGAATTGCAGGGTGCCGGCGGCCACCGCGAGGTAGCCGCGCACCCAGGCCTTCACCAGCCCGATGTCGTAGGTCGCGCCCACCCGGTCCATGGCTGGCAGCCAGTCCGGCTTCGGCTCGTAGCGCGGATGGAAGCCGCCGACCGAGATCAGGAAATGCGCGTTGTCGCCGAAGCCGAAGGACAGCGCGGCCGAGCCCTGGATCGCGATCGGCCCGAGCCGGCTGTCGCGCAGCTGCCCGTAGAGGCGGATCTGCGGCGGCGAGAACTGGATGACACCGACCACGTCCACCTTGATCGAGAAGCGGATCGGGTCCGGCAGGCTGCGGAAGCATTCGATGGCGAGCCGACCGAGCAGGATGATGCGGTCGAGCGAGGTGCGCCGGTCGCCACCCCAGTTGTCGAAGGGCAGGATGATGCCGAGCCGTACGGACGAAAGCTGGTCGGAGCCCCAGCCGAGCTCCGCCATCAGCCCGATGGTCATGGCGTCGCGACGGATGGGGAAGATGGTCTTCAGGGTGGAGATGATGCGCGGTGCGTCGCCCACCGGATTCTCGGGGAACAGCACGTCGTCCATCGCGCCGCTCGGGAGGGCCGCGAGCAGTGCGGCCTCGTCGAAGCCGTGGTGCAGGCCGATCATGCCGCCCACCGCGTTCAGCGTCAGGCGCAGGAACAGCTCGAGCCCGCCCGGAAAGCGGGCATAGACCAGGGCGAAGAAGGCATAGGGCGGCGGCGCCTCGCCGAAGGTGGAACCTGGCGGGCGCGTCGAGAGGATGACGATGGCCTTCACCGCGATCCAGCCGCAGAGCGTCAGGTCCAGCGCGCCGGCGAACTCGCCCTTGTCGAAATCGAGCAGCAGGTAGCCGCCGCCGCTGACCAGCCCGAGATCGAGCGAGACGCCGATGCCCTTGGGCGGCTGCAGCTTCAGCCCGCCCTTTTCCTTCCCCGCGAACTCGACGTCGAAGCCGAACCGGTCGAGGCTTGCGCCGAAATGACCGAGCGCCGGCGGACCGAGGCGGAAGCTGCCGGCGGAGCGGATGCCGAGGCCGATGCCGCCCTTCTTGCCCGGCCCGAGCTCCAGGTCGATGTAGTCCGCGCGGATGGCCGCGACGGACGCCGCATCGCCGGCGCCGAGGCCGGAAGCCAGCCTGATCTTGAGCCCTGCCGCGCCATCCACCAGGAAGCCGCGCTTCGCATCGAGCAGCAGTTGTGCGGAGAGCTTCGCAGCCAGCTTCCCGGCGCCGAGCGCACCGAAGATGTCGCCGATGAGTCCGCCCGCATCGCCGGGCTGCAGCACCAGCTCCGCATCGCTGACCTTCAGGAACAGCCCCGTCCCGTTCTTGCCGATCCGCCCACCCGCCGCGACGCTGCGGAGATCGAGGCGCGACTTGCCCGCGGTACCGATGCGGAAGGCGGGCACGTCCGGCACTCCGTCGAGCTGGACCGAAAGCTCCACGTCGGGCGGCCCGGCATCGCCAGAGGGGTCGAGCGTGTTGTCAGCCGTGCGCCACAGCAGCGTGGCGGCGGAGTTCTCCTTCGCCTTCAGCCTCAGCTTGCGCTTTCCAAGGCTGCCATCCGGCTTCGGCAGATCGAGCTCACCCTCCGCGATCAGCGTGCCGGCGCGGAACAGGAAGCCAGGTCCGCCATCCTCCGCATCGAGCGCGAGGGCGCTGATCACGAAGGCCAGCTTGACGGTGGCGGCCGGGCCGTCCTTGCCCTTCACGTGCAGCGCGCCGCCGAAGGAGGCGCTGATCGCGCGGGCGAGAAGGTCCTGCACCTCGCCGACGGAGGCTGGCGCGTCAGGCGCGGGCGGCACCGGCTCCCACCCCGTGGCGAAGGCGATGCCGCCGGCCTCGCCGGGCGAGAGATAGATGGCGCCTGGCGGCAGCGCCTTGACGTCCGCGGCGCCTGGCGCCGTCTTCGCCGCCAGGGTCCGCAGGATCAGCAGCAGCGCCGGCGCGGCCATTCCGGCCAGGGCGTCGTCGCCGCCGAAGCGCCGCAGCCCGTCGCGCTCCGCCTTGCCGGAAAGGCGATGGAAGATCGCAACCGGGTCAAGCCGTGGCGCCTCCTCCAGCCGCTCGTAGCCCAGCATCAGCAGCCGCAGCACGGCGTGGGCCAGCGGGTACTCCGCCCGCACCGTCTCCGCCGCCAGCAGCGTGCACAGCGCGTAGACCGTATCGGCCGCCTTGTCGCCAAGGTCGCCGGCGCCGAGCAGCCGCTCCGCCAGGCGCCGGATCTCGCCAAGGCCGTTCAGCATCTCGAACAGCGCGTCGTCGAGTGCCGCGTCCTCGGCCTCGGTGAGCTTCTTCTCCTGCAGCCGGATGTCATCGAGCAGCGCGGGCGTATCCGGCGGCGGCCCGGGCGGCAAGCCGAGTTCGCGCCTAACATGGGCCAGCAGCGCCGGGCTCTCCGCCGCGCGCCGCATGCCGTCGAGCGCAAGCCGCGTCCAGCGCGCCAGCGTGGAAACCGGGCCCGGGATATGCGGCCCGGCGGGCATCAGGCGCCGGCCGGCGGCAGGGTGGGGCGCGTGCCGTCGACAGCAAGCGGAACCACGAAGTTGGTGTGCGGGTGGCCCTTCGAGAGGTCGGCCCCGAAGCCGAAGGGCTTGTCGGCAGGAAACGGCACGACCTTGTCCTCCGGATAGTCGCGGCGCGTGGTGGAGATGAGGTCGTGCACCACCGCGACCGGCTCGCCCGCATCGTTCAGCTGGAAGCGGATGATCCCGACGTTGTTCGTCAGCACCGCCTCGCGCAGCGGCATGAAGCGATCGCCCAGCGCCGCCGCATGCGCATCGGCCGCGCGCTGCGCCCGTTCCAGCCCGCGCGGCAGGTCCGTCGCCTTCCTTACCTTTTCCGCGGTGCGCGTGGCGGGCTCGGCGAGCGCGGCGCCACGCGCCTCATCCGGACGGATGTCGCGCAGCGTGATCATGCGCCAGGCCCAATCGGGGGGGTTGGCCGCATCTTCCGCCACGCCTTGGGGCCAGCCCGCTGTGCGCAGCAGGGCGGGCTCCTCCTCCTCCAGCCGCCGGCGTTGCAGCAGGGACAGGTCGGCGTCGTCGGGTACCGTCAGCTTCGCCTTGCCCTTCCAGCCGACGCCCTCGACGCCCTTCGGCGCCATCCAGAGGTTGAGCCAGTGCCAACCGCGGTAGATCGCCTCCGCCTCCGGCAGCAGGGCATTGCGCGATGCGGATGAGGTGAGCTGGACGATGCGCGAGGCCTCCCATGCGCCCTGCTTGCGCGCCCAGCGGTCCATCGCCAGCGACAGGCCGTAATGGACGTCGCCACCGAGCACCACGACGCGCGGATGGTTGGCGAGGCGCGCGAGAAGGTCCTGCAGCGCGGCCTCGTTGGACGGCCAGCTTTCCGTGTCAGCGAAGAAGTCACCGCGCGTGCGGCCGGCCGCGAAGGCGAGGGCGGAGCCGGCCGGCTTGCCGTCGGCGGGCTGTGCGTCCGCATCCTCGGCCCGGCCCTTCCAGGCGCGCACCACGTCGAACCCGCGCACGGCGAGCGGCTGGATCATGCGCTCCATGATCTCCGGCCCGAGCACGGGGGTGGAGGCGATGACCAGCAGCACCTCCTGCGCGTTGCGGGCCGGGGCATCCGGCACCTGGTCCTCCAGCGTGTCGCCGAGCAGCCGCGCCGGCTCGACGCCACCTTGCGGGAAGGTGCGCCGCGTGCGGCTGTCCAGCACGCGCACGGCATGCACCTGGCCGGGCGCGGTGTAGTGGAAGGTGGCACGCTTCTCCTTCGCCTCCGGCTTGCGCGACGCCATGGTCAGACCGAGCAGCTCGTCCAGTTCCGCCTGCCGGGCCGCATCGCGATCGCGCGTGTTCGCGAGCCAGCCCGTCGCCGCCTCCAGAAGTTTCCGGTTGGGTGAGTCCGCCTTCTCGAAGGACGGCCAATCCGAGCCCCAGGCCTGGAAGAAGGTGTAGGCGACGAGTGCGTTGCGCATCACCGCGACACCGAGCGGCTTGGTCAGGACCCGGCGTTCCCAGGCCGCGTTGATGTTCCAGTCGTCGGTCACGTCGTGGTCGTCGAAGATCATCAGCGTCGGGGTATTTGCCAGCACCCGCGCGACCTTCCCGACCGTCGCCGCGAAGACGCGCAGGCGCTGACGCTCCGCCTCGAAGCCCGGCCCGATTGTCACCGCGATGCGGCCCGGCAACCCTGGCCCGCCTTCCGCGGGCAGCAGCGCGTCGAGGTCGGTCAGCGGGAAGGGCCCTGGCGCCGTGCCGGACTGCGCGCTGCACGCGGCGAGGTCGGCGACCGCGCGCCAGCAGAGCGGTGACCAGGCCAGCAGGTACATCGCCGCGTACTCACCGAATGTGAGCAGGTGGTTCTGCGCCTCGACCGAAGTGAACCCGCCTGCACCGCGGATGAGGACGGTACGACGCAGAGGCGGTACGGTTGTCGCGGTGACGTCGGCCAGGCTGCCATCCGCGCGCGGCAGCTGCTCCGTGCCGCCCATCAGGTCGGCGGCGAGCTGCTGGACCATGTGCAGCAGCGCCGTCGGCACGTCGTCCGCGTAGATCTGGTCGCCTGTCAGGAAAAGCTGGTGCGGCCGTCCGAGCGAGACCGGCGGCTCGCCGACCTTTCCAGCCAGCGCGTCGTCCAGCCAGGAAAGCGCATCCGTGCCGGAGCCATGTGCCTTGCGGCAGCTCGCATGCGCGATGCGAAGTTCATCCAGGGCCGCGGGCGGGGCGACGAAGCCAGGTAGCTTCTTCTCGCCACCTCCAAGGCCAAAGACCGCTGGCGCGAGCGGCGAGATGTTCTCGATCTTGCGGACGCCGTCGTCACCCTTGGGGTCATCCTCCAGCAGTCCGAGTGCCAGCAGGCCCTTCGCCGCGCCACCGGCCACCGGCGCCAGGACGACGTCGTAGCTGTAGCGGGCGCCTGGCCGCAGGTGGCCGGGCTGCAGCGCCGGGGTCCCCGGGTTGTTCGCAGCACCCTCCGGCCGCCCGGCGCGGACCAGGGCCACATGCAGCCCTTCGCCGAGGCGGCGGGTCGTCGCCGTACCGCTTCCGACCGGGGCGAGCCCATCCGATGCGCCGGGTCCGGACGATGTCGCCTCGCCCTCGAACAGCGTCAGCGCGACCAGGCAAGCTTCGCGGCAGGCGAGCCAGACGGTGACGGTCTGACCATCCAACCGACGCAACATGGGTCCGGCGAGCAGGAGCGGCAGGTCAGCCATGAGGCTGCGCCCCGCGATGCGGTTCGAATGGTGGCTGTGCGAGCGCTGGCATGGAGGCAGCCGGGGCGGGGCACGGGCGACGAATGATCCCGCGAGACAGATGGCGCCGGATGCGCTGGTCGACCTTCACCGGATAAGGCACCAAGTCGCAACTCGACGCCATGGCCGCCTTCCTCCAGGCGCAGGACTTCCGCACGGTCCGCCCTGCCATCGTCACGCCCAGGCCGATGATCTGCCCAGTCAATCCTGCGTGACGGCTGCAACCCGAGCGCGAAGCGCCAACGTATTTCCGGTTGATGGACTCCGCGCCCTGGGAGGTGTTGCACTCCGCATGCAGGCCTGCCTACGCTCACGGTGCCCTTATGGGGCAGGCCGATTGCCGGCGGCAGATTGAACTTGTCGATCATGCGCATGCCGAGGACAGGTGGAGCATCGACTGCATGGTGAACCCACCCACCTATTCGCCTCCGGTCATGGACCCGCCGACAGCACGCCGCGCGCCACGCTTTGGTCCGCGTGGCCGCAGCGTCACGGCGGACATGCGCGAGGCGGTCGCCACCGCGCTCACGGGGATGGACCAGCGGCGCGACCTGTTGATTGAGCACCTTCACGCCTTGCAGGACCACTTCGGCTGCCTGCGGGAAGGCCACCTGCTGGCCCTGGCGGCAATGCTGCGCCTGGCGCCGGTCGAGGTCTTCGAGGTTGCCACCTTCTACGCGCATTTCGACGTGGTTGACGATGCCGCGCCGGAACCGGAGCCCGTCACGGTGCGTGTCTGCGAGAGCCTGCCCTGCGCCATGGCCGGTGCGATGCGGCTGATGCAGGCGCTGCGCGATGCCCCCATCGCAGGTGCAAGACTGGTCGCGGTTCCCTGCATGGGGGCCTGCCATCACGCGCCCGCCTGCGCCGTCGGACATGACCTGGTGGAGGCGGCGACGCCGGAGAGCATTGCGCGTGCCGTGACCAGCGACGTGCCGGAGATGCCGGCGCCGCCAACGCTGTCGAACTACCGCGCCCGTGGCGGCTACCGCGTGCTGGCGGCGGCGCTGGCGGGCGATCTGCCGCGCGAAGTGATGCTGGCGCGGGTGCAGGAGTCCGGGCTACGCGGCCTCGGCGGCGCGGGTTTCCCGGCGGCGCGGAAGTGGACACTCGTGCGCGCCAATCCTGGTCCGCGTCATGTCGTGGTGAATGCCGACGAAGGCGAGCCGGGCACGTTCAAGGACCGCTACTGCCTGGAGACCGATCCACATCGTGTGCTGGAAGGCATGCTGCTCGCCGCGCATGCGGTCCAGGCGGAGGCCTGCTGGATCTACCTGCGTGATGAATACCCGCATCTGCGCCGCGCATTGCAACGGGAGCTCGCCGCCCTGGCACATGCAGGCCTCACCGGCATGCCCATCCACCTGCGGCGCGGCGCCGGCGCGTATATCTGCGGCGAGGAAACCGCGCTGCTGGAGAGCCTGGAGGGCCGTCGTGGCTATCCCCGGCACAAGCCGCCCTTTCCCGGCGAGGCGGGCCTGTTCGGCCAGCCAACGCTGATCCACAACGTCGAGACGCTGTGGTTCCTGCCACAGATCCTGGGCACGCCAGGGGGCCCCGCCGACTATGCGGCGCAGGGACGGCGCGGGCGCACCGGCCTGCGCTTCTTCTCGGTCTCCGGCCGCGTGCGCCACCCCGGGGAAAAGCTGGCACCCGCCGGTGTCACCGTGCGCGAGTTGATCGAGGAGTTCTGCGGCGGCATGGCGCCAGGCCACCGTTTCGTGGCCTATCTGCCGGGTGGCGCCTCCGGCGGGATCCTGCCGGAGCGTCTCGGCGACCTGCCGCTCGATTTTGGCACGCTCGATGCGCAGGGCTGCTTCGTCGGCTCCGGCGCCGTGGTGGTGCTGTCGGACCAGGACGACCTGGCGGAGGCGGCGCGCAACCTGATGCGCTTCTTCCGCGATGAAAGCTGTGGCCAATGCACGCCGTGCCGCGTCGGTACCGCCAAGGCAGCGCACCTGCTGGACGCGCCGGTCTGGGACCGCGCGCTGCTGAAGGACCTGGCGCAGGCCATGGCGGATGGCTCGATCTGCGGGCTTGGCCAAGCGGCGATGAACCCGGTGCTGACCCTGCTGCGCCATTTTCCCGAAGACAGTCTGCCATGACGACACGCTTCACACTCGATGGCCGGGACGTGGAGGCCGCGCCCGGCGAGACCATCTGGCAGGTGGCGACGCGCCTCGGCGTCGAGGTGCCGCACCTCTGCCACCTCGAAAGGCCAGGCTACCGTCCTGACGGCAATTGCCGCGCCTGCCTTGTCGAGGTGACCGGGGAGCGTGTGCTGTCGGCGTCCTGCATCCGCAGGCCAACCGAAGGCATGGTGGTGCAGACCGCGACGCCACGCGCACAGCATGCGCGCAGAATGGTGTTCGAGCTGCTGCTGGCGGATCAGCCCGGCGCGGGCGCCCGCGACCCCTCCGGCGTCTTCGCCCGCTGGGCGCGGCATGTCGGCGTCACGGGAAGCCGCTTCGCCGCGGAGCCGCGGGTGCCGCGCACGGATGCGAGCCACCCCGCCATGCTGGTTCAGCTCGACGCGTGCATCCAGTGCGGGCTGTGCGAGCGCGCCTGCCGCGAGGTGCAGCACAACGACGTCATCGGCCTCGCGCATCGCGGCATGGATGTGCAAGTGGTGTTCGATACCGCGACGCCGATGGGCGAGAGCACCTGCGTCGCCTGCGGGGAGTGCGTGCAGGCCTGCCCGACCGGCGCGCTGCTGCCGAAATCCGTGGTGGACCAGGCCGGCCAGCGCAGCCAGGCAACCGAGCGCGTGGTGCCAAGCGTCTGCCCGTATTGCGGCGTCGGCTGCCAGGTAGATTTCAAGGTGCGTGACGATGTCATTGTCGAGGTGACGGGGCGCAACGGGCCGTCCAATCTCGGCCGGCTCTGTGTAAAAGGACGCTTCGGCTTCGACTACGTCCGCCACCCCGAGCGGCTGACGGCGCCGCTGGTGCGAATCGACGGCGCGGCGAAGGACGCTGGCGATTGCGTCGACCTGGGCCATGCCCGCAGCAAGTTCCGCGAGGCGAGCTGGGAGGAGGCCATGGCGCGCGCGGCCGAAGGGCTGCGCCGTGTCCGCGACACGCGCGGACCGAATGCCCTGGCCGGCTTCGGCTCGGCCAAGGGCTCGAACGAGGAGGCCTACCTGTTCCAGAAGCTGGTGCGCACGGGCTTCGGCACCAACAACGTGGATCATTGCACGCGGCTCTGCCACGCGGCCTCGGTCGCCGCACTGCTTGAGGGGATCGGCAGCGGCGCCGTCACCGCCCCCTTCACGGCGGCGATGGAGGCAGAGGTGATCGTGGTGATCGGCGCACGCCCGACCGAGAACCACCCGGTTGCCGCCACCTTCCTGAAACAGGCCGCCGCCCGTGGCGCGAAGCTCGTGGTGATGGACCCGCGCGGAACCGGCCTCGACCGGCACGCGGCGGAGGTGGTGCGCTTCGCGCCGGGTCGCGACGTGCCGCTGCTGAACGCGATGCTGCACGTCATCATCGCGGAAGGGCTGCACGACCGACAATATGTCGCGGCGCATCTCGAGGATTTCGAGCGGCTCCGCGACCACGTCGCGGCGCTGACACCGGAGGCGATGGCGCCCATCTGCGACGTGCCAGCGGCCCAGATCCGCCGCGTGGCACGCCTGTTCGCGCGTGCCGACCGCGCCATGATCCTGTGGGGCATGGGCATCAGCCAATCTACCCACGGCACGGACAATACGCGCTGCCTGATCGCGCTCGGGCTGCTGTGCGGCCATGTCGGACGGCCCGGCACCGGGCTGCATCCGCTGCGCGGGCAGAACAACGTCCAGGGCGCGTCCGATGCCGGACTGATCCCGATGGCCTTCCCGGACTACCACCCAACCGGAGAGGATGCGGCCCGGACGCGGCTGGAAGCGCTGTGGGGTGCTCGGCTCGACCCGAAGCCCGGCCTGACCGTGGTCGAGATCATGGGCGCCATGGAACGCGGCGAGATCGCCGGGATGTACGTCATGGGCGAGAACCCGGCCATGTCCGACCCCGACCTCGTGCATGCCCGCGCGGCGCTCGCCAGGCTCGACCACCTGGTCGTGCAGGACCTGTTCCTGACCGAAACGGCGGCGTTGGCCGATGTGGTGCTGCCGGCCTCCGCCTGGCCGGAAAAGGACGGCACCGCGACCAACACCAACCGCCAGGTGCAGATGGGCCGCGCCGCCCTGCCGCTGCCCGGCCAGGCCCGGCAGGACCTCGACATTATCGTCGACCTGGCGCGGCGCCTCGGCCTGGACTGGAGCTATGCCCATCCGCGCGAGGTCTTCGCCGAGATGGCGCTGGCCATGCCGAGCCTCGACCACATCACCTGGGACCGGCTGCTGCGGGAGGACAGTGTCACCTATCCCTGCCTTGGTCCGGACCAGCCGGGGGCGGCGATCGTCTTTGGCGAAGCCTTTCCGACTGCGACGGGACGCGCACGGCTGGTACCGGCGAAGCTGCTTGATCCGGCGGAGATGCCGGATGCCGATTTCCCCTTCGTGCTGACCACGGGGCGCGAGCTGGAACACTGGCACACCGGCGCCATGACACGGCGCGCTGGCGTGCTGGATGCGCTGCAGCCGGTGCCTACCGCCTCGCTGGCGCCGGAGGTGCTGCGGCGGCTTGGCGTGCCGCCGGGCGGGCGCCTGCGCCTGTCCACGCGCCGCGGCGTGGTGGAGCTCGCCGCGCGCGCCGACCCGGACCTGCCGGACGGCCTCGTCTTCGTGCCCTTCGCCTACCGGGAGGCCGCGGCCAACCTGCTGACCAACCCCCAGCTCGATCCCTTCGGCAAGATTCCGGAGTTCAAGTATTGCGCCGTACGGGTCGAGGCCGTCTGAGGGAACGTGCTGACAGGCCTTCATCCTTTGCTTGGACCGCTCCAGCATGGCGCGCTGGTGGCGGCCCGGCGGCTCTCCGACGTCCGGGCCTCATGGCCTTGCACGCACGCGCAAGGAGGCTGTTGCAGTCGTGGGCGGAGCCCGATAGCGTTCTGGTCCGGCAAGCCCGAGACCGCGTCAACTTTGCCGGAAAAGCCACCGGACGCCCACTTCCGGCCTGGCCCGAAGCAACCGCTGCCCGCGCGGGATGGGTGGTCGGACGGATCGGAAGGAGACGCCGAACCACGGAACGACCTGGGTTGGCCCGGCTGGCACGGCGGCCGCAGGAGCCTTGCGCCGACCCGCCTTCGCGATCACCACGACGCGCCGATGCAACACCGCTGACACAATGAAGCGATGGGCCGGACAAGGCCTGCGCGATGGAAGGGAGTTGAGCCGATGATCGATCTCACGCGCCTTGCCTCATCCCGGCGCCACCTGCTGCAGGGCGCGGGCGGCGCCGCACTCTCATCCATCCTGGCGGCTCCGGCGCTTGCACAGGGCGGCACTCGGGTTGCGCGCGTCTGGGGCGAGCCCGGCCCCTATGGCGGCGTCTTCGTTCAGGGCATGAACGAATGGGCGCAGCGCAACAACGCCAACATCCGCTTCGAGATCGAGCAGATTCCCTGGGACGGCGTGACGGTGAAGCTGGCGACGGATCTCGCCGCACGTCGTCCGCCCGCCCTGATCAGCGTCGAGAGCCCGATCGCCTACCAACTTGCGGCCGAAGGGCTGCTGGAGCCGGTGGAGGACGTCAACACCGCGATCCGTGCGCGGGAACGCCTGGTGGATGGCTTCACGCTGGAAGAGTTCGGCGCCTGGCGGGGCGTGCAGTACGCCGTGCCGGTACACCACCAGCCCTGCCTGCTGGTGGTGCAGCAGGACATCGTGAACGAACTGGGCCTCGGTGATCCCGCAACCTGGACCTGGGACCAGTTCGCCAACGCGGCCCGCACCATCACCGAACGCAAGCCCGGCATGGCGGGCTACACCATGGCGCTCGGCCGCAACCTCTGCGCCGACTACCACATCACGCAGTTCATCTGGCAGGCCGGCGGGCTGACCTGGGATCCGGCCGCGCAATTCCGCACAACCTTCGACAGCACCGCGACGACGGAAGCCTTCGACTTCATCCGGCGGCTGCATGCTTCGATGCCGCGCGCGGCGGTGGAATTCAGCTTCCTGCAGGTGGTGGACCAGCATGTCGCGGGACGCACCGGCATGTCCGCCTATTGGGGCCGTACCATGGGCCGCGCGGCGGAGGAAACGCCGGCGCTGTTCCAGAACATGGAGTACTACCTGAACCCCGCGCATCCCGGCACCGGCAAGCGCTGGTCCTGGACCGACATCAACGGCTGGATCATCCCACGCCGCGACAACGCCTTCATCAGGGAAGCGAAGGAAGCGATCACCTACGTCTCCAACAGCGTCGACTGGATGGTGCGCTACAGCCAGAGCCTGATGCCGAATGTCGGACCGGTCTTCAAGGATGTGGCGACGGCGCCGGCGATGCTGGCGCATCCCTTCTACCAGTCGAAGCAGCGTTCCTTGGACGTGATCTTCAGCCAATCCGTGCCGCATGCCTGCAACACCGGACTCGAGATGAAGCGCGGCGTGAACCCGCTGGCCGGCGTCGCGCATGGCCGCAGCGTTTGGGCACAGGCGGTGCAGCGCATGCTGCTGAACAATGAGCAGCCGAAGGCCGCCGTCGAATGGGGCCACCGGCAGTTCGAAGGCATCCGTCGCGACAATGCGCGCATGCTCGCCGGCTGAGCATGCAGGATCTCCGACCGCGGCCGGCCCGCTTCCGGCTTTCCGATCGCCAGGTCGGCATCCTGTTCATGCTGCCCTTCCTGGTCACCGCGGCCGCCTTCATGGTGTGGCCGGTCGCGGAAGCCGTGCGCATGGCGTTCTACGCCTACAACCCGCTGCGGCCTGATGACATTCGCTGGGTTGGGCTGGAGAATTTCGAGCGCATCCTGGACGATCCGTTGTTCTGGGAAAGCTTTCACCAGGCGCTGGTCTGGACCGGATGGTCCATCCTGCTGCAGACAGTGCTCGGCGTCAGCCTGGCGCTGCTCCTACATGTGACCCTGCCGGGCATGGCAGTGTTCCGCGGGTTGCTGCTGTTCCCCTACATCGTGCCCACGGTGGTGATCGCGCTGAATTGGCGCTGGATCTTCAATTCCGAGATCGGCATCGTGAACCACGCCTTGCTGAGCGCGGGCCTGATCGACCAGAACATCGCCTGGCTGTCCACGCCGAACATGGCTATGACCTCCGCCGTGCTGCTGAACGTGTGGAAATACACGCCTTTCGTGGTGATCTGCGTGCTGGCGCGGCTGCAGACGATTCCGACCGAACTGTATGACGCGGCCAAAGTGGACGGCGCCGGTGCCTGGCGACGGTTCATCGACATCACGCTGCCGATGCTGAAGGAAGTGCTGGTGGTGGTGGTGGTGTTCCGCACCATCTGGACCTTCAATAAATTCGAGGAAATCTACCTGCTCACGCGCGGCGGACCCGGCACCTCGACCTTCAACCTGGCGGTCTATGCGTTTGAGGAAGGCATGGCCAATCTGCGCCTTGGCGTGGCCGCGGCCACCGGGGTGATCATGATCGTGATGCTGCTGGTGGGCACAGTGATCTATGTGCGGGTGTCCGGCTTCGGGCAGGAGGACAAGGCGCCATGACAAGCCGCGAGGTTCTTGGCCGCGTGGCGCTGTATGCGCTGCTGCTGGCGATCACCTTACTGGTCTGCTTTCCCCTGATCTGGGCCTTCTTCACCAGCATGAAGCCGAAGGACGAGATCTTCCTGTGGCCGCCGACCTTGTGGCCCAGCACGTGGACGCTGGAGAACTACCGCGCCCTGCTGGTCGGCCGTGAAGCCTATTTCCAGGCCGGGGCGGGCACGGAAACGCCGCCACCCTCGGCCTTCTTCCTGCAATGGTTCACCAACAGCGTCATCGTCACCGTCAGCACCACGCTGATCAGCACCATCGTCTCGACGCTCGCGGCCTATTCGCTGACGCGGTTCCGCTTCCCGGGCCAACGCGCCGTACCCTACCTGGCGCTGGTCGGCTACATGGTGCCGTCCATCATCTTCGTCTTCCCGATGTTCCTGGTGATGGCGGATTTGCGGCTGACGGACACGCTGCTGTCCCTGATCCTCGGCTATGTCTGCATCACGCTGCCCTTCTCGCTGTGGCTGATGTGGGCCTTCTTCCGCAGCGTTCCGATCGAGATCGAGGAGGCGGCGCTGGTGGATGGTGCCTCCCGCCTCCGAGTGTTCTGGGAAATCGTGCTGCCGAGCGCCTGGCCAGGCATCGTCGCCGCGGCGATCTTCACGCTGATCGTGTCCTGGAACGACTACCTGTTCGGCCGGGTCTTCATCAACACCATGGAGAACCTGCCGCTGACGGTTGGCGTGATGCATTTCTTCGACGGCACGCATGTGGATTGGGGGCTGATGATGGCATCCTCGGTGCTGATGACCGTGCCCATGGCGATCCTGTTCATGCTGCTGCAACGCCACCTGGTGGCCGGCTTCGGCGCCGGCGCGGTGAAGGGCTGAGACGCCATGCAGGTCCGCCTGGAACAACTCTCGAAATCCTTCGGCTCCAATAAGGTGCTGAAGTCGCTCGACATGACCTTTCCGGAGCGGCGCTTCGTCACGCTGCTCGGCCCCTCCGGCTGCGGCAAGACCACGCTGCTGCGGATGATCGCGGGGCTGGAGAAGGCGACATCGGGCGAGATCTATTTCGGCGACCGCCGCGTCGCGCATCTGTCGCCGGCAGACCGGAACATCGCCATGGTGTTCCAGTCCTACGCGCTGTACCCGACCATGGATGTGGCGGCGAATATCGGCTACGGCCTGAAGGTCCGCGGCATGCCGCGTGCCGAGCGGGCGGAGAAGGTGGGCGTGGTGGCGCGGGTGCTGGAGATCGGCGCGCTGCTGGCCCGCAAGCCACGCGCTTTGTCCGGCGGCCAACGCCAGCGCGTCGCACTCGGCCGCGCCATGGTGCGCAAGCCGGACATCTTCCTGATGGACGAGCCGCTGTCCAACCTCGACGCCAAGCTGCGCGCCACCATGCGCGGCGAACTGAAGCGCTTCCACCTGGATCTCGAAACCACCTCCATCTACGTCACCCATGACCAGCTCGAGGCCATGACCATGTCCGATCTGGTCGCGGTGATGGACCAGGGGGAGGTGCAGCAATTCGGTACGCCGGAGGATGTCTACGACCAGCCGGCCAATCTGTTCGTCGCCGGATTCATCGGCAGCCCGCCGATGAACTTCGCGGATGTCGAGCTGAGCTCGGTGGCGGATCGCCCGGTTCTGGTCGTCGCCGGGCGAGCCATCCCGGCGCCGCCGCAATTCGACCTGTCCGCAGCGCCGCGCCGGCTGACCCTCGGCGTTCGGCCGCAGGATGTACGCATGGCGGCACTGGATGCGCCAGACGCCGTTCCGGGCACCGTGTGGATGACGGAACTCATCGGCTCCGAGCGCCTGATCGAGGTCGAGGTCGCCCCACGCCTGCGCATCACCGCGGAGGTGCGCAGCGAGGTCCGTGCGGCGCTGAACACGCCGGCCGCCGTCGCCTTCGACCCGGCGCGGATCCACCTGTTCGATCCCACGACGGGCGCCGCGCTGAAGCGCCGCTGACGCGGCACCGGGAGAACCACCGCGTGGACTTCGATACCATCATCATCGGCGGCGGCTCCGCTGGTTCCGTGCTCGCGCATCGCCTCTCCGCCCGCAGCAGCCACCGCGTGCTGCTCTGCGAGGCCGGGCCGGATACGACGCCGGGGGAGGAGCCTGCGGAGATCCGCGACAGCTATTCCGGCACCGCCTATTTCGACCCGCGCTTCCACTGGACCAGCCTGCGCGTGCACACGCAGGTGGTGAGCCACAACAACCCGACGGAGCGGCCGCCGCTGCGCAAATACGAGCAGGCGCGCGTGCTCGGTGGCGGGTCCTCCATCAACGGACAGATGGCCAATCGCGGCGCCCCCAGCGACTACGCGGAATGGGCGGAGCGCGGGGCGGACGGGTGGGACTGGGACGCGGTACTGCCCTATTTCCGCAAGGTGGAGCGCGACCTGGATTTCGATGGGCCGCTGCATGGCCGGGAGGGGCGCATACCGGTCCGGCGCATCATGCCGGAGAACTGGAACAACCACGCCCGGGCCGCCGCGCAGGCCTTCGAGGACGCTGGCTTTCGCTACCTGCCTGACCAGAACGGCGAGTGGCGTGATGGCTACTTCCCCATCACCATCTCGAACCAGGATGAAACACGCGCCAGCGCCGCCATGGGCTACCTCGACCGGGCAACCCGGCAGCGCGCCAACCTGACCCTTTCCTGCGGGACACAGGTGACGCGGCTGCTGTTCGACGGCACGCGCTGCATCGGCGTCGTGGCTCTCGTGGCCGGGCAGGAACAGGAATTCCGGGCACCGGAAATCATTCTGTCGACGGGCGCCATCCACAGCCCGGCTGCGCTGATGCGGGCCGGCATCGGTCCCGCGGCACATCTGCGCGACCTCGGCATCCCGGTGCTCGCGGCCCTGCCGGGCGTTGGCCAAGGCCTGATGGATCATCCATCCATCGCGCTGTCCTCCTTCGTGCGGAAGGCGGCGCGGGTGGATGCGCGGACGCGACGGCATATCCTGCTCGGCCTTCGCTATTCCTCGGGCCTGGCCGAGATGCCGCAGGGCGACATGTTCGCCGCCGTGGTCAGCAAATCCGCCTGGCACAGTGTCGGCGAGCAGGTCGGCAGCTTCCTGATCTGGGTGAACAAGACCTTCTCCGAGACCGGGCAGGTGCGGCTCGCCTCGGCGGATTGGCGCGAAGAACCGGTGGTCGAGTTCAACCTCCTGTCGGACCGGCGCGACCTGGACCGGCTGATGTCCGGCTTCCGGATGTGCGCGGCGATGATGATGGCGCCGGCGCTGGCCGCGGTGACGGACAATCCGTTCCCGGCAGCCTACAGCGATCGCGTGCGCAAGATTGGCGTGGTGAATGCGCGGAACCGCTTCCTGACCAGTGTGATCAGCCGCTTCCTGGATGGTCCCGCCTTCCTGCGGAAGGCCTTCATCGAGCGCTTCGTGGTGGAGGGCTTCCAGTTTGCCGAGGTGATGACCGACGACGCGCAGTTGGAAGCCTTCATCCGCAAGCAGACCATCGGCATCTGGCATGCATCCTGTTCCTGTCGCATGGGGCGGCTGGAGGACCCGATGGCCGTGGTCGATGCCAGCGGTCGCCTGCGCGGCGTGGGGGGCCTGCGGGTTGTGGATGCCTCCATCTTTCCCGTGGTGCCCTGCGCCAACACCAACTTCCCCACCCTGATGGTCGCGGAGAAGATCAGCGACGCCATCCTGGATGGCGCATAGCGGCATGTGGGCGGCTGCGCCGCGGAGGCGAAGCGGGGCCTGGACCGGATGGTGAGGGCATCTGCGAACCGGCCAGATCCGACCCCGGGCGCCGTTGGGCACCCCGGCCCTGTTCGGCTGAAATCACCGTGCCGGATCAGGCCCCGATTTCCAGCATCGAGTCCGGATGGGCTGTGGCATGATGCAGTCGGCCAAGGCCTTGGCATTGGCCGAAGAACAACCGCACGAGGAGATGCCCAATGAACGCTGGTTTCGCCCGCCGCGACCTGTTCGGCGCAGGAGCCGCCGCAGCGGCGGCAATGATCTTGCCGCACGCGGCAGCCAAGGCGGCCGCGCCGATGCGCAATGAACTTGCGCCAGCCTGGCACCGCTTCAAATGGGGTGACTTCGAGGCGACCGTGGTCTCCGACGGCAGCCTGCCGCTGGGCAAGCCACAGGACAGCTTCGTCGGTCCTGGCGCCGATCGGATCACCGGCATGCTGACCAACGAATTCCTGGATCCCAACGCGGCCACGCTCGAGCAGAACGTGCTGGTCCTGAACACCGGGCGCCAGTTGCTGCTGTTCGACACCGGCATGGGTGAGAGCATGGGGGCCGACTCCAAGATGTTCGGCCCGACCACGGGCCGCCTGCTGGCCAATCTGCGCGCCGCCGGCATCCAGCCCGAACAGATCGACATGGTCGTCGCCACGCATGCCCATTGCGACCATGTCTGGGGCTTGGTGGACGCCAACGGCCAGCGTGTGTTCCCGAACGCGCAGGTGGCGATCAACGAGGCCGATGTACGGTTCTGGACCGATGACGCGAACAAGCGCGGTCCGGCTTTCATGAATGTCTTCATCGAGGGCGCGAAGAAGAACCTGAACGCGTACCGCGACCGCTTCGTCATGGTACGCAACGAGCAGGAGGTGGTGCCGGGCGTCACCGCCATCTTCGCGCCCGGCCATACGGTAGGCCACACCTGCTACGCCATCACGTCGGCGGGCCGGACCATGCTGAACACCGGCGACTTGGCGCATCACCAGGTGCTGTTGCTGCGACAGCCGCTGATGGAATTCTCCTTCGACACCGACCCGAAGCTGTCGGCGCAGACCCGCGCGCGCATGCTCGATCGCCTGGCGACGGACCGGCATGCGGTGCTGTCCTACCATTTTCCGTGGCCGGGGCTTGGCCATGTCCGCAAGGAAGCCGAAGGCTATGGCTGGGTGGCGACACCGATGAACGTCACCAGCCTTGGGTGAGTTTTTGCCTTGGCGGAGGTCGATCCGCTCCGCCCCCGCACGATCACCGGCGATCCTCTGCCGGCGTCGCAGCAGTGGAGGCCTGCCGTTCCAGGCCCCACCGTGACGCGGTTGCCAACGGCGTGCCGCCGGGCTGCGCGCCGGGACGAATTGACGGAGTAGATCGTGGAAGGGTCTGGACGCCCGTCCGCGGGCGCGCGGCTCAGCCTTGCGCCCCGGATGCCCGGCCCTGCGTGATCTCGCCCCGCTCAATGACATAGGTGGTGTCCACCAGCGACGTCAGGAGTTGCGGGTTGCTCTCGGTCACCAGCAGCGCGACATCGGGGAAGGACGCCTGCAAATCTCGCAGCGCCTGCGCGTAGCGCTGCGCGAGCACAGGAGCTAGGCCCTGGAAGGGCTCGTCCAGCAGCACGGCGCGCGTGCCGACCATCAGCGCGCGGCCCAGCGCCACCATCTTGCCCTGCCCGCCGGAGAGCCCCGCCGCGCGACGGTCCGCCAGTGTCGCGAGTTCCGGCAGGAAGGTGAAGACGGCATCGAGCCGCCTTCCGATTTCGCTTTTCGCCAGGCCCAGCACCTCGGCCGGCAGCAGCAGGTTCTGACGCACGGTGAAGACGCCGAACAGCCGCCGCTCCTCCGGCGCATAGCCAATACCGAGGCGCGCGCGGTGATGCGCCGGCACCGCCGACGCGTCATGGCCTTCGATCAGCACCCGGCCGCCGCGAAGCGGCAGCAGGCCCATCAGGGCGCGCAGCGCCGTCGTCTTGCCGGCGCCGTTGCGTCCGATCAGTGCCACGCACCCGCCGCGCGGCAGGGTGAGCGAGACGTCGCGCAGCACCGGCGCGCCCGCGATGTCCACCACCACCGACTGCAGCTCAAGCATGGCGCTCGATCCCGATCACCTCGCGCTGCACCACCGGGTCGGCCAGGACCTGCGCCGGCGGGCCGAGCGCCGCTATCCGGCCCTGGGACCATACGGCCACGCGGTCGGCGAAGCGCTCGACCACGTCCATGTCGTGCTCCACGAACACGGCCGTGACGCCCGCCTCGCGGAGCACGCGCGCAAGCGTCTCCACGACCGCCATCTTTTCGGACGCCGAGACGCCGCTGGTCGGCTCATCCATCAGCAGCAGGCGCGGCTTCAGCGCGATTGCCATCGCGATATCGGCAAGCTTGCGCGTGCCCTCGTTCAGCGCGTCGGCCCGCCGGGTGGCGACGGGCAGCAGGCCGAAGCGGTCCAGCAACTCCCGCGCCTCATCGCGCCAGGCCGGGCGGAGCAGGGGCGCGAAGGGCGACCAGATCCCCTCGCGCGCAGCAACCGCGAGGGCGGCGTTCTCCTCCACCGTGTGCTCGGAGAAAAGCTGCGGCAACTGAAACGACCGCGCGATGCCGCGGCGCACGATCTCCCGCGGGCGGCGGCCGGTGATCTCGGTACCGTCATAGGTGATGGTGCCGCCCTGCGGGCGCAGGTAGCCGGTCACCATGTTGATGAAGGTGGTCTTGCCCGCCCCGTTCGGGCCGATGATGGCGAGGAACTCGGCACGCATGACCGCGAGGTCGATGCCATCCGCCGCCTTCACGCCACCGAAGGCGAGGCGGAGTCCGCGCGCCTCAAGCAGCGCGGTCATGCGGCGCCCCGTCGTTGCAGGCGGAGCGCCAGCAGGCCCCAGATGCCGCCGCGCGCGAACAGGATGACCAGCAACAGCACGGCGCCGAGAATCATCTGCCACATGTCGGCGACCGTCGCCGCCGCGTAGACCCGCACCAGCTCGTAGGTGACCGCGCCCAGGAAGGGCCCGAGGACGCCGCCCGCACCGCCAAGGATGGCGATGAAGACCAATTCGCCGGAAGCCGTCCAGTAGGACAGCAAAGGCGTGACGTGGCGCGTCGCCATCGCGATCAGCGCGCCTGCGCAACCGGCCATCGTGGCGGAGAGAACATAGGCCGCCAGCAGCACGCTGCGTGCCGAGACGCCCATGAAGTCCAGCCGGGTCTCGCGCGTCTTGATCGCTGTCAGCGCATGGCCCATCGGGGAGGCGAGATAGACGCGTGCGAAGGCGCCGAAGCCGAAGGCCAGCGCCAGTGCGATGCCGAAGATCGTCCATTCATGGGTCACTCGGTCGAGCTCCAGGCCGGCCACCGTCAGCGGCGGCACGCGGATCCCGTCGGTGCCCTTGGTGTAGTGGTAGAACTTCTCCAGCATCGAGTAGAACACCATGCTCAAGGCCAGGTTGAGCATGCCGAAAAAAATCTCGCGGTAGCGCGACACGAACAGGCCGATGAGGGTGCCGACGATGGTCGTCGTGAGCGCGGCCGCCGGCAGCAGCAGCGCGGCATCGGGCAGCACGGGCGCCAGGAAGGCGACGGCATAGGCGCCGAGCGCGACGTAGAGCGCGTGGCCGAAACTCACCTGGCCCGCGCGCAGCAGCAGCATGATGCCGAGCACCGCGATGCCCTTCGCAAGCGCGATCGTCAGCACGAATTTCAGCCAGGGCGTCGCCATGGCCGCCAGGACCAGCGCGCCGGCGCCGAGGAGGGCAAGCAGCAGCTCGATCCGGCGGAGGGTCATACGCGCCGTGTCTCCACCACGCCGAACAGGCCCTGCGGCCGCACCAGCAGCACCGCGACCATGATGATGTAGGGCACCACCACCTCGAGTTCGGGATAGAACGTCACCGCGATGGACCGGCCGATGCCGATCATCAGCGCCGTCAGCGCCGCGCCCTCGATCTGGCCGAGGCCGGCCGTCGCCACCACCGCGAAGGACAGCACGATGGTGGAGGCGCCGATGCCCGGCACAAGGGACGATGTTGGCGTGGAGAGCGCGCCACCCAGGGCTGCCAGCATTGCGCCGAAGGTGAAGGTCAGCAGGAACACCTTCCGCGCGTCGATCCCCATCGCGGTCGCCGCCTCGCGGTCTATGGTAACAGCCAGGATGACGCGTCCGGTCAGCGTGCGCCGCAGGAAGATCGCGAGCCCCACCAGGGTCGCGACCGCCACGGCCGGCAGTAGGATGACCTGGTAGGTGTTGTAGGGGATGACGTCGGTGCCGAAGGGCACGTCCACGGTGCCCATCAGCGAGACGGGCGTGCTGAAGGAGACTGGCTGCACGCCCCAGACGAGCTTCTGCGCATCCTCGAGGATCATGAAGAGCGCGAAGGTGACGAGAAGCTGCAGCACCGGCTCCTCGTCGTAGATGCGCCGCAGCAGCAGCCGCTCGATCAACGGCCCGAGCACGAGGCCCACCAGCATCGCAGCGAACAGGAGGGCGGGGAGGGAGGCCCAGGCCGGCAGGCCCGCCGAGGCCGCGAAGAAGCCGACCGAGGCCGCCGCGTAGGCCCCGATCGCGAACAGGCTGCCGTGTGCCACGTTCAGCACGCGGAGCACGCCGAACACCAGGTTGAGCCCGACCGCCACCATGAAGATCAGCGCGGCGCTCGCGACGCCGTCCAGCAGCGCGAGGCCGAGCAGCGGCCCGTTTTCCGTGAACCAGTTACTCACCGAGGCGCCAGCCTTCCGCGGTCAGCCGCCGGCCCGGATCGGATCGGGGACCCGGCTCACCATGTCCGGGGTCAGCGTGCGCAGCCAGGCGACGCTGTTCTGGCCGGCCGGCGTGGTGACCAGGTCGGGCGGGAAGATCACCATGTTGTCCATCACCGCGAAGGGGAAGCGGTCCGTATGGACGGTGGTGCCGATGAGCTGCGGCTCCAGGCCCTGGCCGTCCTCGCGGATGCGCATGCGCGAGGTCGGGCTATCGAACTCGAGGCCAGGGAAGGCGGCCGCGAGCTGCGCATCGGATGGCCAGTTGCCGCCATTCGCCTGCATCGCCTTCGCATGGGCCGCGCGTAGCGCGCTGAAGGCCTGCGCCATGTGGTAGGTCGGGTAGATCGGGTAGGCGTCGGCGCGGCGCCGGTAATTCTCCACGAAGCGCTGTAGGGCCTGCGGATTCGCCGGGCGCGGGTGCTGGTGCCAATGGTCGCCGCGGCTGCCGACGATGTGCCCGGCAGGCAGGCTGCGCCCGACGCGCTCGAGCGAGGACTCGGCCAGCGGCAGCACAAAGGTCGAACGCTCGAACAGTCGCCGCTCGGCCGCCTGGCGAATAAAGGTGTCGAGTTCGCCGCCCCAACTCGTGCTGAGGATCACGTCCGGCCGCAGAGCCAGCAGGCGTGTCACCTCCGCCGAGAAGTCCGTCGCGCCGAAGCGCGGGAAGAGTTCCGCGACGACGCGCGTCCCCGGCTTCAGCGCGTCCATCGCGGTCTTCCAGATCTCCCAGGAGTCGCGGCCCCATGCGTAGTCCTGATTCAGCACGGCGACGGTACGAAAGTCGGGCTTTGTCTTCATCAGGTAGAGCAGCGGCGCCAGGATCTCGGGCGTCGCATTGGCTTGGGTGCGGAAGGCGTACTGGTAGCGTCGCTCCTCGAAGATGCGCTGCGTGCCGCAGTCCCACAGCAGCGTCACCTTCCGCAGTTCCTCGCCGAGCGGGGTGCAGGCCAGGCAGGAGCCCGAGGAGATCGAGGCGAACATCACGTCCACCCGTTCGTTCTGCACTAGGCGTCGGAACTCCCCGACCAGATGGTCGATGCCGGGCGCTTCGTCCACGAAGAACAGGCGCACCGGCACGCCGCCGATGCCGCCTTCGCGGTTGATTTCCTCTGCCAGCATCTCGGCCGCGTTGCGCCCTGGCACACCGAACACGGAGGCGGGGCCCGAGAGAAAGGTGGTGACGCCGATCTTGAGCTCGTTGGGGCGCTGCGCCGGCGCCTGGGCCGAGAGAGAAGCGGGAAGCAGCACTGACCCGAAGCCTGCGGCTAGCGCCTTGCGGCGGGTCAGCTGGAACGGTGACGGCATCGACGTTCTCCCTGGAGGCTCCCCGTTATTTGTCGGGGCTTGGGTGGATGCGACAGGTCCAAGGGCCGGATGGATCAGGCGGTAGCACGGCATCGGCGACCGTGGCGCGCTTTTCAAAACCGTGTCGATCTCGAGTCCCGGCGGGCCTGAAGGAAAATCTGACTCTCACGATCATCGCCGCGGGCACAACCACTTAGGCCGTGCCGCGCAGTCGCCACTCGACGTCAGCAGAGGGCCGATTCGGGCCGATGTCAACAGGGCTGCCAAGGTGTGCGAGCGTGGCGCCGGCACCTCTTGCGACTGGGCCTCATACCTATCGCGGCTCTTCGGTCGGGGGCGCCGTCGGCGTTGGTCAGATGCGCTGAGATCGGCGGCGGTGCAGCGGGCACGGCGGCAACGTGCGTCCGGACAGTCGGCTCAGGAGGCACGATCGGCCTGCCGCTCCGACTTGGCAGCGGCAGCAGCGCCGTCGAGGCGAAGGTTCGGGCGCAAGGGACTGCCGGCAGCCTCAAGACGGCGGCAGGCATGGCAGGCCGGATGGTGACCCGAACCCGATGGCCCGTGGCGAGCTTTCGCCGCGCTTGGGATTCCGGCCACAGCGATGACACCTGGTGCCAATTGTTCCCGCCAGGCAGGTCCGTGTAGCTTCCCGCCAGGAAACGTGCCGGCGCAAGCCCCAGTCGAATCCGGTCGCATCGTTCAGGCTCCAGTGGATCTCGGAATCACCTGGCCCATGTCGAGGCGTCGCCGTGCCGGCTGGCGAAGCTGCAACACGAGGATCCACCGAGGAGTTCAAGATTTGGCTGCAGGAGGCCGGATCGACTGCCACGAGCCTGGCGGCCCGGCGGTAGCGGAGTGGCTCTAGCGGAATTGGTCCGGGTCCGGCGGCAACTGGCGGAACCAGGGCCAGGAGCAACACGGTAGCCCCTGCCGCGGCTTGTCGTGACCCGCGCCTGGCAGGCGCCATGCCAGATTCGCTGCGGGAGCCACCGTTGATCTTGGAGGAACGACAGTGATCTGCTCCATCGCCCTCATGCTTGCCACGGCGCCCCAATGATGCGGGGCTGGAAACTGTCTGCAGGGCCACTCGACCGGACGGCGGACCTGGCTTGGGATGACCTCGCAAGCCACCCCCGCCGCGGCGGGATGGCCCCGGACTGATGCGGGACAGCCTCATGGCTTGGCGCGGTCTCAAAGCGGGCCTGACGCACGGAAGGGCGCTCGTCGTCCTCTCGATCCTGACAGCAAGCCTCCTCGGCGGTTGCACGAGCATCCTTCGGCTCGATCCGCCACCGTCCAGCATGACGACGGACCTGCCTGTGCTGGGCATCCCCAATGCGCGTTTCTGGCCGGACGGCCCGCCCGATGCGCTCAGCCGCGAAGGCAGGCTGATGGCCGAGCGTGGCCGCGCGGCGCAGGGCGCGCAACGCGTGGGGCCGGCGGAAGCGCATTTCCTCGCGCTGTCCGGCGGAGGCGACAATGGTGCCTTCGGCGCCGGGCTGATGAACGGCTGGACAGAGGCCGGCAACCGGCCTGTCTTCACCGTCGTCACCGGCATCTCCGCCGGCGCCCTGATCGCGCCCTTCGCCTTCCTGGGCCCTGCCTACGACGCACAGCTTCGCGAGGTCTTCACCCCCGCAGGCCAAGCCGACGTGCTGCGTTTCGGCGGGTGGCTTGCCACCGCATTCTCGCTGGTGTTCGGCGAGGCGGTCGCCGATACATCACCGCTTTTCCGCATGATCGAGCGGTATGCCGACGAGGCGATGCTCCGCTCGATCGCCGGCGAATACGCACGCGGGCGCCTGCTGCTGATCGGCACGACCAATCTCGACCTGCAACGACCGGTGGTCTGGAACATCGGCGCCATCGCGGCGAGCGGCCAGCCCGGGGCGCTGGACCTGTTCCGCCGCATCCTGCTGGCCTCGGCCTCCATCCCGGGCGCGTTCCCACCGGTGCTGGTCAACATCAACCACGAGGGGCGCGCCTACCAGGAGATGCATGTGGATGGCGGCGCCTCCGTGCAGGTATTTTTCTATCCGCCGTCGGTACAGCTGCGCGATCTGGATCGCGAAAGGTCGGCATCGCCGCGACGGACGATCCATGTCGTGCGCAACGGACGCATCGACCTGGAAGGTGCGACCGTCGCCCGCGGGGTGCTCAGCATCACGGGCCGATCCGCCTCCACCCTCCTGCATTTCAGCGGCATCAATGACATCAACCGGATCTACCTGACGGCGGTGCGCGACGGGCTCGGATTTCGCGTGGCCTACATCGGCACCGACTTCACGGCACCGCGTAGTGGGCCGTTCGACCCCGACTTCATGAAGGCGCTTTTCGAATACGGCCGTGCCGCCGGTCTCCACGGCACAGCCTGGGCCACCGCGCCACCGCTTGTCACCACCTCGCCCACCGCCTCGCGCACCGCGCCGGCAACCCTGGCCGCCGAACGATGAGCCTGCTCGCACGATACGGCCGCCATCCCAGCCAGGATGGGTGACGGGCATGCCCGGATGGATGCGGCGCCTGCCGACGCGGATCGTGCTTCTGGCGGCCACGCTGCTGGTCGCGCTGCTGATCCTGCGCATATGGGATACCGAGCGTGGCCCGCCCCTCGCGCCCTGGCACCTGGTGGTGCCGGAGGAGTTGCGCGCCGAGGCGATCGATGGCGCCGACTGGGCTGGCTGGCTCGCCGCCGAGGCCGCGGCCTTCGGGACGGTCCGCCGGGAGGTGACGGAGGCGCTGGAGCCGGAGGACCGGATCGCGGCCAACCGCTACTTTGACGGTAGCCCGCTGCATCCCGCGCGGATGGCGCGGGACTGGAACCGGTCCTTCGTGCTGCAGCCCGAGGGCGAGATACGTGGCGCCGTGGTTCTTCTGCATGGCCTGACGGATTCACCCTACAGCCTGCGCCACGTCGGGGCGCTCTACCACCGCCACGGCTGGGTCGCCGTTGGCATCAGGTTGCCGTCGCATGGCACGGTGCCGGCGGCCCTCACGCAGGTGACATGGGAGGATTGGCTGGCCGCCACGCGGCTTGCCATGCGCGAGGCGCGCGCCCGCGCCGGCCCGGATCGGCCGTTGCATCTGGTGGGCTTTTCCACGGGTGCGGCGCTGGCGCTGAAGCATGCGCTGGATGCCCTGGAGAACCAGGGACTGCCTCGGGCGGACCGGCTCGTTTTGATCTCCCCCATGGTCGGCATCACCGCCTTTGCCCGCTTTGCCGGACTCACGGCGCTGCCGGCCCGAGCCCCAGGCGGAGGAGGCGCGCGCGCGCATCCTCGCCATGCAGCGCGAATACCTGATCGCGGTCGGCGATGCCGCCGTAGCCCTGCGCCGGCCGGATGGCAGCATCAAGCTCAACCAGATCCTCCAGCCAACCGCGACGGGTGCGGCCAGCGGCGCGCTCTGGGGCTCCCTGATCGGCCTGCTGTTCCTGAATCCGCTGGCCGGCGCCGCGCTCGGCGCCGCGACGGGCGCCGTGGCCGGCCGCCTGAGCGATGTCGGCATCAACGACACCTTCATGAAGGAGGTGGCGCAGACGCTGGACGCGGGCGAAGCCGCCCTGTTCCTTCTGGTGCGGAAGATGACCGCCGAACGCGTGATGGAAGGGCTCCGTGGCATGGGCGGACGGATCATGAGCAGCTCCTTCGACGAGACCAAGGAGGACCTGCTGCGCACGGCGCTGGCTGGTGCCGAGGCCGAGCGAGGCGCCGCATGATCCGCAAAGCCGCGCAGTCGCGGCGGACGGAGGGCACAGCGGCGGGACGTGTCGCCGTGGGACGATGCTCAGCACGTCTCTAACGTGACCCTACCGGCAGGACCTGGTGACGCGACAGGCGCCCCCGGCCGCCACAACGGCAGGCAGGACATCCATGAGCGAACTCGACCGCGTGCTGGCGCAGATTGATCGTGACATGGACGGCGCCCTGGAACGCCTTTTTGCCGTCCTGCGCATCAAGTCCATCTCCACGGACCCCGCCTTCGCCCGTGAATGCGCCGCGAATGCCGAATGGCACGCAGAGGATCTGCGATCCATCGGCTTTGATGCCTCGGCGCGCCCAACGCCCGGCCACCCGATCGTCGTCGCACACAACCGCGGCGCCGGCGGCCCCTCCGCGTTGTTCTACGGCCATTACGACGTACAGCCCGTGGACCCGCTGGAGCTGTGGGATCGCGATCCGTTCGATCCGGTGGTCGAGACGCTGGAGGACGGAACGAAGGTGATCCGCGGCCGCGGCAGCGCCGACGACAAGGGACAGTTGATGGCCTTCGTCGAGGCCTGCCGCGCCTGGAAGGCGGCGACGGGCAAGCTGCCCGTCTCGGTGACGATCCTGCTGGAGGGCGAGGAGGAATCGGGCGGCGTCAACCTGCCGGCCTTCCTCGATGCCAACCAGGCCGAGCTTCGGGCCGACATCGGGCTGATCTGCGACACCAACATGTGGGATGCGCAAACACCCGCCATCGTCACTATGCTGCGCGGCCTGTGCGGCGAGGAGGTGATCATCCACGCCGCCGACCGCGACCTGCATTCCGGCTTCTACGGTATGGCCGCGGCCAACCCGAACAGGATCCTCGCGAAGATCCTCGCGGAGCTGTACGACGAACAGGGCCGCGTCACGCTGCCCGGCTTCTACGACAGCGTGCCGGAACTGCCGGCGCAACTGCGCGAGCAGTGGAGCACGCTCGGCTTCACCGCCGAGCAGTTCCTGGGCGCCATCGGGCTTTCGGTGCCGGCGGGTGAAAAAGGCCGCGACGCCCTTGAGATGGTCTGGTCCCGTCCGACCTGCGAGATCAACGGCATGGGGGGCGGCTATCAGGGCGATGGCTTCAAGACCGTGATCCCCGCTGTGGCCTCCGCCAAGATCTCGTTCCGCCTCGTGTTCGACCAGGACCCGCACCGCATCCGCGAAGCCTTCCGCGCCCATGTCCGCGCGCGCTTGCCTGCCGACTGCCGCGCGGAGTTCATCGAGCACGGATCCGGCCGCGCGATTCGCTTTCCCGATACCGATCCTGCCTTTGCCAAGGCGCGCAAGGCGCTGAGCGATGAATGGGGCAAGCCCGCCGTGTTCATCGGCTCCGGCGGCTCCATCCCCGTGACGCACATGCTGAAGACGTCGCTCGGCATGGATGTCGTGCTGGCGGGCTTCGGGCTGGAGGATGACCGTATCCACAGCCCGAACGAGAAGTACAACCTGGTCAGCTTCCAGAAGGGCATCCGCTCCTGGGCGCGCATCCTGGGAGCACTGGCGGCATGAGCGCGATCCACCCTCCGCCAGCGGCGCTGGAGGCGAAGACCGTGATGCAGCGCCTGCTTGATACCGTGGAGCGCATCGGCAACCGCGTGCCGCATCCGGTGATGATCTTCGTCTACCTCATCATCTTCGTGGTGGTCCTGTCGGCGCTGCTTGCGGCCTTCGGCGCCCGGGTCACCTACCAGGCCTACAACCCGGCCACCGGGGACATCGAGCCGGCGACGACGGCCGCGCGCAGCCTGCTGACCATCGACGGCATTCGCTTCATGTTCACCGGAGTGGTACCGAACTTCATGGGCTTCAACGCCGTCGGCGTCATCATCGTGGCGATGGTCGGCGTCGGCGTGGCGGAGGAATCGGGCCTCGTGAAGGCGCTCATCCGCAAGCTCGTGATCGTCGCACCGCCACGGGCGTTGACCTACATCCTGGTCTTCGTGGGCATCGTCTCCTCGATCGCCGCGGATGCCGGCTACCTCGTGCTGATCCCCCTCGCGGCCGCGGCCTTCCTCAGCGTCGGGCGCCATCCGCTCGCGGGGCTTGCCATGGGTTTCGCCGCCGTGGCCTCGGCTTTCATGGTCAACGTCCTGATCGTGCCCGTGGACGGCATCCTGACAGAAATCACCAACGATGCGGCCCGCCTGGTAAGTCCGACCGCGTCGATCGACCTCGCTGCCAACCTGTGGTTCTCCATCGCCTCCGTCGCCATGCTGACGGTGCTGATCGCGCTGATCACGGAACGCGTGATCGAGCCGCGCCTCGGTGCCTATACGGGGGACTACACGGTTCCGGGCGAGAATGTGCTGTCGGACGACGAATACAAAGCTCTCCGCGCCGCGGGCCTCGGCCTTTTCGGCGTGCTGGCCTTCATTGGGTTGCTGGTGCTTCCGCCCGGCGCGCCGCTGCGCAACCCGGATACCGGTGCCATCATCGGTGCCTCGCCCTTCATGGGCAGCCTGATCGTCTCCATCGCGCTGATTTTCCTGGTCTGCGGCATCGCCTATGGCCGTGCAGCGGGGACCATGCGCAGCGCGGCGGAAGCCATCGCCGCCATCCAGAAATCGATCGGCGCCCTGGCAGGCCTGATCCTGTTGCTGCTGGTGATCAGCCAGTTCATCGCGATCTTCAACTACTCGAACATGGCCACCCTCGCGGCGGTTTCGCTCGCGGAGTTCCTCGGCGGACTCAACCTGCCCACCGTCGTGCTGCTGATCGGCTTCGTCATCGCCGTCTTCGGCATCGACCTCATCATCACCGCGGCGATCGCCAAATGGGCCATCTTCGCGCCGGTGTTCGTGCCGCTGCTGATGCAACTCGGCGTCGAGCCCGAAACCGTCCTCGCCGCCTACCGCGTGGGTGACAGCCCGATGAACTCCATCACGCCGCTGAACGCCTACTTTGCCATGATCGTCACCTTCGCCATCAAGTACCAGAAGGATGCCGGCGTCGGCACCGTGATCGCGCTGATGCTGCCCTACGTCATCGCGATCTCCCTGGTGTGGACCATGCTGCTGGCGGCCTGGTACCTCCTCGGCCTGCCGTGGGGCCTGTAGAGGATGAGTGACATCACCCTCATGGCCGCCATCATCCTGGCGGCGATCGTCCTCTTCGTCTGGAACCGCATTCCGGTCATCATCGTGGCCATGAGCGTCGGGCTCGCACTGTACGCCACCGGTCTGGTCACGCTGAACCAGGCGCTATCCGGCTTCGGCGATCCGGCGGTGATGTTCATCGCTACGCTGTTCGTCATCAGCGCCGCGCTGGACCGAACCGGCGTCACCGCCTGGGCCGGGCAGATGCTGATCCGTGGCGCCGGTGAGGAAAGCCGCACGCGGCTCCTGGTGCTGATCTCCCTGCTCGTGGCGGTGCTGACCGCGCTGATCAGCGTCAACGGTGCGGTCGCCGCCCTGCTGCCGGTGGTGATGGTGATGGCGCTGCGGCTGCGGCGGAAGCCCTCCCAGTTGCTCATGCCGCTGGTGTTCTCGGCGCATGCCGGTTCGATGCTCGCGCTGACCGGCACGCCGGTGAACGTGCTGGTCAGCGAGGCCGCGGCCGATGCTGGCATGCGCGCCATCGGCTTCTTCGAGTTCACCATCGTCGGCATCCCGCTGCTGCTGGGCACCATGGCCATCACCGTGCTGTTCGGCGAAAAGCTGCTGCCGCATCGGGCGGGAGAGACGATGAGCGTCGATTTCGGCCGCCACGCGACGACGCTGGTCGAGCAGTACGGGCTGCAGAAGGGACTGTTCCGGCTGCGGCTGCGCGCCAGCTCGCCGCTGGCCGGACAGCCGCCCTCGGTGCTCCAGGTTCACTCGTGGGAGGGTCTGCGCCTGGTCGCGATCCATGACGGAAGACCGGCGAGCGCCTGAAGCGCGAGACGATGTCCGAAGGCGACTTCCTGCTCGTCTCCGGCGAGGGCGACGAGGCAGCGCGGCTTGCCGCCTCGAAGCACCTAGCCTTTCGGCTTGAGAACAGCGACGTGGAGTTGCGTGACAGCCTTTTCAACCGCCACTCGGGCCTGGCCGAGGTGATGATCCCACCGCGCTCGGCGATGATCGGCCAGACCGCCTTCCCAGGCATGGTCACTGAGAGCGGCGACCTTGTCGTCATCGCCATCCAGCGCGGTGGCGTCGATGCCGGGTCGGAGCCGGTGACGCTGCAGGCGGGCGACACGATGCTTCTGCAGGGAAGCTGGAAGGCGCTCGACGTCCGGCTTGCGGACCCGCAGGTGCTGGTGGTGAATTCGCCTGAACTCGTGCGCCGGCAGGCCGTGCCGTTGGGTGCCGGGGCCTGGGGTGCCATCGGCGTGCTCGCCGCGATGGTGTTCTGCCTGGCCACCGGTCTGGTGCCGGCGGCGGTCGCTGGAATGCTGGGCGCCTTCACGCTGGTGCTGCTTCGCATCCTGAACGTCGAGCAGTGCTACCGCGCCATCGACTGGACCACGGTGATCCTGGTCGCAGCCATGATGCCGCTGTCCACCGCCATGGTGCAGACCGGCGCTGCGGAGCTGATGGCGGACGGGCTGGTGGCGATGGCCGCCGGCGGCAGCCCCACCATCCTGCTCGCGGGGCTGTTCGTTCTGACCGCCGTGCTCGGCCAGTTGATCAGCAACACGGCGACGGCGCTGATCATCATTCCCGTCGGCATCGCCGCGGCCGCGGCAATGGGCGTCTCCCCGCTGCCAGTGCTGATGACCATCGCCGTGGCCGCGGCGGCCGCCTTCCTGACGCCGATCGCGACGCCGACAAACCTGATGGTCATGCGCCCCGGCGGCTACGCCTTCGGCGAATACTGGAAATTCGGCCTGCCGATGATGATCTGGTTTTTCATCGTCGGCGTCTTCCTCGTGCCTCTCGTCTGGCGCTTCTGAGCGATGGGCCAAATCGCCCTGACTGCTGCTTGCGTTGCCGCCGCATTGGCCGCCCTGCCTGCCGCCGCGCAAACCCCGCCGGTGCGCACGACGGACCCGGCGGCCACCTGGATCTTCCTGCTCGAGAACGACACCTTCTCGGGCCGGGACCGCTTTTACACCAACGGGTTCCTGTTCGGCTGGGTCTCGCCGTCCTACAACCCGCCGGACTGGCTGGCGGCGCTGACGGACCGGCCCTCGCTGCTGTTCCCGACCGGTGGCATCGCCCGCTGGGGTCTGGCCGTCGGGCAGAAGAAGTTCACGCCGGAGGACACCCTGGCGCGCAATCCCGATCCGAACGATCGGCCCTATGCCGGGTGGCTCTACGGCGCGGTAACGTTGACGTCCTACACGCCGCGGGAGTTGGGCAGCCTGGAACTGCAGCTCGGCGTGGTCGGGCCCGCTGCGTTGGGCGAGCAGGTGCAGAACAACACGCACGACCTGCTGAACATCGACCGCGCCCTGGGCTGGGATGCGCAGATCAAGGATGAGCCGGGCCTCAACCTGGTGCTGAACCGGCAGTGGCGTCTGAACCAACCGCTCGGCGAGACCGGGCTGCAGTATGGCTTCGTGCCGAGCTTGGCAGCCAGCCTCGGCAATGTGCAGACCTATGCGGCCGCCGGGCTGCTGTTGCGAGTCGGCACCGAACTGGAGGCGGATTTCGGCCCGCCGCGCGCCCGGCCTGTTTCGGCCGGATCCGTGTTCTTCCAGCCGACGGAACGCTGGGGCTGGTACGGCTTCGCGGCGGTCGAGGGCCGTGCCGTCGCGCGCGACATCACGCTGGACGGCAACACCTGGCGCGACAGCCGTAGCGTGGCGCGGGTAACGCTGGTCGGCGATGCGAGTCTCGGCTTTGCCGTGATGCTTCCGCTGGCGCGCCTGACCTTCACCTACACGCTGCGCAGCAAGGAGTTCGAGACGCAACGGGAGGGTTCGCAATTCGGCTCCCTCAGCCTGGCCGCACGCTTCTGAACATGGCGGCGGGGACGCCGCGCATATTGCCGCGATCTCCTGCCGATGTGCCGATCGGCCTCGTGCGGTGAAGCTCGGTCACGCCGCCCACGGTGAGCGATGGGGACGGGAGGACCTGGATCCGATGAGAAGATTGATCGCAGGCATGATGCTGGCGGCAGTCGCCGGCGGAGTGGCCGCCGCACAGACAGGCCCGATCGCGACGGGCCCGCTGACCGAACTATGCGCGTCGTCCGATGCGGCGGCGATTGCGTATTGCCGTGGCTTCCTTGTCGGAGCGGGGCAGTACCATGAGGCCAGCACCGCGCGCGGCGGCCTGACGCCCATGTTCTGCCTGGGCGAGGTCACACCGACAGTGGAGCAGGCGCAGGCCGCCTTCGTCGCCTGGTCGCGCGGAAACCCTCGATATGCCGGGGATCGTGCCATCGATGGCGTGATGCGATGGGCCAGTAGTGCCTTTCCCTGCCCCACGCCTGCAGCCACGCAACCCGCGTCACAAAGGACACGCCAATGAGGCGCAAGCTTTCCCTGTCGATGAGTGGCGTCGCGCTACTCAGCCTCGCGGCCTGCGCTGATCTCGATCCGGGCGCGCAGCGCGCCATGACCGGCGGCCTGGCAGGCGCCGGCGCGGGCGCGTTGGTCGGCTCCTTCTCGGGCAATGCCGGACTTGGCGCTGCGACAGGGGCGGGGCTGGGCGCCGGCGGTGGCTTCGTCTACGACCGGCATGTCCGCGCACGTGATCGCGCCTTCGAGCAGGGCGTGCAAGCCGGCCGCACGCAGCGCTGATCCAGGCTTGCGCAGGACGGCATCGGAGTAGCCGACCGCAAGGCATGACGTCTGCCGGGATGGACCGGTTCGCGAAGCCCGTTGCGGGGCAGGGGGCCAGGGTCAGCCTCGGTGGCAAGGCCACGGCCGGGCCAGTGGATGAGGTGCCCCGGCAGGTCCGGCGTCGCATCCGGGTGTTTGGTCGCTTGCCGGAACATGATCGCCGCGGTCGCCGTTCTCCCGCTACCCGGCGCATGCCCCCTGCGGCGCCGACCAATGTGCCGCCTATCCCGAATTCAGATGTACTGAACTGCTACAGGGGTTGAAGTCTACCGCAGGTTCGGACTTCGTCCCAAGCTTTGCCTCAAGGTGCCGGTCGTGGCGTTCGGCTGGTCTCGGCGATCTCTCCCACCACCCGGGCACGCACCCGCAGCGCGCCGCCGGGCAGGTAGGCGATCGGCAGGTCCTCGACATCGACCAGCGCCAGCGTCGCGGCCTCCGCGCCGGCCTCGACAGCGCGGCTGCGGGCGATGCGCTCCGCCTCCGCCATCGCCTCCGCACGGGTCATGCCCTGGAAGACCTGGTCGGCCTCGCCGCTGACCAGCGCGATGGCGGCACCGACAGCATTGGCAACGGCGGCATGGGCCGGGCGCAGCACCTCCGACACGCCCTGCAGCCGGTCCGGCACCAGGAAGGCGCCGCCGCCGACCGCGAGCAGCGGCACCGGCGCCGCATCGGTCTTCATGCGATCGATCGTCTCCTCCAGCATCCGCGCGGCCTCGGCCAAGGTGGCCTTGGCAAAGCCAAGTGCGACATCCTCCACCTGCGCGGCATCGCCCAGACCGAGAAGGCCCGCGCGCACGGCGATATCGCTGGTGGTCAGTTGCGGCCCACCGAAGATCCGCGCCAGTTCCGGCAGGCGGAAGCCGACGCTGCGCGGGCCGATGCGGATGCGGCCCGCGTCATCCGACTCGACATGCGACCCGCCGCCGAGCCCGATGGACAGCAGATCCGGCATGCGAAACAGCGTGCGGACGCCGCCGACCTGCACCACCGCATTCGCCTCCCGCGGGAAGCCGCCCTTGAGCGCGCCGACATCGCTGGTGGTGCCGCCAACATCCACCACCAGCGCGTCCTGCACCCCGGTCAGGAAGGCGGCGCCGCGCATGGAGTTGGTCGGGCCAGAGGCGAAGGATAGCACCGGGAAGCGCGCGGCGAGTTCGGCGCGGATCACGGTGCCGTCGTTCTGCGTGATGAACAGCGGCGCCACGATGCCCGCCTGGCGCAACGCCTCCTCGAACGCCGCGATGGTGTGCCGGGCGAGCGGTGCCAGGCAGGCGTTCAGCAGCGCGACATTCTCCCGCTCCAGCAACCCGATGCGCCCGAGGTCGTGCGACAGCGTGATGGCGGCATCCGGCATCTCCGCCTGCAGGATCTCGGCAGCGCGCCGCTCCATGCCGGGGTCGAGCGGCGAGAACACGCTGCTGACGGCGACGCAGCCGATGCCGCCCGCCAGCATCGCCCGCGCGGCGGCCTGCACCGCCGTCTCGTCCAGCGGCATGATCGGGCGGCCATCGAAGTCATGGCCGCCTTCGACCATGTGCACCTGCCCGCGCACGATGGCGGCCAGGTCCGGCGGCCAGTCGCAGAACGGGGGCAGGGACTTCGCCGCGGGCAGACCGATCCGCAGCGCGCCGACCGGCGCCAGGTCGCGCCGCTGCACCACAGCGTTCACGAAATGCGTCGTCCCGATCATTACCGCCTGCACGCCGCCAGCGCCCATGGCACGCGCCACATCGAGCAGCGCGATCCGGACACCGGTCAGCACATCCGCCGTGGTCGGCGTCTTCATCGCGTGCAGGACGCGGTCATCCTCCAGCAGCACGGCGTCCGTGTTGGTGCCGCCGACATCAATGCCGATGCGTCGCCTCATGTTGCCGTGCCCTCAGGCGCCGGGCGATCCCTGCGGGAGCTTGGCTCGCCGCACGGGCGGTGGGCGCCGTTCGGGGCCTCGGCCGCTATCCGCGGCCGCGGGTTTCGCGATCCCGCTCTTTGCCTCATGCCACCACCTCCGAGAAGACCGACCGGAAGTCGAGGTCGTAGCCGAAGGCTCGCGGCCCGACGAAGTCGAGCCCACGCGGCGTCAGGAACACCGGCGGCGCCGGCAGCGCCACGACCGTCACGCGCTGTCCGTAGCGCAGCGTCTCCGAGCCGATCGCCTCGCCGCTCACCGTGTCCAACACGCAGATCAGGTCCGGCGTCATCACCCGCGGCACGCCATCCAGCCAGCCCACGGCCCACTCGTTCTGGAACGCGATCTCGAAGTCATGGCCGCGCCAGTCGTCGAGCCCATCGAGCCGTGCCGTTCCGCGCAGGAAGCCTTCCGTCGTGCGGCGCGCGATATCCGCGACCTTGCCGCGGAACAGCCTCACGCCCTTCTCGCAATCCAGGATCGCCTGCACCGGGTCGCGATGTTCCCTTTGCGCAAGCCTGATCGCCTGGCCCAGCGTGATAGCCTGGCTGGTGGTGTGCAGGATGCCCCATTGCTTCACCTCCGCCCCGCTGCGCGGCGCCTTGCAGGTGGCGGCGATCGAGCCGACCTCGACGCACATCTTGCGCGACAGGCGCTCCATCCATTTCCAGGACGGTACCTTGGCGACAATGCCCTCGATGCCGCGTGGATCGACCATGGACAGCGGATAGGGCTTCAGGTCGCCGACCGCGAAGCTTGTCATCTGCGCCTCCGGATAGGCGCGGCCCATGGCGTCGGCATCGACCACCGGCTTGCCAGTCTCGGCGGCGGCCATCAGCGACTGCACGCCGTTGTTGCCGCCGATCTCGACGCTCATGATCGCATCGAAGGACCGGCCGAGGTACTCCTCCATCAGCGTCACGGCGCGGCCGATATTCTCGCTGTCGGTCAGGCGTTCCTGCCCGACCAGCGGCGCGCCCATGTTGGAGACGACGGCGACCAGCGCATCATCGGCCAAGTCTTCCGGCCGCATCAGGCTGACGCGCTTTCCCTCGGCGTATAGGCGCCGCATGTTGAGCAGGCCGAGATAGGGCGACCCACCGCCGCCCGTGCCCAGCACCCAGGCACCGACCGCCAGCGCCTCGATATCGTCCAGTGAGAGTTCGCGCATCAGACCTCCGGCAGCAGCGACGCGGCGGCGCGGGCGGCCACGGCGACGGACAGCAGCACCGGGCAGGACAGCACGGCCACTGCGGCCGCCTTGTCGCGCCTGGTGTAGGAGATGCAGTCGAGCAGCACGAGGTCCGGCGCTTCCGCCGCCATCCGCCGCATCGCCACCTCCCGCGCCGCATCGTCCCCATGCGGGCGCAGCGGGACCACCGCCACGGAAAGCCCCTCCCGTTCCCGTTCCGCGCGCAGCGCCTCGGCCTGCTCCGGCAGCGGCACGAACAGGCCGAGCCGCCCGCGCGGCAGCAGCGCCTGCGCCAGCCCATTCAGCACGGCGGAGGGCTGCACCAGGCTCGGCCGCTCCGGCAGCCCCTTGAAGGCGCCGGTGCAAGCGAGCAGGGCGGCGCCCGGCACCGCCTCCAGCAGGCCCCGCAGCCGCTGCGTCACGGCGCGCTTGGAGACGGTGATGCCCTCACCGGAGGGCAGCACGGTGGACAGCGTGTCCGCGCCGTCGCGCGGCGCGCAGTCCGCGACTTGGGCGCGCGACAGCCCGTCCAGCGCCCCGCGCAGCGCGACCTGAAGCCCGGGCACCGCGGTGGCGATCTCGTCCACAAGGTCGTGGCGCGGCGCCTGTCCGATGATGAAGACGGGAAGTGCCGCCATGGCCAGTGTTCATCCCGATGCTGCCGTCGGACTATGGCGCGGGCGGCACAGGCGGGGAAGACCGGGGCTGGCGGCACGCCGCGTCACGAAGCATCCTGCGCCGCCAGCCAACGGAGCCAACGCCATGTCCCCCGAGATTCTCGCCCAGCTTGCCCCGACGGGTGTGCTCCGCGCCGGCATCAACCTGAGCAACTTCCTGCTCGTCACCGGCCGCAGCGCATCCGGCGACCCGGAGGGTGTCTCCCCCAGCATGGCCCGCGCCCTGGCAGACCGGCTCGGCGTCCCGGTGCGCTACGTGCCGTATCCGCGGCCGGGCGAGCTGGCGGATGCCGCCGGCACCGGTGCCTGGGACATCGGGCTGATCGGCGCCGAGCCGCAGCGGGCCGAGAGAATTGCCTTCACCGCCGCCTATGCCGAGATCGAGGCGACCTACCTGGTGCCCGCCGGGTCGCCCATCACCAGCCTCGCCGAGGTCGATCGTCCCGGCGTTAGGATCGCCGTCGCCGCGCGCGCCGCCTACGACCTGTGGCTGGACCGCAACATCCAGCACGCCACGCTGATGCGCGCGGAGAGCCTGGACGGGTCGCTGACGCTGTTCGTGGAGCAGAAGCTGGAAGCCCTGGCCGGGCTGCGCCCGCGCCTGCTGACGGATGTCGAGGGCCTGCCGGGCGCGCGCATCCTGGAGGGCCGCTTCATGGCGGTGCAGCAGGCCATCGGCACCGCCCGCGCCAACACCGCCGCCGCCGCGTTCCTGCACGATTTCGTCGAGGAGGCGAAGGCTTCTGGCCTGGTCGCGAAGTTCATCGCGCAGCACAAGGTGGCCGGGCTCTCGGTGGCGCCTGCCGCCTAGGTTCTTGGGCAGCGCACCAGGTGCCCGCCACCGACATCGAGCAGCGCCGGCATCTCCGCCCGGCACGCTTCCACCGCGATCGCGCAGCGCGGGTTGAAGGCACAGCCGGAGGGTGGCGCCGCCGGGTTCGGCGGCTCTCCCGCCTCCGCCGGGCTGATGCCACGTGCATCCAGCCGCGGCACGGCGGTCAGCAAGGCGCGCGTGTAGGGGTGACGCGGCGCGCCGAGCACCTCCGCCGCCGTGCCTTCCTCGACGATGCGGCCGAGATACATCACCGCCACCCGCTCACACACCTGACGCACCACGGCCAGGTTGTGGCTGATGAACAGGTAGGCGAGGCCGCGCCGTGCGCGCAGCGCCTCCAGCACATCCAGGATCTGCGCCTGCACGGACACGTCGAGCGCCGAGGTCGGCTCGTCCAGCACCAGCAGTTCGGGCTCCAGCGCCAGCGCGCGGGCGATGCAGACGCGCTGCTTCTGCCCGCCGGACAACTCATGCGGAAACCGGTGCAGGAAGCCCGCCGGCAGACCCACCTCGGCCAGCAGCGCGGCGACCCGATCCCGCAGGGCGCGGCCGGAGGCGACGCCATGGATCAGAAGCGGCTCCGCCACCGACTCCTCGGCGGATAGCCGTGGGTCCAGCGCGGCGGAGGGGTTCTGGTGGATCAACTGCATCCGCCGCCGCAGCGGGCGCAACGCTGGCTCGCGCAGCGTGGTGATATCCTGGCCCTCGAAGACGATGCGCCCGCCGCTCAAAGGGATCAGCCGCAGCAGCAGCCGCGCCAGGGTGGACTTGCCGCAGCCGCTCTCGCCAACCACGCCGAGGGCCGCGCCGCGCGCGATGACGAGGTCCACATCCGCCACGGCCAGGACCCGGCTGGGCCGGCGGAAGGCGCCGCCCTTGCTGGTGAAGGCCTTGGACAGCCCCTCCGCGCGTAGAAGAAGATCGGTCATGGCGTGGCGTGGTGGCAGGCGACGGCGCGGCCGGGCAGGATCGCGCGCGGCAGCGGCTTCTCCCGGCGGCAGATCTCCGTCGCGGCGGGGCAGCGCGGGTGGAAGCGGCAGCCGGAGGGCGGCGTGAGCAGGCTCGGGATGCTGCCGGGGATGCCCTGCGGACGCCGCTCCGGCCGGTCCAGATCCGGCACGGCGGCGATCAGGCCACGCGCATAGGGGTGCAGCGGGTGGGCGAGCAGCGCCTGCGTCGGCGCTTCCTCCACCACGGTGCCGGCATACATCACCGCGACCCGCGCGCAGCTTGCCGCCACCACGCCGAGGTCGTGGCTGATCAGCATCAGCGCCAGCCCGCGCGCCGCCACCAGCCCCGCGATCAGCGCCAGCACCTGCGCCTGCACCGTGACATCCAGCGCCGTCGTCGGTTCATCCGCCACCAGCAGCGCCGGCTCCCCGGCCAGTGCCATCGCGATCAGCACGCGCTGGCGCATGCCGCCCGAAAGCTGGTGCGGGTGGCTGTCCAGCAGCCGCCCCGGCTCCGGCAGGCTGACCGCCGCCAGCAACTCCGCCGCCTTGTCCCGCGCCGCCCGGCGCGGCCGTGCGCGTACCCCGGCCGCGGCATCCTGGCCACGGATCGCGTCCTCCATCTGCGTGCCGATGGCGAGCAACGGGTTCAGGTAGCTGGCCGGGTCCTGGAACACCATGGAGATGGCCCGCCCGCGCAACCGCCGCATCTCTCGCTCCGGCAGCCGCAGCAGATCCTGCCCGCGGAAGCGGATCTCGCCCGAAACCACCCGGGCCGGTGGGGCCGGGTTGAGGCCGAGCAGGCTGCGCGCCAGCACGGATTTGCCGCAGCCGGTCTCGCCGACGATGCCGAGCGTCTGCCCGGCCTCCAGCCCCAGATCGATGCCGTCCAGCACCTGCGCCGTGCCGTCGAAGGTGTCGAAGGCCAGTCGGTAATCGCGGATCTCCAGCAGCGCCGTCACCCGCGATTGCTCCGTGGGTCGAGGATGTCGCGCAACCCGTCGCCGAGCAGGTTGAAGCCGAGCACGGCGAGGTAGATGAACACGCCCGGCGCCATCGCGTACCACCACCATTCCGGCAGGTAGCCGCGCGCGATGGAAATCATCGCGCCCCACTCCGGCGTCGGCGGCTTGGCCCCCAGCCCGATGAAGCCGAGCGAGGCCACCGCCAGGATCGCCTGCCCAACATCCATGCTCATCTTCACGATGAGCGGGGAGATGCTGTTCGGCAGCACGTGTCGCCGCAGGATCCGGAACTGCGAGGCGCCGGCGACGCGGGCCGCCTCGATGTAGGGTTCCTCGCGGATGGACAGCGCCTTCGATTCCGCCAGCCGCACATAGCCCGGCCACCACACCAGGATCAGCGCGATCATGGCATTCTCGATGCCCGGCCCCAGCGCCGCGACCAGCGCGATGGCCAGCACCAGCCCCGGCACCGACAGGAACAGGTCGGTGAAGCGCATGATGACTTCCCGCAGCCGCCCGCCCGCCAGCCCCGCCAGGATGCCGAGCGGCACGCCGATCACCGCCGCCGCCACCGTGATGCCGATGCCGACCAGCAGCGACAGCCGCGCGCCGATGATGACGCGGGTCAGGATGTCGTTGCCCACCTCGTCCGTGCCGAGCCAATGGGCGGCGGAGGGCGGTTGCAGCTTGTTCGCCAGGTTGACGCCACCGGCGACATCGTCCGGGTAGGGCACGATCCACGGCCCGGCCAGCGCCAGCAGCACGATGGTCGCCACCAGGAACAGCCCGAGCATGGAGGAGAAGGACCGCGTCAGCAGCCAGATCGCCAGCCGCAACCGGCGGCGCTCCGGCGCGGCGGCGGCCTGCTCGACGGCGAGGGGTGCGTCCATCGCCTCAGGCCCGCCGCAGCCGGGGGTCGAGCACGCCGTACAGCAGGTCGACGATCAGGTTCGCCAGCATGAAGTTCAACCCGACGATCAGCGTCACCCCCATCACCGGCTTGAAGTCGCCGGCGATGGCGGAGCTGACGGCGTAGAGCCCGATGCCCGGCCAGTCGAACACCGTCTCCACCAGCACCGTGCTGCTCATCATCCAGCCCCAGCGCAGCCCGATGATGGCCAGCGTCGGCAGCATGGCGTTCTTCAGCGCGTGCACGGCGACGATCCGCCAGGGCGTCACGCCATGCGCACGGGCCGCGGTGACGTAGTCCGTCCGCAACGCCTCCACCATCTCGCTGCGGTTGACCCGCAGGATGGAGGCGAGGCAGGGCAGGGACAGCACGATCGCGGGCAGGATGATGTAGGACAGCGCCTCCCCGAACAGGTCCAGATCGCCGCGCAGCAGGCTGTCCACCAGCAGCATCCCGGTGATCGGCTCGGCCGGCTCCGTGAACACCGAAAGGCGCCCGCTGGTCGGCAGCAGCCCGAGCCAGGTGGCGAAGGCCAATTGCAGCAGCAGCCCGAACCAGAAGGGCGGCAGGGCGATGCCGGACACCGCGAAGATCCGCGTCGCGTGGTCCACCACGCGGTCCTTCCGTAAGGCCGCGACCACTCCGAGGGGCACCCCCAGCAGTACCCCCAGCGCCATCGCCAGGATCACCAATTCCAGCGTTGCCGGGAAATATCGGGAAAGATCGGTGCCGACGGAGCGGCCGGTGGCGATCGACTGCCCGAAATTGCCCTGCGCCAGGTCACCGACGTAACGCAGGAACTGTTCATGCAGCGGCCGGTCGAGGCCGTATTCGCGGCGCACCTGCTCGATCTGCGACCGCCCCGCATCCGGCCCCGCCGCCAGCGCCGCCGGGTCGGCGGGCGCGACGTTGGAAATCACGAAGGTCAGGCAGACCAGCCCGAACAGCATCAGCCCCGCGAGGCCGATGCGCCGGAGGATGTAGCCTGCCACCTGTCGCGCTCAGCCCTGGACCCACAGGGGGTACAGGTCGATTTCCCCGGTGAAGCGCACCGGGCTGAAGCTGAAGCCCTGCACGTAGTCGCGCCGCGCCCAGATGCGGTTCGCCACCATGCCGAAGATCTCCGGCTGGTCGGCGACGATGCGTCGCTGGATCTCGGCATACAGCGCCATGCGCTTCGCCTGGTCCGTCTCGCCCCGCGCCTCGTCGATCATGCGGGTGACCTCGGCGTTTTCGTAGTGCGAGGTGCCGTAGTACAGGCCCCAGGAGGAGCGATGGTACTGGTAGGCCACCGTGTCCGGGTCGGTGCCGACCGGCGTCACGTAGATCGACATCATGGCAGGGGAGGTGTCCGGCTTCGATCCGCGGCTGACCATGGTGGTCCAGGGCTGCCCCACGATGTTCACGCGGATGTCGAGCGCGCGCAGGCTGTCGAGCAGCGCGAGGCCGATGCGGCGCGGATCCTCCAGACCCTGCACATGCACGTATTCCAGCTCGATCCCGCCATTCGGCGTGCCGGACTGGCGCAGGTACTCGCGCGCCTTTTCCAAGTCCTTGCGCGGGATGCCGGGCACGTCGATGTGCCCGGCCATGGAGGCCGGGAAGGGGCTGGTCATCAGCGCCGCCGCGCCGTTGTGGATGGTCAGCAGCGACTCGTAGTCGAAGGCGTGCGCGATCGCCTTGCGCAGGTTGATGTCCGCGGTCGGCCCGGTCTGGCAGTTGAACTTGATGCCGAAGGTGGTCGAGCCCTTGTGGTTCTCGATCGCGACGCCCGGCAGCCGCGCCATCTGGTCGATGTCGTCCGGCGTCAGGTTGGTGATGATATCCGCCTCGCGCCGCTGCAGCGCGGCCTTGCGCGGCGCGCTCTCGCGGATGATGCGGTAGATGATGCCGGACAGCCGCTCGGCCTCCGGCATCGGCCAGCCCTTCCAGTAGTCAGGCACGGCATCCACATGGATCAGCGTGTTGGCGTTGAACCGGCGCAGCTTGAAGGGGCCGGACCCCGCCTCGTTCTCGGTCATCCACTTGCGGCCGAGATCGTCGCCCTCCTGGTTCGCCATCACCTGGCGCGGATTGACGATGTACCACCACGGCACATAGGACAGGAACGGCGAGAAGGCGCGTTCCAGGGTGAAGCGCACCGTGCGCGCGTCCACCGCCGTGATCTTCTCCGGCTTCAGGAAGTCCTTCAGCATCCAGGCGATGCCGGCGTTCAGCTTCAGCCCGCGCTCGAAGGAGAACCGCACCGCCTCCGCATCCACCGGGTCGCCGTTGTGGAACTTCGCGTTGCCGACAAGGTGGAAGGTGTAGGTCAGGCCGTCATCCGAGACCTCATGCCGTTCCGCGAGCCACGGCTTGATGACCGGCGGATCGCCCTCGTATTTCAGCAGCGCGTCATAGACGCCCTGCTGGATCATGCGGGTCGACCAGTCGTAGCGCACATGCGGGTCGAGCACCGGCACCGCCTGGTTGCCCGAGAAGACCATCACCTTGCGGTTGCCGTCGCGCTCGAAGGCGACGGAGATGCCGGGCACCGCCGCAGCCAGCGCCGCGGCGCCCCCGAGCAGCCCGCGGCGTGACATGTTCTCGATCATTGTGAGCCCCCGTTGCTTGTTGCCATGACCCTGTCCGCGTCGGCCTCGCGTGTCGCACGCCGCCTTGCCGTGGCGGCGGGATCGATGCGCCCGTCCGGGCCGAGCACCACGCCGTAGTCTCGCACCGCACCCTCGGCGGTGACATAGCCATCTTCAAGATCGGACTGCACCGCCTCGATGGCCCGGTCCCATGGCTCGCCAAAGCCGGAACCGCCAGCGATCTGGCCCTCGATCTCGGTGCCCGCGTCGACCAGTGCGACCATTTCCCCGGTGCCGACATCGCGTGGCGCGGCGTCACCCGACGCGGTCACCGTGCCTCGCCCAGGTCCGCCAGGCCGGCCGCCGAACAGGCCCTCCGGCTTCAGGCCCCAGCCTTCGGGGTACAGCCCGACCATGATGGGCTCGGCCCCCGCATCCAGCCGCCGCGCCCGCATGCGCTGTCCAAGCCCGCCGCGCTGCCGCCCCGCACCGCCGGTATCGGGCACCAGCCCCTTCTCCAGCACCAGCACCGGCATCCGGCTTTCCAGCAGTTCCACCGGCGTGTTCGCCGCCGAGGTCGGGAACAGCAGCCCGGACTTTCCGTCGGACCGGGATGACGCACCTTGCCCGCCACCCATGAAGAAATGGTCGGACGCCACGCGGCCCTGGTTGTTGCGGCCGTAGAAGCCGAAAGATTTGGGCAGACCCGTGAAAGCCTGCACCTTGTCCGGAATCGCCGCCGCCATCGCCCGGTACAGATTCGGCCCGATGAACCAGGACAGGCGCGTGCGATAGGCCACCGCCGCCGGCGGCTTGCAGTTCAGCGCCGAGCCTTCCGGCGCCACCACGCTGATCGGTGCATAGCAGCCGGCATTGCCGCGCACCGCCGGCGTCAGCATGCATTTCAGCGGGTAAGAGGAATGCGCCGCCGTCACGTTCATCGTGCAGTTCAGCCCGCCGCGCGGCAGCGTCGGCGGCGCCTCGACATGCTCGACATGGATCGTCTCGCCCTGCTTGTGGACGCGCACGCGATAACGCAGGACCTCGCCGAGCGGGCGGTTCTCGATCTCGCTCTCATACACGCCGTCCGGCACCGCGCGGATCGCGGCCCGCGTCGCCGCCTCGCTGCGCCCCTGCACCACGGCGGCCAGCGCAGCCAAATCCTCCAGCCCGTATTCCTCCATGAAGGCGACCAGCCGCTGCGCGCCCAGAGCGTTGGAGGTCACCAGCGATTCCACGTCGCCCAGCACCTGGTCGCTGTTGCGGATGTTCGCCGCCAGCAGCCGGAACAGCGAACGATCCGGCTCCCCGGCCGCATACAGCTTCATCGGCGGGATCAGCACGCCCTCGTCGTAGATCTCGCGCGCGCTCAGCGGGTCCTTGACGCCGCCGATGTCGCTGACATGCCCGACCGTGCCCATCAGCGCCACGACGCGCCCCTGGTGGAACACCGGCGTCACCACGGCGATGTCGAACAGATGCCCGGCGCAGAGCCAGGGGTCGTTGGTCACCAGCACATCGCCCGGTCGCAGCGTCCCGACCGGGAAATGCTCCAGCAGCGCCTTCACACAGCGGGTCAGCGTCAGGTTGAACAACGGCATGGAGCGTGGCGAATGCGCCAGCGGGTTGCCCTGCGGGTCCAGGATCTCGTTGGCGAAGTCCTGCGCCTCCGAGATGATCAGCGAATAGGCCGTGCGGCAGACCGTCTGCCACATCTCCTCGACGATCGAGATCAGCCGGGACCACATGATCTCGAGCCCGATCGGGTCCGCCTCGATCCGCGCCATCGCGGTTTCCAGCGCCATCCCCGGCGTCACCAGCGCCTGCGGCCGCGCGGTGGCACCCACCGTGATGCGCAGGTTCATCACGGCATCGACCCGCAGCGTATCCCCCGGCGCGATGATCGTCGTCGCCTCGCGCTCCTCGATGATCGCCGGCCCCGCGACCATCGCACCTGGCTTCATCCGGTAGCGGTCATAGACCGGCGTGTCGTGGAACGCCCCGTCGAACCAGGCTGGCCGGCGGCCCTTCAACGCCTCGCCGCCCGCATCGCCGGATCCGACGGAACCCGAGACGGCAATCTCCGGCTCCGGCGAGACCACGCGCACGCGCAGCGACAACAGCTCGATCTCGGCGCCCTCGACCACGCGGGTGTACAGGCGCTGGTAGGTCTCGATGAAGCGCGCGCGAATCTCCGCGAGGCGGCCGGCCTCCATCGCGCCCTCCGGCAGCGGCACGGTGATCTGGTGCAACTGACCGACCAGCCGCATCTCGGCCCCGCGTTCCACCCGCATCGCATCGGCGGCGATGCCGGCAGCGCGCAGGCGGCCGCGCGCCTGGTCCTCCAGGCCGGCGAGCGCCGCGCCGATCGCCGCCCAATCCACATCCTTGCCGAGCGGCGAGATCAGGCTGCGCGACTGCTCGAAGGCCAGCGGCGCCGCCAGGAAGCCGAGTGCCGAGGCCGCACCGGAGGCCGGCGGCACCAGCACATCCGTGATGCCGAGCACCCGCGCCACCCGCGCCGCATGCGCCGGCCCCGCGCCGCCGAACGCCACCATCGCATAGCGCCGCGGATCGCGGCCCTTCTCCACCAGGTGCACCCGCGTGGCGCCGGCCATCGCCTCGCACACCACCGCGTGCACGCCCCAGGCCGCCTCGATCGCCGGCAGGCCGAGCCTCTCGCCGAGCCGCGCCAGCGCCGCCTCGGCCGCCGGGACATCCAGTGCCATCGTCCCACCCAGGAAAAAGCCGGGGTCGTAGTAGCCGAGCAGCAGGTTGGCGTCGGTCACGCTCGCCTCCGTGCCGCCGCGCCCGTAGCAGGCGGGGCCGGGCATGGCGCCGGCGGAATGCGGCCCGACCTTGATGAGCCCGGTCTCGTCGACCCGCGCGATGGAACCGCCACCGGCGCCGATCTCGATCATGTCCACGACCGGCGCGCGGATCGGCAGGCCGGAGCCGCGCTTGAAGCGGTGCACCCGCGCGGCTTCCATCAGCGGTGCCACCTCGGCACGGCCATTCTCGATCAGGCAGGATTTCGCCGTGGTGCCGCCCATGTCGAAGGCCAGCGCATCCGGCAGCCCGGCCGCGCGGGCGAATAGCACCGTCGCCAGCGCGCCGCCCGCCGGTCCCGATTCGAGTAGGCGGATCGGCAGCGCGCGGGCCACCTCCGGCGCGCAGAGCCCGCCATCGGATTGCATCAGGCGCAAGGTGCCGGTGAAGCCGAGCCCCTCCATCTCCCGGATCAACCGCCCGAGATATCGGTCCATCAGCGGCTGCACGAAGGCATTGGCGCAGGTGGTGACGCAGCGCTCGTATTCGCGGATTTCCGGCGCCACCTCCGAGGAAAGGCTGATCGACAGCGTCGGGAACGAGGCGCGCAGCACCTCCGCCGCTTCCCGCTCATGCGCCGGATCTGCATAGGCATGCAGGAAGCAGATCGCGATGGCCGTGCAGCCTTCCGCCACCAGCCGCGCCCCCGCCTCCCGCACCTGCCCGAGGTCGAGCGGTGCGACCACCTCGCCGCCATGGGTGATCCGCTCCGTGATCTCGATCCGTCGCCGGCGCGGCACGATCGGGTCGGGGAAGCGCAGGAACAGGTCGTAGATGTCGTAGCGCTGCTCGATGCCGAGTTCGAGCACGTCGCGGAATCCGCGCGTCGTCAGCAGGCCGGTGGTGGCACCACGCCGCTCGATCAGCGCGTTGGTGACGAGCGTGGTTCCGTGCAGCACCTCACCCAGCGCGGCGACGTCGATGCCAGCCTGTGCGACGATGGCGCGGATGCCGGCCATCGCTCCTTCCGCCGGATCCTGCGGCGTCGTCAGGCACTTGTGCAGCGTGATGCCGCCACTCGCCGCATCGAGCAGCACGAAGTCGGTGAAGGTGCCGCCGATGTCAAAGCCGAGGCGATAGCGGTCCGGGGCGCTCGTCACGGGAGGTCTCGCTCCGATCAATACAGGGCGAGCCTATGGTCGGACCCCGGTGCTCGCAATCCCCATGATGCGTCGTCCGGCGGAGCCAATGAAGAACATCGAAGATTCCGACGGCGCGTGCAGGCCTGGGGCTCAGATCACGGCCGCTGAAGTCTCTCGGAAGAATGTCACCAGTCCTTGCGGCAGGATTTCGCCAGCGGATCAACCAGCCAGCTTCGGCAGGCGCGGCGCCAATTCGCGCTTCAGCACCTTGCCGGCGCTGTTGCGGGGCAGATCGTCCACGATGAAGACCGCGCGCGGCCATTTCGGCCTTGGCAACCGGGATCGCGCAAACCCCAGCAGCACCTCCGGATCGCAGGGTTCCGCCAGTTTCACGAAGGCCGCGATTTCCTCGCCGAATTCGGGCGACGGCCACGCCAGGACAGCACATTCCGCCACCGCCGGATGCGCGTTCAGCGTCGCCTCGATATCGCCTGGATGGATGTTGATGCCCGCGCGGATGATCATGTCCTTCTGCCGTCCGCGCAGGGTCACATATCCTTCCACATCCAGCGAGGCGAGGTCGCCCGGGTAGAACCAGCCCTCGCGGAACGCCTCGGCCGAGGCCTCCGGGTCACGGTGATAGGCGGTGGCGCAGGCGGGGCCACGGTAGCGCAGCAGGCCGGTCTCGCCGGGGGGCAGGGGTCGGTCCGCGGCATCCACCACCTCGACCTCGACGGCAAAGACCGGCCGCCCCACCGTTTCGCCGTGCGTCGCCAGGTCCGCAGGTGTCAGCAGGGACACGCCACCGCCTTCGGTGCTGGCGTAGTATTCGAAGAAGCGCGGGCAGAGCCGGTCTCGGATCGCCAGGCGTTCCTCCGGCGAAAGCGGCGCGCCGGAGGAGAACAGCAGGTTCAACGCCCGCAGCGGGGCCAAAGTGGCATCATCCAGCGCGAGCAGGCGGCGGAACTGCGTCGGCACCAGGAACAGGCTGGTGGCGCCCTGCTCGGCGACGCAGGTCACCAGATCCTCCGGCGTGCAGGGCGGTGGCTTCAGGATCAGCGTTCCGCCGGAAAACAGTACGGACATCGCGAAGGTGCGGCCACCGCCGAAATACAGTGGCGTGGCGCAGACGAAACGGTCGCGGCCATTCAGCCCGAGATTGATCCAGTGCGTGCGGAAGCGGGCGAGGAAATGCCGGTGCGCGATCAGCGGACCCTTCGGCCGGCCGGTGGTGCCGGAGGACAGCGACAGCACGAAGGGCGCGTCCGGGTCGCTGGCGAAGCGGGCGGCGGCCGCGGCCTCCGTCCCGGCCTCCTGCGGAGGCTGGCAGCGCAGCCCGGGCAGGGGTGGGGAGCCGGGTTCCGCCAGCACCAGGGCGGCACCGAAATGCTCCGCGACGTTGCGCTGCTCCTCCGTCGTCCAGCGCACATCCATCGGCAGGATCGGCAGGCCGGCACGCGCCACCCCATACAGCGCCACGACATGCTGCGCCGTGTCGCGCAGGCAGATGCCGATGGGGCGTCCCTGCGGCAGGCCGAGGTCGAGCAGCCATGCCGCCATGCGCCGGACGCGCGCGGCAAACTCCGCATGGGTCAGCGTCAGCGCGCCGTCGATCAGCGCCGGGTGGCTTGGCCGGGCCCGGGCGTGGATGTCCAGCGCATCGGCCAGGTTCATGCGCCGGCGCCGTCCAGCTTGTAGAGACGCTGCACATTGGTGCGGAGGAACTTTTCCAGCACCGTGTCGGGCAGGCCGAGCTCCGCGATCTCCGCCATGGTGCGGCCGAAATCGAGCACCGGGAAATCGGTGCCGAAGATCACCTTGTCCTGTCCGTAGCTGCGGATGTAGTGCTTGAAGCTGTCGGGCCAGTAGCGCGGGCTGTGCGCGTCGGAGCCAATGAAGACGTTGGCGTGCTTCCACGCCATCGCGATCATCTCCTCGGTCCAGGGGATGCCGACATGGATGCCCACGATCTTCAACTCGGGGAAGTCGCAGGCCACCGCATCCAGGGTGATCGGCCGGCCGACGGAGCGCAGCGGGTAGCTCGGGTCATAGACCATGGATTGCCCGACCTGGAGCTGCACCGGCACGTCGAGTTCGACGCATTTCGCATAGAACGGATACCACTTCGCATGATCCGGCGGCAGCTCGAACCAGTGCGGGTAGAAATGCGCGCCGATGAAGCCGTATTCCGTCACGGCGCGGGCCAGCTCACGCACGCCGCGCATGCCCTCCGTCGGGTCCAGGCCGGCGAGGCCGTGGAAGCGGTCCGGATGCGCCTGCACCGCATCCGCCACCAGCCGGTAGTCCACGTGGTAGCAGGCGGGGTGACCGAGCCGACCGACCTTTGCCGCGATCAGGAAAGCCTTCTCGATTCCGGCGGCATCCATGCGCGCGATCATGTCCTTCAGGCTCATGCCCTCGAAGATCTCGCGCTTCACGCGCATCTTGCTGGTGTAGAAGCCGGTGCGGTCCGGCCGGCCGGCCAGCGCCTCCGGCGTCCAGATGTTCACCACCGCATCGATCGCCCGGATGCCTGTCACGCTGTCCCCCTTGTCGTCAGTCCCAGGTCGCGCGCGATGGAATCGCGCAGGACCTCGTTGGCCCCTTCGCCGAAGGTATAAAGGCGGGAGTCGCGCCACAGGCGCTGCATGTCGCTGTCCGCCGAATAGCCGGCGCTGGCCAGGATCTGCATACCCGCATCGGCGACATCGCGCAGCGTTTCCGTCGCGATGACCTTCGCCTGCGCGGCCTCCCGCCGGCACGGCGCGCCCTTGTCGATCAGCCGCGCCAGGTGGCGCACCATGAGGCGCGATTGGTCGACGCGCATGCGCATATCCACAAGCCGATGCGCGATCGCCTGGAACTGGCCGATCGGCCGGCCAAACTGCACACGATCCTGCGCATGCGCCAGCGCGATGCGCAGCGCCGCCTCCGCCGCGCCGGTGACAGTGGCGGCCATGGAGGCGCGGGAGTAATGCAACGTCGCCATCAATTGCGTGAAGCCGCGACCTTCCTCTCCCATCAGCGCGTCATCCGGCAGGTCGACATCCTGCAGGCCGATGTCGAAGGAGGGCATGCAGTTATTGCCGATCTTCGGCAGCCCCGTCATGTCGATCCCAGGGGAGTTGCTCGGCACCAGGAAAAGGGAGATGCCGCGCGGCCCCTCATTCTCCGGCCCGGTGCGCGCGGGCAGGATCAGCCAGCGAGCCTCCCGCGCGTCACTGATCCAGGTCTTGCGGCCATTCAGGCGCCAGCCGCCCGCTTGGCGCGTCGCGCGCGTGCGGATCGCGGCCGCGTCGCTGCCCGCCTGCGGTTCCGTCAGCGCCAGGGCGCAAAACGCCTCGCCCGCCATCAGCGGCGGCAGCAGCGCGGCGCGTTGCGCGGCGCTGCCGTAGCCGCGCACCGAGGCGAGCCCGAAGCCGACGACGCGGTTGAAGATGGAGGCAGCCATGTAGGCGTGCTCGCCAAGCCGTTCCTGCACCAGTGACACCGTCGCCCAATCCGCCCCGAGTCCGCCTTCCGCCACCGGCACGGCGAGGGCGAAAAGCCCAGCCTGGCCCATCTCCGGCAACAGGTCGTAGGGCGGCACATGCGCCGCATCGCGCCGGCGGATCTCCGCCGGCGGCAGGCGCCGCGCCAGGAAGACGTCGACGGAGGCAAGGATCTGTGCCTGTTCCGCAGTCATCGTCACACCCGCAGCCGCGCCGAGGCATGCCAGGGCACCAGCATCTTCCGCAGCGCGCCGATCGCAAAGTAGAAGATGAAGCCGAGGATCGACATGTGGATCAGCACGGCGAACATCTGGTCCGTCTCGAAGGCGTTGAGTCGCGCGATCAACAGATGCCCCAGCCCGGCATTGCCGCCAAGATACTCGCCGACCACGGCGCCGATGATGGCCAGCACGATGCCGATCTCGAGGCCCGTGATGATGAAGGGTAGCGCGGAGGGAAATTCCAGCCGGCGGAACACCTGCCAGCGCGTGGCGTTCAGCGACACCATCACGTCGCGATGCCCCTCGTCGATGGATTTCACCCCCATCGCCGTGTTGGTCAGGATCGGGAAGAAGGCGAGCACCGCCGCGACGATGACCTTCGACGTCACGCCGAAGCCGAACCACAGCACGAACAGCGGCACCAGCGCGACCTTCGGGATCACCTGCGTCGCCACGATGAAGGGGTTCAGCGTCAGCTCCAGCCAGCGCAGCCGCGCGATCAGCACCCCAAGCGTGATGCCGATGACGCAGGCATAGGCGAAGCCGGACAGCGTGGCGTAGACCGTCATCCAGGTGTGGTGCCAGGCGCGTGGATCGCGCAGCATCTCCATCCAGGCCGTCCACACTGCACCAGGGCGCGGTAGGATCAATGGCGAGATGCCGGCGTAGCGGACATAGGAGTCCCAGATCAGGATCAGGATGCCGAGCAGGATCGGCGTCGTGATCCAGGGCAATGCGCCGTCCATGGTCACCAGGCGCTTGGCGAATTGCGCGGGGGCGGGCCTTGCCGTTTCGGTCACGCTCGGCCGCTCCCTAGCTGATCTCGTTGAGGCGGTGCCGCAACTGCCGGACAATGGCCTGGAATTCGGGCGTCGACTGCAGGTCCGTGCCACGCGGACGCGCGAAAGGCACATCCACCGTCAGGTCCACCCGGCCAGGGCGCGGCGACAGCAGCAGGATGCGGTCGGCCAGGAACACGGCCTCGGCGATGGAATGGGTGACCAGTACGATGGTTTTGCGCGTCTCGAGCCATATGCGCTGCAGCTCCAGGTTCATCGCCTCCCGCGTCATGGCGTCCAGCGCGCCAAACGGTTCGTCCATCAGCAGGATGCGCGGGTCATAGGACAGGGCGCGCGCGATGGCGGCCCGCTGGCGCATGCCGCCGGAGAGTTCGCGCGGCCAGCGCTTCTCGAAACCCTGGATGCCGACAAGCGTCGCCAGTGCCTGCGCCCGCGCCGCCCGGTCCGCCTTCGGTGTTCCTTTCAACTCCAGCGGCAGGGCGATGTTCTGCTCGATGGACAGCCACGGAAACAGGTTGGCTTCCTGGAAGACCATGCCGAGGTCAGACAATGCCTCCGCCTGCCGTTGGCCGTTGCGCCAGAGGCTGGCGCCCTCGATGGTGATTTGGCCGGATGTGGGTGCGATCAACCCGCCGATCATTCGCAGCATGGTGGTCTTGCCGCACCCGGACGGCCCCAGCAGGACCAGGAACTCGGTATCCGCCACGTCGAGGTCCGTGGCCGCCAGCGCGTGGACCGGTTCGTCGCGCGTGCCGTACCATTTCTCAACCGAGCGGAAGGCGATCGCGGGATGGGTCGCGTCGGCCATGTGTTCTCCCGGCGCCATGCGTGCAGCCTGCATCCGACGAGGATCGCGCGTCACCAGGCGCCTGTCTATTGCACGGGTCAGGGCAGGGGGAAGTTTGCCTCCCCGGTTGCGATCGCGTCCATGGCCTGGTTGGCGCCGAGGATGCGGGCGAAGCCGAAGGCCATGGCAGCGAGCGAGGCATCGTGGCGCGCGAGGTCGAAATCCGCAACGGCATCGCGGACGACGAAGGTCCGGATATCCCGCTGCGCCGAATCCCGCACGGTGCTCTCAACACACATGGATGTTGTCACGCCGCCGACCATCAGCCCACGGATGCCGCGCGTGGCCAGCACGACATCCAGCGCGGTCCCGAAGAACGCCGAGTAGCGTGGCTTGTCGATCACCACGTCCACCGGCTCGACACCGGCGTCCGGCGGAATCTCGACATCCTCGCTGCCGCGGGCCAGCGCGCCGATCTCGCCGAGACGTGGCCGGAGTTCCGTGGTGAGCAGCCCGCCATCGGCGTGATCCGCGCGCAGGACATGCCGCGTCCAGATCACCGGCATGCCCACTTCCCGCGCGGCGCGTGCCAGGGCATAGCCCTGCCGTGCGGCGGCGGCGCAGGCCGAGACGTCGCGTCCCTGGGCGGCGACGAAGCCCTGGCTGTGCAGGAAGCCCCGCTGGTAGTCCACCAGCAGCAGCGCGGCCTCCGCACGCCGGAAGCGCATCAGGCGAGTGCGCGGTTGACGAAGTCGTTGGTGTAAAGCGTCTCCGCCTTCAGCCCCGGCGGGGTGAACCCGGCCGCCGCCATCAGGTCGTAGCCGCGCTGCCAGCGCTCCGGCACGTTGCGCAGGATGTTCTCGCGTCCCGCGGTCAGCCAGAACTGCATCTCGTTACGCAGGATCAGCGGTGCGGTGGCGGCGTTGCGCATCTCCGCGATCTCGAAGCCGCGCAGGTTGGCCAGGGTCTTCGAAAGGTCCGTATCCGCCAGCATGTCGTCAAGCGACAGCTTTACGGCCCGCAGGAACCGCACAATCAGGTCGCCATTCTGCGCCAGCGTGGACCGCCGGGCGATATAGCACTGCCCGGGGATCGGGGCGACGTCGTCCGTGTTCCAGGAGACATGAGGCGTGTTGGCGGCCTGGAGCGCGATCGGCACGCCAGCCGAGACGATGTAGCCATCGATCCGCCCCTGCTCGATCAGCTGCAACCCGGCCGGCGAGTTCGGTGCCACCTGTCGCGCCACCCGCGCCCGGTCCACGCCGCGCGCCTGCAGCATCACGTCGAGCACGATCTCCGTCGCACCGCCCACCGACAGGACGCCGATGGTCTTGCCCGCCATGTCTTCGGGTGTGCGGATCGGCTTGGACGGGGCGCTGATGACGTAGAAGGGCGAGCCCTGGCTGATGGTGCCCACCGCGATGAGGTCATCGCCACCGGGCCGCGAGGAAGCGCGGATGTGGTCCCCTACGCCGGTACGGGACAGCAGCCCGCCACCGCCGACGATCTGCTGCACAGCCATGGCGGAGCCGCGACCCTGCTCGATGGTGACGTCGAGCCCCGCGCGCTCGAAATAGCCGCCGCCCTTGGCATTCAGCACGTCGACGAAGGCCAGGATGTAGGAAAACGGCGTGATGAAGGTCATCGCGCGCGTCGATTGTGCACGGGTGTCGCGCAGCGTGAGGGCGATCAGCCCGCCGGACCCCAGTGCAAGTGCAGCCCGGCGCGTGGCGTTCGGTGCTGACATGTTGATCCCCTCGCTGTGCGACACGAGGATGAAACTCTAACGCCTGCGGGGTCAATGCCGCTCGCGTGAACCGCCCACGGATGCTTCTCCCCGCAGAGCAGGAGGCCGTCAGCGGCTCGATCCCGGCAAACGCGTCCCGCGGCACCAGACTTGGCCGCGGCCCCCAGGGGCTTGGCCCCGGGTCGCCCGGAGCCGCGCCAGCCTTGCTCGGCGGCTAACGTCGACCGGCTCCAGCCGTCGCGGCCAAGGGCCCCCTCCCCGACTGCTTTGATGAAGCTACTACCCATAATGCGTCTTGTCGGTAGTAGGTATTTCGTTTTATATCAATCTCGTAGCTACGATCTGGAGATGCCACTTGGACGCCCTCATCCTCTCCACCCATGATCGGAACCAGACCCCTGCCCCGCTCGGCGCCGCCCCCGCCACTGTGGCACGCTGGTTCGATACCGCGGCCGAGGCCGCCGCTCCAGTCTCCGATGGCACGCTGGCTGGCGACCAGGCGGCCGCGGAAACCTTCCGGCGGCTCGCCACCGCCGCCAACACCCGCAGCGCCTACCGATCCGCCGTGCGCGCCTGGTGCGCCTGGTGCCAGGTGCATGGCCGCCCGGCGCTGCCGGCCGACGCCGCCGACGTGGCCGCCTTCCTGGCCGGTGAGCGCGCCCGCGGGCTGGCCGCGCCGACCCTGGTGCTGCGTCGCGCCGCGCTGCGCTACCTCCATCGCGCCGCGGGCCTGCCGACGCCCACCGACGACCTCCGCGTCGCCCAGACCCTGGCCGGCATTTCCCGTGCCGCCGCCGCCGCCGGCGAGACGCCCAGGAAGGTCGCGGCGGCCACCGACGCGATCCTGCGCCAGCTGCTGGCGCCGATCCCCGGCGACCTGCGCGGCCTGCGCGACCGCGCCCTGCTGATCGTGGGCTTTGCCGGGGCCCTGCGCCGCGCCGAGATCGCGGCCATCCGGGTCGAACGCCTGGCGCCGACGGAACGCGGCCTGGTGCTGGAACTTCCGCAGAGCAAGGGCAGCCAGGCCGCGGCGGTGCGCATCCCCCTGCCCTATGGCAGCACCGAACTCTGCCCGGTTCGCGCCATCCGCAACTGGCGTGCCGCGGCGGCGATCGAGGCCGGGCCGTTGTTCCGCCGCCTCTGGGCGCCGGGGCCGGCACGGCCGGGCCAGCCTGCGGTCCCGCCCCGACTTGGCACCGCACCGCTGTCGCCACAATCGGTCGGCGACATCGTCCAGGCCCGTGCCGCGGCGGCCGGCTTCGATCCCGCGGCCTTTGGCGGCCACAGCCTGAAGCGTGGCGCGCTCACCACCGGCATGAGCCGCGGCGCCCACCCCGCGCAGCTCAAGCGCCTCGGGCGCCACAAGCGCTTCGATACGCTGGGCGAGTACCTTGAGTTTGGAGACCTCTTCGAGGGGCATCCGCTGAAAGGGGCGCTGTAGGACGGCTGCAAGGGGCTGCTGCGTGCGGATTCTGCCCGAAGCCGCCGGTGTCGCAGCGTCACGCAAGCTTCACGCTGATGTCTCGTCCCTTCGACTATGTTGGAAACATGGATGTAGGACAGGCCGTTTTGGGCTTCATGGCGCTGGGTCAGGAGACCCGGCTCGAGCTCATGCGCACCCTGCTGGTCGCCGGCCCCTCGGGCCTCGCCGCCGGGGACATCGCAGCGCGCCTCGGCGTGCCGGCCTCGACCCTGTCCTTCCACCTCCGCGCCCTGGAGCAGGCCGGCCTCGTCGCCGCCACGCGTCACGGGCGTAGCCTGGTCTACGCCCCGCAGATCGCCGCCCTCCGCGCCCTGGTCGCCTTCCTCGCCGAGGCCTGCTGCGGCGGTGAGCCGGACCGCTGCGGCGACCTCAACCGTCTGTTCGACACTGGAAGGGAGACCGCCCGCATGCAGCCGCCCGTGTTCAACGTGCTGTTCCTCTGCACCCGCAACTCCGCCCGCTCGATCATGGCCGAGGCGATCCTTGGCCGGATCGGCGAAGGCCGCTTCCGCGCCTTCTCCGCCGGATCGGACCCGTCGCAGGACGGCCCCCTGCCGGAGGTGCTGCAGCAGCTGAAGGCGCTCGGCCACGAGGTCTCCGCGCTGCGCTCGAAATCCTGGGACGCCCTGACCGGTCCCGGCGCGCCGCGCATGGATTTCGTCGTGGCGCTGTGTGACACGCTGGCCGGGCAGGCCTGTCCGGATTTCGGCGACACCGTGATCACCGCCGCCTGGCCGCTGCCCGACCCCGCAAAGTTCAGCGGCAGCCCGCCGGAACGCGCGACGCTGCTCAACGAGCTCTACGCGGCGCTGCACCGCCGCCTGTCCATCTTCACCAGCCTGCCCTTCGGCACCCTGGACCGCATGGCGCTGAAGGCGCGGCTCGACGAACTGGCGCAGCCGCAGGGGCTGGCGCGGGCATGATGGCCAAGTCTGGACTACGCATATGAGAGTCGGCATCTCCGGCATGGGCCGGATCGGGCGGCTCGCACTCCGCGCGGCGATGGGTGCGGCCGAGCGCCAGCCCGAGGATCCGCGCGCCGGCAACCGGCTGGAGGTCGTGCACCTCAACGAGATCAAGGGCGGTGCGGCCGCCTGCGCCCACCTGCTGGAATTCGACAGCGTGCAGGGCCGCTGGCGCGCGCCCATCGCGGCACAGGGCGACGCCATCCGCATCGGCGAGCGCCGCCTGGGCTTTTCCGAGCACGTCAGGCCGACCGACATCCCCTGGGGCGAGCTGGGCGTCGATGTGGTGCTGGACTGCACGGGGAAGTTCCTCGACCCGGCGACCTTGCAGGGCCATCTCGATCGTGGCGCGAAACGCGTTATCGTCGCGGCACCGGTGAAGTTCGACGGCGTGCTGAATGTCGTGGTTGGCGTCAATCACCACCTGTCGACCCGGCGCGGCACCCGATCGTCACCGCAGCCTCCTGCACCACCAACTGCCTCGCCCCGGTGGTGAAGGTGGTGCATGAGGCGATCGGCATCCGGCACGGCCAGATCACCACCATCCACGACCCGACCAACACCAACGTCGTCGTCGACGCCCCGCACAAGGATCTTCGGCGCGCCAGGTCGGCCATGCTGAGCCTGCAACCGACGACGACGGGCAGCGCTACGGCCATCGCGCTGATCTACCCGGAGCTGCGCGGCAAGCTGGACGGCCACGCCGTGCGCGCGCCGGTGCTGAACGCCTCCCTCACCGACTGCGTCTTCGAGATGCGGCGGGAGACCAGCGCCGAGGAGGTCAACGCGCTGTTCGCCGCCGCCGCCGCCGGCCCCCTCGCCGGCATCCTCGGCCATGAGACCCGGCCGCTGGTCAGCGCCGATTATGCCCGCGACACCCGCAGTTCCATCATCGACGCGCCGAGCACCCTGGTGACCGATGGCACGCTGCTCAAGGTCTACGCCTGGTACGACAACGAGATGGGCTATGCCTGCCGCATGGTGGACCTCGCCTGCCACATGGCGGAGGCCGGGATTTGAGCGGCAGCGCCCTCGCGTCCCCCGGCTCCGGCACGCGCAACTACGCCATCGTCACCGCCGCCTATTGGGGCTTCACGCTGACCGACGGCGCGCTGCGCATGCTGGTGCTGCTGCACTTCTTCCGGCTCGGCTACTCCCCCTTCACGCTGGCCTTCCTGTTCCTGCTGTACGAGGCGGCGGGCATCGGCGCGAACCTGGTCGGCGGATGGCTTGCCGTGCGCTTCGGCATCGCGCGGATGCTGGCGGTGGGGCTTGCCACGCAGATCCTGGGCTTCCTGATGCTGTCGGCGATGTCGCCGGGCTGGACGGCGGCGGCTTCGGTCGCCTGGGTCGTGGCGGCCCAGGGCGTCTGTGGCGTCGCCAAGGACCTGACCAAGACGGCGAGCAAATCCGCCATCAAGCTGACCGCCGGCGAGGCCTCCGGCCGGCTGTTCCGCTGGGTGGCATTCTTCACCGGCAGCAAGAACGCGATGAAGGGCCTCGGCTTCTTCCTGGGCGGCCTGCTGCTGGAGGTGCTGGGCTTCCGCGGCGCGCTGTGGGCCATGGCGGCGGGGCTGGCGCTGATCCTGGCCGGCGTGGTGCTCGCCCTGCCGCCGCTGATGGGCCGGGCGAAGGCCTCGGAGACGACCAGGGAGTTGTTCGCCAGGAACCGCGGCGTGAACCTGCTGGCGGCAGCGCGGGTCTTCCTGTTCGGCGCCCGCGACGTGTGGTTCGTGGTCGGCCTGCCCGTCTTCCTCTATGCCGCTGGCTGGAGCTTCACCATGGTGGGTGGGTTCCTTGCGCTGTGGACCATCGGCTACGGCGTGGTGCAGGCGGCCGCGCCGGGGCTGGTAGGGCGCAGCGCCGACGGGCTTTCCGCCGAGGTTCCCGCTGCGCGGCTGTGGTCCCTGGCGCTGGCGCTGGTGCCCGTGGCGTTGACTGGCGTGGTGCTGGCGGAGGTGCCGCGGCCGGACCTGGTGGTGGCTGCGGGGCTGGCGGTGTTCGGCTTCGTCTTCGCCGTCAACTCCTCCGTCCACTCCTACCTCGTGCTGGCCTATGCCGGGTCGGAGAAGGCGGCGGAGGATGTCGGCTTCTACTATGCCGCCAACGCCGCCGGCCGCTTCGGCGGAACCCTGCTCTCGGGGCTGCTGTATGGCTGGGGCGGGCTCGCGGCCTGCCTGGCCGGGTCGGCGATCATGCTCGCGGCGTGCTGGGCGGTGACGCTGGGGTTGCCGCTCAATCGTGCGGCGTCCGGGGCCGGGCGCCGGGGCTGAACCCGCCCGCGACCCGGTCCACGACCTCCACCAGGCGCTGCAGGCGCGGAACGGCATCCTCCCGGAGCGCGGCCTCGATATCGGGGCGCCCGATGACGGTGCGCCACACGGCGCGCCCTGCGAGGAATCCGGATGCGCCTTCGCGGCAGGCCCATTCGACGGCCTGCGGAAAGTCGTCTGGCGCGACGCCCGAGGACAGCACGACCCATGGACCGTTCACGGTGCGGGTCAACTCCGCGCAGGCCCGCCGGACCTCCGCCTCCGCGCCCTTGCCGAACAGCGGCATCTCGGCCTTGTAGATGTCGGCGCCGCGATCGCCGAGTTCGCGTGCGGCCGGCAGGATGCCCTCGGCCGGATTCCAGGCGCGGCCGTCGCGCGGCTTGCGGCAGACCGGCTCGACGATGCTGGCGAGGCCGGCGGCGCGGCAGCGGGCGATGAAGTCATCGACCAGCGCGACGCGTGGCTCGGCCGGATCGTCCGGCCGCCAGATGACCAGCAGCTTCAGCGCCACGGCGCCATCGGCCCGAACCTTCGCCGGCAGCACCGCCTCGTCGATGCGGGAGTCGGCGACGAGTTCCCCGGGTCCAGGCACCAGCACATCCGCGGCGGCGATCAGGGCGCAGCCTGGCGCCACCGCGTGCTCCGCAATCGCGCGGTCCCAGGCCAGCTCCCGGTCCAGCAGCGCCGCAGAAGCATGCGGCGTCAGCGCCCGCAACGCCGCCATCTTGAAATCCGACATCGTCCGGTCGCTCACCGGCCCATCCTGATGTTCGGCCAGCATGGCCCGCAGACCTTCCCGCTGGTCCACCGCCAGCATGGCGAAGGCGCCGGAAGGGCGGGCCAGGGCGCTGAGGTCGATTCCCCGGGCGGTCTTCATCATCGTGCTCTCCCCTGTCCTGATCGGACGCATTTCTGCGGCGGCCTCATGTCCAACCCTCATGAACCAGCGCCTCGACTGCGGCGCGGTCCGGCATGCCCTGCCATCCGGCGCCGCGCTGCGCCTTCAGCGCCGCCGCGGCCGTGGCGAAGCGGGCGGCCTCCTGCACCTCGCGCGCCTCGGCCAGCGCCAGCGCAAAGGCGCCGTGGAACACATCGCCGCAGCCGGTGGTGTCACGGGCCGCGATGCGCGGTGCGGCCAGGGTTGCCGAGCCGCCCGGCCGCCACCAGAGGCTGCCCCGCGCCCCGAGCGTCACCGCGAGCGATCCGCCCGGGCCGCAGGCCGGCAGGTCGCGGAGGCGCGTGGCGGCGGCGGCAAGGCCCGCGGCGGGGTCATCGGCGCCGGTAAACTCGGCCAGGCCGCGCTGGGAGAAGATGACGTGGTCGGTGACCGGTGCCAGGTCCGCGATCGTGCCGGCGGCCGCGACATCGGCGTCCAGCACACGCGGGATGCCGCGTGCGCCGGCCAGGCGGAGCAGCCGCTCCGCCCCGGCCGGCCAGCGGGGGTCGGCCAGGACGGCACCGGCGCCATCGAGCCGGGCCTCGGCCAGCGCCGAGGCCTCCGGCAGCCCGTCACCGGGGAAGACCGCCAGCACACGCTCGCCTTCCGCATCGACCAGCACCCCGGAGATGGGGGTGCGCCCGCCCGGCGCCGGCGTCACATCCACCACCTGCACGCCGCGCTGCCGGAGCAGCGCGAGCAGCGTGGCGCCCGGCCCATCCTCTCCCAGCCGCCCATGCCACAGCGCGGCACCGCCAAGCGCGGCGACGGCGACCGCCGCGGTGGCCGCCATGCCGCCGCCCGTCTCCCTGAACCCGTGCGACAGGTACTTCCCTGGGGCGGGCGGCAGCGCCGGCAATTCCCAGACCTGGTCCAGCACGGCGATGCCGACGCAGACCACGCGGCCACGGCTGCCCGTCACGGCCCCGGCGCCAGCACGGGCTTCAGCTTCTCGCCCCGCGCAAAGGCGGCGAACAGGGTCTCCAGCCCGTCCAACCCGGCTCGGTCATCGACCAGCCGCTCGTAATCCGCGCGGTCGGCGCGCAGCAATGCGAGGTTCGCCGCAAAGTCGCCGATCGGGAAGTAGAAGGATCGCAGCAGGAAGAAGTCCTTCAGCCGGATCGACCGCGTCTCCGTGATCGTCCAGGCATCGGATTCCCCGAGCTGCAGGATCACGCCCTCCACCCCTACGGCCTCCAGCGCCACCTGCCGTGCCGCGTCCTTGCCCGTCGCCTCGACCACCAGGGCGAAGCGGCCCGCCGCCGCGGCGTCGGCCGATACCGGCTCGGCGCCCAGGGTGGCGGCGAAGCCGGACCGGTAGGCCACCGGATCCACCACCGAGATCGGCCCGAACCCCATGCGGCGCAGTACCAGGATGGCACCGAGCCCGATCGGCCCGGCCCCCAGCACCAGCGCCGGCCCGTCCTGCACCAGGCGGCTGGCGAGGCGGACGCCATGCGCCGTGGTGCCGATGGTATCGAGCAGCAGCGGCGCGAGATGGTCCGGCACGTCGTCCGGCAGCGGCAGCAGGCAACGCTCCGGCACTGCCACGGCCTCCGCATAGCCGCCGTGGCGCTGCCAGCCGACGAGTTCGCGGCTGGTCTCACAGAGATGGGTGCGCCCGCTGGTGCAGGCCTCGCAGCGGCCGCAGAACACCGGGATGTAGACCGCGACGCGCTGCCCGTGCCGCGCATGCCCCGGCTGGTCGACGATGCCGGCGATCTCGTGGCCCGGCGTGAACGGCCAGCCGCGCCGCAGCGGGCGCAAATCGCTGCCGCACAGGGCGCAGGCGGCGACGCGCACCGTGACCTCGCCCGCCACCGGGGCGGGATCGGCCGCTTCCTCCACCCTGATCCGGCCCTCGCCGTGGAAACGCGCTGCTCTCATCCCTTCACCGCTCCCGCCGCAAGCCCGCCGACGAGGCGGCGCTGGATCAACATGGTCAGGACCAGGGGCGGCGTGGCGATGACCACGGCGGCCGCCATCAGCGCGCCCCAGTTGGTCACGCCCTCGCCCACGAAATTGAAGCTTGCGACGATCGCCGTCTTGCTCTCGATGCCCGACAGCACCAGCGCGAACAGGAAGTAGTTCCAGGAGAAGACGAAGGACAGGATCGCCGCCACCACGATGCCCGGCACCACCAGCGGCAGCACGACCAGCCGCAGCACCTGGTCCTGCCGCGCCCCGTCGATATGCGCGCTTTCCACCAGTTCACGCGGGATGCCCTCGAGGTAGGGCAGCAGCACCCAGATGGTGACGGGCAGCGTGATGACGGCGTGGGTCAGCACCAGGACGGTCCGCGTGCCGGTCAGCCCGACCTCGGTGAACATGATCAGCCAGGGCAGCAGGAACAGCGTCCCTGGCGCCATGCGGGCGAACAGCGTGGCCGTCGCCGGCCAGGTCATGCGGTGCCAGGCCATGGCGAAGGCTGCCGGAAAGCCGAGCGCCAGGCCGAGCAGGGCGGAGCCACCTGCCACGACGAAGCTGTTCCAGGTGTAGTCCAGGAAGTCGCCACGGCCGAACAGCTCGACGAAGTTCTCCAGCGTCGGCGTGAAGACCAATTTCGGCGGCAGCGCCGCCACCTCCGTCCGCGTCTTGAAGGCGCTCAGCACCACCCAGGCGACCGGCGCGACGAGCACCGCCAGCACCAGCACCAGGGACGCGGTATCGGCCGCGCGCCAGAACCGCCGCCCTACCATGTCACGGCCCGGCGCAGCCGCGCGAAGGCGAGGACGGAGCCGAAGACGATGGCCGAGAGCGTGACCATGATGGCGCTGGCATAGCCGATGTCGAAGAATTCGAAGCCACGGCGATAGGCCAGGATGTTCAGCGTGGTGCTCGCCGTGCCGGGGCCGCCCTGAGTCGTGATGTAGATCACGTCGAAGAAGCGCAGCAGGTCCACGCTGCGCAGCACCGCGGCGGTCACCAGCGTCGGGCCGAGCAGCGGCAGGGTGATGCGGCGGAAGCGCTGCCAGCCCTGCGCGCCGTCCACCTCCGCCGCCTCGAACACCTCCGTCGGCAGGGACAGGTAGCCGCCCATGACGATCAGCGCGACGAAGGGCGTCCACTGCCAGGTGTCGATGGCCGCGACCGTCAGGATCACGGTGTCCGGATCCGCCAGCCACAGGCGCGGCGGCAGGCCGAGCTGCATCAGGATCCAGTTGGCGATGCCGAAGGAGGGATCGAGGATGACGATGGCCATCATGCCGATCACCACCGGCGGCAGCATGAAGGGCGAGACCAGGATGGTCCGCACCAGGCCGCGCGCGCGGCGGGACCGTGCGAGCAGCAGTCCAAGCCAGGTGCCGATGACGAGCTGCGCGCCGAGCGAGATGACGTACAGCGTCAGGGTCAGCCGCAGCCCGTTCCAGAAATCGGCATCGGCCGCCAGGCGCGCGTAGTTGGCGCCGCCGTTCAGCCGCGGCGCCTGTCCGAGTGCCACCTCGGACAGGGACAGCCACACCGCGTAGCCGAATGGGAAGACGATCATAACGCCCGCGAAGACCAGCGCGGGCGCCACCATCCAGCGATAAGAGGCGCCGCGCCTACTGGAGCTTCGCAAGCTCTGCATCCGCCGTGCGGGCCGCCTCGGCCGGCGTTGCGCGGCCGAGGACCACCTGCTGCACGGCATCGCCGATCTTCTCGCGCGCTTCCGGAATGCGGTCGGTCGGCGGCTGGAACACGCCGGTGCCCTCCCGGCCCAGCTGCACCAGCGCATCGGCCCAGGCGCGGCGGATCGGCTGTTCCGCCGCCCAGGCCTCGAAGGCCGGGCCGCGAAAGACCGAGGCGCGGGGCGGCGCGACGCCGGCCGAGACCAGCTTGGCCTGCGTATCCTTGGACGTCGCCCACTGCAGGAACGTCCAGGCGGCGGGCTGGCGACGCGAATGGCTGGAGATCGAGATGCCCCAGCCGATCGCCGCCGGCTTTGAAATGCCGCTTTCCCGTCCCGGCGGCAGCACCTTCACGCCGAGGTCGTTGGCACGGCCCGGGAAGCGCATGATGTTGGCAAACTCGTTGCTGCTTTCGTGCACCATGGCGACGCGGCCCGAGCCCAGCAGCTCGATCACCTGGGTGAAGGTGTGATTCAGCGCGCCGGGCGGGCCGTAATCCTTCAGCAGGTTCGCATACATCTCCAGCCCGCGGATGCTGCCGGGCTGCGACAGGCCGGGCTTGCCATCGGCCGTGACGACGGACCCGCCGAGGTTGTTGACGAAGCCGATGAAGGCGTAGGGGATGGCGGTGCGCAGGCCGCGGGCCGACCAGGGGATGATGCTGGTATCGCCCGCCTTGATCGCCGCGGCCGCCGCCGGAATGTCCTCCAGGAAGCGCGGCTCGGCAATGCCCAGGCGCTCGAACACGTCCTTTCGCCAGTAGAATAGCGGCCCCTCCTGGTTGATCGGCACCGCGACCACCTGGCCCTCGAAGGTATTGGCGCCCTGGATGGAGGCGGAGAAGTCGGCCGCGTCGTAGTCCGGGGCGGTAAGTGCGGGGTCCGCCAGCAGCGGCGCCAGGTCGGCATACCAGCCGGCGCGCCGGAACACCGGCCCCTCCCGGCTCGCCAGCGTCATGAAGACGTCGAGGTCGGCGGAGCGACCCTGCATGAAGGTCGTCAGCCGGGCGCGAAACTGCTCCTCGTTGAAGATCTCGATCCGGGTGCGGATGCCGGTGCGGGCGGTGAACTCCGCCACCAGCTCGCGCATCGCCTGTGACCAGGGGTGGTTGTTGAACATCAGGTTGATGGTCTGGCCGTCCTGCCGCCGCCAGTCGAAGGCACTGGTCTGGGCGCGCGCCGGCGCCGTTCCGGCGGCCGTTGCGATCGACAAGGCGCCACCGATGAGCTCACGCCGCTTCATGGCCGTTCTCCCCATCCCGCGGTGGACCGCGGTGATCTTGTTGCAGTCGGCACATCACGCGCCTTGTTGCGGAGCGGATTGAAGACGCCCTATGTTCGATTCCGCAAGTGGATTTTCGTTTTCGCGCTCAGATTTCCGCCGACGGAACGAGGGCGAGGGAAGGACGCGCAGGGATGGGCGCCGACAGCCGGCATGCAGGAATCCTCGACACGCTGCGCCGCCGCGGCGGCTATGCGGGCATCGAGGAGCTGGCGATCGGCCTGTCCGTCACGCCGCAGACCATCCGGCGCGACCTGTCGGAACTGGCCGGCAAGGGCGTGCTGCGTCGCCACCATGGCGGCGCCAGCCTGCCCTCCTCCATCGCCAACACCGACTATGCCGTGCGTCACGTGGAGAACAGCGCCGCGAAGGCACGGATCGCGGAGGCCGCGGCCACGCTGGTGCCGGATGGATCCTCGCTGTTCCTGACCCTCGGCACGACGGTGGAGGCGACGGCCGCGGCTCTGGCCGCGACGCATCGCGACCTGCTCGTGGTCACCAACAGCAGCGCGGCAGCCCGCATCCTCGGCGCCGCGCCAGGGATGAAGGTGCACCTGCTGGGTGGCGCCTGGCAGGCGCGCAATGGCGGGCTGACCGGCGCGACGGCGGCCGAGATGGCCGGACGCTGGCGCTGCGACGCGCTGCTGACCGGCGTCGGCGCCATCGGCGCGGATGGCTGGCTGCTCGACTACCACGAGGACGAGGTGGCGGTGGCGCGCGCCATGCTCGCGGGCGCCGGGCGCCTTCTCGTCGTGGCGGATGCCACGAAATTTCGCCGCGCCGCGCCCTGCCGCGTGGCGCGGCCTGGGCGCGGTGCCATGGTGGTCACGGATGCCGCCGCCCCGGCCGCCACCGGCAAGGCGCTGCGGGCGGCGGGGGCAGAGGTTCTGGTCGTCTGAAAGGCCAAGGAGGAAAGCGTGATCGAACTCAGCCGCGCGACGCTGCGGGCCGTGCCGGCCGCGGTGCGGACCCCGTCCTACAACCCGGCCGCAGTGCGCGCCGGTATCGTGCATCTCGGCCCTGGCAACTTCCACCGGGCCCACATGGCCCGCTACACGCACGACCTGATGGAACGCCGCGCCGAGGCCCTGTCCTGGGGCATCCTCGGCGCCGGCCTGATGCCGACGGATCGGCGGATCATCGAAGCGCTGGCGCCGCAGGATGGGCTGTACACACTGCTCGAGCGCGGCGAGGGAGAGGAAGGCGCGACGGTGATCGGCTCCCTGGCCGGCCTGATCGACGCCGCATCCTCCCCAGCCGCCCTGCTGCGCGCGATGGATGCGCCGGAGATCCGCATCGTCAGCCTGACCGTGACTGAAAACGGCTACTGCGTGGACCGCGCGACCAAGCAACTGGACCCGCAGACCCCGGCGATCCGCGCGGACTTGGCCGCGCCGCAGGCGCCGCGCTCCGCCATCGGCCTGATCGTGGAGGCGCTGCGCCGCCGCCGCGATTCCGGCGGGCCCGCCTTCACGGCGATGTCCTGCGACAACATCCAGCACAATGGCCGCGTGCTGCGCGACGCCGTGCTGGCCTTCGCGGAGATGCGCGACCCGGCGCTGGCGCGTTGGATCTCGGCCGAAGCCGCCTTTCCATCCAGCATGGTGGACCGCATCACGCCCGGCACGACGGAGGAGGACCGGCAGGCGCTGGCGGCGCGGCACGGCCTGCGCGACCGCTGGCCGGTACCCTGCGAGACCTTCCGCCAATGGGTGATCGAGGACCACTTCGCCGCCGGCCGCCCGCCCTGGGAGGAGGTGGGCGCGCAACTCGTCCCGGATGTCGGGCCCTATGAATTCATGAAGCTGCGCCTGCTGAATGCCAGCCATCATACCGTGGCGGGCCTCGGACGGCTGCTCGGCCATGCCCATGTCTCGGATTGCCTGGCGGATGCAGACCTGGCGGCACTGATGCGGGCGGTGATGGACCGCGAGACCGGCCCGACCGTACCGCCGGTGCCGGGCGTCGACCTCGAGGCCTACAAGCGCAGCCTCGTCGCGCGCTTTGCCAACCCCGCCATCCGCGACACGCCGGCCCGCATCGTGGCCGATGGATCCCCCACCATTCTGCTCGACCCGCTGCGTGACCGCTTGCGCGACGGCCTGCCGGTGGATCTTCTCGCGCTTGCGGTCGCCGCGTGGATGCGCTGCGCGGCCGGGGAGGACGAGGCCGGCCAGCCGATCCTGCTGCGGCACGCGCTGGCCCCGCTGCTGCGGCAGCGGGCGCTGGAGGGCGGGCCGGACCCGGCCCCACTGCTCTCGGTTGAGGCGGTGTTCGGCGACCTCGGCACACGGCCGGCCTTCGTCGCGCCGCTGCGACGATGGCTGCACGCGCTGCATACGACCGGCGCCCGCCGAACCCTCGTCGCGGCGCGGGAGGTGCTGGCGTTTTAGGGAAGGCCTTCAGCCGGGGCCGGTTCATCGGCAGGTCAGGGACCGGCGCCACGCCACGGCTGTAGCATCAGGCCGCACTGAAATCGTAGCCTCGCGCCGGCAGGATCACACCGCGCGCGGAGTGCATCAGGATGACGTTCACCCCCGGAACCTTCCCGAACTTCATCGCCGACCTGAACCCCGTGTTCCAGAGGGTCTCGCCCTCCTACACCGGCGCCAGCGGCGACTTCGACATCATCATCGTCGGCTCGGGCATCGGCGGCGGCGTGCTAGCGGATGCCCTCGCCGACATGCAGGACGGGCGGAGGATCCTGGTGCTGGAGGCCGGCACCTTCCTCTACCCGACTCATGTCTACAACTGCGCCCGCCTGTCCAACGACCAGGTGGCCAAGCGCTTCGGCTGCCGGACGTTCTGGCAGGCGGCGCAGCGCGGAGACGACGGCAACCCCTTCTTCATCGGCGAGTTCCCGCAGATGAACCTGGGCGGCCGCTCCATCTTCTGGTCCGGCCTGATACCTACCTTGCAGGACTGGGAGCTGGACTTCTTCCCCGACAAGGTGCGCGCCGCGTTCACCAGCGGCCTGCTGGACGAGGCGGGCAGGAAGATGAACCAGTCGCTGACGCTCGGCGACGTCGCCGAAGGCATCGTGCAACGCCTCCGCGCGACCGACCTCGCGGCGGATTTCGAGATCGTGCAGACGCCGCGCGCCCTGGACCAGCCCTATCTGCAAGCCAGCGGCGAGGCGGCGAAGGATTTTCCGCGCGAGTCCACCGGCGTGTTCAACACCGCCGAGTTGCTGGTGAACCAGCTCAAGCTCTCCGGCGACCACAATTCCGGCGCGGAGCCGCAGGGTCTGAAGATGCTGTTGAACCACTATGTCGAGGACGTCATCCGGATTCCGGATCCGGACGGGCGCCTAGAGGTGGTGTCGCGCAACACGCTGACCGGCGAGGCCCGCTTCTTCCGGGCGAAAACCGTGGTGCTGGCGGGCGGGTCGATCGAGAGCCCCAAGCTCCTGCGGCGCAGCACCATCGGCCGGACGCTCGACCAGTCGGTGCAGGACCTCATCGGGGTGGGGCTGACTGACCATCCGACCACGGGCGTGTTCCACAGCCAGGCCACTCACATCGCGGGCCTTGCGATCCCGCGGGGCATATCGGCCAAGATCATCCTCTACAGCCGAGGGCTGGCGGGAGACGGCGCGGCGGTGCGCTATCCCTTCAACATCGAGATGAATGTCAACCACGAGTACTGGCACCTGCGGGAGAACGACCCGTCCTCGCCCAGCGAGCCTTTCCCGGCCGCGGGCCCCCCCTCCATCGAGATCAAGTTCAGCTTCGGAAATCCGTTGGACCCGGACAACGCGATCCTCTCGGCGGACCACCTCGGCTACGTCCCCGAGATCCGTTTCCGGAACCAGAGCCACACGGACCACCTGCGCAGGAACCGCTTCCCCGCCCTGGCTGGTTGGCCGGAGAGGACCGACCAGGAGATCTTCGACCTCATCAACGGGATGGCGCGCAGGGTCATTGGGAAGTTCGACAACAACGGCGTCGCCGCGACGCCGTGGGAGACGATGGGCCAGGACGGCCACGGCTTTGGCTGGGGCACGGTCCACCACGCGGTCGGGTCGCTGCGCATGCCGAGCAAGGCGCGCCATGACCAGGACTTCACCCCCGGCGTCGTCGAGGAGAACCTCGAGGTCCGCGGCGGGCAAGGGCGAGGGCTCTACGTGTGCGACATGTCCGTGATGCCCTTCTCCGCGGCGGCCAACCCGGTGCGGCACCTGGTTGCGCTGGCGTTGCGCCTGGCCAAGGAGATCGGCTGACGCCCCGGCCGGGAGACGTCGATCATTCCCGGCGAACCAGTCAGCTGCCCGCGCGGGCCTCGATCATCTCCCGCATGCGCAGAACGGCCGCATCCGGCGCCGTCAGCACCGGGACGTCCACGACCCTGCGCACCGCCGCCGCGGCGCGGGAGGTGGAGAAGTGGGCGAGCATGATGGCGTCGTACCCGGCAAGGTCTGGCGCGCGCTCGGCGACCAGGCGGTTGTGTGAATCCGCATCGCCCTTCTTCAGCAGGTCCATGGCATCTGCCACCAGCACGGTGGTCAGGCTCGCCGGCCGGCCGCTGCGGGCGACGAATTCGTCGAATTCCTCCGTCATCGTGCCGACGGATGGCCCGAAGGTCGCCAGCATGCCAACGCGTCCGCCCTGCGCGATCGCCGCCTGGAACATCGCCTCGTTCGGCTTCAGCACGGGGATGGGAAGCGCCTCGATCATGCGGTCGATCGCCGGGCCGAAGGCGGAGCAGGTCACCAGGATGCCGTCCGCGCCCATGCGGTGGCCATAGGTCCCGAAGGCCACGAAGCGCTCGATCATCGCCTCGGTCAGCTCCGATACGCGTGCGCGGTCGAGGGAGAGGCCATCGTCCAGCAGGTTGACGGTCTCCGCCTCCGGCCAGCGTTCCGCGAAGGCGGACTGGATCGGCTGCATGGCGACGGGAGTTGCGTGAAGGAGCACGATGCGGCAGGGCATGGGAGGACCTTGTTGCTGGCAGACCGCCAGGCTTGTACGGGGCCAGCCTATACCCATCGGAGGAGATGCAGAACCCATGGCCAATCTGTCGGGCGCGACGCTCCAGATCCTGTCAGGGCTCGCCGTACGCGGTGCCTTCGAGGGCGGGATCGTGGCGGATTACGAGGCGAGCACCGGAAACAGGGTGGTGGTCGACTGGGTGCCGACCACGCTGATCATGACCAAGGTCGCCGCCGGCGAGCAGGCTGACATTCTCGTGCTGATCAAGGCCTCGATGGACGAGCTGGTCGAGCAGGGCAAGGTCGATCCGGCGACGCGGGTGGAGGTGGCGCATTCCCGCCTCGGCCTCGCCGTGGCAGCCGGTGCGCCGCATCCGGCAATCGATACCATCGAGGCGTTCAAGGCGGCGCTGCTGCAGGCGCGGTCCGTCGCCTATTCACGCGCCGGGGCCAGCGGCATCCACCTCGAGAAGGTGATCGATCGCCTTGGCATCGCCGATGCCGTCCGCAGCCGCGCCACGGTGATCCCGGCCGGGTTCACCGCCGAAAAGCTGGTGACCGGGGAGGCGGATCTCGCCGTGCAGCAGGTGAGTGAGTTGATGGTCGTCCCCGGCATCGAGGTGGTCGGGAAATTCCCGGAGGAGCTGCAGCAGGTCTCGTCCTTCTCGGCGGCAATGATGGCGCAATCGCCGAACCGCGCCGCGGCCGAGGCATTCCTTGCGGCGCTGAAGGGCGAACGGGCGAGAGCCGCCTATTTGGCGAGCGGGGTTGATCCCGCGACCTGACGGTCAAGGACCGGCGCGCTCACCAGCTTCCTGAAGCGCTGCCCTTCCCCCCCTGACCGGGATTCACCTGTAAGGAGAGCTGGCGCAGGGCCCCAAAGGAGGGAGATCTGCCGTAGCCTGATCGTCGCCGAAAGCGCACTTCTATCGCTGGCGATCGAGCATGGCGGCCGGAAGGTGGACTAGGCGCGGCAGCTGAAGGATCTCGAGCGCGAGAACCCGCGGCTGAAGCGGGGGGTGGCGAGTTGACGCTCGACAGGCAGATCATGAAGGAAGCCGCCGAGGGGACTTCCAGGTCCTGAGCGCCGCCCGGCCCGCGTGCATGTGCGGTCGGTGCTCGGGGTGTCGAGCGCCTGCGTGCCGCACGCCGGGCCAGCCGCGGCCGATGCAGCGCCGGGCTATCCGCCGCCGGCGAGTTCGCGAGCGTCGATGGCTGTCTCGCGGCGGCATGATGATGCGCCACGGTGTCTGCTGTCCTGCACCATTGCGGGCGCGCCCTCCGCCCTGGGCTGCCAGATAATGCTGGCTTCGGCATGAGGTCCGGTTGGTTCCAGCACCCTGGCGGCGCCCGACAAGGCCTGAGCCAGCCGGCCGGCCAGTGACTGCGGCCTAACATTGACCGCGGGCGGCGCCACGCGTGGTGCAGGTGTCTTGTACCTGAGGTGGAGCGGTCAAAGAGACGCGCCACTCGAAGTTCATGGCAGCAGCAGAACATCACAAAGGCGGGACAATAACCTTTTACTAACTTTCTCAACAATATGTCAAATTTGGAGTGTGCGTCGCTGCGCTACTTCCTTTCTGCCGCCCCCCCCGAGCGGCTGCCTTGCAACCGTAAGGCAAACCCCAGCAGCCATTAGGCCCAGCAAAATGCATATCAGCGCCGCCTTTCGGACCACGGCAGGATTTGCGCCTCGACGTGCCCAACCACTGGATCTGGTCCAGACCGAGCGCGCCGCTACAGCGCATTTCGCCCTCATGCTGCGGCAGGCAATGGGTCACCTGGCGGCGACTGACCGGCCCGTGTTGCTGGTCGTGAACATGTCCTCCGATCTGGCCCGATCATCGGCACGCTTGATCCCTGTGGGTGTTGCAGACGCGATGATGGCCGACGGCGAGACGGCGATCGCATGGTCTCTGCCGGGCGTGCCAACGCAGCAGGCGAAGCGCCGGTCGCTGGCGCTTCGCTTTGCCTCGGTTGCTGCGTCGACTTGGCGGCACCGACGACTGGTCGAGCGGCTCGACCTGGTCGCGGTTTGACGGTCGTGGACGTGGCCTTGATGCTGGTCGTCGGACTGCTGGGCGGTATCCTGGCAACCCCTGTATGGCACAGGCTGATCGCTTGGCGCGCTCAACGCAGTGAGGAATGGGATCCCTACTGACCCCGCTGCGCCCTGCAGCGGTCATCCCTGAACCGCTCGGCGATGTCAGCCTTGGCCGCCGAGCCGGACCTGGAGCAGCACCATAAGCGGCCAGGTCACAGCAGGGCGAACCATGGACTTCGAGTTACCCCTTTTCGCCACACTGCGGCGGCACCGTGCTTGCTACGCTGCAGATATCAGGCACAGGTTGGGACAGGCGCATGAGCGACAGGTGGGATGGTGTCCCCGTCAGGCCGGAGAGCAGCGGCTGGCACTGGGTGGAGGATGCGAGCGGGTTGCGCCCGCTGCTCTGGCGCGGCGACGACTGGCCGGAGACGGTCGATCGGCGGGAGTGGCAGGATGGCGTGGTCGTTTGCGCGCCGGCCGACCTGCGGGGCGACCGTTACTTCGGCCCGGTGGCGATGCCGGAGGCGGTGGCGGACCGGTTTCAGGTGACGCAGATCGCGCCCCCCGCGCCGCGCGGGCCCGGATCCTGGGCGCGCCGGCTCGGCCTGTCATGAGTGGCCGGCAGCCCCGATAGAGGTCTGCGGGCGTCACAGAGGCGCCGGGCATGGACCTTGCCTGAAGGGGCGCCAGGCATCCAAGCGTGGCACGCCAGGCACAGGCGGGCGCGCCTGGCGCCGTGGCTATCCCGCGGAGAAGAGAAGGCTGAAAACGTAGTAGATGCCGATCCAGAGCGGCACGGACATCGCCGGCACAAGTACGATCCCTCTGGCCATCAGAACCCCCTTCTCTCGTTTCCGTGAGAATCCCTAAGGGGTAGTCCCAAATTGCACAAGGAACTTGCGCGTCTCCGCCTGTGCCCTCGCCTCCCCAAACAACGACGAATCGCCCTCCGGTAGCATCGCCGGGAAGTCAAGAAACCAGGGCATGCTAGTTCGTGGCTTTTTGTCGGGTTGCTTACTTGATGCTGTCATCACGGAAACGTGCTGTGGTACCTCCGGCCCGCACGCCGTCCGTCCCTATCGGCCGGCCGCCGCTCCTGGAAGGTCGCAACCATGCAAGAACGCCCTCCCTTCATCGCCGGCTACGTGAAGGTCGAAATCCGCTCGCGCCTCCCCAAGACCTGGGGCTGGTCCATCCTCCGCGAGGCCAACGGCATCGTCCTGCAGCACTTCGACCAGCCCTTCCGCTACGCCGAGGATGCCTGGCAGGCCGGCCAGGCCATGCTCCGGACCCTGACGATCCCGGCCGATGCCGCCTAGCAACCCCCAATGAGCTGGCTGTGGATTCCCCTCCTCCTGCCAGCCGGCGCGGTCGGCGAACAGGACCGGCTCGACGGCCTGGGCTGCGGCGCCAGCGACGACCTCAGCAAGCCGATCCGTCTCGCCGACCGGCTGGTGCGCCTGCGCGCCCGGCCACCGGCGTCCCACGCGGCGGCCGCTGCCGCCCTTGCCACGACCGCCCAGGACCTCGGGGCTGCGCGGTCATGGCGGTCACCGTCCGCGACGGCCGATCAGAGCGTCAGGCCGTGCCTGCCCTGACCGCCGCGGCGACCTCACCGGCCTCGGGCGTGGCGATCCGCCGAAACCGCGCCTGTGCGAAATTGAAGGCGCCGAACGCCGCGAGTCCGAGCGCCACCAGCGCGAACATCGCCCGGCCATAGGGCTGCTGCTGCAGCGCCTCCAGCGCACCACCGAGGCCACGTGCCTCGCTCGGATCTGTCTGCCAGGCTGCGACGAGCAGGAAGCCGCCTACCAGCAGGAACACGACAGCGCGCGCCGCGAAACCAGCCCGGCCGAGCGGGACGACCCAGGATGCGGCCGGACCGCAGGCCAGGTGGCGCCTGAATGAGGCAGTCCACGCCTTCGCCGCCATGCCGATCGCCGCGCCAATGATCGCCAGGCCCACCCCGGCCACCAACCAACGGCCAAAGGGCTGCGCCAGCAGCCAAGCGGTCCAGTCCTGCGCCGATTGCTCTTCATCGGCTCCACGCCCGGTAGCGAAGATCAGGCCAAGGGCAAAGATGCCGAGGCTGACATAGGTAACGCTGGCAAGCGCACGCCCTCCACGAACGGCGAGCGCCTTGGCAGAACGGCCCTCCGCATCCGCGTCGAGCACCGCCTGGCACGCACGCCACAGCGCGAAACCGAAGAGGCCGAGGGCGACGACGACCAGCAGTATCTCGCCGAGCGGCTGCGCCATCAGGGCCTGGAGGGCGCCCTTCGATCCGGTGGCTTCGCCGCCCTGCCCAAATGCCGCGAGCAGGGCGAGCCCCCCGACGATCAGGCTCACGGCGCCACGCGCCGCATAGCCGAGCCTGGCGAGTTGCTCGAGGCGATTCCGGGAGGCCGGCATGCCGCTGTTCCCTTCGTTCCTTGGTCGAAGCATATGGAACGACGCATCAAAGCCGGGGTTCCGGTGCAAGGTCGCTCGCCCTGATCGCCGGACCGGTGCCGGCCGGGTTTCCGTGCAGCACCAGCAGCTTTCGAAGGCTTCTCCTGCGTTCAAAGCAAAGCGCTGCTCACGCCAAGACCGGGTCAGCCCGGACCCAGAACACCGTCGCCAGCGTCCTGATGCGTCGGGCATAACCGCTGTGCCATTGACCTGATCCTTGGTTCATCCACAGGGTCCGTCAAATCCAGGGATCAACGTGTTGACGTCACGCTACGGCCTTGAGATCCGCGCGGCCACGGCAAGCGACGCGCCTGGCTTGGCCACCTTGCTCGCCACGGCAGGGCACGTTACCGACGCGCGTGTGTTGGCAGAACTGATCGTGGCATCGCGCCAGGCATCCTCAACGGCACTTGTGGCCCTGCAATGGGGGCCGCTCAGCGGCCTGGTGGTGATGCATTGGTATCCGACGCTTCGTGCGCCTCGTCCGACAGCGCAAATCACGACACTGCTGGTCAACGCCGAGGAGCGGCGTCAGGGCATTGCGCGCATTCTGGTCAAGACGGCCGCTCAAGCTGCGCGCGTGGCGGGCTGCGGCGACCTGGAAATCCTGGCCCGGCCAGACGCGGCGTCGCTCGATGCGTTTTGCCGAGCCACTGGCTTTGCAGAGGCAGGCCGGATGTTCGTACGGTCACTTCGCAAGCAGGGGTAGCGTGCGCGTTGGTCCAGGCCGAGTTCGCAGGGGTGCCCGTGAATGGCGCAAGCCCGGATCGAGAGGACCAGCGGCCTGTCTGGGCGGAACGGAATGGATGGCCACGAGCACGGCGGGCGCCAAGTGATCGGGCCTGGCACGCAGTAGATGGGATCGTCATGGCAAAGGCCCGCAAGCTGAAGGTGTTCCAGGCCCACTTCGGCTTTTTTGACACCGTCGTGGCAGCGCCGAGCCAGGCCGCGGCGATGCAGGCATGGGGTGTCCATCGAAATGTATTTGCGGACGGGCAGGCAAAGCTCACGACCAATGAGGCGGCCGTTGCGGCGGCAAATGCGCATCCGGGGACGGTTCTGAAGCGGCCTGTCGGCTCCGACGGGCCCTTCGAGGTCGAGCCGACATCGCTTCCCGAACTGCCCGATGTGCCGCCCAGGACGGCGAACCGGCGGACTGGCAAGCCAGCAGCGACCAAGGCGCCACCTCCGCCGCCACCTCCCGACCGATCGATGCTGACCAAGGCCGAAGCGGCGCTGCGTGCCGTCGAAGAGCGGCGCAAGACCGAGGAGGCGAAGTTGGATGAACGCCAGGCAGCCCTGGATGCCGAAAAGGCTGCAGCCGAGGCGAGCTATGTGGAGGTGCGCCGGCTTGCCGAGGCTAAAGTAGCCGCGGCGCAGAAAGCGTACCGCGAGGCGGGTGGTCGCGCCTGAGGCGAGGCTGGTTCGCTGATCCCAGGATGGACCCGATCGGCCACGCCAGGACCGTCAGCGTCTGCGGGCCTGACGCAGCCGCCTCCCTGCGGGGCGTAGTGCGACCCAGGCGGGCGCGTGGTCGCTCGCACCCTGCCAGCCTCGGACCTCACGATCAACGCCCGCGGCCTCCAGCCGCTCACTGAGCGCCGGGCTGAGCAGGATGTGGTCGATCCGCAGACCCGCATCTCGCTGCCAGCGGTCGCGCTTGTAGTCCCAGAATGTGTAGACAGGCCCGCCCGGGTGCCCTGCGCGGATCGCATCGGTCCAGCCCTGCGCGAGCAGTGTGGCAAACGCCGCTCGGCTTTCGGGCTGAAGCAGCGCGTCCTTGGCCCAGGACCTGGACGGATAGATGTCTGCATCCGTGGGTACGACGTTGTAATCGCCGGCGAGCGCGATCGGGATCCCGGCCTGCTGCAAGGTCGCGGCGTGGGCTATCAGCCGCTCGAGCCAAGCCAGCTTGTAGGCGAACTTCGGGCCGGGCTGGGGGTTGCCGTTCGGTGCGTAGAGGCAGCCGATGAGAACGCCGCCGACGGCGGCCTCGATGTACCGGCTTTGCAGATCCTTCGGATCGCCAGGCAGATCCCGGCGGGTCACCACAGGTGCTGCGCCGCGAGCGAGGATCGCGACGCCATTCCAGGTCGGTTGCCCCACCCAGGCCGCGTGGTAGCCTGCCGCCCTGATGGCTTCCGCAGGAAAGGCATTCTGCGCCGCCTTCAGTTCTTGCAGACAGACGACGTCGGGCCGCGCCTCCGCCAACCAGTCGAGCAGGATCTGCAGGCGCTTGTTCACGTTGTTGATGTTGAAGGTGGCTATCTTCACGTGATTGGATCTCGGCTCATGCGCTGTAGGGTCGGCTGTCCCGGGGCCAACGTAGAATGATCGTCGGAGGCGTCATGAAGATCCAGGTCGATGGCGCGCACGGCGTGTCCTCCCTGCTCATGGCGCCGCCACGTCCCGAGGCCTGCCTGGTCCTGGCTCATGGCGCTGGCGCCGGCATGACCCACCCGTTCATGGCCGCGGTGGCCGAGGGGTTAAATGCACGGGGGATCGCCACCTTGCGCTTCCATTTCCCCTCCATGGAGGCAGGCAGCAAGCGGCCGGATCGGCCGCCGCTCGCGCAGGCAACCGTCCGGGCTGCTGTCGATGCGGCGCGCGAGAGACTGCCAAAGGTGCCGCTCTTCGCCGGGGGCAAATCCTTTGGCGGACGCATGACATCGCAGGCACAGGCGGAGGCGCCACTGCCGGATGTCGCGGGGCTGGTCTTCCTGGCCTTCCCGCTGCACCCGGCGGGCAAGCCGAGCGACGAACGGGCGGACCATCTCACGCGGATCAGCGTGCCGATGCTGTTTCTTCAGGGCACGCGTGACGCCCTCGCCGACATGGCACACCTGCGGCCGGTGGTCGCGAAGCTGGGGGAACGGGCGACGCTGGTCGTGTCGGAGCAGGCTGACCACGCCTTCCATGTCCGGTTGAGGTCCGGGCGCACCGATGCCGAAATCCTCCACGAGATGCTCGATCGTGCTGCGGCCTGGATGCGAGGCGTCGCCGCCCAAGCTGCGTGACGGCGACCTGCGCCCCATGACCACGGATCAACAGCCGATCGCCGATGTTGAACATGCGGCCGGCGCCGCGGCGTCAGGCGGACCGTGCAAGGATAGCACCGCTGTTGCAAGCACGGTCGAACGGATTGGCCTGGATCCCGATCCGGGTAATTGACTGAGTCCGCTTCGCTTTATCGCCAGACGTCCGGGGGCGTGCTGCGCCATGCGGAGCTGCTGCTCGCGCATCCGACCCTCGCCCCCAGACTCTCGGCCAGCAACCGCGCGAGCCCGAAAGCGCCCTCGCACGAACGGGCCAACCTCATTCAGTACATCAGCGCCTTGTCCAGCACGTTCCGCATGTCCGCCTGCCGGCCATCCAGCCAGCACTCCAGGTTGTGCAGGAAGATCTCGACGATGCGT
>NZ_JBNXUN010000013.1:0-135119 GCF_050563525.1 Falsiroseomonas sp. HC035
TAGCGCGCCGGTCCCGTCAGCCCCGGCGGCGGGATTTCCGCCCGCTCCGGCGCGTCGGGGTCGCGGCCCTGCGTCCGGTCCAGCAGCCGCATCACCGGCGTCACCGTCAGCCCATGCAGCAGCACGGACAGCAGCACGATCAGCCCGATGATCGCCCACAGCCGCTCGGCCTGCGCGAACTCCGCGTGGTTCAAGCCGTAGGCCAGGTAGTAGAAGGACCCGACGCCGCGGATGCCGAAGAAGGCCAGCGTCGCCTTCTCGTGCCAGGCGGCGCGCAGCCCGATCAGGCCGACCCAACCCGCCACCGGCCGCACCACGAGCAGCACCGCCAGTGCCACGCCGATATCCACCCATTGCAACGGCGCCAGCCGCCCCGAAACCAGCGCGCCGCCGAACAGCAGCAGCAGCACCATCATCGCCAGACGCTCGACCTGTTCCGTCACATCGTGCATCTCGCGGTGGAATTCGTGCCGGCGATGCGCGTGGCGCAGCGTCAGCGCGGTGATGAAAACGGCGAGGAAGCCGTAGCAATGCACCATCTCCGTCAGCCCGTAGGAGACGAAGGTGGCGCCGATGGCAATCAGCCCGTCGCCGGTCTGCGCCAATTGGCTCTCGGCCGGGATGCGGAAGGTCAGCCAGCCGAAGACCCGCCCGACCAGCCAGCCGCCGGCCACGCCGACGCCGATCTCCCACACCACGTTGTAGCCGAGCCATTTCAGCAGCCAGGGCTCGCCGGTGCCGGCGGTCAGCGCCAGCACGATCGCCAGGTTGACGAAGGGGAAGGCCAGCCCGTCATTCAGCCCGGCCTCGGAGGTCAGGCCGAAGCGGACCTCATCCTCCTCCCCCGTCATCGGCGGGCCGACCTGCACGTCGGCGGCCAGCACCGGATCGGTCGGCGCCAGGCTCGCGCCCAGCAGCAGCGCCGCCACCCACGGCAGGCCGGCCCAGGCGCCGAGACCGGTGATGGCCAGGATGCTGAGCGGCATGGTGATGGCCAGCAGCCGCCAGGTCACCGCCCAGCGGCGGAAGTGGAACACCCGGTCGAGCTTCAGGCCGGCGCCCATCAGCGCGATGATCACCACGAATTCGGTGAACCGCTCGGTAATTTCGGGGTGGTCCATCGGCATCGGCCGCAGCCCGACCTGCGGCAGAGCGAAGATGGCGGCGCCAAGGGCGATGCAAACGATCGGCAGCGACAGCGGCAGACGCTTCAGCGCCAGCGGCAGCCAGGCGACCAGCGCGATCAGGAAGCCTAGCCCGGTCATGGCCACGATATAGGGGGCAGGCAGAAGCTCAGTCAGTTCGGGCATGAATCGGTAACGCGGTCGCCCGTCTGGCGTTCATCCCCAGCGGCGTTCGCCCTCAGCGTGGTCCCGCCCCCATGCCGCGTCCGGGCTGCGGGTCGAGCCAGCCGGATTGCGGGTCCAGCGCGCCGCTGAGGCCCCAGACCCGGGTCGTGGCCAGCCGGTCGACCTCCTCCCGCGCCAGGGAGGTCGCGATGCGGCCCTGCGGCAGCGGGCCGGGGCGGGCGAGGTAGGCCAGGGTGCGGGCGCCACCGGGCTCGAACAGCGCGGGGCGGAGCGCGGCCTCGGCCGTCGCGCGGTCGCGGCGGGCCAGAGCGAGGTGCGCCGCGGTCAGGGCGCGCACCACCTCGTCCGGGTCGGCCCCAGCGCGGATGCCAAGCGCCGCGCGAATCTCGACCCGGGCGCCACGTAGCTCAAAGCCCACCCCGGCGGGCAGCGGCGCCCAGCGCAGGTCGCGCGTCAGTTCCACCGTCATGAGTTCCACTTGCGCCGCGGCGCGGGCCATGGCGGCGGGGTCGTCGGCGAGGGAGCGGCCACCATCGGCGAAGGCCGCGGCCGCCTGGGTCACCACGTCCCGCATCGGGTCCGCCCCGCCGGCGCCGAGCGCGGCCGGGATCCGGGCGGCGGGTGGCGGGGCGCGCAACTCGGCACAGGCGCCCAGGGCAAGAACCAGGAGCGCCATCAGGGCAGGCCGCATGCGGGGTATCTCCGGGCGTGGCGAGAGTTGCATCCTAGAGCGTGATTGCCGAAGGCGTGAATCACGCGGAAACGCAAAAAGCTAGATCATGATCTGGATGAGTGCCGGCCAGGCGCCTCATCCTGGCAGGCCCGGCCCCCGCGGCGGCGCCAGCGGCACTGCCACCGTGCAGGCAAGGCCTTCCCGTCGCCATTCGAGTTCCACGCAGCCACCAAGTTGCCCGCGCAGTGTCGCGTCCAGCACCCGGGACCCGAAGCCGCGGCGCGGCGGGCGTTCGGGCACCGGCGGTCCGCCGGCCTCGGTCCAGTGCAGCCGCAGGCTACGAGCGCCCTCCCCCTGCAGCGACCAGGTGATGGCCACTCGCCCCGCGGCCACCGAAAGCGCGCCGTGCTTCACGGCGTTCGTCGCCAGTTCATGCACCGCCATGGCCAGGGCCTGCGCCGTCATCGGCGCCAGTGCCACGAGCGGCCCGTCCAGCAGCACGCGCTGGCCGCCGATGAAGGGTGCGATCTCGCCCTGCAGCAGCGCCCGCAGGTCGGCCCCGTTCCAGCGGTTTTCCGCCAGCAGGGTCTGCGTGCGCGCCAGGGCGCCGACGCGGCCCTCGATCGCGCGGATGTAGCTTGGCAGGTCCGGCGCGCGGGTCAGGCGCAGCGCGGCCTGCACCACGGCCAGGGCGTTCTTGGCGCGATGGTCGACTTCCCGCGCCAGCAGCGACTGGCGTTCCTCGGCGCGGCGGCTTTCGGTGATGTCCCGCGCGACGCCGGCCAGCATCACCGGCAGGCCGGTCCCCGCATCGGACTCGACCACCGCGCCGCGGGAGGAGACCCAGCGCCAGCCCCCCTCGATCCGCCCCAGCCGGAACTCCGCCTCGAAACGCGGAGCATCGCCGGCCAGCACCGCGCGCAGGCTGGCCTCCACGCGCGGGCGATCCTCGACATGGATCGGGCGGAGCCAGGCGGCCATGTCGAAACCGTTCGTGGACAGCTCGGGGAACTCCTCGCTGAGCAGTCCCTTGCGGATTCCGCGGTCGTGCCGGACATCGTATTCCCAGGTACCGAACTCGGCCGCCTCCAGCGCCAGGCGCAGCCGCGCCTCGCTGGCGCGTAGCGCCGCCTCGGCGGCCTTGCGGTCGGTGATGTCGATATGTGCGCCGTAGGTCAGCCGGCGGCCGCCCAGTTCCAGGCCCTGCACGCGCACCAGCACGTCGCGCACGGCGCCGCTGGCGATGCGATGGCGGGCCTCGAACTCCTGTGCCCTGGGTCCGACGCCGCGGGCGCGGCCGCGGGCGCGGATCGCTTCCGAATCGCCCAGCGCATCGACATCGGCGATGGTCAGCCGCAGGAAATCCGCCCGCGCATAGCCGTAGTCGTCGCAGGCGCGCTGGTTCACATCCAGGATGGCGTGCGTATCCGGGTCGATGACGATGACGGCGAAGGGCGCGGCATCGAACAGTGCGCGCTGCCGCGCCTCGCTCTCCAGCGCCTTGGCCTCGGCAAGCCGCAATCCTGAGACATCGATGTTGACCCCGACCATGCGGGAGGGCCGGCCCTCGGCGTCATGCCGGACCTGGCCCCGGGCCAGCACCCAGCGCGTCGTGCCATCCGGCAGCACGACACGAAACTCGATCTGCAGCGGGTCCTGGCTGGCCAGGGCCTGCTGCATCGCGGCCTCCGCCGCCGGCCGGTCACCCGGGTGCAGCCGCTTGACCCACGCCTCCACCAGGTGGTCCCGCGGCAGGTCCGGATCGATGGCGTGCAGCCGGTACATCTCGGGCGACCAGGTGGCGGCGCCGGTCTGGATGTTCCAGTCGAAGATGCCGAAGCCCGCGGCCTCCTGCGCCAGGCGCAGCCGCTCCTCGCTTTCGCGCAGCCCGGCCTCGGCGCGGCGCAGCAGGGTGACGTCCGTCAGGCTTTCCGCGATCGCCACCACCTGGCCGTCGGCATCGCGCCGCACCGATTTCTGCGCCGAGACCACCAGCGAGGAGCCATCGCGCCGGTGCTGTTCCAGGTCGCCGCGCCACTGGCCGTCGCGCAGCAGCACGGCCTCCGCCTCCGCCGGCGGCACGGGGAAGCGCGTGCCGAGCAGGTCATGCACCCGGCGCCCCACTGCCTCCTCCGCCGTCCAGCCATAGATCTGCACGCAGCCGGCCGACCAGAAGCGGATCGTGCCGTCCAGGTCGCGCACCAGGATCGCTGCTAGGTCGAGCGTCGCCAGCAGGTCCCGCAGCCGCGCATCGCGCTGCAGCAACGCGGCCTCCGATCGCCGGCCCTCGGTGATGTCGACGTTGACCCCGACCATGCCCAGGAAATCGCCCTGCGGTCCGAACCGCGGCCGCGCCTCGGTCCGCAGGATGCGCCAGCCGCCATCGGCGTGGCGGTAGCGGCCCTCCACCAGGAAACCGGAGCGATCCTGCATGCCGGCCTGCACCGCCGCGTAGACCTGGGGCGCATCATCGGGATGCAGCACGCTGTTCCAGGCAAAGCCGGGCGTGGCGTCCGGCGCGATGCCCCAGAAGTCGCGCAGCGCCCGGTTGAGATAGATGCAGGTGCCGTCGCGGTCGCCCATCCACAACATGGCAGGCGTGCTTTCGGCAACAAGTCGGAAGCGTTCCTCCGAATCCCAGGCGCCGATGGCGGGCGGTGGTAGCAGGCGTTCGGCGGGAAGCGTCTCGGCCTCCGCCAGCAGGCGCACGGCCGCGCGCACCACTTCGCTGGAACTGCGGTAGCGGCCCGTGGCGACGCGAGCATCGATGAAGGCATCGAGCTGGGGCGTCAGCGAGACGTTGCGGGTCTTGCGCATTTCGTCATGTCGCGCCGGGCCATTTTTGTGTCAAGGCTTGCCACGGCGGTTCGCTTTGGCTGGTCCGGCCGACGCGCCCCCTCGCCGGGCGGCGGCCGCCTGTGGTATTCTGCCCGAGGCGTCTCCGTAGCTCAGCCGGATAGAGCACCAGATTCCTAATCTGGGGGCCGTGGGTTCGAATCCCGCCGGGGACACCATACCCCAGACTGGCCAACAACCCCTTGAAATAGCTTTAATGTTCCAGGGCTTGGCAAGTTAGTTCCCCCCACCAGTTCCCCCCAGATCTTAATGCCCCAGTGACCAAGCGAAGTGAAATCATCGCCCTCCGTCAGGCGGACCGCTGCCGCGTGCACTGGTTGAGCAGCATACCCTGCCTTGTGCTACTGACGGAGCAGCACAACCGGAACGTGCAGGATCTTGCCAAGCCTCACCGGTCGGTCGCCCCCTGAACCTTCTACGCTTGGAGATGTAGCAGAGGCCTCACTGAGGACCGCTGTAGGAACCGACGCGTTGTGCAGTCTCGCTGAGACAGATTGTCAGGCCGCCAGAGAACGCGTCTGGAATGGACCTCGGAATGCCACTACGGAGGGGCTGTGGTGAAGTTTCCCGCTCCGGTTCGCCAGAGTACCTCATCCTCATCCCCTATATAGTCACTACTACTACAGTAACGGCTATGGGACATCCTCTATTTCTTCTTCCCCGTGGTCGATACCTCTATTGACCAATCCATGTTCCATGGACCATAAGTGATCCTCATAAAGATCACCTGCGTGTAGGCTTGCGTAGGTGTTCTTATTGGATGGCTTAAGAAGGCAGCCAAGGACTGGAGCTTCATGGGCCCTGAAGAAAAAGCTACAGCTGGTTCTTCCGAACACCTAGATAGCACACGCACAACGTTAAGCCGGACCGGGGTCATGTCTTGGGCGGACATGAAATGTGCTGCTATGGGCTACCTGACTGCCAGGCCCATTTCTCCAGCTGCTTCCATACTGGCTAATGAAATCTACTGCCTCGTGTCCGCCACGGAGGTTCGGCAGAGGAAGCGCGGCAAGGGAGGAGCCCAGGATCTGAGGAGGGCAGTTGAAGCCATCCTGGGAGACCTGCTGGTGCATCATCCCCGGCTCATCTTCGTGCCGTCGAACAACGCCGAGTTTTCAGGCATGGAAGTGGCGGCGCGGACTTTCCGTGCATGCTTGAATGGTCTGTTGCTCGCGGGCCTCGTCGGTCAGCGTCCCGGCTTCCGATCCAAGGGCCAGTCGTGGACGGAAGGTGATCCTTCAGGCTTCGGCCCAGGGTGGGCGATGAGGTTATGGCCGTCGCCGACGCTGGTGGAGATGGCCGAAGCAGGGGGAGTGCTTCCTGACGCGTCCCAGCACTTCCACAGGCCACCACCGCCCGTCACGCGAAGCCGATCTGTCGTGCAGCGTGAGCGACCGTCAGGGGCATGGAAGGTGAAGGGAACCCGGATGCGTCTGCCGCGCCACGATGCCCGCCTTGAGCGCCTTCGCGATGAGGTCATGGAGGTCAACCAGGCGCTGGCCATGGCCGACGTGCACGGGTGCGATCCGCCAATCCTGTTTCGAAGCTTCACGCTCACCTATGGCACCGACAAGAGCCCTGCTCTCCATGGCCGCTGGTATGCGACGGGATCGGGCAGCTACATCGCTCTGCCTCGGAAGGACCGTCAGCGCATCACCATGGGTGGTGAGCCGTTGGCCGAGGTCGACGTTTCTGCAAGCTTCTTCTGGGCCTTCCACGGCGCCGCTGAGCGGCTTGGTATCGTTTCCGCAACTCCTGTAGCGGGCACCGATCTCTACGCCGTCAGCGGGCTTCCTAGGGCTGTTGTGAAGCGGTTTATGACCGCCACCTGGGGCAATGGGAAGCTGCCAGGGAGATGGCCGAAGAGCACTCGCCAGATGCTGGCCGAAGAAGATCTCAAGTTGGCCGATTACCCCATCGCGAAGGTCAGGGAGGGCGTGCTGGGGGTGCATCCGATTCTAAATCATCTTTCTGACGTACAGACCGCTGCCGGGTTGCACCGCTTCAGTGCCAAGGAGCCGCACAAGCTCTGCTCGCACTGGTTGATGGGGCTAGAAGCTACGGCTGTCACCAGGGCGCTGCTGCGACTGCTGCGAGAAGATTCGGTCACTGCAATGCCGCTGCATGACTGCCTCCTGGTGCCCGCGAGGATGGCTGATACGGCAGTTTACAGGCTGAAGGAGGCGTATCGAGAGGTTGCTGGGGTGGAGCCTCCCGTGAAGATCAAGGGTTGCAGCGCATGACGAAGCTCAAGCTGAACAACAGGGGCTTCGGCGAGGACGCAGTCCATGTCTGGACCGATGGTAGCTGCGTGCCCAATCCAGGCAAGGGAGGTTGGGCAGCCGTTATCCGTTGGCGCGATGGACGCGTGGAAGAGAGAACCGGCGGTGACGCCGAGACCACCAACAACAGGATGGAACTCACGGCGGCGATCCGCGCACTAGAAGCCTTGCCAGCAGGCTGCCAAGTCGTTCTTCACACCGACAGCGAATACCTCGCCAAGGGCATCACCCTTTGGCTGCCTGGGTGGGAGCGGAGAGGCTGGAGAACTGCCGATGGATCACCCGTGCGCAACGCCGATCTATGGGTCAGTCTGATCAAGGCCACATCCACCCGACAGGTAGAATGGCGTTGGGTTCGTGGCCATGCAGATGTTGAGATGAACGTTCGAGCAGACCGGCTAGCCAACGCCGCACGGAAGGCCGCAATATAAGGTGGAGAGGAAACCAAAGTCACCTCCGGGCTCGGTAAACGGTTGGCTCAAGCTTCAGCCCATTACCGTCTAATGCCCCTTGCAGCGTGTAGATGCGCGGCTCCTTGCTGAACCCGTAGACCCTGTAGAGCCAATAAATGGATGCCTTCTCAGCGGACCTTCGGACCTCGTTGACGGTCACGTAAAACGCTGTATCGGATGGCCCGTTGGTCGTCTTCACCTCGATCAGACGCGGTGAATCATCGGCGTTGAAGGATGCAATGTCATAACCCGCGCCGTCTCCTTCGTCCTTCGCTGTATGGATTACCTTCAGGGCCAAGTCGGGACGGCCCTCGTCGTTCAGCCGCTGCCGCTCGACCGTCATCACCCATTCCTCGCCTTTCTCGCCAAGCGCCCGGTTGCGGGAGTCCGATAGAGCGCGGTCTCGCTTCTGCACGCTGGGAAGGAGTGATGAATCACCGGGCTGAGCTAGAGGCGAGGGCGGAGGTGGTAGGGTAAAAACGTTATCGGCAACTGATGGTAGCTGTGGGACAGCGGTCGGGACTTCCTCAAGGCGATCAGCGAAGCCCTGATGCATTACAAGGTACGCCTCTAAGGCGTCGCGGATCGCACCCGCCTGGCCGTGCTCTCGGGGCAGATAGCCCTTAAGCCATCGCAGACCCATTTCGTCCAGCACGGCGCTAACGTTTGCGAACTTTAACTCCACGGCCCCCTTGGAGCGCCCTGTGGCCAACCTGACCTGCTCATTGTAAGTAGCCTTCACGTACGACTGCCCCGCAAGCTCATGCTGAAGCATGTCTGTGTATGCTGCGACGCAGTGATTTACTTGGGATGCAGTCCAAGTAGAGCCAGGTAGCTCGGTGATGGGTTTCGGTTGACTCGCCAGCTGGATCCGCGCCTTGTGGAGGCAAGGCAGGCTCGCAGTATTCAGCCCGTCGGCTTTCGCGACGAGAATGCCGCGCTCCACGATTGGGATTAGGAGCATGGGATCGGCACCATCACGGGCCAGTTCCTTCGTCATCCTGATAACAGCCGTCGGTCTAACGTCGCCGTCGCGCACCCTGCTACGCACCTGCGATGGCGCCCTAGCGAGCTTGAGTTGATCCCCTACGTGAACTTCACTCATGTCCAGGCCTTCGAGCTTTAGGAACCGTGCGATTTCTACGTTGGAGGCTCCGTCATTCTTGGCAGCAAGTATCGCCTCGGCGAGCACCATTAGCTCTCGACCACTGGATTGGCGCACGCTGCTCTCGGAAGCATATTCTATCAAAGTCGCCGCGTCCGCCTCAGCTTCAGCCAGAAAGCGGGCAAGGGGCGTAACCGCGCTCAGAAGCGAACGACGCTCACGAAGCGCTATCTCCACGTCCTCCCGTGACGCCAACTTCCTGCCTTCGCCATTCGCCATACCTACGGCTATTGATGCAATGGCCGACGCTGCTTCCGAGCCGTGTTGCTTGACGAGGTCGCCAGCTACATCCATCCCGAGAAGGCCGCCGAGAATGAGGGAGCGAAGCTGTGGGGATTTGCCGGCAGTCACGACGTGCCCGACACTTGCAGGGGTAGCGCCGACATCCTCTGCCACTTCGGCGTTGCGCCAACCCTGGTCATGCAGGAAGAAGATGCGAGCCCATAAGGAGGGGTCGCCCCTTTTGGTGTGCGCGGTGAGAACAGACCGAAGCAACTCGAACCCGGCCGACATACAGTTTGTCCTAGGCCTATGCGGTATGGATCCGGAGACTCTAGGATTTCCATTCTAAACGTGCAACAGAACCTAAGTTGCTGCTGGACAGGGCAGGCTCCTTGAGGTTTCCCACCGGCCCTACGGTCTCTATCCGAGACTTCCTCCTGACCCACATGAGGATGTCCCACGTCTACCAGCCGGTCATGCTCAAGGCCCTCATCCAGGGCAACGGCAGGGCATCCCTCCGAGACATCGCTGCGGCCTTCCTCGCCCTGGATCAGGCCCAACTCGGCTACTATGAAGAAATCACGAAGCGGATGCCCGGGCCTGTCCTCACACGGCATGGTCTCGTGGAGCGCGAGAGCGATGGCTACCGACTTAAGGCGGACATTAAGACGCTCACCGAGGCCGAGCGGGCTGAGCTTATGGCCATCTGCGACGCCAAGGTGGAGGAATACCTCCGGAAGCGTGGTGACCGCGCCTATGACCACCGCCGGACGGCTCTCGGGGACCTCCCTGGCACGGTTCGGTATGAGGTGCTGAAGCGGGCTGGCTTCCGGTGCGAGCTATGCGGATCCCCGGCCGACGAAAAGGCCCTTGAGGTAGACCACATCCTCCCGAGGAAGCACGGCAGGAAGGACCTCTTGGAGAACCTTCAGGCACTCTGTTGGCAGTGCAATTCGAACAAAGGGGACCGCGACGCGACAGACTTTAGAGCGGTCAGGGAGGGGCTCCATTTGAGGGCGGAGGGATGCATCTTTTGCCAGCTTCCCCTGGAGAGGATCATTTCGGGCAACTCTCTGGCAGCCGCCTTCAGGGATGCCTTCCCGGTCACCCCCCTACGCACCCTCATCGTCCCTCGACGTCATGCAGCGACATGGTTCGACCTGACAGACCCTGAACGACGGGCCATCAGCATCCTTCTTGATGAGCTCCGGAAGGGCATCCTTGAGCAGGAGAGGACGGTGCTAGGATTCAACGTCGGCATGAACTGTGGAGAAGTCGCGGGTCAGACCGTTCACCATGCCCACGTCCACCTCATCCCGAGGCGCAAGGGAGACGTGGAGGAGCCACGGGGTGGGGTGCGCGGGGTGATCCCTGGAAAGCAGAGCTACTGACGGTTCCCATTCCGCACTGAAGCAATCTAGAGTTGCGCCAGCGCCGCTGCGGAGGAGGGAGGTAGTAGTGGAATTTCTGAGGAGTGTTCCTGCCTTTGTCTTCGTTTTTGGAGGGCTGGCTTGCCTGATCCTGGCGTTCTCGCTCTGGCACATTGGCAGGAGACGAGACCGGCAGGATGTCTTTACGATCCTCAGCACTGATCCAAAGCAACTTGCTCAGCGGGCTGCCACCCCTGTCGGCCTCTTAAAGCCGATCAAAAGCGATGCTGACTGGCGAGCAATTCAAGTCCACGCGCGGGATGCGGCATACCGCCGAGCCGTGGAGACTGTTCGGAATCGCTATCAGCTAGTTGGCAATCCGATGCTGCTGCCCAATACGCTGCGGACCACTATGGATCGCTGGGACATCAGCTTCCGTGATGCGATGATCCGCGTGGCCAATGACGATGGGCTTCGCTAACGGACAACCACAATTCCGGTCACGACAGGAATGGGCCTCGTAGCGTGGGCCGCTAAGGCGGTCGCGGGGAGCCTGCTTCTCGCTCTCTTCGTCGGGCAATCTTTGGGACGCGACGCAGGTCCAACCGATGAAGCAATCCGCGACCTGATCATTAGGGAAAGCTTGGCGACGTATCCGGGCAATTGCCCCTGCCCCTACTTTACAGACCGGGCAGGAAGATCGTGCGGGCGGCGTAGCGCTTATAGTCGTCCTGGGGGCAGGTCACCTATTTGCTATCGTTCCGACATAACTCAGCCTATGATTGATACTTACCGTCGGCGGTTACGCTAGGGCGGGCAACGGAGCGGCAGGAGGATGGCTTGAAGGTCTATCTGGAGGATGCGGGGGAGAAAGCCTGATTGGCGGCGCCGACCTTCCCCCCAAGCTGGGCCGGTGTGGGTTCTGTGTCTCCTTGGTCTGGCCTCGGACATTCCGGTGCATTATACTGTCGGCGCCGTGACGACCGGAGTGGCATTCCCTTTGTGGACGGCGCAGTACTTGTTTTGCGCGGCCAACCGCCGTACCTGATTCCAGGCTGGCATCCGGCGCGCCTCGAACGTTCCATGGTATCAGGCGCACGCCTGATGAAACCGGTAGTTTGATCTGGAGGGCGACAGTCTTGGAGCGATATAAAGAAGCTGGTCTTGGGGCTGATCAGCTCTAGGAGACTGAAAATCCGGTTCTGCAGCGGAGCGTTTCATCCGGACAACTGCACCTTTTGGAGTCAGAGGAGCGCGTATGTGAAAGCAAGCGGGCTAAGCTGCTGATCCTCAATCTTCCACGGCAAAAGCATGGCTAGGGTGCCTCCATGTGGAGAAGGCGCGGTAGCGGTTCGATCAAGAATGATAGAGTGGACAACAATCAGGGCATTCAAGGGATATAGTTTTCTTTGAACCGCCACTTCATTTTTTGTTAGCACCACCTGCGCGCCTAATGTGGTTGTCCCCTTTACCTCTACAATTATCTCGTCTTTGCCCTTCCGGCAAAGAAAATCATATGAGCGGCTAGCACTCACATCCTGGACGCTCCAGCCAGCACCATTAAGATGCTGCTTTGCAATCGCCATTGCATGCACCTCTACTGCGCGACGCTCAGCGGGCGTAAGGCCAAAGCCTTGACCATTGCCCCGTTTTTTCAGGCCGCTGGCAGCCTCTTGTACCTCGGTTACCTCAGGCGGAACCGCATGCGGCACGCGGCCAAGGGCTTCTGCGTCATAGATGCGTCTTAACAGCCTAGCAAACTGCTCAGCGTCGTCATACAATAAGCTGTCGTTCGGTATTGCGGCGGAGGGATACCACTTCGCGAGCAGCGTGCTACGTTCATAGGCATTAGAAAGAGTCCTACCTCCGAGAGACATCGTCGTCTCCAGGCTAGGCTCCGCCGCGATAACGTCTGATAGCTGCAAGCGGCCCCAAGCGACTAATTCGGCGAGATGTTCAGCAGGTTTAGGCTTAAATTGCCCATCCTCAAATGTTGTTGAGCCATGTGCGAGAGCTAAGTAAACACCTCGCCCTGTAGCTTCAAACAGGTAGACGCAATACCAACCCTCCTGCGCGCTGGTTGTCTTTGAAGCTGAAAAAAACCTAACCCACGGAACGAAAGTTTTCTTTCCCGTACCGTCACGACCTTCGAAATTCAAGTCTGCACCATGAGGTCCAAGGGCCCGGGCAAGCCGAGCTGAAGATATCGCTAACTCTGCCGGGAGGACGCGCCTTATTAGATCGCCTCGTCGCTGCATTGCAGGCGTATTGTTCGCGCTGTACTGTTTCTGAAGGTCGATGATCTCTTGCAACTGTGCCTTCATGGCAGCTCTCCAACGTGACCAATGTGTTGCATTATGAGCCCTCAATCAGTGTGTAGGAAGTCCATAAATGGGGGACGATCAGCATCCGCCGAAAAACCTGCTATTTGCTCGGGGCCAGAGTGAGTCACAACATACGCATCTCTCCTGCTTGCGTTACGGCTCGACGACCATCCGGCAGGGTCGCCTTCTGTGGGCTGCATCCATAGCTTAGGGCGGCTCCTGAAGTGTGGACGCGGCCGCAAAGCTTGCCGCAGAAGTTAAGCAAGCGCGACGAACAGAGCAGCCTGAGAGCGGGCTAGGATGCGCAGAGGGCCGTGGAAATACACCATAATAACAACAGAAAGACGTACGGCTTTTTTTGAAGTGGTGGGTGGGGGGTCTTCTGGTTCGGGTATATGGAAATCCATCCGATCAACGTTCGTCGGTCCGGTGGAATCCATTCCCACCGCCGGAGGACATCCACCGTGACCACCACGACCACCAGCCATGCCCGTACCTACGTCGCCTATTGCCGCGTCTCCACCGACCGGCAGGGCCGCTCCGGGCTTGGCCTTGAGGCGCAGAAGGCCGCCATAGACGCCTTCCTGAGGCCCGTAGATCGCCTCCTCCTACCGCACCATGTCGAGGTCGAATCAGGCCGCAAGACCGCCCGTAACGAGCTTCAGGCTGCTCTACAGCGCTGCCAGGAGACCGGCGCAACGCTACTTGTGGCGAAGCTGGACAGGCTCAGCCGCAGCGTGCCCTTCCTGCGGTCCCTGATAGACGGCTCCGTTGACGTGGCCTTCTGCGACATGCCGTCACTCGCACCAGGCGCCATGGGCCGCTTCATCCTGACCCAGATGGCAGCCGTGGCTGAGCTTGAGGCAGGACTGATATCGGAACGCACCAGGGCAGCACTGACGGCGGCGAAGGCCCGAGGGACGAAACTCGGGGGAGACAGAGGGTACCGCCAAGGAACGCCTCCGGATGCCCGGCATGGCGCCGCTGCTGCCGCTCTGGTGAGGACCACAACCGCCATTCGATTTCGGTCTGCGGTGGCGCCGATGGTGCGAGCCTTGAGGGACCAAGGGCTGAGCTACCGGGCGATTGCCCTGCGGCTGGACCAACAGGCATCTCCTTCGCCGACCGGCAAGGCGTGGAACCACATGACGGTCAGAGCCATCCTGCAAACGGCGCTAATCGAGTAAGCCCGCGCATCAACGCAAGTGGAAGGTGAAGGGGCGAGCCCGGCACCCTGCCACTCAGCCACAATAGGTTGCGCCCCCCTCATACTTAGAGCGTAAAGGGACAGAGGACGCGCTTGCATACTCAACCCACCCCTGTTCTTCTTGAGCCGCAATGAGAAGGGGTGGACCGTGCGAGTGATCTTGACGGGCTTGATGGCTGTCGCGCTAGGCGCTTGTCAGCAGGACATTTCATCCATACGCCCACAGACTACCGGCGCACTAACATCCAGCGGACATGCAGCGCGTCAAGAAATCACTCCAGCGAATTGCCCGCCAGCGGGATCGACTCTGCGGACCAGCGAGGGCCGAGAGTTTGCCTTTCTAGGACGTGATCCGAATGATCCGGAAGTTTGCCGGTGGAGCGTAAGCGGGAGTCGGAACGTCGCGCAGCAAATCCATGGACTGGTAGGCGCCGGCGATGAGACGGACAGGTCCCACAGAGACGGGCTACGGCGCCTCCTGCCCTTCGCAGTAGGACGTGAGGTAAGATACTCGGTCACAAGAACCACAGGAGGTTGGTCATATACATGGCGAGTGATAGGCGAAACATCCGTTGAGGTACCGGCTGGGCGCTTCGACACCTGGGTAGTCGAGCGAATTGAAGAAGGACAGTTTGGCAATGGATTCCGAGGCGAGTTCATTTATCATATCGACAAGAATACTGGTGCAGTAGTTAAGCTAAACAGCCGGGTAGTTCGAGGCACTGCAAGTTATAGCCCACCTTGGGAGGCGGTATCTCTCATCGTGCGATAGAATAGTACGATGTCCTGCTGGTGCAGCGACAGAACCGGACTGTGCGGGGGGGCGGGGGATTCGCCCTACCTCCAACTCAGCCACCTACCCGCAGCACCGTCTGCCCCGCGTCTCCGTTTCCGAGACCGGACTGGTACCGAACGAAGTTGAGGCTGCGTGGACCGGGGCTCCGTATCCGCTCCTACGGTATCTGAAGCAGGCTGCAACAACACACAGGCAGCCGTGATGACCTCATTATGTGCAACCACAAAGATTACAACATGGTCACCTCCTTAGAGGTGCGAGGTCGTGCATCCTGTGAAAGGCCCTCAGGAAGCCACTGGCGGCTCTATACAGAGCGACATCAAATCGGCCCTGAGCGTCGCAGCGGTGGCCTCCGCAGGCCCCCAAGGCCTTCCGAGAGGTGCTAGGCCCGCCATGCTCACGTACGGAAGCGGAACCGCTCTTGCTACCCTGAGTAGCTGTTCATCGGAGGGGCCATGGCTATACCGTCCAAGGCCTTCGCCAGGTCGCTTGTGACCGAAGAAGTAGTCGGCAATCTCAGCAGGGATATCCGATTGCTCAGCTAGGGTTCTTCCCCGATGACGCCAACTATGAGCGGCGACCACCGCCTTATCCTTCACCGAAACGCGAAGCAGGCGACCTAAGCGCTTTGACATGGGCTGTGAGACCTTCCCGAACCGGTCGGAAGAAAGCTCAGGGAACAATGGCTGTGAAGCATCCACAGAAAGCCGAACGGACAAGGCTTCGAGCAAAGGTGCGGCGACCACCGGAATCCGCCGCCGCGCCGACCGTGTCTTTCCCGCACGGATTTTGACCCAGACCACCCCCTCACCCACCGCAATGTCGCCAGACGTTAACGCCGCCATTTCTTCAAGGCGCGCGCCGGTCACGGCCATGAGCATGACCACGATGTAGTCGACAGGGTGAACCTTCGCCCTGGACCTCACCGCATCCACAAATGCTGAGGCTTCAGCTTCCGTGAAGGGCCGACGCTCTTGAGAGGCCTCCTGTCTCGCCTGCGAGGGTCGTTGGTTGGCCCAAGGACTTCGCTGGCTGTCAGGCAGTTCGCCGCGGTCCTGAAGCCATTCCCAAAACCCCATGAGACTGCTCAACATCCGCGCCACAGTCGCAGGCTTACGCCCCGGCATTAGCACCGCCTCAACAAAGCGGGTCGCAGCCCTTCGGTCTACTTCCTGCGCCGTCCGGTGGTGCCTGCAAAGCAACATCAACGTTGCCCGGTCCATAACCTTGGTTCGTTCCGCCACAGCCCGCGCCATAAGCCACGGCTCAACCATCGGCTTCAACTCGGTCCGGGCGCCCGTCGCCAGGGAGTAGAAACGCTCTGCCTCTGGACGCCAATCCTCTTCAGCGTGAGACCCATCCTCTGGACCTGGGTCGATATCATTAGCCGCCTCAGCGATGGCCTCAAGAACGCCCCTACGCTCGTCGGAGTTACGGGCAAGCTGAAGTTGCTGCCGAAGGAACGCCGCCCGCGCCGCAACAACGTCCCCCTGACCCCTCGCGCCCTCACACTGCGCCTTCCACCCATCAACTAGCGCCTTGGCTCGGATGCGGGCCTCCCGTTCCCGGTCAGTGTGAAGGGGCACCTTCAACCGCCGACTCCCACCGAACGTGGAACGACAATCCGCTGGCACATCCCAGACAGCCCGGTAGGATCGCCCGTGCATCTCGATGAAGTCAGCCACGAAACCGCGTTCCCCCCAATATTTCCCCCCAGACCTATCGTAAACGGCCAGCTTCTACAATACTTTCAGGCATATGGCGGGTTGACAACTTCCCCTCCCGCCGGGGACACCATCACGGCTGCCGCGGCCCAGCACGTTGAGACAGGGTCGCGTGCGTCCGGCGCCGGGCTTGCCGCAGCGGCATGTCCGTGGGACGTCGGAATCCTCCGCGGGAGACTGAAGATGCGTAAACCGAACTACGATTTCGAACGCGCGCAGCGCAACATGGCGAAGGAAGCCAAGGCGCAGGAAAAGGCCCAGAAGAAGCAGGAGCAGAAGCTCAAGGACGCCGAGGCCGAGGCCGCGGCCGCCAATGCGGGGGGCCCTTCCGGTGGCGGAGCGAAGGCGCCGGATTAGCGGGCTCGGGCGGCACAGGATGGGTCGCCGCCCCCCCAAGGCGCCCCCCAAGGGCCCCGGCAGGGCCAAGCCCCGCGCCCACGCCAAATCCACCACGCCCGAAGCGGCGGAGGTGGAGCAGCTTCGCCGCGACCTGGCCGAGGCGCAGCGTCGGCTGCGGGAGGTCGAGGAGCGTGGCGCCGATGCCTTCCTGGCCGGCCGGCTGGCGGAGCTTGAGGAAGCACGCCAGGTCGCTCGCGGCCAGGCGGTGGAAGCCGCTCTCGCCCGCAGCCGGGTCGAGGCGGAGCTGAACGCGCTGCGGGATTCCGTGGCGAAGGCGAAGGGCGTCGCCGGCTGGCTGCTGCGCTGGGCGCAGCGGCGAAACCAGAAGACCTAGGGCGACCGGCGGCGCCGGTCGCCAGCGTCAGTCGATCACCGCCTGATAGCTCAGCACCCGCAGTTCCCGCCGCAGCGGCCAGGTGGAGGAGGGCATGAGCTGCGTCAGCAGGATCACCGCCATCTCCTCCGCCGGGTCGACCCAGAAGGCGGTGCTGGCCGCGCCGCCCCAGGCGCATTCGCCGGGCGTGCCCAGGATCTGCGCCCGCGCCGGGTCCAGGGTGACGGAAAAGCCAAGGCCGAAGCCGATGCCCTCCGCCGAGCTTTCCGACCAGCGCGGCTGGCCCATCGCCGCCATGTCGCCGCGCAGGTGGTTGGTCATCATCAGCTCGATGGTCTTGCGGCCGAGGTAGCGGACGCCGTCCAACTCGCCCTTGTTCAGCAGCATCCGGCAGAAGCGCAGGTAGTCCGCGGCGGTGGAGACCAGGCCGCCGCCGCCGGAATGGACTTTTCGCGGGCTCAGGTAGCGGCTGGTGGCTGGGTCGTCGATCAGCTTCAGAGACCGGTCGGCGCCAAGGGCGTAGTTCGCGGCAAAACGCGCGCCCTGGCCGTCCGGCACCTGGAAGCCGGTATCGACCATGCCGAGCGGCCCGATCAGGCGGTCCTGCAGAAAGCGGTCGAAGGGCTGTCCCGACAGCACCGCCACCAGGTGGCCGAGCACGTCGGTCGAGACGCTGTAGTTCCAGGCTGTCCCCGGCTCCGCGATCAGTGGCAGCGCCGCCAGCGTCTCCACCACCTCGCCCAAGCTGGTCTCGGCGCCGCCGAAATCGATGCCCTGTTCCCGGTACAGCGCATCCACCGCCGTCGCCTGCATGAAGCCGTAGGTCAGGCCGGAGGTGTGGGTCAGCAGGTCGCGGAAGGTGATGTCGCGCATCGCCGGCAGCGTCTCCAGCTTGCCGCGGGCGCCGCCGGTGCAGACGCGCTGGCCGGCGAAGCCGGGCAGGAAGCGGCTGATCGGGTCATCGAGCTGGAACCGGCCTTCCTCGTACAGCATCATGATGGCGACGCTGGTGAGCGGCTTGGTCATCGAATAGATGCGGTGGATCGTCTCCGGCGTCATCGGGGTGCCGCGTGCGAGGTCCGCGAGGCCGCTGCTGCCGAGATGCGCCACCTGGCCGCGCCGGTACACCAGCGTCGTCGCCCCGGCCAGCTTGCCCTCCGCCACCAGCCGGTCCCGCCAGGTATCGATGCGGGCCAGGCGGTGCGGGCAGAGCCCGACCTGTTCGGGCGTGGTGGTCATCAGGCTGTCCATGCGGCGCTCCCGGTCCTGGCTTCCCGCCGAAGCTAGACCGCCGCGGCGCGCACCGCATCCCGGCCATGCTTGCAATCGGTGCCGGCGCGGTCCGATAGTCGCCGCAGGGCAGCAAGACCCGATGGGAGACGTGCATGAAAAGGGGCGAATTCCTCAAGGCCGTGGCAGGTGCCGCGGCACTCGCCGCGACGCCGTCCGCCATGCCGGCATGGGCCCAATCTGCGCCTGAGACACGGCTGCGCGCCGGGATCAAGCTCAGCCCGACGTCGATGGACCCGCATTTCCGGCTGTCCGGCGAACAGGCCATCCTGCGCGCCCTGCATGCGCGCTTTGTCGGCATGACGCCGGCGGGCAAGCCGGAACCCGGCATTGCGGAATCCTGGCGCACGATCGGAGATGGCCGCATCTGGGAATTCACCCTGCGCGACGGCCTGAAGTTCAGTGACGGCAGCCCCCTGACGGCGGAGGATGTCGCCTACAGCCTGTGGCGCGTGCCGCGCATCGAGGGCTCGCCCGGCGGCTATCACATCTTCGTCCGCGCCATCACCAAGGTCGAAGTGAAGGATGCGCGCACCCTGCACCTGCACACCGCGCAGCCCTACCCCTTCATGGTCGAGGACATGACCGAGGTCGCGATCATCTCGAAATCCCTCGGCGAGGGCCTGCGCACGGCGGATTTCAACGCGCGCGAGGTGAAGGTCTTCTCCGGTCCCTATGCGCTGGAGGATTACCGCTTCGGCGAATTCGTCGCCATGCGCCGCAACCCGCACTGGTCCGGCGCCACGCCGGCGATCGCGCAGGCGCAGTACCGGGTGATGTCCACCGACGCCAGCCGCGTCGCCGCCCTGCTGTCCGGCGACGTGCAGGCGATCGACGAGGTGACGGTGCAGGACATCCCGCGCCTGCGCCGCGACGCGGCGCTGGAGGTCTCGCAGACCGCCGGCATGCGCGTGATGTACGTGGCGATGGACATGGACCGCGACGTCACGCCGTTCATCCGCGACAACAACGGCCAGCCGATGACGCGCAACCCGCTGAAGGATGCGCGCGTGCGGCGCGCCATGTCGCACGCCATCAACCGCGCCGCCATCGTCGACCGGGTGATGGAGGGGGCGGCGACCGTCGCCTCCAACCTGCTGCCGGAGGGCACGCCCGGCACCTCCGCCCGGCTCGGCGTCACCCCCTACGATCCTGAGCTTGCGAAGCGCCTGCTGGCGGAGGCCGGCTATCCGGAGGGCTTCCAGGCAACGCTGCACGCGACCAACGACCGCTACCCCAACGACGAGAAGGTGGCGCAGGCCATCGCGCAGTTCTGGACGCGCATCGGCATCCGGACGGAGGTCTCGACCCTGCCCAATGCCAGCTACTTCCCGCAGGCGGCGCGACAGGCCTTCAGCCTGATGGCGGCGCAGTATGGCGCCGACAATGTCAGCTACGCCTACCGCGCCCTGGTGCACACATGGAACCGGGAGGCTGGCCTCGGCACCGCCAACCGCACCCGCCATTCCAGCCCGCGCGCCGATGCGCTGGTGGCCCGCGCGCTGACGACCATGGATGAAGGCGCGCGCAATGCCTTGTTCGCGGAGGCGGCGGAGCTTGCGATCGGCCAGGAGGCGATCATCCACATGATCTACCATCCCGCCTACGTCTACGCCGCCCGCAAGCCTCTGCGCGTCACGCCCTACTACAACGGCGCCTTCCTGCCGCAGGCGGTGGGCTGACCCCAGGATCACCCCAGGCTGGCGCGCAGCCCCTCATCCGTGCGGATGCGGGGGATGTTGGGCGGCAGCACCGGCAGCCAGGGCGGGCGTTCGGAGGAGGGTCGCCGCGCGCGGGGGAGCGGCAGGTCCTCCGGCAGGTATTCAGCCTCGCCACCCGCGGCACTGCGCAACGGCGTGCCGCAGCCGGCCAGCAGGGCGCCGGCCAGCAGCACCAGGACGAGCCCGACCGGTGGCAACCTGACGCTCAACCGCGCTCGCCCGCCAGGGTGCCATCCTCGGCGACCAGCAGGGTCAGGTGCCGGCCATCCTTACGGATGGTGATCTCGCTCGATGGCCCACTTTCGTCGTTCACTTCGACCACCTCCACCACCTGCCAGCCCGGCCTCTCCCGCGCCACCAGCGCCTCCGCCTCCTGCCGTGTCATCGCCGCCTCCCTCTCCTGGGAAGATTAAACGCCGGGACCGGCGCCCGGTGCCATGCGACGTGACTGGACCAGCAGCCGGAGTGGGATGCAACTGCCAAGGCGGCGAACGTTGTTGTGACACGGCAGAGGCAGGATGCATGGCCGGATCGATCGAAGCGTATTTCGACTCCGTCGCGGAAGACTACGACAGCCACAAGCGGGCCGGCTGGTACCAGGCCCATGGCGAGCTGGTGCTCGGCTTGGCCGGGGAGCTTCCGGCGGGTGCCCGTGTGCTCGACATCGGCTGCGGCACCGGCCACCTGCTGCGCCGGATGGCGACGGACCAGCCAGCAATCGAGGCCCTCGGTGTCGACCTTTCGGCGCGCATGGTCGCCGTGGCGCGCGCCACCGGCGCCGCGCACCCGGGCCTGCGCTTCGAGCAGATGGATTGGGAATCGCCCGGCGCGCCGGCGCGCGTTGAGGGAACTGGCTTCGACCTCGTCACCTGCCTGAATTGCGCACACTACTTCGCCGACCCGGTCGGCGCGTTCCGGCGGATGCGGCACGCCCTGCGCCCCGGCGGCCGCCTGCTGCTGTTGGACCGGGCCCGCGATGGCGCGCCCGCCACCGCGCTGCTCGGCCTGCTGCACCGCCATCTGCTGCGCGACCGGGTGCGATTCCATGCCGCCGGCGACCTGGCGCGGATGGTGCGGGAGGCCGGCTTTGCCGAGGTGCGGATCGCGGCGCGGGTCCGTCGCTGGGCTTGGAAGGGAAAACTCGTCACCAGCCTGGCCGTTATCCAGGCTCAGGCCAGCCCGCATACATTTCGCGAGGATCATTCATGACGGCAGCCCTCCCCCCCGACTACCGGACCCTGGCCGGCCAGCGATGCCTGGTGACGGGGGCGGCCGGGTTCATCGGCGGTGCGCTGCTGCGAAGGTTGGCGGGCTATGGCCTCGATGTCACCGGCTCGGTCCTGCACCAGGCGGAGGCCGAGGTTCTGCGCCGGCAGGGTTTCCAGACGCAGGTACTGGACCTGGCGAGCAACGCGGATTGGGATGCGACGCTGCGCGGCATCGACGTGGTGTTCAACGTCGCCGCCATGTTTCAGGAAACCGACCAGCCGGAGGCGATGTACGACCGCGTGAACCACCTGGGTGCGCTGCGCCTGGCGGAGACGGCGCTGCGGCTCGGCACCCACCGCTTCATCCAGTGCAGCACCGTGGGCGTGCACGGCCATGTGCGGGAGATCCCGGCGCGGGAGACGACGCCGTTCAACCCGATGGACCTGTACCACCGCACCAAGCTGGCCGGTGAACTGGCGCTGATGGAACTGGCGCGGCGCACCGATCCGGCCAGCATGGCGATCACCGCCATCCGCCCTGCCATGGTCTATGGCCCCGGCGACATGCGGATGCTGAAGCTGTTCCGCACCATCCTGGCCGGGCGCTTCGTCATGATCGGCTCCGGCCGGGTCTGGACCCATCTCGGTCATGTCGAGGACAATGTGGATGCGATGCTGCTGGCCGCCGTCGCCCCGGCCGCGTCGGTGCATGGGGAGGCGTTCAACATCGCCTCCGACGAGCCGATGCAACTGGCCCCGCTTGTCGAACTCATCGCACGGGAGGGCGGGGTGAAGCCGCCGCAGCTGCGGGTGCCGGTGGCGCCAGTCTGGACCGCCGGGCTGGCCGTCGAATTGTTGTGCCGGCCCTTCGGCTGGCGGCCGCCGCTGTCCCGCCGCCGGGTCGGCTTCTTCACCCATGACCGCGCCTTCGACCTGTCCAAGGCGCGCCACCTTCTCGGCTACCGGTCGCGCTGGCCGCATGCGGAGGGGGTGCGCGACACCATCGCGGCCTACCGGGCGCAGGGCCTGGTGGCGGCGGCACCCGCGCCCGCGCAGTACCGCCCCGCGACCTCCGGCTGACGCCGCCCCTGGCCCGGGGCGCCCGGTGCAGGCATTTTGCGGCGCGACAATCCGGGGATGGACGATGCGGGTGGAATTGAAGGTACTGGATGTGCGGCTGCATGCATGGGGCCTGCCGCGCGAGCAGAGCGCGATGGCCGCGGCCGTGGACCTGCATGCCTGCCTGGAATCCCCGCTGGAAGTTCTTCCAGGCGCCGCGCCGGTGCTGATCTCCGCCGGGTTCGCGCTGCACATGGGCGATGCCGGCATGGCGGCGCTGGTGCTGCCGCGGTCCGGCCTGGGCCACAAGGGCCTGGTGCTGGGCAACCTCGTCGGGTTGATCGACCCGGACTACACCGGGCCGATCATGGTCAGCGCCTGGAACCGCAATGCGCCGGGCACCGCGCCTATCCTGCTGTCACCGGGCGACCGCTTCGCCCAGATGATCTTCGTGCCGGTGCTGCGGCCCGACTTCGCGCTGGTGGAAGCGTTCTCCCAGGACTCCGCCCGTGGCGCCGGTGGCTTCGGCTCCACGGGGTCGAAGGGCTGAACGGCGCCTGCCTCAGGCGCGGGCGGCGACGGTGCCCTGGCCGGTCGGGCCGCCCAACTGCACCGCATGCGCACCGGCGCCGAGGCCCGCCTGCACCAGCAGCGCGATGGTCCAGAAGACCGGGAATTCCCAGCCGCCGCCCGGCGCGCTGAACAGCCAGCCGGCGCCCGCGTGCTGGAGCGTCGCGCCGATCATGATCGGCAGCAGCAGCAGGCTGACCGGGCGAACCCAGATGCCGAGGATCAGCGCAATGCCGGCCAGTGTCTCGGCGATGGCGACGACGGCGCCGAGCATCGGCGGGTAGCCCAGCGAGCCGAAGAAGCCCATGGTGCCGGCCAGGCCGAAGGTCATGATCTTCAGCAGCAGGCCGTGCGCCAGCAGCATGACGCCCATGGTGACGCGCAGCAGCAAGGCGGCGTAGGGGGTGGTGGTGCGAGTATCGAAGTTCATGTCCCGTGTCTCCGTTGGGGGCGCGCATCGGGCGCCCGGTGTGGCGCCCTTATGCCGCCGGAACGGGCGGTCCTTCCAACTGCCGGACGGAACACCCATCATCACCGCGACGAATGACCGGATGCCCGCACTGTGGCCGATCTCCAGACCCTCGACCTGAACCTGCTGCGCGTCTTCGATGCCGTGGCCCGCGAACGCCACGTGACGCATGCGGCGGAAAAGCTGAATCTGTCGCAGCCCGCCGTCTCCAACGCCCTGGCGCGGCTGCGCGCGGCCCTGAACGACGAGTTGTTCCTGCGACGCCCCGGCGGCGTCGAGCCCACCGCCCTCGCGCTTTCGCTCGCCGGCCCGGTGGCGGAGGTGCTGGACCGGCTTCGCACCACGCTCGCCGACCACGCGCCGTTCGAGCCCGCCACCACCGACCGCGTCTTCACCGTGGCGCTGTCCGAATACGCCGAGAGCGTGCTGGTCCCGCCACTGCTGGAGTCGATGCACAAGGAGGCCCCTCGTGCCCTGCTGGCGGTGCGCCACGCCGACCGCACCAATGCGCTGGACCTGCTGGCGAAGGGCGAGGCGGAACTGGCCGTCGCCGTGCTGCCCGACCCGCCGGCGCTTTATACCCGCGTGCGCCTGCTGCCGGAGAATTTCCTGACCCTGGTGCGGCGCGGGCATCCGCTGGCGGAGGGGCCGCTGACGCTGGAACGCTTCACCGCCTTTCCGCACCTGCTGCATTCGCCCAACGGATCGCGCGACGGAGCACTCGACGGGCCGTTGCAGGAGGCGGGGTTTCCCCGGCGGCTCGGTGCCGTGGTCGCGCATCTCGGCGCGGTGCCGGAAATCCTGGCGCGCACCGACATGGTGATGACGCTGTCCGCCCGCCTGGCGCAACGCATGGCGGAAACATACGGCCTGGCGCTGCGCCCCTGCCCGGTCGAGTTCCGCCACACCCGCCTCAGCCTGGTCTTCCATCGCCGCTTCGAGGCCGATCCCGGCCACGCCTGGCTGCGCCGCTCCATGCTGGCTGTGGCGCGGGAGGTCGGGCCGGTGCCTGGCGTCGGCGCTTGAGCCTGTTCGACTACGTCATCGTCGGTGCCGGCAGCGCCGGCTGCCTGCTGGCGGACCGGCTTTCGGCCGGCGGCGCCAGCGTGGCGGTGATTGAAGCGGGTGGTCGCGACCGGCATCCCTACCTGCACATCCCGGCCGGCTATGCCCGCATCCTGACCCACGGGACGCTGACCTGGGGCTTCGCCACCGCGCCCGACGCGGCGACCGGCGGTCGCGCGCTCGACTATCCGCGCGGCCGGGTGCTGGGTGGATCCTCCTCGATCAACGGGCTCGGGCATGTCTGGGGGGACCCCTCCGACTACGACCTCTGGGCCCAGAAGGGGTGCTCCGGCTGGTCCTGGGCCGACCTCGCACCACACTTCGCCGCCTATGAGCGGGCGGAGGAGGATGGCACCCATCGCGGGCGGACCGGCGCGCTGCATGTGCAGCATCTGGCCGAGTTGCCGCCGCTGGTGGCGCGGATGCGCGACGCTGCCGCCGCCATCGGCCTGCCGACCCCGCGCGACATGAACGGGCCGGTCCGCGAGGGATTCTCCACCTTCCAGCAGACCCGCAACGGCCGCCGCCGGCATTCCGCGGCCACCGCCTTCCTGAAGCCGGCGCTGGCGCGCGGCGTGGCGCTGCTGGACCAAGCGCTGGCGCTGCACATCGTGCTGGAGGAGGGCCGCGCCACCGGCATCCGCATCCGTCGCGGCGGCGCGGAGCAGGTGGTCTCGGCGCGGCGCGAGGTGATCCTCGCCGCCGGCGCCATCGGCAGCCCGCATCTGCTGATGCGGTCCGGCTTCGGCCCGGCGCAGCACCTGCAGGCCCACGGCATCGCGGTGCGCCAGAACATCCCCGGCATCGGCCAGAACCTGCAGGACCACTACATCGCGCGACTGACTTATCGGCTGTCGGACCACCGCTGGTCGGCGAACCGCCGCATCACCTGGCCGCGCCTGGCGATCGAGGTAGCGCGCTGGCTGGCACGCGGCGACGGCGTGCTGACCTGGTCGCCCGGCATGGTCGGCGTCTTCGCGAAGACCGAGCCGGGGCTGGAGGCGCCGGACATCCAGCTCAATGGTGGCCCGCTGTCCTGGGCCGATGGCCGTATCGGCGTGCCGGAGGACCTGCCCGGCCTGACGCTCGGTGTCTGGCAATGCCGGCCGCAGTCGCGCGGCAGCGTCGGTCTCGCCGGCCCGGACCCGGCGACCGCGCCCGTGATCGCGCCGCGCTTCCTGACGGCGGAGGCCGACCGCGCCGCCATCGCCCGCGGCATCCGCCTGGCGCGAAGCTGGATGGCTGCGGAGCCGTTGCGCGGCATCGTGCTGTCCGAGGTGCGCCCCGGCGCCGCCGTCGAGACCGACGCGGAACTGGTGCGCTTCGCCGCCGAGACCGGCGGCACGGTCTACCACCCGAGTTGCACGGTGCGGATGGGCGGCGAGGCCACCGGCGCGCCGCTCGACCCGCGGCTACGGCTGCGCGGGGTGGAGCGGCTCCGGGTGGTGGATGCCTCGGTGTTCCCGGACATCCCGGTCTGCAACATCAACGCCACAGTGCTGGCAGTGGCGCACAAGGCGGCCGGAATGATCCTGGCCGACTGAAGGCCGCGGCCGCCGCCTGTGCTAGACTGCGGTCGGATGTCCCGCCCGCCTCGAAAAGGCCCGACCCGGCCCCCACCCAAACCGCCAGCCGTCCCCGCGCCGCCCCGCCGCAACCGCTGGCGCTGGCTGCGCTGGACGGTGCTGGTCTCCGTCTGGGGCGCCTTGGCCCTCGGCGCGGCGGTGCTGGTGCTGACCTGGGACCTGCCGCGCACCGATATCGCCCTCAGCCAGACGCGCCGCGCCGGCGTGACGCTGGAAGCCTCGAACGGCACCATCATCGCCACCTCTGGCGATGTCCACGGCGAGATCGTGCGCCTGCGGCAGTTGCCCGCGCATCTGCCCGCCGCGCTGCTGGCGATCGAGGACCGGCGCTTCCGCAGCCATTGGGGCCTGGACCCGATTGGCATCGCCCGCGCCGCCTGGGTGAACTGGTCGACCGGCCGCGTCGCGCAGGGCGGCAGCACCCTCACACAGCAATTGGCCAAGAACCTGTTCCTGACGCCGGAACGCAGCCTGTGGCGCAAGGCGCAGGAAGTGGTGATGGCGCTGTGGCTGGAGTGGCACTTCAGCAAGGACGAGCTGCTCGAAATCTACCTCAACCGCGTCTATCTGGGCGCCGGCGCCTTCGGCGTGGATGCCGCCGCGCGGGTCTATTTCGGCGTGCCGGCGACGCGGGTGAATTTGTGGCAGGCGGCGATGCTGGCCGGCCTGCCCAAGGCCCCCTCCCGCCTCAACCCGCGCACGGCGCCGGACGCCGCGGCGGCCCGGGCGGCGGAGGTGCTGGAGGCGATGGCCGAGACCGGCGCCCTGACGCGGCAGCAGGCCGCGCTGGCGGCCGAATCGATCCGCATCGCGCCGCGCCCCTCCGGCGATTCCGGCTGGTTCGCCGACTGGGCGATGGACGACCTCGGCACCCGCTTCCCCGGCAATGCCGACCTGGTGCTGCGCACCTCGCTCGACCTGCGCATCCAGGCCGTGGTGGAGGCGCGGCTGGAGGCCTTGCTCGCTGGCCCCGGCACTCGGGCCGGAGCCGGCCAGGGCGCCGTGGTGGTGATGGAGGCCGCGACCGGCAACATCCGCGCCATGGCCGGCGGCCGCAATTTCCGCACGAGCCAGTTCAACCGCGCGACCCAGGCGCGCCGCCAGCCCGGCTCCGCCTTCAAGCCCTTCGTCTTCCTGACGGCGCTGGAGGCTGGCGCCAGCCCGCAGGACATGGTGGCGGACACGCCCATCAACCTCGGCGGCTGGCGCCCCGGCAACGGCCACTGGCGCAGCCAGGGCGAGGTGACGCTGGAGGAAGCGCTGGCCCATTCCGTCAACACCGCCGCCGTGCGCGTGCTGGCGCGCGGCGGCGGTGCGCGGGCGACCATCGAGACGGCACGCCGCTTCGGGCTGCACGGCCCCTTCGAGCGCGACGCCACCTTGGCGCTCGGCACTGGGGAGGTGACGTTGCTCGACCTGGTCGCCGCCTATGCCCCGTTCGCCAATGGCGGCCTGCTGCCCGAACCGCGCGGCATCCTCTCGGCCCGCGCCGATGGCCGGGCGGTGGCCGCGGGCCGGCCAACCCTGCTGCGGGTGACGACGCCGGAGCGCGCCGCGGCGATGCGGCGGATGCTGGAGGCGGTGGTGGCCCGCGGCACCGGTCGCCTCGCGCAACCGCCTGGGCAACCACGGGGCTTGCACGCCGTTGCAGGCAAGACGGGAACCACGCAGGATTTTCGTGACGCCTGGTTCATCGGCCTTGCGCCCGGCGCAGATGGCAGCTTTGTCGTCGGCGTCTGGCTGGGCAATGATGACGCCACGCCGATGCAGGATGTCCGCGGCGGCACCCTGCCGGCCCGGCTGTTCCGGGAGGTCGCGGAAGCGCTCGCCCAGCCTGCCCCCGCCGTTGCGGGTCGATGAAGGAGACTGGCGTTTGACGGATGATGTGGCAGGCCAGAGGTTGGACCGCCTGCGCCGCGTCGCACCCGCGGTGCAACACGAAGTCAACAATGCCATGATGGTGCTGGCCGCCAATCTCGACCTGCTGTCGCGCAGCGTCGGCGAAGGCGCCCCCACCCGGCAGCTCGACCGCGCCGTGCAGGCCAGCAAGCGGCTGGAGGAGACGATCCGCGGCTACCTTGACGCAGCCCGGCGGCAGGTTGCCGAACCCACGCTAATCTCCCTCGTGCAGGTGATGCGGCACTCGCTGCCGCTGCTGCGCGTCGCACTCGGCGCCCGGCACGGGGCGGAGCTGACGACGCCAGAGAAGCTGTCCCCGGTCAGCCTGGACCGCGCGGCGCTGGAAGTGGCGCTGCTGGCCGTGGCGCAGGATGCCGTCGGCCGCATGCCGAACGGCACCCGCCTCGGCGTCACGCTGCGGGAGAGCGAGGCCGAGGTGGAGCTTGAACTGACCCTGCCGGAGGGCGTCGGCCCGGTGGCGCTGGCGCAGCTGGAAGCCTGCTGCGGGCGTCTCCAGGTGTTCGGCAATGGCTGCGTGCTGGCCTGGCGCAAGCCCTGACCTTCGGCAGGCCGCGACCTACAGCAGACCCTTCAGCCGCAGCAGGCCGTAGGTGGCGACGCTGGTCGCATCCTTGATCTCGCCAGAGATCAGCATCCGCTCGAACTCGGCGCGGCTGAAGGCGCGGGTGATCAGATCCTGCTCCTCCAGCTCCGGCGCCGCGTCACCCTGGCTCAGGCCGGTCGCCAGAAAAATGTCGTAGCCCTGGCACATCGTGCCATGCGCCAGGTTCAGGCGGCCGGCGTGCAGCATCGATGTGGCGGCCAGCCCGGTTTCCTCCTGCAATTCGTGCTGCGCGGCCAGCGCCGGGTCGGTGCCGGGCGGGCCCCACATGCCCTGCGGAAACTCCCAGAACCGCGCCTTCACCGGATAGCGGAACTGCTGCACCAGCTGCAGCGACCCATCTGCATGGACCGGTACGACGACGACGAAATCGGCCTTCTCCACCACGCCGTAGATGCCGGTGGACCCATCGCGCCGCCGGATCGCATCCTCCCGCACCGTCATCCAGGCGTTGCGGTAGACCACCTTGGTCTCGATGGTCTGGATGTCCGGTGTCTCGTCAGGCAAGTCCGTTCGCCTCCCGCAGCGCGGCCGCGGCCGCATGGTCGCCTCGCGCCTCCAGCGCCGCCGCGACGGCGATCCGATCCGCGGGCGGACGATTCTGGCTCTGCTTGCGCTTGCCTGTCCACTGGCGAACCTCAAGGCTGATGCCGACCAGGCCGCGGAACATCTTCGCCATGTAGTCGGCCGGCTGCGCATCCATGTCGAAGCCGGGGGTGGGTTCGTAGGTCGCGGCCATGGCGCGCATCTGCACCGCGATCTCGGCCGGGTCCTCGATCAGCGTGGCGTGGCCCACCGCCTGCACGGCGTCGTAGTTCCAGGTCGGCACGCTGGGCTGCGCGCCGTACCAGCTGGAGGAGACGTAGGCATGCGGCCCCTGGAACACCGCCAGCGCCTCCGCCCCCTGCCCCGCGAAGGCCTGCCAATGCGGGTTGGCGCGGGCGACATGGCAGACGAGCCGCGCCGGCGCATCGCCCTGCGGGCGCACCAGTTGGAACGGCAGATGACTGACGGTGAGCGGCGTAGCGCTGACCAGCAGCCCGAAATCATGCCGCTCGACATGGGAGAAGATCCAGTCCGGGTCTTCGGACCGGAAGGCGGCGGGCGTGTACATCGCGGTGATCCTGCAGGCAAAAACGGGCGGAGGCCATACGGACGCAAAGGGTCCGTGCGAAGTTCAGAAGCCCGTAGCTCGTCGTCGTGCCTGCATCAGCCGACACTGAGGCATCAGCTTGCCCCGGCACCAATGCATTCCGGGAATGTCAGCCCCGCGACCGCGCGTGCACCAGCAGCGCCAGCCCGCCCAGCGTCAGCACGCCGCCGACGATGTCGCTGACATACAGCCGCTCCCCCAGCAGCGCCCAGCCGAACACGGCCGCCAGCGGCGGGGCCAGCAATTGCAGCGCGGTTGCGGTGGAAGCCGGGACGCGGCGCATCATGGCGAAGTTCAGCGCATAGGCGCCGATGCCGACCACCAGCATGGACCACACCAGCGCCGCGACGGTCGGTGTGCTGGCGGAGGTCGGCGGCGCGCCCTCCAGCGCCAGGGCCAACGCCAGGCACAGCACGGCGGAGACGGCGGTCTGGCCCAGGCTCGCCATCCAGATGTCGATGCGCCCCTTGGCCGGCGCATAGACCAGCAGCCCGACCGCCTGGCTGATCGCAGCCCCCAGCGCCAGGGCGAACCCAGCCGCCTCCGCCGCCGCCAGCCCGTCGACCGCGCGCAGGAACCCCAGCAGCGCTACCCCGAACCAGCCGATGCCGAGCCCAAGCCAGGCCAGCTTCGGCAGCGGCCGCCGCAGCACCAGGCTTTCGCCGGCGGCCACCATCAGCGGCGTCGTCGCGCAGATCAGCGCCACCAGCCCGGTCGGGATGCGCGCCATGGCGAGCCAGGCGAAGGCGAGGTAGCCGCCCATGCCGCACAGGCCAAGGATCGCGACGCGCCCCATGTCGCCCGGCGCCGGCAGGCGCGAGCGCAGCGCCAGCACGATCAGCAGTAGCAGCGGGGTGGTCAGCCCGAAGCGGATGCCGAGCCCCCACAGCGGCGGCCATTCCTTCACCACCACGCCTGCCACGGTGAAGGCGGAGGCCCAGATGGCGACGAAGGCGCCGGCGATCAGCAGCGCGCTGCCCTGCATCCGCTCAGCCTCGGCGAGCGAGTGCGGCGTCCAGCGTATTCTCCAGCAGGCAGGCGATGGTCATCGGGCCGACGCCGCCGGGCACCGGCGTGATCGCCTCCGCATGCCGCGCCGCTTCCGCGAAGGCAACGTCGCCGACCAGCCTTCCATCTTCCAACCGGTTGATGCCGACATCGATGACGGTCGCGCCATCCTCCACCCAGTCGCCACGCACCATCTCCGGCCGTCCCACGGCGGCGATGAGGATCTCGGCGCGGCGGCATTCGGCGGGCAGGTCGCGGGTGCGGGAATGCACCACGGTCACGGTGCAATCCGCCGCCAGCAGCAGCTGCGCCATCGGCCGGCCGACGATGTTGCTACGGCCCAGCACCACCGCCCGCGCACCCGGCAAGGCGGCGCCTGACGCCTTGAGCAGATGCATCACCCCTTTCGGCGTGCAGGGCACCAGGCCCGGCTGGCCGCTGGCGAGGCGCCCGGCATTCAACGGATGGAATCCATCCACGTCCTTTTCCGGCGCCACCGCGGCAATCACCCGGTCCGCACGGATCTGCGGCGGCAGCGGCAGCTGCACCAGGATGCCATCCACCGCGTCATCGGCATTGAGACGGGCCACCACCGCCAGAAGTTCCGCCTCGCTCGTCGTCTCCGGCAGGGCGATGGTGGCGCTGTCGAAGCCCACCTGCCGCGCCGCCTTGTCCTTGTTGCGGACATAGACGCCCGAGGCCGGATCCTCACCCACCCGCACCACGCGCAGGCCGGGGCGGAAGGACAGGGTGGCGGCGCGGGCGGCGATGGTCTCGCGCAGCGCGGCGGCGACCGTCTTGCCGTCGATGATGCGGGCGGTCATGCGAGCAGTTTTTCCAAAACAGGCACCAGTGCGGCGGGATCGCCGACGATGCGTAGGGTTTTCTGGCGCGAGCCGCCGCCATGCAAGACCGCTACCGCGGAATTAGAAAGGTTCAGCGCCCGGGCGACGGCCTCGCACACAGCGCGGTTGGCGCGGCCATCCTCCGGCGCCTCCGCCACCGCGACCCGCAGCGCGCCGCCGCCAGGGGCCAGCCCGCCGAGCGAAGGCCGCCGCGCCCGCGGCTGCACCTTCACCGCCAGATCCACCCCCTCAGCCCGCAGCCGCCAGGGCGGCATGGTTCAGAAATACAGGCCGCCGCGCAGCAGGTAGCCCTGGATCGCGGTCAGCGCGATGGAGCAGGCGGTGATCAGCAGCAGCACGATCAGCGGCGAAAGGTCGATGCCCCCCATATTCGGCAGCACCCCGCGCACCCGGCGCAGCGCCGGCTCCGTCACCCGGTACAGGAAATCCGCGATCGTCCAGACGATGCGGTTGCGGCCGTCCAGCACGTTGAAGGACAGCAGGGTCTGCATGATGGCGGCCAGCAGCACCGCCCACCAGAACAGGTCGAGGCCCGCCCGCAGCAGGAAAAAGACGGCATCGAGCAGCATCGGCGACCCCTGGTGTTGCCGCCGGAACCTAATGGCGGGCAGCAGCCGGAACAAGGCTGCGAACCCGCCTTGACACCCAGGGGCCGCGCTTCCATAAGCCGCGTCCTGCGGTGGACCCCACGGCTCGGGGGGGGTGTAGCTCAGTTGGTAGAGCGCGTCGTTCGCAATGACGAGGTCAGCGGTTCGATCCCGCTCACCTCCACCACCGCCCTTCCTGCCAACCGATCCTGAATTTTTCGCAACGCCTGTACCGGTACCGTGTGCAGGATGCACCAGTGCTTCGGGAATCGGGACAGGATGGTGGAGTCGGAGGCAGGCGCAAGGCCTGCCCTGTGGAGCCCGGGCTTCGCCGGCATGCTCGCGCTGACCCTGCTCGGCTTCGCCAACCTGGCCGCCTTCTACGGGCTGGAGCCTTGGCTGCGCGGGCGGGGGCTTGGCGCGGCACAGGCCGGGCTCGCCATCGGCGCCTTCACCCTGGTGGCGCTGCTGCTGATCCCGCCGCTATCGGCGCGCGTCAGCCCAGCAACCGCCGGGCGCTGCATCGTCGCTGGCTTCGCGGTGACGCTGCTGGCGCTGCCGCTGTACCCGCTGGCCGAGGGCTTTCCGCAAGTGCTGGCGCTGCGGCTGTGGCATGGGCTCGGCTTCGTGCTGACCCTGGTCGGAATCGTCAGCGCCTTCGTGGCGATGGTGCCACCATCCCGCGCCGGCGAGGCCTACAGCCTGTTCTCGGTGGCCGACCTGCTGCCCTTCGCGCTGCTGCCGCCGCTCATGGAGGCGACGCTCGCGGCCTTCGGCGGCGACGCCGGCCGGCAATATGCGACCCTGGCGCTGTTGCAAGCGCCGGCCGTGCTGCTCGCCTTCCTGATCGCACGGCGCGTGCCGCCCGCCGCAGTGGCTCCAGCGGCAGAAGCGACCTTGCCACGGGGCGGCGCGGTGTGGCTGCTGCTGGCGGTCAATGCATTGGCCTTCCTGGCGCACGCACTACTGTTCAGCCTGCTGAAGCCCCGCGCGCTGGAGTTGGACGGCGCGGCGCAGGTCGGGCTGTTCTTTGCCCTCCAGACCGCGACCATCATGGCGCTGCGCCTGCTGGCCGGCAGGGCCTTCGACCGGCTGGACCAGCGCCGGGTCGCGGCCGGAGGCCTCGGCCTGGTGATGCTGGCGCTGGGCCTGCTGGCACTGCCGCTGGGTGGCTTCGTGCTGCTGCCGGCGGCGCTGCTGTTCGGCCTCGGCTTCGGCGCCTCCCTGCCGCTGCTGAACGCCCTGATGCACCGGCATTCGCCAGCCGAACGCCGCGGCGCGAACCTGAACCTGATGATGCTGACCTTGCAGGTCGGCTACCTGCTGGGCCCGCTGCTCGGCGGCTTGGTGGTCTCCGTCGCGGGCTACGGCTCGGCCTTCGCGCTGGCGGCGCTGGTCCTGGCCCCTGCCCTGCCGGCGCTGCTGCGGCTGCCCCGATAGCTACTCGGCCAGCACCGCCTCCAGCGCCTCGGCGAAGGCCGCCATGGCGGGCGCGGTGCCGAAGGACACGCGCAGCCAGCCGGGGTAGCGGAAACTGGTCATCGCGCGCGCCATCACGCCACGCGCCATCAGCCGCCGATGTGCCACCGTATCCGCAATCGGCAGGCGCAGCATGCCGAAATTGCCGATGCCGCCCAGCATCTCCAGCCCCAGCCGCGCCGCCAGCTCCGCAAGCCCGGCGCGGGCCTGGCGCACATGCGCGCGCGTCGCCTCAAGGTGGTCCGCATCCCAAACCGCGGCGCGGGCTGCCTCCAGCGCCAGCAGGTTCACGCTGTAGCTGATGCTGGTCTTGCGCACCGTCGCCGCGACCTCCGGCGCCGCCGCCATCCAGCCGATGCGCAGCCCTGCCATGCCCCACATCTTCGAGAAAGTGCGGAACACCACCAGGTTTGGATAGCGGGCCATCAGCGCGAAGCTGTCGGGAAAATCCGGATGCTCGGCGAATTCCGCATAGGCCTCGTCCGCCACCACGATGGCGCGGCCATCGACGGCGTCGAGGAAGCGTTCCAGCCGCGCATGGTCCCACCAGCTTCCCGTCGGGTTGTTCGGGTTGCACAGGAAAACCACGCGGGTCCGCGCGTCGATGGCGCGCAGCAGGCCCGCATCGTCGAAACCTTGGTCGCGCAGCGGCACCAGCCGGGGCTCGATCCCCGAAAAGCTGGCGAGCCATTCATACACGGCGAAGGTGCGGTCGGCGGTGACGATGTTGTCGCCTGTCTCGCAGAACGCCTTGATGACGAAGCCGATCACCTCGTTCGCGCCATTGCCGAGGATGACCTGCCCGGCATCCAGGCCGAAGCGGCCGGCGATGGCGCGGCGCAGGTGCCAGCCATCGCCCTGCGGATACAGCGCCGCATCCGCGGGCCGGAACCGCGCCAGCACCGCCTGTGCGGCCGCGGGCGGGCCAAGCGGGTTCTCGTTGTTGTTCAGCCGGTGCAGGTGGGCCACGCCGAAGCGCCGCAGCAGCACGTCGTCCGGCGGGCTCGGCACGTAGGCCTCGAAGGCCCGCACATGCGGCGGCACCAGCCGGCCGATCGTGAAGCCGCTCATGCACGCGCCGCCAGTAGCAGCAGGTCCCCGGCGGCATCCGGGATCAGCGCCGCCGGCGCCAGCCCGGCCTGCACCAGCCCGGCCCCGAAGGCGGCATGGTCCGGCTGGCCGAGGTCGAGCACGGCGCGGATTTCGGAAATGCCCTGTGCGCGGAACAGGGCGACATTGGCGATGGCGACCGCCGCTGCATCGGCCGCCGCCAGCAGCGGCCGCAGCGTCACTCGCCCCGCCGCGCGATCTGTCTCGGCAGCCAGCACGGCGCCGGTGGCGCGGGCGGGCGGCGGCGCTTCCTCGACGTCGCGACCCAGGCCCAGCCCGCGCACCCGGTCGGCGACCCAGTCCCGCAGCGGTGCCGGCACCCAGGCGATGCGGCCGGGATCTTCCTCCAGCGCGCGGAACAGCACGGGATGGGTGCCGTCCCGGTGCGGCAGGTGGCCGACCACCTCGAAGGCACCAGCGGGCATGTCCGGCGCGGGGTCCAGCACCACCAGGCCCTGGATCGTGCCGCGCACCAGGCCGGACAGGGCCGAGTCCAGCAGCGCGGCCGCGACCTCCCGCCGGGCGGCGCCCGCGGGCAGCAGCAGGGCCGGGCCGGACAGCGCCATGAGTCGGCGGCCGAAGGGCTGCCAGAACAGCCCGCCGACCGGGCGGTGCCGCGCGTCCCGTGCGACGCGTGCGGAAAGCTCCCCCACCGCGCGCTGGTCCAGCACGCGGGCGGCGGTGCGGAAGGCGGGGCCGCCGGCGCCGGCCGATTCCGCCCAATCCACCAGCAGCGCCAGGGTCGCGGCGTCCGGGTCCAGCGGCAGGCCGGCCATCGGGCCCAGCCCTTCCGGCGGCGCGGGTGGCACCCGCTCGGCGTAGCGGCGGTTCACCTCGAAGGCCAGGCGCAGGCCGCCGCCGCGCAGCGTTTCCGTCGCCAGACGGTCCGCCAGCCGGGCCGCGAGGTACAGGCCGACGTCCACCTCATCCTCCGGGTCGCGCGAGCGGCTCTGGTCCAGCCCGGCGAGGTCCAGGGCGGCCGTGGCGAAATCCACCTCCAGCCGCACCGCATGGCGACGGTCCGATGGTGCCAGGGCGACAGCGCCAGCATCCTGCGGCGCGGCCGCCAGCACCTCCTCCGCGATCAGCGCCAGGCGCTCGGCCAGGTGCGGCTCCAGGCCCAGGGCCACGCCGGCGCCGCGGACGAACTCCGCGCCGACGACGGCGAAGCGCAGACCGGGCGGCAGCAGCAGCCGCGGTGCGGCCTGGTCCAGCACAGCCATCGTTGAAAACGATCCCCCGGATTCCGCGCGAGGCGCGAAGATCCGGAGACTACAAGCCCGAGAGATACGCGACAATCAGGTCGCCAGCGCCAGTCAAGCCCGATTTGGGTTGCAGAACAGGGGTCGAGGGCGCATATGAGGTCCCGTCAGCCTCGTTTGGTTCGGCCTGCTCTCCCAGCTCAAGATCGAGCGCCGAGCCCGCTGTCCGTCTCCCCTCCAGGTCTGATCCGCTCTGCGATTGTGCGGGGCGGCCTTTTGTTTCGAAGCGGAATACATCCATGGCTATCGGCACCGTCAAGTGGTTCAACGCGACCAAGGGCTACGGCTTCATCCAGCCGGAAGACGGCTCCAAGGACGTGTTCCTGCACATCTCCGACGTTCAGCGTTCGGGTCTGCAGGAGCCGCGTGAAGGCGACAAGCTGGAATACGAACTGCAGCACGGCCAGCAGGGCAAGACCTCTGCCGGCAACCTGAAGCGCGCCTGATTCCAGGACCAGGGCGGCCTCGGCCGTCCTGACCCGACTGGCGGGAGGCCGGGTGCGGATGCACCCGCCCCTCCGTCACGACCATCCCGCCGCCCGGCCATCCAACCCAGGCCATGTGGCACGAACCAGCCTGAAGCGCCTCGGCGCATCCGGCGACCAGATGAAGATGCGGGGCCGCGACACAGCGCCGCCACCGCCCAAAGGACAACGTGCACTTCTCCAACGACCGAGTTTCGACCCAGCTCACCGCCACCATTGGGTCCATCCTGCCGGCACAGCCGGCCACCACGCCGCGAGAGCCCATGGTTTCCGGCCTGTCCCGCGAAGAGATCCGCCGGATCGTCCTGGACCTCATCGGCTGACCAAGGACGGCACGGCGCCCGCGGGCGGCCCGATCGTTCTGCCCGGCACCACCGGGACAAGCCTCGACCCGCAAGGAGCGCCCCATGCCGCCGAAGCACAGCTTCACCATCGGCCAGCACATCGAATTCGTGCCCGGTCGTTTCGACGGCTCCGCTCCCTCCGGTGCCTACACCGTCGTACGGCAATTGCCGAACGATGCGCTGGACCGTGAATACCGCGTGAAGAATTCCCGCGACGGTCATGAGCGCATCATCCGCGAAAGCCAGATGCGCCAGCGCGCCTGACGCCCAGGCAACCCTCTTCGCCCCTGGCGGAGAGGGTTTTTCGATTCAGCGGCGCCGCAACGTGGACAGGTCCCGCACCGCGCCACGCGCCGCACTCGTCGCCATCGCCGCATAGGCGCGCAGCGCCGTCGAGACCATGCGCTTGCGCGGGCTCGCGGGCTGCCAGGCGGCCTCCCCCTTCGCCTCCATCGCCTCCCGGCGCCGCGCCATCTCGGCATCATCGACCGCCAGGTGGATGCGGCGGCTGGGGATGTCGATCTCGATGATGTCGCCATCCTCCACCAGCCCAATCGGCCCACCCTCGGCCGCCTCCGGCGACAGGTGCCCGATCGACAGGCCGGAGGAGCCACCGGAGAAGCGGCCGTCGGTCACCAGGGCGCAGACCTTCCCGAGGCCCTTCGATTTCAGGTAGCTGGTCGGGTACAGCATTTCCTGCATCCCGGGCCCGCCGCGCGGCCCTTCGTACCGCACCACCACCACGTCACCGGCCACCACTCGGCCGCCGAGGATGCCCTCCACCGCCGCATCCTGGCTCTCGAACACCTTGGCCGGGCCGGTGAAGGTCAGGATGGAGGCATCGACGCCGGCGGTCTTCACGATGCAGCCGTCGGCCGCGATGTTGCCCGCCAGCACCGCCAGCCCGCCATCCTGGGAAAAGGCATGCTCGCGGGACCGGACCACGCCGGCTTCACGGTCGGTGTCGAGCGACTCCCAGCGCTCCGCCTGGCTGAACGCCACCTGGGTGGGCACGCCGCCGGGCGCCGCCATGAAGAAATCGAGGACGGTGCCGTTGGCCGTCTGCATCACGTCCCATTGCCGAAGCGCCTCGGCCAGAGTCGGCGCATCGACGCGGCTGACGGAGGTGTCGATCAGCCCCGCGCGGTCGAGCTCACCCAAAATCCCGAAAATGCCGCCGGCGCGGTGCACGTCCTCGACATGCACGTCCGCCACGGAAGGCGCCACCTTGCACAGCACCGGCACGCGGCGGGACAGGCGGTCGATGTCGACCATGCTGAAATCCACGCCGCCCTCATGTGCCGCGGCCAGCAGGTGCAGCACGGTGTTGGTGGACCCGCCCATGGCGATGTCGAGCGTCATCGCATTCTCGAACGCCGTCCGCGTCGCGACCTCGCGCGGCAGCACGGAGAAGTCGTCGGTCTCGTAGTGCCGGCGCGTGATCTCGACGATGCGCCGCCCGGCTTCCAGGAACAGCCGCTTGCGGTCGGCGTGGGTGGCCAGCACGGTGCCGTTGCCGGGCAGCGCCAGGCCGAGCGCCTCCGTCAGGCAGTTCATCGAATTCGCGGTGAACATGCCGGAACACGACCCGCAGGTCGGGCAGGCGGAACGCTCGATGACGGCGACTTCCTCATCGGTCACGGAGCTGTCGGCGGCGGCGATCATGGCGTCGATCAGGTCGACGCTGCGCTTCTTGCCGCGATGCACCACCTTGCCGGCTTCCATAGGGCCGCCGGAGACGAAGATGGTCGGCACGTTCAGCCGCATCGCCGCCATCAGCATGCCCGGCGTGATCTTGTCGCAGTTGGAAATGCAGACCATCGCATCGGCGCAATGCGCGTTGACCATGTACTCGACGCTGTCGGCGATCAGATCGCGCGACGGCAGGCTGTAGAGCATGCCATCATGGCCCATGGCGATGCCGTCATCCACCGCGATGGTGTTGAACTCCTTCGCGACGCCGCCCGCCGCCTCGATCTCCCGCGCCACCAGTTGCCCGAGGTCCTTGAGGTGGACGTGGCCCGGGACGAACTGGGTGAAGCTGTTGACCACGGCGATGATCGGCTTGCCGAAATCGCCGTCCTTCATCCCGGTGGCGCGCCACAGCCCGCGCGCGCCGGCCATGTTGCGGCCATGGGTGGTGGTGCGGCTGCGGTACTGCGGCATCGGATCGGTCCTGCATCACGATCGCCACGCGACAGGACGCCCGCATCGGGTGCCCAGCCATGGCGGGGGCCGCTTTCCTAGCTTCTTCCCCCGCGCAGGGCCAGACGGGGCGCGCCCGCGCTGCTCAGGCGAACCACAGCAGCCCGGCACCGCCGACGCTGGTTTCGACCGGCGGCGGAAGCTCGGACCAGCTGCGCCCGGCCCAGGTGACCGAGCCATCGATGACCTGGTCACCATCGACATCGACATGCAGCGTGGCGCCCTGGAACCCTGCGGCGCCGTCGCTGTCGGCGCGCAGGAAGGTGGAAACGCCCTGCTGCCAGCCCCAGACCGCCACTTCCTCCCCGGCCTCGAAATCGGTGATGGTCGACCAGGTCGGCCCTTCGCCCCGCAGGTCGAGAAAGAAGCGGTCCCAGCCGCCGCCGCCCGAGAGGAAGTTCGAGCCGGTGCCACCGTCCATGACATCGTCGCCGCCGCCGCCGGCCGCCGCATCATCGCCGGCGCCCAGCGCGATGAAGTCGTTCCCAGCGGTGCCGAGCGCCAGATCCGCCAGCGCCGTCCCGGTCCATTGGCTGGCGATGCCCGCCACCGGTCCGGCATAGGTCGAGGACAGCCAGATGGTGCTGGTATCGGTCGCGCTGCCGGCCGATTCATCGACCACGGTGGTCGTCAGCGTGGTGGTGCCGCCACTCTCGCCGGATTCGCCATTCTCATAGGTCACGAGACGCGCCACCGCCGAGACCTCCTCCGCCGTCAGCGGGCTGAGCGGGGCGGCAATAGTCGCCGTCACGTCGTCGATCATCAGCGTGCCGCCGAGAAACTGGCCGCCAGTTGCATCGAAGGATCCGGCGACGAAGACGAAGCGATAGGTGCCGTCCTGTCCGGCTGTCAGCGTCAGGGTTTCCGTCGCCCACGCCGTCTCGGTCCCGGGGCTGCTGCCGGTCTCGTCGAGCAGGGTGATGGTGGCGCCGGTGTCGACGTTCAGCAGGTAGCCGAAGGCATCGTAGGCATCGCCGGTGCCGAGCGCCTTCCAGGCGAAGGCGACGCTGTCGCCCGCCGCCAACGCGACGGCGCCGTTGCTGTACACCGCGGGGCCGCGGATGACGCCGAAGGACTGGTTGATGCTGAGCTGTTCGGTATCGAGCTTCACCGAGAGATCGCCCGGCCCGACGCCGGACAGCGACGACAGCGTCGCCGTTGCGGCGGAACCGCCCGAGCCGGGCGTGCTGTTGTCGCCCGTGGTGTTGGCGCCGGGATAGGTGGCATCGACCGGCGTTGCCCAGCCTGCGATGGTCGCGACGCCGTCGAGCCGGGTGCGGGCGGTCTCCGCGGTCCAGCCGGTGATGATGACGTCGCCATCCTCGCCCTGGTCGAAGCTGCCGTTCGAAAAGCCGGAGCCGATGAAGTTGATGCGCAGCGCCGCACCGCCCTGCCCGTCGAGGGTGGCGTCGATGGCGCCGATGCTCTCCGCCACGCTTCCCGTGCCGCGAAACAGCGTGGTACCGACGGCGGAGATGACGCCCGCCGTCACGTCGGCACTGCCGCTGGTGGCGAGGCCGAGCGCCTGGCCCGAACCGCCACCGGAATCGAGCGTGAAGGTGAGCGAGCCGCCGCGGTAGCTGGCGCCGCCCGTCACGAGGGCCGCCGCATCCAGAAGAGCCGCGCCGCCTCCCTGCGCATAGGACAGGTCGGACAAGGCGAGCGTGAGCGAAGCGGACATTCTTGGTCTCCGGGGACAGGCGTTCTGGCTGCGTGCCGACCCTAGGAATCGCGGGACTAAGTGCCGGTTAATGCCGCTCAAGTTTCCAGCATCCACAGCTATCGAGATTGCGAGTCATTCGCATTCATGCCATGCAGCGTTCTGAACCGAGGACCTCCCGCATGGCTTCCAGCAAGTTCGTCACCGTCGCGCTGACCCTTGTCGCACTCGCCAGCCCCGCCAGGGCGGAGGCCGTGCTGCCGCTCGAACTCAACCGGCTGGAGCCGGTGACAGGTGCGGCCGAAGGCTGTCGCATCTGGATGGTCCTGGCGAACGACGCGGCGGAGGCCGCCGCCATCGCCAGCCTGCGGCTCGACCTGGTGGTGTTCGGCGCCGAGGGGCAGATCGCGCGCCGCGCCGCCGTGGAACTCGCCCCGGTCGGCGCCGGCCGCACCGCCGTGCGGCTGTTCGACCTGGCGGGCCTCGCCTGCGACCGCATCGGCCGCCTGCTGGTGAACGAGGTGCTCACCTGCCGGATCGGCGGGGCCGAAATGGCGAACTGCGCGGACCTCATCCGCCCGTCCAGCCGCGCCGGCATCCGCTTCGGCCTGTAGCAGGAGACACGCGATGGAGACCGCACACGACCTTTCGCCGCTCGGCCTGTTCCTCGCCGCCGATTGGGTGGTCCGGGCCGTCATGCTGATGCTGGTGGTGGCCTCCGTCGCCGTATGGGCGCTGGCGCTGGACCGCGCGCTGCGTTTTCGCCGGTTGGCGCGGGATGCACAGGCCTTGCGTCGATTTGCCGAAGATGGCTCGCCCCCGGCAAGCGAGAACGCCTGGGCGGAGGTGCTGGTCGCGGCCGAGCAGGCGGCGCGCGAGGTGACCGGCGAATCGCCCGGGGACCGTCGCCACCACATCTCCGGCGCAGCCCGGCTGGCTGTGACGGAGCGTACCGCCATGGCCCGGCGCGGGCTGCCGATGCTGGCCAGCATCGCCTCCACCGCGCCCTTCATCGGGCTGTTCGGCACGGTCTGGGGCATCATGAACGCCTTCACCGCCATCGCCGCCAGCGGCAACACCAGCCTGTCCGCGGTGGCACCGGGCATCGCGGAGGCATTGTTCGCCACGGCACTCGGGCTGGTCGCCGCCATTCCCGCCGCGCTCGCCTTCAACCGGCTGTCGGCCATGCTGGGCGAGGCGCGCGGCGCGGCCAACGGCGCGGCGGAACGCCTGGCCCGTCGGCTCGGCCTCGCCGGGTCGGGCCGCGCCCGGATGGCGGCCGAGTAATGGCGTTCGGCACCCTGGAGGAGGATGGCGAGGACGACGCCATGCTGTCCGAGATCAACGTGACACCCTTCGTCGACGTCATGCTGGTGCTGCTGATCGTCTTCATGGTGGCGGCACCGATGATGATGGTGGGCGTACCGGTCGATCTGCCGCGCGCCGCGCAGGCACCGGCGGCGCAGGTGACGCAGCCGTTGGTGGTGACGCTGGATCGGGCTGGCCGCGTCTTCATCGAGGAGGCCGAGGCCGACCCCGCGACGCTCGCCACCCGCCTGCGCCCGATGGCGGAAGCGGCGCCGGACCGGCCGGTGTATCTGCGGGCGGACCGCACCCAGCCCTATGGCGAGGTGATGCGCATCCTGGCCGCGCTGGCCGCCGCCGGCTTCGCCCGCGCGTCCCTGATCGGCGAGGCGGCACCCTAGCCCGATGCATCCGTCGCAAGTGGCAACCCATCCGGCCGCCTGGGGCGTGGCGCTGGCGCTGCATCTCGGCCTGGCCGCTGTGCTGATTCGCCCGGCCGCGCCGCCGATCGTGGCGGGCGGCGACGGGCTGCAGGTCGGCCTGTCCAGCGGCATGGGCGGTGGCGGCGGCGCGACGGACGCGGCGGCGCCGGACCCGTTGCAGGCGGCCGAACCCCAGGCGCTGCCGCAGGCCCAGCCGGAGACGCTGGCCGCTGCGGAGCCCCCCTCGGAACCCGCGGCCGATCCGCTGCCCGAGACACCGGAGGCGGTGCCGCTGCCGCCAGACCTGCTCGCCGCCCCGCCGCAAACCCTTGCAGAGGCGCCGCCGCCGTCCGTGCTGGCCCCTGCGCCTGCCGAACTGGCCCCGACCCCTCCGGATCTGGCTCCGCCGCCGCCGGCGGCGTTGGCCGAGACGCCGCCGCCCGAGGACCTCGCCACGCACGAACCCGGGACGGTCGAGGCGCGCGCACCGCTGCCTGTTCCGCCGCCCCCCGCGCCTCCGCCGCCCGCGCCTCCCGCCGCCAGGACGGCCGCGCGTGCGGCGCCGGCACCGCGCCCGGCACCGCGCCAAGCGCCGCCCGCAGCCACGCAAGGTCCAGCAACGGCCGGGCCACAAGCCTCCGGACCCGCGAAGTGGAATACCGGCGCGCCGGGTCCCGCGCCCGGCACGGCCGCCGCCGGCCCCGCCGGTGCCGCGACCGGCCCGCGCCCGCTGCCTCCGGCCTATTCCGCCGCGCTGGTCCGCATCCTGCAGCGCAACCTGCGCTACCCGCCCAGCGCGCGCGACCAGGGCGTCGAGGGAACCGCCATGCTGCGCTTCACCATCGGGCGCGACGGCACCGTGCAGGCGGCACAGTTGCTGCGCGGCACTGGGTCCACGCTGCTGGACCATGAGGCGCTGGCGCTGCTGCGCCGGGTCTCCCCCCTGCCCCGCCTGCCGGCGGATTTTCCGGATGCGCAGGTGGTGGTGACGGCGCCGGTCGGCTTCGTGATCCGCTGATCCGGCGCTACGGCAGCCCGACGGCGCCCGATGCATCCTCCGCTGCTGCGTCGCCCAGCGCCGCCCGCGCCGTGCCGAAGCCCGCGGCCAGCGCCTCCCGCAGCACGATCACCTCATGTCCGATGCACAGGCAGCGAAAGCCGGCGCGAAGCGCCGCCGCGGCCTGCGCGCCATCGGCCGCCACCCAGCCGATCGGCTTGCCCGCCGCCTGCGCCGCAGCCCGGAGCCGTGCCGCCGCGGCACGGTAGCGCGGGTCGTCGAAGCGGCCGGGGATGCCGAGGCTGTCGGACAGGTCGAAATGGCCGAGCCACAGCAGGTCCAGCCCCGGCACCGCGGCGATCGCCTCGGCATTGGCGATGCCCGCCGCGCTCTCGACCAGCGCGATGGTCAGCACCGCCGCATTCGCCGCCGCCATCGTCGCCGCCGGGTCACCGCCGGCATAGGCATCATGCGCGACCGAGAAGACCAGGCCGCGCGTGCCCTCCGGCCGGTAGCGGCAGGCCGCGACCAGGGCCCGCGCCTGCTCGGCCGTTTCCACCAGCGGCATCATGATGCCGAGCGCACCGGCATCCAGCACCGGCGGGATGAAGTGCGCCAAGGCGGCCGGGATGCGCACCATCGGCACGAGGCCGGCGGCGCGGGCGAAGGCGCATTGTGCCTTCACGCCTTCGATCCCGAGGCCCGAATGCTCCATGTCCAGCAGCACGAACCCGGCGCCGGCGGCGGCCAGCGTCGGCGCCAGGCCCGGCGTGAAGAACTCGAAGGCCATGACGCCGAAGGCGGCCTCGCCGCGCAGCAGACTGTCCCGGATCGGATTGGTCACCAACGCCATGCCTGCATGGTGATCCCGCTTCCGTGATGCTGGCAAGCTTGCCATGGGCGCGCGTGGTCGATAACGTAAACCACATGGTTAACTTTCAAGCGCCCCCTGACCTGGACCGCATCTTCGCCGCCCTGTCGGACCCCACCCGCCGCGCCCTGATCCAGCGTCTGGATGCGGAGGATGGGCTTTCGATCAGCGAACTTGCGAAGCCGCTGGCGATGTCCCTGCCCGCGGTGATGAAGCACCTGGATGTGCTTGAAGGGGCCGGGCTTATCGCGCGCCAGAAAACCGGCCGCACCGTGGCCTGCCGGCTGACCGCCGCGCCGATGGAGGACGCCATGGGTTGGCTCGCCCGCTACCAGCGCTTCTGGACCGAGAGCCTGGATCGCCTGGCCGCCGCCGTGGAGAAATCGCCGTGACGACGACGATCCCGAGCCTCACCCTGGTGCGCCGCATCAAGGCGCCGCCCGCCCGTGTCTTCGCCGCCTGGACGCGGGCGGAGGTGCTGGCGCAGTGGTTCGGCCCGCACCACACCAAGGTCGAGCACGCCGAGGTCGATGCGCGCATCGGCGGCGCCTTCCGCATCCGGCTGATCGAGGACAATGGCGACCGCCACGAGGTCGGCGGCCGCTACATCACCATCGAGCCCGAGCGCGAGATCGCCTTCACCTGGGCCTGGGCCAGCATGCCGGAACGCGAAAGCCGCGTCACCGTGCGCTTCCGGGCGGTGGAGGACGCCACCGAGATCACCCTGACGCATGACCGCTTCGCCGATTCCGCCACCGCCACGCGTCATCGCCGCGGCTGGACGGAATCCATGCAGCGCCTGGACGCCCACTTCACCACGATGGAGACGACGCCATGATGGATGCGAAGGCCACGGACCAGCATCGCTGGCTGCAGCGCCTGGTCGGCGAATGGACCAGTGAGATGCAATGCGTGATGGGGCCGGACCAGCCGGCGATGACGATGCGCGGACGCGAAAGCGTGCGTCCACTCGGGGAGTTCTGGGTGATCGGCACCGGGCAGGGCGAGATGCCCGGCGGCGGCACCGGGCACACCGTCATCACCCTCGGCTACGACGTGGCGAAGGGCCGCTTCACCGGCAATTTCGTCGGCTCCATGATGACCATGATGTGGCTCTACGACGGCGAACTCGATGCCGGGCAGACGGTGCTGACGCTGGACAGCGAGGGACCCGACATGGGCACGCCCGGCCGGACCGCGCACTACCAGGACATCATCGAGGTGCCCTCGCCCGACGAGCGCATCATGCGGTCGCGGATGAAGGATGCCGAGGGCAACTGGCATCATGTGATGACGGCGCGTTACCGGCGGGTGGGCTGAGAGATGGGGACGCGGGTCCTGTTGCTCATCGGCACGCGCAAGGGTGCCTTCATCCTTCAATCGAATGCGGCGCGGCAGGATTGGTCGCTGCGCGGGCCGCTGTGCGACACCTGGCCGATCAACCACGTGATCGCCGACCCGGCTTCGGGGCGCATCCATGCGGCGGGCGGCAATGAATGGTTCGGGCCGGCGGTCTGGACCTCGCCGGACCTCGGCGAAAGCTGGACGCATTCCAGCGTCGGCCTCGCCTATCCAGCCGGCGACACGCCGATCAAAACGGTGTGGTCGCTGGCCGCGGCGCATGGCGTACTGCATGCGGGGGTGGAACCGGCCGGGCTGTTCCGCAGCGAGGATGGCGGCGAGGGCTGGTCCCATGTCGCCGGACTGCGCGACCATCCCTCCCGCCCCGAATGGCAGCCGGGCGGTGGCGGGTTGATCCTGCACGGGCTGCTTCCGCATCCGGCGGACCCGGACCAATACTGGGTGGCGATCTCGACCGGCGGCGTGTTCCACACGGAAGATGGCGGCGTCACCTGGGCACCCCGTAACCGCGGCACACGCCAGGACTACGCGCCGGAGGACCAGCGTTACCCGGAACACGGCCAATGCGTGCATTGCCTGGTGATGGCGCCGGGCCAGCCGGACCTGCTGTACCAGCAGAACCACTGCGGCATGTACCGGAGCGAGGATGGCGGCCGAAGCTGGACCAGCATCGAAGCAGGCCTGCCTTCCAGCTTCGGCTTCCCCGCCGCAACGCATCCACGCGACCCGGACACGCTGTTCCTGCTGCCGCTGAACGGCGACCAGGCCGGGCGCTACGTGCCGGATGCGCGATGCGCCGTATGGCGGACACGCGATGGCGGCCGGACCTGGCAGGACCTGCGGGAGGGGCTGCCGCAGCAGGACGCCTATTTCGGTGTGCTGCGCCAGGCGATGGCGGTGGATACGCTGGACAAGGCCGGCGTCTATTTCGGCACCAGCGGCGGCGAGCTGTTCGCCAGCGCTGACGAGGGCGAGACCTGGCGCTGCATTGCGCGGCACCTGCCGGTGATCTCCTCGGTCGAGACGCTGGTCCTCGACGGCTGATGCAGCCCGTCCAGGTCCTCCTGCCCTCCGCCCTGGTGCGCCTGTTTCCGGGCGCGCAGCGGGAGGTGGCGCTGGAGGTGGCCTCCGTGGCACAGGCGGTCCTGGCGCTGGACCAGCGCTGGCCGGGCATGGGCGACCGCATCTGCGATTCGACGCCGTCCATCCGCCGCCACCTGAAGGTCTTCGTCGATGGCCAGCCGGCGACCCTGGCCACGCCGCTGCGCCCGGGCGGGGAGATGCTGGTGATGACGGCGATGAGCGGCGGCTGACGCATGGCGCAACTGATCTTCAGGATGAACCAGTCGCTCGATGGATATGTGGACCATCAGCGCCTGTCGTCCGGCCCGGCAATCTTCCGGCACTGGACCGAGCAGGTCGCCGGCCTGGCCGGAAGCATCTACGGGCGCGGCATGTACGAGGTCATGCGCTACTGGGACGAGGACCATCCCGAATGAACCATGGAACAGCAGGCCTTCGCGGCGGCGTGGCGGCGGCAGCCGAAATGGGTCGTGTCGCGCTCGATGACATCGGTCGGCCGCAACGCCACCCTGGTCCAGGATGACGTTGCGGGGCTGGTACGGGGGCTGAAGGCCCGGCTGGTAGGGGAGATCTCGGTCTCGGGCCCGGTGCTGGCCGGTAGCCTGACGGAGCCCGGGCTGATCGACGCGTACCAGCTCTATTTCCACCCCTTCGTGCTGGGGCATGGCAGGCCGTTCTTCGCCGGCCCGCGGCCGCCGCTTCGCCTCCTGGCCAGCGACCTGGTCGGGGACGGCGTGATCAGGTTGACCTACGTGCCTGCCTGATCCCGCCGTAGGCCGGCGTCATGGTACCAGCGCGAGGAGGCCCACCGCCACCACGGCGCCACCCGCCAGCCGCGGCACCAGAACCGGCAGGCCGCGTGCCAGCCGCGCCACGAGCGCCACCAGCCCGCCCTGCACCACCGCCAGCCCGGCAAGGTAGGCCAGCACCGGCGTCGGCTCCGCGCCCAGCACCGCCTCGGCATAGGCCTGCCCATGGGCGAGCCCGGCCAGCGCCAGGAGGCCGAGCCACGCCGCCGGCGCGATGCGCCACCCGGCGACCAGCAGCCCGCCCGCGGCCAGCACGGTCGCCATCACAAGCCACTCCGCCCCCGGCAGCACCAGCCCCATCCAGGCCGTGGCCACCCCGGCCAGCGACGCCACCACGAACAGCAGCGGTCGCGCGAGGCCCTGCCCCGCCAGGCCCGCGAGCAGCCCGACGGCCAGCAGGAAGGCCAGGTGGTCCAGCCCGATGACGGGATGCGCGAGGCCGGAGGCGAGCCCCTGCCAGAGCGTTGCCGGAACCTCCCCGCCCATCGGGTGATGCGCCGCAGCCGGACCAGCGAGCAGCAGCGGCAGGGCGAACCCGGCGACGCGGATGGTGAAGGTCATGCGGCGCAATCCTCTTCTGCGTGCCGCAGGATAGGACTGCCGCGGCGGCAGCGGAACCCTATGACGTCGCCGCCATTTCCTGCAGCCCGGTCGCCAGCAGTGCCAGCACCGCGGCCTCCTCCGGCCGCAGCCGGCCGATCTCCTGCTGCAATTCCGCCTTCGCCTCGGCCTCCACCTCCAGCGCCAGGGTCCCGCCCAGGTAGCTGTCTAGGATCACCGGGTGGACGTAGCATTTGCGGCAGATCGTCGGCGTATTGCCGAGGCGGGAGGCGACGCGCTCGATCGCCTGGCGCACGTTCCGCTTGGCCGCCGCCTGGCTGTCCACGCGCTGGTATTCGCGCAGCGCCAGCGCCGCCAGCACGGTGCCGGCCCAGGTGCGGAAATCCTTTGCCGTGACGTCGCGGCCGGCGATCTCGCGCAGATAGGCGTTCACGTCGGCCGAGGTGACATCGCGAATCTCGCCATCGGCGTCCCGATACTGGAACAGCTCCTGCCCCGGCAGGTCCTGGCAGGCGCTGACGATGCGCGCGACGCGGCGGTCCTTGACGCGCAGGTTCCAGCTTTTCCCGCTTTTGCCCTTGAAGGCAAAGCGCATCTCGCTGCCGGCGACGTCCACATGCTCGCCCTGCAGGGTGGTCAGCCCGTAGCTCTCGTTCTGCTTGGCGTAGTCGTCGTTGCCGACGCGAATGAGCGTGGTTTCCAGCAAGTGGACGACGGTCGCCAGAACCTTTTCGCGCGGCAGGCCCGGCCGGCGCATGTCGGCATCGACGCGGGCGCGCAGGGCCGGCAGAGCCTGGGCGAATTCCAGCATGTGGTCGTATTTCGCGGCGTCCCGCACTTCCCGCCAACGGGCGTGATACCGGTACTGCTTGCGGCCCTTCTGGTCGCGGCCGGTCGCCTGGATGTGGCCGTTCTCATGCGGACAGATCCACACCTCGGTCCAGGCTGGTGGGATGGCCAGCGCGCGGATGCGCTTCAATGCGGCCGAATCACGCACCGCCCCGCCCTTCGGCAGGCGGTAGGAAAAGCCCTTGCCGACGCGGCGCCGGCTGATGCCCGGCTGGTCATCCGAGACGTAGCGCAGGCCGGCGTCGCTGGCGGCCTCGCGCGCATCAATGATGGCAGGGCTGGCGCTGTCGTCGTCGAGAGGCATCGGCGCTGGGCCTCCTCCCGAGCGGACAGCGGCTTCAACACCTGCCATCGCGTCCGGTTCCGCCGGCGCCTGGGCCGAAGCCCTTTGGCCCGACTACTGCGTCGGGCCGCCACCGCCAGTCGCGCCGGAGCCTGGCGGGCTGGCGCCAGTTGTGCTCGGACTTGCCGGTGTCCCGGCGGTACCGGACGCCGGCGCGGGCGGTGCCACCGGCGCGCCAATGGGGGCGTTGCCACTGGTCCCGGTGGTGCGCCCGGCATTGCTGGTCGTGCCGGTCCCGCCCACCGTGTTCGGGGCGCTACCGCCGGATTGTCCGGTATTGGTGTCCGTCGAAGCCTCGTTCTGCGCATCGTCGCAGGCAACGACCGCCAGCGAGAAGGTTGCGGCAAGCAGCGGCGCCAGGAATTTCGTTTTCATCCTGAGATCTTTCTGTCTGGTGTGCGGCGTCCGAAGCGCGGGCCGCGGCACGCCGTTGAGGTCATCAATCCGGTCGCGGCCCGGCCGCCGCAGGACGCCTGCGGGACCGGCCCCACGACCGTCAGCGATAGGCGCGCACGCCGTCCGCCCAGCCCCCCAGGCGGGCATATTCCTGGATGCGATCCGTCTCGTAGCGCGGCAGGGCTTCCAACTGCGCCCGTGTCAACTCCATCCGCACCCGATCGTTGGGGCCCCCGAAGGCCAGCTGCTCGATCGGCACCACGGCACGGCGGGCCCCAATCCCAAGGAAGCCGCCCCACTCCACCACCGCCGCGCGCACCTGCCCGTTGCCATCGATCAGCAGGTTCTCGACCTCGCCGGCATCACGGCCGTTGACGCCGACGACATTGGTGCCGACGAGGTTCGAGGCACGTTCCAGCGTGAGGCCGGACGCGGCGCCGCGGGCTGCCACGGGCTGCGCCGGACTGCCGCCGGATTGAGCAGGCTGCGGCGTGGCGGCGGTACCGGTCTGCGTCTCCTGCCGCGCCATGCCGCCCTGTTGGCCGGTGGCAATGGCGGACAGGAGCTGCTCGATGGCGGTGCGGGCGCGTGGTGCCGGCACCGCGTCGCCGTCGCCCAGCGTTTCACGCGCCTGCGCCACGCGCTGTTCGACCGGGCCGCGCTGGTCCTGCGGCAGGTCGGCCATCGCGCGCGTCATCTGGTCAAGTGCCTGGCGCGCCCGCTGGACCGCCTGCGGCGAGGCGTCGCCGGAGGCATCGCCAAGCTGCTGATGTGCGACCCGAAGTTCCTGCGCCGCGCGCTGTAGTGGCGTCTGCGCCGCCTGCGGCTGCGACGGCGTCACGCCCTGCTGTGCCCGCTGAGCCGCGGCCGGGTTGGCGGACACCATGGCCAGGCCAAGCGCCAGCGTCGCCACTCCAAGGAACAGCCGGTTTCGCGCGGCCGGCTTCTTGATCGTCCTGTCCTGCATGTTCATCTCCTGCGGATCACGCCAAGCGGCGTCGGGATCCGTGCTGGCGCGCAGTGCTCAGCCTGGGGTCTGACGAATCTCGACCATCATCGTGCGCCGCGGGGGAGGATGGTGTTTCGGCAGGGCCTTCCGACCCTGCCGCGACGCCACCGTTCAGGCCTTGTCGAGCATGTCCCGCGCCTTGTCCTTGGCGCCACCAACGGCGTTCTGGACCTTGCCCTCGGCCTTGTCGGCCTTGCCTTCGGCCTGCATCGACTGATCGCCGGTCATCTTGCCGACGCCTTCCTTGATGCTGCCCTTGGCCTGCTTGCCGCTGCCTTCGATTCGATCCTTATCAGGCATGTCGTTCTCCTCGGTTGTTGGTTCGCCGACGGGAACAGAACCCCCGTCAGTCCACGGGCTGCTGGTGCAGCAGCGTGCCGCGCCGGGCATCAAGTCGAAGCTGCCAGGCACGATCATTCTGGTGCGCCTGCGTGGTGATGGCCTGGTCATCGCGCCCGAGTTCGCTCACACGCGTGTAGCCGCGGCTTTCAAGTAGCCGGCCGACCTGTTCCGTGCTCAGCGGCTGCTCGGACTGCACCTGACCGCTCAGCACCTCGACACGCAGGTCACGCACCACTTCGCCAAAACGCCGCGCCTCGCTGACGATATAGACATCGCCGTCACGCCGCATCTCGCCGATATCGGAGTATCCGCGTGTCTGCATCAGGGTGCGAACCAGATCCTGGCTGGTTTCCGCCACCACGGGACGACCATCCACCGGGGCGGCGACCTGCGCCGCCGCGCCGTTCAATGCGGCTGTCGCCAGCAGCGCCAGCAGGCTGACTGCGGGCCATGACCGCCGATTCACAGGGAGCCTCCTTCACGCAGTTGCACCTGGAAAGACAACACCGCCGGCGTCCTGCCGTTCGCTCCCTTTCCGCCTCGACAAGGATTCCCACGACGCGCGGCGCGTTATTGCGGCGCGTCGTCCTCGCCCGGCACCTCGGTCTGCTGCCCAAGCGTCTCTCGCACATAAAGCTGCTTCACCAGCACATAGGCGACCACGGTGATGGGCGCGGCGAGGATGACACCCGGTAGCCCGAACAGCAGGCCCACGGCGACAACGGCGAACAGCATCAGCGCCGGCGGCATGCTCACCATGTGCTTCTCGACCAGCGGCAGGATCATGTTGGATTCCAGCTGCTGGATCGCCAGGAACAACACTGCCGTCCACAACAGCGCATCACCACCCGCCGCCAGCGCCAGCAACAGCGGCGGCACGGCACCGGCGACCGCGCCCAGCAGCGGCACGAAGCCGACGAGGCCGGCAAACAAACCCAGCGCCAAGGGCGAAGGCAGGCCGATCAGCCACGTCCCGAGCCCGGCCAGCGTGCCGACGATGCACATGGAAACCATCTGCGCACCGAGCCACATCCGCAGCGCATTGCCGGTGGCCAACAGCGCATCCTCCACCCGGCCCTGCTGCTCCACCGGCACCAGCATGACCACGCCCTTGCGGTACATCGCCGGGTCCATCGCCAGGAAGAAGCCGCCGACCGCCGCGATGACCAGCGCCGACAGCGCATTGACGATCATGGTACCGGCGGTGGCCGCATGACCGGCCAGGGTACGCAGCACGGAGGCATCGAAGAAGCCGCCATCGGCGCGGCCACCCGCCTCACCACCGCCCTCGCCGCCCGCCTGCCGCGCAGCTTCCCCCAGCGGGGGAATGTCGACGTCGAAGCGGTGCTCGAAGGCGCCTATGGCACGCGGCAACTGCTCCCACAGCTGCGCGACCTGGGTCGTGACCTCGCTGCCCACGAGCACCCCGGCCAGGCCCAGCAGCGCCGCGAGCGCCAGCCCTACCGCCAGCAGCGACAGGGTGCGGGACAGACCGATTCGAGCCTCGACCGGCTTCGCTACCGCCAGCAGTAGCACGGCGACCAGGACGCCCGCAAAGGTCAGCAGCAGCGCCTCCCGCACCTGCCATAGCAGCAGCAGAAGCAGGATGACGGCGGCGACGATCAGGACGCGGCGGAGGAAGGCGACATCCCCCCGCACGCCACCCGCGGCGGGCGAAGCCGTGTTCGCCTTGTCCTGCTGCATGCCACCAGTCTCCGGATGATGGTCCGGAAAGCGATCTGGCGCCGAAAGGTTGCATCAAGCTGCCGCAATGCTCCATGGGGCCCCGGCGGATCGCGGACGCTATTGAAACATACTTGTCACATTGGCGCTTGCCGTTGGGATGAAGCCCCGGCAATCTTCAAAAATCTGAAATGGATGCGACGCGGACCGCCTCGTAGAAGGCAGCCGATTCCACAGGGAGTTACCGCCATGTTGCGCCGCCTTCTCACCTCCTCCGCCCTGGCATTGGGCCTGTTCGGCCTGGTCGCAGCCCCGGTGCCGGCCCGCGCGCAGGCGCAGGATTGCCCGCGTGGCACGCTCGATGCCCGGTACTGCGACCGCAACGGCGACCTGGTGGCCGATGTGCCGACCAATGCGCGGGAGCTTGTGGACCCCGCGACGCTCATCTTTGCCTACACCCCGGTCGAGGATCCGGCCGTGTACCGCCAGGTCTGGCAGCCCTTCATGGACCACCTGGCGCGGGAGACCGGCAAGCGCGTGCAGTTCTTCGCCGTGCAGTCCAACGCCGCACAGATCGAGGCGATGCGCGCCGGCCGCCTGCACATCGCCGGCTTCAACACCGGCTCCAACCCGCTCGCCGTGAACTGCGCCGGCTTCGTGCCCTTCGCGATGATGGCCAGCAACAACGGCGCCTTCGGCTACGAGATGGAGATCATCGTCCCCGCATCCTCGACCGCGCAGCGGATCGAGGATCTGCGCGGCCGCACCATCGCCTTCACCGCGGAAACCTCGAACTCCGGTTTCAAGGCGCCCTCCGCCCTGCTGGCCAGCCAGTTCAACATGCGCGCTGGGCGCGACTTCACCGCGGCCTTCTCGGGCCGGCATGACAACTCCATCCTCGGCGTCGCCAACCGGGATTACGACGCGGCGGCCATCGCCAATTCAGTGCTGACCCGCATGGTGGCGCGCAACGTCGTGCGCCCGGACCAGATCCGCAACATCTATCGCAGCCAGTCCTTTCCGACGACCGGCTATGGCCACGCCCACAACCTGAACCCGGCGCTGGCCGAGAAAATCCGCGGCGCCTTCTTCAACTTCGACTGGACCGGCACGGCATTGCAGGCGGAATTCGCGAAGAGCGAGCCGCCGGCCGAGAAGTTCATCCCGATCACCTACCAGGAACACTGGAACGTGGTCCGGCAGATCGATAGCGCGATGGACGTCTCCTACGCCTGCCGCTGAGGATACCTGCCGGTGCTTTTGACTCTTGAGAAGCTGACCAAGCGCTACGCGACCGGCGACCTGGCACTTGACCACGTCGATCTCCAGGTTCCGGCCGGGCAGGTGATGGCGCTTATCGGTCCCTCGGGCGCCGGTAAATCCACGCTGATCCGCTGCGTCAACCGGCTGGTCGAGCCGACCAGTGGGACGGTGCAACTGGACGGGGTGAACCTCACCAGCCTAGGCTCCGGCGCGCTGCGCCGGGCACGGCGGCGGATGGGGATGATCTTCCAGGAATACGCGCTGGTCGAACGCCTGACCGTGATGGAAAATGTCCTGTCCGGTCGGCTCGGCTATGTCGGCTTCTGGTCGTCCTGGTTCCGCCGCTTTCCCCGCAAGGATCTCGAGGAAGCCTTCCGGCTGCTGGATCGCGTCGGCCTCGCCCACATGGCGGACAAGCGCGCCGATGCGCTGTCCGGCGGCCAGCGCCAGCGCGTCGGCATCGTGCGCGCGCTGATGCAGGACCCGAAACTGCTGCTGGTGGATGAGCCCACCGCCAGCCTCGATCCGAAGACCAGCCGCCAGATCATGCGGCTGATCGTGGAACTCTGTGCCGAACGCGGGCTGGCCGCCATCATCAACATCCACGACGTGGCGCTGGCCCAGCAATTCGCCCGCCGCATCGTCGGCCTCCGCGCCGGCCGCATCGTCTTCGACGGCCCGGCGGAGGAGCTGGGCACCGATGCGCTGACCGCGATCTATGGCGAGGAGGATTGGTCGCAGACCATCCGGAAAGCCGAGGAGGAGGACGAGGCGGCCGAGGCGGTGGCATGAGCGCCACGACATTCGATCCCGCCGCCGCCGCGCGCGCCTGGCGGCCGCCACCGCTGATCGCGACACCCTGGTTGCGCTACGCCGTCTATCTCGGCGCGCTGGCCTACGCGCTGCTGGCCTTCACCACCATCGAGGTGAACTGGACCCGCGCGGCCGAAGGGGTGGAACGCGCCGGGCGCTTCCTCAGCGGCTTCTTCCCGCCCGATTTCGTCTCGAAGCGGGAGGACATCCTGATCGGGCTGGGAGAAAGCCTGACCATGACGGTGGTCTCCACCGCCGTCGGCATCATCCTGTCGATCCCCGTGGCGCTCGGCGCCTCCCGCAACCTGGCGCCGCTGCCGATCTACCTGTTCTGCCGCGGCATCATCGCCATCAGCCGCACCTTCCAGGAAATCATCATCGCCATCGTCTTCGTCGCCATGGTGGGCTTCGGCCCGCTGGCCGGCACGCTGACGCTGGCCTTCGCCACGATCGGCTTCATGGCGAAGCTGATCGCTGAGGACATCGAGGATATCCAGGCCTCCCAGGCCGAGGCGGTGCGCGCCACCGGCGCCTCCTGGTTCCAGTTGCTGGCCTGGGGTGTGCTGCCGCAGGTGCGGCCACGACTGATCGGGCTTTCGGCCTACCGGCTCGACATCAACTTCCGCGAAAGCGCGGTGCTCGGGCTGGTCGGTGCCGGTGGCATCGGGGACACGCTGAACACCAGCTTCGACCGCTACGAATTCGACACCGCGGCGGCGATCCTCATCATCATCATCCTTATCGTTCTGGCCTGCGAATACAGCAGCGGCTACATCCGTCGGAAGGTCCAGTAGATGGCCGTCACCACGGGTGTCGCCCAGGATGGAAAGTCCGTGCCGGTGTGGCGCCGTCGCACGCCACGCGCGGACCTGCTGGTCTGGGCCGGCTGGTTCGGCGCCGTGGCGCTGACCCTGCTGTGCTTCGAGTTCATCTCGGACCGCACCATCTGGCCCTTCGTGTGGGACGCGCCGGCGCAGGGCGCCGACCTGATCGGCCGCATGTTCCCGCCGCGCTGGTCCTATGCCAGCCAGCTCTGGAAGCCGCTGCTCGACACCATCAACATGGCGACCATCGGCACGGCGCTGGCGATCGTCATCGGTGTGCCGCTGGCTTTCCTCGCCGCGCACAACACCACGCCGAGCCGGCTGTTCGTCCGCCCCGCCGTGCTGTTCATCATCGTCGCCAGCCGGTCCATCAACTCGCTGATCTGGGCGCTGATCCTGGTGATCATCCTGGGCCCCGGAATGCTGGCGGGCATCCTGTCCATCGCGCTGCGCTCGGTCGGCTTCATCGCCAAGCTGCTGTACGAGGCGATCGAGGAGATCGACCCGACGCAGGTGGAGGCCGTGACCGCCACCGGCGCCTCCCGCCCGCAGGTGCTCGGCTGGGCGATCGTGCCGCAGGTGATGCCGGCCTTCGCGGGTATCAGCGTGTTCCGCTGGGACATCAACATCCGTGAGGCGACGGTGCTCGGCCTGGTCGGCGCGGGCGGCATCGGCATGCAGATGCAGGCCAGCATCAACGTGCTGGCCTGGCCGCAGGTGACGGTGATCTTCGTGCTGATCCTCGGCACGGTGCTGGTCAGCGAATGGCTGTCCGCGCGCGTGCGCCACGCCGTCATATGAGGGGGTCGAGACCCAGGCCCGGCGCCCGCGGCACCTCCGCGAAGCCATCGCGCACCACCAGGCCGTTGGGCGGCGTGTCGAGGTCGGCGAAGTAGATCTCGAGCGGTGCCTCGGCCTCCGCGGCCGCCAGCCAATGCAGGCTGGCGAGCAGGCCGGGTCCGAAATAGGGGCAGTGCGGCACCACCGCGACGCCCGCCTGCCGCGCCAGCCGCGCCACTTCCAGCAGGCCGGAGAGGCCGCCATGCTTGGTGACGCTGGGCTGCGCCACATCCACGGCCCCGGCCGCGAACAGCCGGACGAAATCCACAGGGCCACCAAGGTTCTCCCCCGCCGAGATCGGGCAGCCCGCAGCGGCGCGGACCCGCGCCAAGGCCGCAAAATCCTCCGGCGGCCAGGTCGGCTCCTCGACCCAGGCGATGTTCAGGTCGCGGACCGCGTGGCAGAAATCCAGGGCCGAGGCCGCATCGGCGAAGGCGCAGTTGATGTCGAGCATCAACGGCACTTCAGCCGGCGCCGCCTCCCGCGCCGCCTGGATGCAATCCAGATCGACCTCATGCAGCTTGATCCGGCGGTAGCCGCGGCGCACCGCCTCCGCCACGTTGCGCGCCACATCGTCCGGCTGGCCGTAGCGAAGTAGGCTGGCATAGGCCGGCACCCGCTCCCGCCCGGTGCCACCGAGCAGCGCATGCAGCGGCTTTCCCGCCGCCTTGGCACGGATGTCCCACAGCGCGATGTCGATGGCGGAGATGGCGAAGCTGGCCGGCCCGTTGCGGCCGAAATTGTGGAAGCGTCGTGCCAGCATGGTGCCAATGCCGGCGATGTCACGCGCATCCTGGCCGATGCAGGCAGGGCCGATGAGCCGGTCGACCACGTCCCGCGTCGTCGCCGCCAGGGAGAAGCCGAAGCCCTCCCCCCACCCGTGCAGGCCGCTCTCGACCTCGATGCGAACCAGCAGCGTGTCGATGCGGCTCAGCCGCAGATTGCCGCCCATGGCGCCGGGCTTGGCGCCAAAGGTGAAGGCACTGCCATGCAGCACGGTGTCGACGCGCGTGATCCTCATGCCGCGGAGGATGCCAGCGCTGCGCGCCCGGCAGAAGCCTTCAGGCGGCCGGACTCGCCGCCGCCTCGATCTGCCGGTCGAGATGCGCCACCAGCGCCGGCGGCAGCTTCAGCCGGTGCGCCAGAGCCTCCAGGTAGGCACGCTCGGCAGGATGATCCGGGTCCACCGCCAGGCGCGAGACCAGGTAGAGCTCGGAGGCCTGCTCCGGCGTCCGCGCCGCCGCCGCCACTTCGCTGACCCCGATCGGTGCGTCCAGCGCGTCGAAGACGAAGGCCTTGGCCTCCGGGTCCAGCCCGGCCTTGTCCACCTGCTCGAAGATGCGGGCGCGCTCGGTCGCATCGATGTGGCCATCGGCGCGGGCGGCGCCGATCATGGCGCGGATCAGCGCCAGTTCGAAAGCCTCCCCGCCCGCCGCCGGCGTGGCGCCCGGCAGGAAGCGTTCATCGACGCTGGCGGCATCCTGCAGGCTGGCTGGGGGTGCCGTGGTGGGTGCCTGTCCGGCCTGGTAGTTCTGCCAGGCCCGATGCGCCAGCGCGCCGAGCACCGCAGCGCCGCCATGGCTCAGCAGCCCGCCGCCGCGCTTCTTGCCGCCGAGGAACATCCCGAGCAGCCCGCCCGCCGCCGCGCCACCGGCGAAGCCGCCCATGTTCCCAAGCCCACGACCACCGCCGCCCTGCAGGGCCTGCCGCGCCATGTCCGCCAGGCCACCGCCCTGCGGCAGGCCGCCGACGGATGGCATGCGCCCCGGCTGGGCTTGGCCGGAGCCGGTGCCCGCATTCGGGCCGAGAAAGCGGTCGAGAAGAGATTTCGCGTCGATCATGCCGGGCATGTTGCGATGCCAGCGCCGCCGCGCAAGCGCGGCGGTTTCAACTCATGGTCAGCCCTTGCCGTGGCAGTGCTTGTACTTCTTGCCGGACCCGCAGGGGCACGGCGCGTTGCGTGGCGTGGCGGCCCAGGTCGCCGGGTCGTCCGGGTCCACGGACTGCGCCACCATCGGGCTGCGCGCCGCCTGGGTGGCCGCACCATAGGCCGGCGGCGGCCCGGCATCGGCGTATTCCAGGTCCCCGCCGCGCGGGTCGGGGTGGCGCATGTCGGTGACGCGGATCGGCTCCGGCTCCGGCGGCGGAGCGTCCGGCCGGATATCGATGCGCATCAGCACGCTGGTGGTGCGTTCCCGCAGATCCTCCAGCATGGCGTTGAACAGGTTGAAGGCCTCGGATTTGTACTCGTTCAGCGGGTCCCGCTGGCCGTAGGCGCGCAGGCCGATGCCTTGGCGCAGATGGTCCAGCGCCAGCAGGTGTTCCTTCCACACCGCGTCGAAAATCTGCAGCAGCAGGGACTTCTCGACCATGCGCATCAGGTCGGTACCAACATTGGCGACGCGCGCGGCGTAGCTTTCATCGGCCGCCTTGATCAGGCGCTCCCGCACCTGAGTCTCGTCGATGCCCTCCTCGCGCGCCCAATCCGCCACCGGCAGGTCCAGGCCGAGGATGTTGAACACCTTCTCCTGAAGGCCCGCCGTGTCCCACTGCTCGGGGTAGGCGTTCTCCGGGATCGCGGTGTCGACCAGCTTGCCGATCGTCTCCCGCCGCATCTCGGCCACCGTCTCCGCCACGTCCGGCGCCACCATGAAGGCCCGCCGCTGGGCGTAGACCTCCTTGCGCTGGTTGTTCATGACGTCGTCGTATTTCAGCAGGTTCTTCCGAGTGTCGAAGTTGCGGGCCTCGACCTTCTTCTGTGCCTTCTCCAGCGCCTTGTTGATCCACGGGTGAACAATGGCTTCACCCTCCTTCAGGCCGAGCTTCTGCAGCATCCCGCCCATGCGCTCGCTGCCGAAGATGCGCATCAGGTCGTCTTCGAGCGACAGGAAGAAGCGGCTGGCGCCCGGGTCGCCCTGGCGGCCGGACCGGCCACGAAGCTGGTTGTCGATACGCCGGCTTTCGTGGCGTTCCGTGCCGATCACCAGCAGCCCTCCGGCGGCCTTCACCGCCGGGCGGATCGCCTCGATCTCCGCCTTGTGGCGGGCCAGGGCGGCGTCGTATTCCGGGCTGTCCGCGTTGCCGATCTCGGCGCGGGCCAGCATGTCCGCATTGCCGCCGAGCTGGATGTCCGTGCCGCGGCCGGCCATGTTGGTCGCGATAGTGACGGAGCCCGGCCGGCCAGCCTGCGCCACGATGCCCGCTTCCTGTTCGTGGTAGCGGGCGTTCAGCACCTGATGCGGCACGCCCTTCTGCTTCAGCAGTTCCGAGATCAGCTCCGACTTCTCGATGCTGGTGGTGCCGACCAGGATCGGCTGCCCGCGGTCGCGCGCCTCGGCGATCAGCACCGCCACCGCCTCGTATTTCTCGCGGGCCGACTTGTAGACCTCGTCATCCGAGTCCTTGCGCGCCACCGGCACGTTGGTCGGAATTTCCACCACTTCCAGCTTGTAGATTTCGGCGAATTCATCCGCCTCGGTGGAGGCCGTGCCGGTCATGCCGGACAGCTTCGGATACAGCCGGAAGTAGTTCTGGAAGGTGATGGAGGCGAGCGTCTGGTTTTCCGGCTGGACGGTGACGCCTTCCTTGGCCTCCAGCGCCTGGTGCAGGCCATCCGAATACCGGCGGCCTTCCATCATGCGTCCGGTGAACTCGTCGATGATGACGACCTTGTCCTGCCGGACGATGTAGTCGACGTCCTTGGTGAACAGCACATGCGCGCGCAGCGACTGGTTGGCGTGGTGCACCAGGGTGACATTGGCGCTGTCGTACAGCGCGCCTTCCGTCAGCAGCCCGGCTTCGGTCAGCGCCACTTCCAGCGCCTCCGTACCCGCCTCGATCATGTGGACGGTCTTGAATTTCTCGTCCTTCTCGAACAGCGATGTGTCCTTGACGAGTTCGACCATCACCGCGTTGACCCGCTGGTACAGGTCGCTGCTGTCGTCGGACGGGCCGCTGATGATCAGCGGCGTGCGCGCCTCATCCACCAGGATGCTGTCGACCTCGTCGACGATGGCATAAGCGAAGTCGCGCTGGACCATCTCGTCCAGCCGGTACTTCATGTTGTCGCGCAGGTAGTCGAAGCCGAACTCGTTGTTGGTGCCGTAGGTGACATCGGCGGCATAGGCCTCCCGCCGCTGCTCATCGGTCAGGCCGTGCACGATCACGCCGACCGTCAGGCCGAGGAACTTGTAGATCCGGCCCATCCATTCCGCGTCGCGGCTGGCCAGGTAGTCGTTCACCGTCACCACGTGGACGCCCTTGGCGGGCAGCGCGTTCAGGTACACCGGCAGCGTCGCGACCAGGGTCTTACCCTCGCCGGTCTTCATCTCGGCGATGCGGCCATCATGCAGCACCATGCCGCCGATCATCTGCACGTCGAAGTGCCGCATGCCGAGCACGCGCTTCGCGGCCTCCCGCACCGTGGCGAACGCCTCCGGCAGCAAATCATCCAGGGTCTTCCCGGCGGCAAGCTGGGCGCGGAATTCGGCGGTCTTGCCGCGCAGGGCGTCGTCCGACAGCGCGGCGAAGGCCGGCTCCAGCGCGTTGATCGCGGGCACGCGGGCCTGGAAGCGCTTCAGCGCCCGATCGTTGGATGTGCCGATGAAGGCGCGGACAAGGCGTTGAAACATCTTTGAAAGTCGTCTCCGACCCGCATGTTCGACCAGCGGCATCGCGCCCGGGGACGAGGGCGCAAGGCCCAATTGGGGCTGCGGCGCAAGGTGGCAGAGATAGGCGCCCGACCCCGCCGCGTCAACGCAACGGACACCTCCCACCCTGCGGGACCGCAGGATGCGCGCCTTGTGGCAGCCCCCCGCATCGGCCATCTTCCGCGCAACATGCAGAGACCCCATTCCATGCGCCGCCCCGCCCTTCTGCTCGCCTCCTTCCTGCTGCCGGCGCACATCGCGCTCGCCCAGGGACCCGCCCCGGACCCGGTGATTGCCCGCGTCGAGGGCACGGAGATCCGCCTGTCGGAGTTGCAGGCGGAGGCGCAGCGCCTGCCCGATGAACTTCGCGGCATGCCCGCCCCGATGCTGATGCCGCTGCTGCTGGACCAGATGATCACCCAGAAGGCGATCACCGCCGCCGCCCGCGCCCAGAACCTGGCGCAGGACCCGGAAGTGGCCGCCCGCCTGCGCCGCGCCGAGGACGAAACCCTGCAGCAGGCCCTCATCACACGCGCCGTGGCCCCCGCCCTGACCGATGAGGCCCTGCGCGCGCGCTACCAGCGGGAAGTCGCCGGCCGCCCGGCGGAGGAGGAGGTGCGCGCCCGCCATATCCTGGTGCCCACCGAGGCCGAGGCCCGCACCGCGCTGGCCGAGGCGCGCCGCGCCGGCGCCGACTTCGCCGAGGTCGCCCGCCGCCGCTCCACCGGCCCCGGCTCGCGGGAGGGTGGCGACCTCGGTTTCTTCAAGCGCGCCGACATGATCCCGGAATTCGCCGAATCCGCCTTCGCCATGCAGCCGGGCCAGATCTCGGAGAACCCGGTGCGGACCCAGTTCGGCTGGCACGTCATCAAGGTGGAGGAACGCCGCGCCGTGCCGCCGCCGGCCTTCGACGAAGCCCGCGAGAGCCTGCGCCAGCGCGCCTTCGAGGAAGCCGTCACCGCCGAGGTCGACCGTGTCCGCGCCGGCGCCCGGATCGAGCGCTTCGCGATGGATGGCAGCCCGCTGCCCGCCACACCCGCGCCCTCCCTGCTTGATGGCGCCGCCCCGCCGGCCGCCGCCCCCGCACAACCCCGGCGCTGAGGGTCCCGACCATGGCTGGCAAGGATCTTCCGGTGTCGCCGCTCGCCCTGCCGCTGCCGGAGATGCCGCCCATCGCGGGCGTCAGCCTCGGCTCCGGCCGCGCCGAGATCCGCTACAAGGCGCGGGAGGATGTCACCATGATGACCTTCCCTGCCGGCACCACCGTGGCGGGCGTCTTCACCAAGAACAAGTGCCCCGGCGCGCCGGTGGACTGGTGCCGCGCGGCGCTGAAGGGCGGCAAGGCGCGCGCCCTGGTCGTCACCGCTGGCAATTCCAACGTCTTCACCGGCAAGGCGGGCCGCGAGACCTGCGCGCAGACGGCCAAGTCGATGGCGGAGCTGGCAGGCTGCAAGCCCAACGAGGTGTTCCTGGCCTCGACCGGCGTGATCGGCGAGAAGGTGCCGACCGAGAAGCTGGTCGCCGCCCTGCCGCCGCTGTTCGGGGCGCTCGGCACCGATGGCTGGCCCGCCGCGGCGCGGGCCATCATGACGACTGACACCTTCCCCAAGGGCGCCACACGCACGGCGCGGATCGGCGAGGCGACGGTGACGGTCTCCGGCATCGCCAAGGGCAGCGGCATGATCGCCCCCGACATGGCGACCATGCTGTGCTTCCTGGCCACCGACGCGAAGGTGCCGGCCGCGGCTCTGCAGAAGATCCTCGCCAAGGGCTCGGACCGGTCGTTCAACTGCGTCACCGTGGACAGCGATACCTCGACCAGCGACACCGTGCTGCTGTTCGCCACCGGCGCCACCAAGCATCCCCGCGTGCCGGCCGAGGGTGGCCCCCTGCTGAAGGACTTCGCCCGCGCGGTGCATGAGGTGCTGATGGATTTGGCGCTGATGGTCGCCCGTGACGGCGAGGGCGCGCAGAAGCTGATCCGCATCGACGTGACCGGTGCCGTCTCCGCCCGTTCCGCCCACCGCATCGCCATGTCGATCGCCAATTCGCCCCTGGTGAAGACCGCGATCGCCGGGGAGGACGCCAACTGGGGCCGCATCGTTATGGCCGTGGGCAAGGCCGGCGAACCCGCCGACCGCGACCTGCTCTCGGTGGCGATCGGCGGCACCTGGATGGCGCGCGACGGCGGCGTGGTGCCGGGCTACGACGAGACGCCCGTCATCGCCCACATGAAAGGGCGCGAGGTGGCCATCGAGGTGGACCTGGCGCTCGGGCGCGGCAAGGCAACGGCTTGGACCTGCGACCTGACGCATGGCTATATCGATATCAACGGCGCCTACCGGTCCTGAGGTGACGGCTGACCTTCCCGAGGACTTCCAGCCGCTGCGGACGGAGCGCCTGACCCTCCGGCCGCTGCGGCCTGAGGATGCGGCCGACCTGCACCGGCTGGTAAATGACTGGGAAGTGGCCAAGACCCTGGCCCGTGTCCCCTTCCCCTACCCGCGCGCCCTCGCCGATGAATGGATCGCCTCGACCCAGGCGCAGATGCAGGCGCGCATCGCCTGGCACCTGGCCATCACCGGGCTGGAGGCGGCCGGCGAGCCGGGGGAGCGGGAGGTGCTGGTCGGCTGCATCGGCCTGAGCATGCACGCCACGAAGCGGGAGGCCGAGCTCGGCTACTGGATCGGGCGCCGCTTCTGGGGCCACGGGGTCGGGCCGGAAGCCGCGGCACGGCTGGCGAGTTGGGCCCTGGCCAACCTGGAGCTGGACCGGCTGGTGGCCTCCGCCCTGGTCGAGAATGCCCGCAGCCAGGCCCTGCTGCGCCGCATCGGTTTCCGGGAGACCGGCGACGGTGTGCGGGAATTCCTCGCCCGCGGCGGCACCATGCCGGTGAAGCTGTTCGAGTTGACCCGCGATGACCTGCCGCGGACGAGCCCGGTGCTGGCCGACCAGCCGCAAGCGGCGGGCGGGGCGAATATCCTGCTGGTCGCCGCCTGCGCGCTGATCGACCCGGATGGCCGCGTGCTGCTGGCGCGGCGGCCGGAGGGCAAGCCGATGGCGGGCCTATGGGAATTCCCCGGCGGCAAGGTTCAGGCCGGGGAGACGCCCGAAGCCGCGCTGATCCGCGAGTTGAAGGAGGAACTGGCGATCGACGTGGCCGAAAGCTGCCTCGCCCCCTTCGCCTTCGCCAGCCATCCTTTGGGCGAGCGCCACCTGCTGATGCCCTTGTACCTGTGCCGCCGCTGGGAAGGCCGGGTGGCGCCGCTGGAGGGCCAGGCACTGGCCTGGGTGCGGCCCAGCAAGCTGGCCGACTATGCGATGCCGCCCGCCGACAAGCCGCTGGTCGCCCTGCTGCGAGACTTCTTGTAGCCGCCACCGCGATGCTAGCCTGCCATCCTCGACGCGTCGCGATTTCCGCCCGGAGCCTGCCCGATGACCGCCGCCAACCCCACCGCCTGTCTCCTGGTCATCGGCAACGAAGTGCTGTCCGGGCGCACCAGGGACCTCAACATCAACTTCCTGGCGATCCGCCTGGGCGAGATCGGCATTCCGCTGCGCGAGGTCCGCATCATCCCCGACGTGCGGGAGACCATCATCGCCACGCTGAACGAGGTCCGGCCGAAATTCGACCACGTCTTCACCACCGGCGGCATCGGCCCGACGCATGACGACATCACCAGCGAATGCGTCGCCGGCGCCTTCGGCCTGCCCTGGGAGCCGCATCCGGAGGCCTGGGCGCGGCTGGAGCGCCACTACAAGCCCGGCGACTTCAACCCGGCCCGCCAGCGCATGGCGACGATGCCACGCGGCGCGACCCTGATCGAGAACGCCATCTCCATCGCCCCCGGCTTCACGGTGGAGAACGTGCATGTGCTGGCCGGCGTGCCGCGCATCATGCAGGCGATGTTTGAAAGCCTCGCCCCCACCCTCCAGGGTGGCCCACCCATCGCCTCGCGCGCCGTGCACGCCGATGGCGTCATGGAGGGCCGTATCGCGGAGGGGCTGGCGGCGATCCAGGCGCGCTGGCCGGACCTCGACATCGGCAGCTACCCCTACTACCGCATGGGCGGCGGTGGCGTCGCGCTGGTCGCCAAGGGCAGCGATGCGGAGGCAGTTGAAGCCGCGGCGCACGACATCACGGTCCTGCTGCGCGCGCTCGGTAGCCATCCAGTGCAGGGCGAGCCGCCGGTCTGAGCCGCCGGTCTGAGCCGCCGGTCTGAGCCGCCGGTCTGAGCCGCCGGTCTGCGCTATTGGTCTGAACCATTGATGGCATCAACCGCGGCGGCTCACCGATCCGATCTACCGGCGTAAGCACCATTGCGCGATTTTCAGCCGCCCCCATCTGCCGTGTCGAACAAGGCGCGGTGATGCGCGGGGCAGGATTGGCCCCGCGCCGCACCGAGAGGCCGATAGGATCTCGCCCCGTGAACATCCACACCCCCGCCCGCTCCCTTGCCGACCAGCCTGCCACGCCGATCCGCCCGAGCCGGGAGGAGGCGGAGGCCGCCGTCCGCACGCTGCTGATGTGGGCCGGGGACGACCCCACGCGCGAAGGACTGGTGGACACCCCCGCCCGTGTCGCCCGGGCCTATGGCGAGTTCTTCTCGGGCTACGAGACCGATCCGGTGGAACTGCTCGCGCGATCCTTCGAGGAGACGGACGGCTACGACGAGATGGTGGTGCTGCGCGACATCCGCCTGGAAAGCCACTGCGAGCACCACCTGGTACCGATCATCGGCCGCGCGCACATCGCCTACATCCCGAACGGCCGCGTCGTCGGCATCTCCAAACTCGCCCGGGTGCTGGAGACCTACGCCAAGCGACTGCAGATTCAGGAAAAGCTGACGGCGCAGGTGGCCAACACCATCGAGCAGGTGCTGCAGCCCAAGGGCGTCGCCGTGGTGATCGAGGCGCAGCACCAGTGCATGACCACGCGCGGGATCCACAAGCCGGGCGTCTCCATGGTCACCAGCCGCATGCTCGGCGCTTTCCGCGACGATCCCGAGGTGCGGCGTGAATTCCTGACGATGCTCGGCGCGCCGCGGACGAGCGTCGAGGCCTAACCTCCGAGCCTAGCCCACCGCCTCGGCCTCGACCTCGAAGACGAAGCGCGGGTCGGCCAGCCCGGCCACGATCAGCAGGGTGCTGGCCGGGGCCAGGGTGCCGAGGAACTTCTCCCGCTCCATCCGCCAGGGCGTGATCAGGCCGCGATCGGTCAGGAACACGCTCATCTTCACAATGTTCGCCGGACCCATGTCGTGCGCGGCCAGGACCGTGCCGAGGTTGGCCAGCGCCTGGGCGATCTGCGCCTCCCCGCCCGGAACCACCGTGCCGTCCGGCGCCACGCCGATCTGGCCCGAGATGACCAACCGCCGGCTGCCGCCCACGACCAGCGCCGCGTGGGAATAACGTGATCCGGGGGTGTGGACGCCCTCGGGGTTGCTGAAGCTGATGCTCACGTGCCCGCCCCCCCGGTGAACGGCGTTCCGGCCGGCGCACCACCGGACAGCTCCTCGCGCTCGATCGGCACCGGGGCGGGGGCGTTGGGCGTCAGGCCCTCGGCCAGCCAGGCCCGCAGCGTCCGGCGCATCTGGAATTCGAACTCCACGTTCATCGCCTCCATCGCCTGCCGCACCACATCCTCCGCCGCCCGCAGCCGCGTGGCCGGGGTGGCGCCATCGGCGACCGTCTGGCTGCGCTGTGCCTGGGCTTCGACGAAGGCGACGCGCGCCGCATCCGGCCCGGCCAGGATTTCAACCCGGACCGCCAGTTCAACGGTCAGGCGCTCGCCCGGTTCGCCCGAGAACATCCCGCCGCCGGCCAGCCGCTGCCGGACGAAGCGGGCATTGGCGATGACGAAACGGGCGCGGCCCTCCGTGCCGATCGGCACGAGGCGGTGTTCCGCCATCCGGCGTAGTTCCACATCCGGGCGCATCGGCGCCGGTTCCGTCACCTGCACGGCACCGGGCAGCGGGGACGCGATCTCAATGTCGAGCACGTTGAGCCGCAGCGGGGTCAGGTGCCGGTAGCCCTCCACCAGCGGCCGCAGCGGCGGCGGTTCCGGCGCGGAGGCACAGGCGGCAGGCAGCAGCGGCAGGACCAGGGCGGCTTTCAGCAGGTGGCGACGCATCGGCATGGGGCAGGTTCCTCGCGGCCCCACCTCCGGTAATGCAGTGGGGCCGCCGGGTCCAGCCGTAACGTTTGCCTAAGCCGGACCCATTCCCTAGGCGCGACCGGCCTTGCCATCCACCTCGGAGCGTTCGAACCGGAAATCCAGCGCGCAGAACTCGCAGGTCATGGTGATGGCGCCGGATTCGGCCATGTGGTCGAGGTCCTCCGGCCCGAAATTCTCCAGCACCGCCGCCAGCCGTGCGCGGGAACAGCGGCAGCCATAGGACAATGCGCGGGGGCGATCCACCAGCAGGCCCTCGGCATGGAACAGCCGGTGCAGCAGGCGGTCGGCGGTCAGAGTGTCGTCCAGCATCTCGTCGGACTTCAGCGTGCCGACCAGGGCCTGGGCGGTGCGCCAGGCATCGTCCTGGTCCTCCTGGTTCGCCTCCGCCACAACGCCACCTTCCGTCGCCACGCGCTCGATCACCAGGGCGGTGGCGCGCCAGCCGGCCAGGCTGCGGCCGCAGGCCAGGTGGACCTGGCTCTGCAACTGTTCGGAAGTGCGGAAGTAGTTGTCGGTCATCTCGGCCAGGCTCTTGCCCTCGATCGCGACGATGCCCTGGTAGCGCTCCATGTCGTCGCCCTGGTCGCAGGTGAAGGCGAAGTAGCCGGCGCCCAGAAGGTCCGCGGCGGTCGGGTGCGGGTTTTCCGCCAGCAGCGCCTCCAGCCGCGCCGCATCCACCTTGGCGGTGCCACGCAGCGCGCCGGCATCGGTGCAATCGGCCAGCAGAAGGGACACCGGGCCATCGCCCTTGGCCTGCAGGCTGAAGGAGCCCTTGAACTTCAGGGCGGTAGCCAGCGCAGCCGTCAGCGCCAGCGCCTCCCCCATCAGGCGCAGCACGGCGGGGTGCTGAGAATGCCGGCCGAGGATCGCGTCCGCCAATGCGCCGAGGCGCACCAGCCGGCCGCGCACCGGGCGCTGGTCCAGGTGGAAGGGCAGCACGCCGCGCGGCACCACCAGGTCGGGCACGGGCGGGCGGTCATGGTTCAGGAAGGCGGGGGTGGCGGAAGGGGCGGTCGGATCGGTCACGGGCGAAACCACCAACTGGCGCGGGACTTGCGCGAAAACAGGAAGGCCGGCGAGGGCATGGCCCTGCCGGCAGCGGACGCTACGAAGACCTCAGATGGGGGCGGCCGGGCGTCCCGGCCACCTCCCCAGGCGCAGGTCAGAAGATCGAATCGAGCAGGCCACGGCGTGGCGGCTGCGCCACCGGGGTCACGCCATCCGTGCTTTCGCGGCCGAGCGCCGCATTCTCCCGCAGGCGCTGCGCCTCCCGCTGCGCATCCAGCGCCGTGCCGGGCTGCGTCTGGTCGGCACGCCAGAACATCAGGCGGTCCACCACGCTGCGGTCCGGCCGGTCCAGCCGCAGGCTTTCGGCATCGACCTGGCTGCGGATGTTGTCGGGTGCCGCCTGCCCGGCCTGGGCCAACAGCGCGCGTTCCGCGCCGGAGGGTGCGGCGGCGGCCTGGGGCACGGTGCCGAGGATGGCGCTGGCGGGCGGGCGCTGTTCCTGCGGCCGCGGCGCGCCGGGGGTCGGCAGCGGCAGGTCCGTCATGCGCGGCGGCACCGAGAGCGGCGCCCGGGTGGTGACCTGGAATTCATCCGGCGGGTCCCGGGTGAAGCCCAGAGACCGGGCGGTGTCGCCGCCACACCCTGCAAGCAGGGGCAGGCCGAGCAGAACGGTGCGGAAAAGCTTCATGGGACGCTTCCCTTAACGGCCGGCGATGGCCGGAACAAGGCATCGCCGATCAATGCCATCACGCCAAGTACAATTGCCGCATCGGCCGGGTTGAACACGTACCAGTGCCAGCCCCAGGCGTGGGCGTCGAAGAAATCCGCCACGCCGCCGAAGCGGAAGCGGTCTATCACATTGCCCACCGCCCCGCCCACCACGGCGCCAAGTGCCAGGGCGGTGAGGCGGTTCTCGGCGCGGGCCATCCAGCGCAGCAGGAAGCCGGCGATGCCGAGCGCCAGCAGTGCCAGCAGCGCCTGGGACCAGGCCGCGTCGCCGGCGAGCAGGCCGAAGGTCACGCCGCGGTTCCAGACCATGGTGAGGTCGAAGCCGAAGGGCCCCAGTGCCACCAGGGGGATATGCCCGACGCGCGGCAGGTCCAGCACGAACAGCATGTACCACTTCGTCGCCTGGTCGACGGCGAGCACCGCCAGGGCCAGCAGCAGGCCGATCCGCAGCATGCCGTTTTGCAGCATGGGCTTCAGCCGACCACCGCTTCGCAGCGGCGGCAGAGGGTGGGATGGGCGTGCGACTGCCCGACCTCCGGCAGCACGCGCCAGCAGCGGTCGCATTTTTCGCCGGCTGCGACGGTGGGCACGGCTGCGGTCTGCGCGCCCTGCGACACGGTCGCCTGCGACACGATCAGGATTTCCTCCCACTGCGCCGCGGTCAGCACATCGGCCGGATCGCCCTCGCCGAAGGTGAGGTCGACCTGGGCCTGGAGCGACGCGCCGATTGTCCCGGCCCGGCGCAGATCCTCGATGCCGCCCGTCACCGTGCGGCGGAAGGCGCGGATTGTGGTCCACTTCGCCGCCAGCGCCTCGTCTCGCCATTCCACTGGCACCGTGGGCCAGTCGCGCAGGTGGATGCTGTCCGTGTCGTCCGGGAAGCGCGTCAGCCAGCTTTCCTCCGCCGTCGCCACCAGCACCGGCGCCAGCCAGGCGGTCAGGCAGCGGTGCAGCTGGTCGATCACCGTCCGCGCGCTCCGGCGGCGCAGGCTGTCCTTCGCGTCGCAGTACAGGGAATCCTTGCGGACGTCGAAGTAGAAGGCCGAGAGGTCCGTCGCGCAGAAGGCGTGGATGTCCGGGTACACGCCGGTCCAGTCGTGGTCGCGCACCGCCTGGCGCAGCCGCGCATCCAGCTCCGCCAGCCGGTGCAGCACCCAGCGCTCCAGCTCCGGCAGCTCCGCATGCGGCACGATCTCCGCGTTCGTGAAGCCGTCCAGATTGCCGAGCAGCCAGCGCAGCGTGTTGCGGATGCGGCGGTACAGCTCCGACTGCTGCTTGAGGATTTCCTTGCCGATGCGCTGGTCCTCGGTGACGTCGGTGTTCATCACCCAGAGCCGCAGCAGATCGGCGCCATGGTCCTTCACCACATCCTGCGGCGCCACGACGTTGCCGAGCGACTTCGACATCTTCCGGCCCTGCTCATCGAGCACGAAGCCATGCGTCAGGATCGCCTTGAACGGCGCGACGCCGCGCGAGCCCACCGATTCCAGCAGCGAGGAATGGAACCAGCCGCGATGCTGGTCGGAGCCTTCCAGGTACAGGTCGGCGGGGAAGCGCAGGCCGCGCTCCTGCGTCAGGACGAAGGCGTGGGTGGAGCCGGATTCGAACCAGACATCGACGATGTCCATCACCTGCTCATAGGCGGCGGGGTCACGCCCTTCGCCCAGGAAGCGCGCGGCGGCACCGGGCTGGTACCAGGCGTCGGCCCCCTCGGTGCGGAAGGCCTCGGTGATGCGGTCCATCACCGCCGGGTCGCGCAACGGCTCGCCTGTCGCCTTCTCCACGAAGACCGGGATCGGCACGCCCCAGGCGCGCTGCCGGCTGATGCACCAGTCCGGCCGCACGGCGACCATGCCGCCGATGCGGTTGCGGCCGATGTCCGGCACGAAATGCGTGTCGGCAATCGCCTGCATCGACTTGGCGCGGATGGCGTTCGCATCGTCCATGGCGATGAACCACTGCGGCGTGGCGCGGAAGATCACCGGCTTCTTGGAGCGCCAGCTATGCGGGTAGCTGTGGGTCAGCCTGGACTTCGCCACAAGCGTGCCCTGCGCGATGCAGGCGGCGTAGACGGCGTCATGTGCCTTGAAGACATGCTGCCCGGTGAAGCCAGGCGCGTGGAGGGTGAAGGTGCCATCATCGCCCACCGTCTCCGGCACCGGCAGCCCATGTGCGCGGCCGAGGTTGAAGTCGTCCTCGCCATGGCCGGGTGCGATGTGGACGAAGCCGGTACCGGCCTCGGTCGTGACGAAATCGCCCGGCAGCAGTGGCACGCCGAAATCATAGCCACCAGCGGCACCGTCCCATCCGGCCAGCGGATGCGCGGCGATGGCGCCCGCCAATTCCTCGCCCTTCAGCAGCCGCTTCACCGAATGTGCGCCGAGCCCGGCATCCTTTTCGAACTGCGGCAGCAGCGGCAGGGCGACGAGCAGGAATTCGCCGGGCACCAGGGCGCTGCCCTCGGCTACGCCCTCCACATGCACCAGCGCGTAGTCGATCTCCGGGCCGTAGGCGACGGCGCGGTTGCCCGGGATGGTCCAGGGGGTCGTGGTCCAGATCACCACGCTCGCGCCGCGCAGATCCGCCGCGCCCGCCTGGTTCAGCCGGAACCGCGCCCACAGCGTTGGCGAGACGTGGTCGTGGTATTCGATCTCCGCCTCTGCCAGCGCGGTCTTCTCCACCGGGCTCCACATCACCGGGCGCAGGCCGCGATACAGCGACCCGTTCATCAGGAACTTGCCGATCTCGCCGGCGATCACCGCCTCGGAGGGGAAATCCATCGTGGCATAGCGGCCGTCCCAATCGCCCAGCACGCCGAGGCGCTTGAACTCGGTGCGCTGCACGTCCAGCCAATGCGTCGCGTAGGCGCGGCATTCCGCCCGGAAATCCAGGATCGGCACGCTGTCCTTGTCGAGGCCCTTGGAGCGGTACTGTTCCTCGATCTTCCACTCGATCGGCAGGCCATGGCAGTCCCAGCCCGGCACGTAGTCGGCATCATGGCCGGCCATCTGGGCGGCGCGGTTGATGACGTCCTTCAGGATCTTGTTCAGCGCCGTGCCGATATGCAGCGGGCCGTTGGCGTAGGGCGGGCCGTCATGCAGCACGAAGGGCGGGCGCCCCTTGGAAGCGGCACGCAGGCGCTGCCAAAGGCTGGTGTCCTCCCAGCGCTTGAGCCAGGCGGGCTCGCGCTTCGGCAGGTCGCCACGCATCGGGAAGTCGGTCTTCGGCAGGAAGACCGTGCCGCGATAGTCGCGGGCCGGGGCCGTCTCGGGGGGGGCGTCGTTCATGGGTGCGGTCTCATGTGGCCCAAGCAGGCCTGGATCGGGGTGCGGCGCGCGGCGAAGACCCGGCCCCTAAAGGGCCGGGCGGATAATTCGAAGGCCGGAATTCCCGCGGAACATGCCGCTTATATGCGGATGCAGGCCCAGCCCGGTCAAGGACCGCCCCCGACCCCCAACTGCGCAGCCCACACCGCCGCCACGCCCGCCAGGATGGCGTAGGCGATGTTGCGCGTCGCCATCTGCACCGCCACCACCACCGCCGCGCCGATCCAGGCCGGCCAGGACCCCGCCAGCAGCGGCGGCGTCACATAGGCGACGAACAGGCAACCCGGCAGGTGCCGCAGCAGCGCCTGCACGAAGGCCGGCGGTCGCACCACGCGCAGGACCGCATAGCCGCCGGCCCGGCTGGCGTAGGTGACAAGCGCCATCCCGAGGATCGCCAGCAGCACATCCAGCCTTACCTCGATGACACGCCCCTCCCCCGTGTCTCGATCCAGGCGCCGAGGCCGGCGCCGGCGAAGGTGCCCAGCAGCAGCGGCAGCGGCATCGGCAGCGCGGCCCGGTGGGCGGCCAGCGCCACCAACCCGGCCACGATCCAGGGCAGCAGGTCCACCCGCGGCCCGCGCCACAGCGGCACCAGGATGGACAGGAAGGCGGCGATGGCGGCGAAGAACAGCGGATGCCCCGGCGGCACCCGCAGCATCCCGCCGCCCAGATACCCCAGCGCCACCGTCGCCACCCAGGCCAGCCAGATGCCGATGCCGAGCCCCAGCAGGTAGCCGGCATCGCGCCCGCCGGCGCGCTGCTCGGCGATGGCCATGGCGAAGGAATGGTCCACCAGCGTCGCCAGCGTGCCCCACAGCCGCCAGCCGCGCAGCCTATCGAGCCACGGCGCCAGCGCGGCGCCCATCGGCGCCATGCGGATGTTCACCACCAGCGTCGCGATGGTGGCCGCCAGGATCGGCGCCGGGTCGGTCCACAGCTCCAGCGCCACCAGCTGCGCGGATCCCGCGAAGACCAGCATGGTCATCAGCATGGTCTCGAGGAAGGACAGCCCCTTCGCCGCCGACAGCACGCCGATGACGATGCCGAACGGCAGCATCCCGAACCCCAGCGCGATGCTGCGCCGGATGCCCAGCCGTATGCCCACGCGGGTGAAGACGACACGATGAACCCCAGGGGCGGCAGCGCGGACGGGCTCGGCCATCAGCTGCGCCGGAAGGCGAGCAGGCGGGTCTCGGCTTCCTCCGGGTCCATCTCCAGCGCCCGTTCTGCAATGCCACGGCCGAAGCCGGCGCGGGCCAACGCCGCCAGCGCCTTCAGCCGCAACTCGGGCGGCGACTCCCCGGCGGCGAAGGGACCGACGCGGCGGCGGCGGCACAGCGCCAGGGCCGCGTCCAGCTCAGCCTCCTCCCCCTCCGGCAGCGCCGCCGCCGCGACCTCAGCCCCCACGCCCTTCTGTGCCAGGTGGGCCAGCGCCGCACGGCGGGACCGGCCGCCGCGCAGCAGCCGGCGGGCACGGCTTTCGGCGAAGGCCGCGTCATCCACCGTGCCGGCGGCGGCCATGGCGCGGGCGACCTCCGCGGCCGCCTGTTTCGCCGCGGCAACCAGCGGCGCGAGGTCCGTCATCCCAAAGGCCTCCGCCGCGCGCGCCCAGCGATCCACGCGACGCCCCAGCACCCGTCGCAGCCCGGCCTCCGTGGTGGCGTAGCGCGCGAGGTGTGCAACCGCCGCCTCCTGCAGCCGGGCGGCGCTGGGGGGCGGGCCGGGCGGGCGCGGCTCGTCTGCCGACCTGGATGCGGGCCTGGTGCCGGGCCGGGAACGCGGTGTCATTCCGCCCATCCTCGCATGGCGCCCCCACCCTGGCGACCCGCCGCGCACAGCGCCGCGCACCTTGGCGGTTCGGAAACGACCGCGCCTGCGAAACTTTCGGGCGAGGTGGCGCGTTCTCCGACCACTGCCGGAACCGCGCAAGCGACCCCGGACGCAAAAGGAGATACGCCATGCTGAGCAGCAAGACCTTCCTGTCCATGACGACCGCGATCGCCCTGGTCGGCGCGCCGATGGTCGCCTTCGGCCAGACCGCCGCGACCCCGAACGACGCCCGCGGCGGCATGACGGCCCAGGCTCCTGGCACTGCCAACCCGGCGGACGGCACCCCGGGCAACCCGCCCTCCACCGCGACGCAGCGGGCGGTGGACAGCGTGACGGGCAACCGCACCTCCCCGGACGGCACCGGCAACAACCCGCCCGGCACCGCGGCCGGCCGCGCGGTCGACCGCGCCACGGATGGCGCCACGACCCAGGGCCGCACTGGTGCGACCACGGGCACGACCACGGGCACGTCGCCGACCGGAACCGCCACCGGCAGCACGGCCACCGGCGCCACCTCCTCGACCATGTCGGTGGACAGCGCCAGCATCCGTGGCGGCCGCCGTGCGAGCCGGATCATCGGCTCGAACATCTACAACGACGAGAACAACAGCATCGGCGAAGTCGATGACCTGATCTTCCAGTCCTCGGGTGGTCAGATGGTCGCGGTTGTCTCGGTTGGCGGCTTCCTCGGCATCGGCGCCAAGCTGGTGGCGATCCCCTACGACCGCTTGACGCACGATGCCGAGCGCAACCGCTGGATGCTGCCGGGTGCCACCAAGGACAGCCTGCAGAGCCTGCCGGCCTTCGAGTACGACACCGCCAACCGCCGCGGCTGACGTCGAACCCAGACCATGACCGACCCCGCACGTGCACGGTCATGGTCTCCCCACTTTGCCCACCGCGCGACACAAGCGGCCAAGCATTCCAGCCGGCAGCCGTCGCGCACCATCGGAGAACGAGCCGTGATGAAGACGTCCCTTTTCGTGCTGGCAGCCCTGGTGCCGCTGGTGGCCTGTGCCGAGGGCCGGCGGGATGGCGTGGCGGGCAACCCGCCCTCCACCGCCACGCAGCGGGCCTACGACCGGGCCACCGGCAGCCCGCCGACCAGCCCGGACGGCACGGGCAACAACCCGACCGGCACCGCGGCCGAGCGCGCCCTGGACCGAGCGGCCGGCACCAACACTTCCGGTGCCTTCCCGCGCCAGTCGGATGGCACCCGCGCCAATCCGCCCGGCACGGCGGCGGAGCGCGCCTATGACCGCGCGACCGGATCCAACACCTCCGGCGCCTACCCGTCGAACAGCGCCCCTCGGCGCTGAAGCGACACGGGACGCGATGAGGGCCGGCCGGCGCGCAAGCGCCGGCCGGCCTTTTCTTCGTCCAGTCATCTTTGACCGGCGGCAGAAACTCAGGCAATTTCCCCGGCTTCCGTGCCCGCTTCGGCGAAAGGCGCCAGGCCGTGCGGAGCGAAGGAGGATGGATCGCGTGATCCCCGCCCTGATGCCGACCTACAACCGTGCCGACCTCGCTTTCGAGCGGGGCGAAGGCGCTTGGCTGTGGACGACGGATGGGCGACGATTCCTCGATTTCGGCGCCGGCATCGCCACCTCCTCCATCGGCCACGGCCACCCGCATTTGACCAAGGCGATCGCGGAACAGGCGGCGCGCGTCATGCACGTCTCCAACCTGTACCGCGTGCCGCAGGCGGAGGAACTGGCCGCGCGCCATGTCGCCAACAGCTTCGCGGACAGCGTCTTCTTCTGCAATTCTGGCGCCGAGGCGAACGAGGGCATGGTCAAGGCCGTGCGCAAGTATCACGCGGAAAACGGCCATCCGGAACGCTTCCACATGATCTGCTTCGAGGGCGCCTTCCACGGCCGCACCCTCGGCATGCTGTCCGCCACCGGCAACGCGAAATACCTCGCCGGCTTCGGGCCGCCGGTGCAAGGCTTCGACCACGTGCCCTTCGGAAACATGAACGCGGTCCGCGACGCCATCGGCCCGCAGACCGCCGGCATCATGATCGAGCCGGTGCAGGGCGAGGGCGGCGTGCGTCCGGCGGACCTCCGCTTCCTGCGCGAACTCCGCGCCGTCTGCGACGAATACGGCCTGCTGCTGGCGCTCGATGAGGTGCAGACCGGCATGGGGCGCTCCGGCAAGCTCTGGGCGCATCAATGGGCGGGGATCGAGCCGGATGTGATGTCCGCCGCCAAGGGCATCGGTGGCGGCTTCCCGCTCGGCGCCGTGCTGGCGAAGGAGAAGGTGGCGAAGCACCTGAAGCCGGGCACGCATGGCACGACGTATGGCGGCGGCCCGCTGGCCTGCGCCGCCGGCAACGCCGTGCTGGACGTGATCCTCGCGCCGGGCTTCCTGGACCAGGTGGACCAGGTGGCGCGGCTTCTGTGGCATGGCCTGCTGGATTTGGCCGCGAAGCACCCGCAGGTTGTCGAGGGCGTGCAGGGCGCCGGGCTGCTGCTCGGAATCAAGCTGCGGCCGGAGGTCAACAACGGCGAGATGCAGGCCGCCGCCGTGGCGGAAGGCCTGCTGACCGTCGCTGCCGGCATGAACGTGCTGCGCCTGGCGCCGCCGCTCATCATTGGAGAGGCCGAGGTGGCGGAAGCGCTGCGCCTGCTCGATCGCACCTGCCTGCGCATGACCCCAAGCAAGGCGCAGGCTGCCGCGAAATGAGTGCGGCACTGAAGACGGTGGCGGGAGGGGGCACCCCCTCCCCGCGGCACTTCCTCGAACTCATGGACCTCGATGCGACCGTGCTGCGGCGCATGCTGGACCTCGGCGTCGCCGCCAAGCGCGGGCAGGTCACGGACAAGCCGCTGGCCGGCAAATCCGTGGCGCTGATCTTCGAGAAGCCCTCCACCCGCACCCGCGTCAGCTTCGAGGTGGGCATCCGTCAGCTCGGCGGCGATGCCATCGTGCTGTCCTCCAAGGACATGCAGCTCGGGCGCGGCGAATCGGCGGCGGATACGGCGCGGGTGCTGTCCCGCTATGTCGACGCCATCATGATGCGCACCGACAATGTGCGGAAGATCCGCGAACTGGCGCAGCACGCCACGGTTCCGGTGATCAACGGGCTGACGGACGTCTCGCATCCCTGCCAGTTGATGGCCGACATCATGACCTTCGAGGAACATCGCGGCCCTATCGCCGGCCAGGTGGTGGCCTGGACCGGCGACGGCAACAATGTGGCGCAGAGCTTCATCCAGGCCGCCGCCCGCTTCGGCTTCACGCTGCGCCTGGCGACACCGCCCGAACTCGCGCCCTCGGCCGAGTTGATTGCCTGGGCGCGGGCGGAAGGTGCGCAAATCGAACTCACCAATGACCCTCAGGCGGCGGTGGCCGGCGCGCGCTGCGTGGTGACCGACACCTGGGTGTCCATGTCGGACGAGACCGACCAGCAGAAGGTCAACCGCCACAACCTGCTGGCGCCCTACCAGGTGAACGAGGCGCTGCTGAAGGGCGCTGCCGCCGACGCCATCGTCATGCACTGCCTGCCGGCGCATCGCGGAGAGGAGATCACCGACGCGGTGATGGACGGCCCGCAGAGCGTGGTCTTCGATGAGGCCGAAAACCGGCTGCACGCGCAGAAGGGCGTGCTGCTGTGGGCACTCGGCGCCGGGTGATCCGCGGCGGCGTGATGGCATCCACCGGATGAAGCTGGACTACCTGACGGTCGGCTACTGGGGTGACGTCAGGCTGCTGCATCTGCAGGCGCGGTCGATGGCGAAGTATCTGGATCCGGATTCGGTCCGGAGCTTGGTCGTCGTGAACAACGACCCGATGCCAGAGCGCTTCGCGACGTATTTCCGATCGGACATCCTGCCGGAATACCGACACCTCGCCGGGCGGGTCAGGCTCGTGCCGGGCGAGGACCTGCTGCCGGCGACGCCGGACACCAAGGGCTACTGGCGGCAGCAGGCCCTGAAGCTGCTTGGCTACAAGATCACGGAGGGTGAGTTCTTCATCACCCTCGACGCCAAGAACATTCTGATCCGACGCATCGACTGGACCTACTTCTTCGACGAGACCGGGCGCAACATCGGCCGCCACCGGCCGCTGAGGGATCACCTCCAGGGTCCGCTGCGCTTTTTCGGGGTGGCCGTCGCGGACATGCCCGAGGCCGTGCTCGACATCTACACGCCCTTTGGCCTCCGACGGTCAGTCTGCCGCGGCCTTGACGAACATCTTGTCAGGTCAGCGGGGATGGATGTCGGCCAACTCCTCTGCAGCCGCCAGACCCTCGATGACCGGCCGCTGTACGAGTAACTGATGTATTCGGCCTACCTGCACGCGCATGGCGGCGGGATCGAGCGCTTCCACCAGCTCAGCCGCACGTCACTTTCGCTCACCTACCTGTGCAACGATCCCAAGGTGGGTCCGGAGGCAATGCTGGGCGGCATCAAAGCCGAGAGGTTCCGCATGGTCGGCGTGCACAGGCGCGTAGGCAAGGCAGATGCCGGGACGAAGGCGCAGATCGCCGATATGTTCGTGACCTTCGGGCTCGTCGCCGGCCAGGAGGAAGGCCTGTCCTTCCTGGAACCAACGGTCTGAGGCAGCGCGGCTGGATCGGGCGCCCCTCAAGCCGCGCTTTACCCGGTCTTAAGCCTGCGGGCTCATGCTCCTTCCGGGCCACGGGCGGGCAGACAGTGAAGCGCATGACAAGGCGGCTCAGCCGCATCGGCCTCCGAACTCGCATCGTCGGGCTGGCCATGATGACCCTGGTGTTCAGCCTGCTGGCACTGGGCGGCTGGAACCTGGTCCTGCTGCAGGACCGCGAACGCGACGTCGCCGCGCAGCAGCTGGACCGCAACCTGGTGCTGCTGCGCACATTTGTCGGCGACCTGGGCCAGGGCTGGCGGCTGGAGGGAGCGGACCGTCTGTTCATCGGCGCCACGCCGCTGTCCGGCCGCAACGAGGTGACGGACCGCGTCAAGGATATCGGCGGCGGCGTCGCGACCATTTTCGCGCAGGAAACCCGCATCGCCACCAGCGTCGCCCGCGCCGACGGCACGCGCGCCACCGGCACCATCCTCGGCCCCGGCGCGGCGCGGGAGGCGGTGCGGCGGGGCGAGACCTTCCGGGGCGAGGCCATCATCCTGGGCCTGCCCTACCTCACGGTCTATGAGCCGGTGCGTGACGCGGCCGGGCGCCAGGTCGGCATCCTGTTCGTCGGCGTCGACCTCGTCACCGCCCAGGCCCAGACCCGGGCCGCGACGCGACAGGCGGTGATGATCGGACTGGGCCTGCTGATTGCGGGGGCGTTGATCCTGGCCCTGCTGCTGCGGCCCATGCTGCGACCGCTGACGGGACTTGCCGCCGCCTTGCGGGCGATGGGCCAGGGCCGGCTGGACACCACCGTGCCCGGCACCGGCCGTGGCGATGAGCTGGGCGAGATCGCTCGCGCGGTCGCGGCCCTGCGGGATGCGACCCAGGCCGCCGGCACGCGGCAGGCGGCGGCTGAGGCGGCGCAGGCCGAGGCCCACGCCGGCCGCGTCGCCGGCCGGCGCGCCACCGCGGACCAGCTGGAATCCGCGATCGGCGGCATCGCCGCGACGCTGGGCGGCGCGGCGGAAGACCTCGTCCGCCATGCCGATGCGGTGGGCGCGGCCGGGCAGCGCAGCAGCCAGCGGGCCGAACAGGGTGCGGCGCGGCTCGGCGAGGCGACCGGCAACGTCCAGGCCGTCGCCGCCGCGGCCGAGCAACTGGCCGCCTCCGTGTCCGAGATCACCCGCCAGGTCGAGGAAAGCGCCCGCCGCGCCCGGGAGGCCGCCGGCGCCGCCCGCGCCTCGGACGCCACGGTGGCGGGCCTGGCGGAGGCGGCATCGCGCATCGGCGACGTGGTGAAGCTGATCGCCGACATCGCGGCGCAGACCAACCTGTTGGCGCTGAACGCGACGATCGAGGCGGCGCGGGCCGGGGATGCGGGCAAGGGATTTGCCGTGGTGGCCAGCGAGGTGAAGACCCTGGCGGCGCAGACCGCCAAGGCGACGGAGGAAATCTCGGCCCAGATCGGGGCCATGCGCGGCGCCACGGACCGGGCGGTGGACAGCGTGCGCGGCATCGCCGCCGCGGTGGCGCGGATGGAGGAGGTCAGCGGCGCCATCGCCTCCGCCGTGGAACAGCAGGGCGAGGCGACGCGGGACATCGCCCGCAACGCGCTGGAAGCCGCCGCGGGCACCGACGCCGCGACCGGCGAGATCCATGGCCTGGCCGAGGAGGTCGCCGCCGCCGCCTCCGGCATCGGGACATTGCGCGGAACCGGAGCGGAGGTCGGCCGCAAGGCCGCGGCGCTGCGCCAGGACGTGGCGCGTTTCGCCGCGACCATGCGGGGCGCCTGAGCCGGCACGGTTTCTTGAAAGCCCACGGCCGGTGCCTTTGCCATCCGGCCCCGCGGGCCCATGTTGGCCGGCATGACAGCCCTGACCCGACGCGCCGCCCTCCAGGCGGCAGCAGCCGCCGCCGCCCTTGCCCAGGCAAATGCCGCCAGCGCCACCACCGCGCCGAGTGCTGCGGCACTGGCCGAACGGCCGCTGTTCGGCGCCTCGCTCCGCACCCTGCCGAACGGCCTGCGCGTGGCGCATGTGGAACAGCGCCGGGCCCCGGTGGTCGCGCATTACGCCTATGTCTCGGCGGGCGGCGGGGAGGATCCGCCGGGGCTGTCCGGCATCGCCCACTACCTGGAGCACATGCTGTTCAAGGGCAGCCCGCGCGTCGCCTCCGGCGAATTCTCCCGCCGCGTGGCGCGGGAAGGCGGCAACGACAACGCCTATACCTCCCGCGACGTCACCGCCTATTTCCAGCATGTGGAGGCGAGCCGCCTCGACCTGGTGGCGATGATGGAGGCCGACCGCTTCGCCGCCGCCCTGATCCCGGCCTCGGAGATGGAATCGGAGCGCCAGGTGATCCTGGAGGAACGCGCCCAGCGCACCGGCTCCTCCCCCCGCGCGCTGTTCTTCGAGCAGTTCCAGGCCGGCATGTGGGGCCGCCAGCACTGGCACGGCCGCCCGATCATCGGCTGGGAGGAGGAGATCCGCGCGATCTCCCACGATGACCTGCTGGCCTTTTTCCGCGCCCGCTATGCCCCCGGCAACGCCGTGCTGGTGGTGGCCGGTGCCGTTGGCGGTGAGGATTTCTGGCGCATCATCGAGGATGACTGGAGCGCCCTGCCCGCCGGCCCCGCCGTCCCCCGCGACCGCGCCCCGCCGCCCGCCACGCCGCCCGAGACCCGCATCATCCGCAACGACCCGCGGCTGCGCGGCGAGGCGACCTACATCCGCGCCTGGCAGGCCCCGACGCTGACCGCCGGCGCGACGCAGCATGCCGATCCGCTGGAGGTGCTGCGCCACCTGCTCGGCGGCGGCCAGGGATCGCGCCTGCACCGGGCGCTGGTGGAAGGCGGCCTCGCGCTGGGTGTGGGGGCTGGCTACGACGGCGACAGCGCCGGCCATGGCGATTTCGACATCTCCGCGACGCCGCGGCGGGAGGTGGCGCCGGAGCGTGTGGAACAGGCGATGATGGCCGAGGTGAAGCGACTGCTGGACGAGGGCGGGCCAACCGAGGCCGAGGTCGCCCGCAGCATCCGCCAGATGTCCGCCGGCGCGCTGCTGGCGCTGGACGGGCTCGGCGCGGCACCGCGCATGATCGGCAATACGCTGGCCATCGGCCTGCCGATCGAGAGCGTGGAATACTGGCCGCGCCGGCTGCGCGCGGTGACACGGGACCAGGTGGCGGCGGCGGCGGTGGCGGTGCTCGGACAGGCACCGTCGACCAGCGGGTGGCTGCTGCCCGAAGGCGTCGCGGCCCCGGCGGAGGTGCGGCTGTGAGCGGCACCTTCAGCCTGGACATCCAGCAAGTCTCGGCACCCGGCGGCTTCACCGCCTGGCTGATCGAGGATCATTCGGTGCCGGTCGTCTCCGTCGCCTGGGGCTGGGGCGGCGGCGCGGCGCTGGATGCGGCGGAGCATGCCGGCGCGCTGGCCATGGGCGCGGCGCTGCTGACCGAAGGCGCCGGCGACCTCGGCATGACGGAATTCGCCGACGCGCTGCGCGACGAAGCCATCGGCCTGTCCTTCGGTGCGCAGCGGGACGGCTTCGAGGGCTCCTTCCGCGCCCTGCTGCCGGCACTGCCGGAAGCGGTGCGGCTGGCCAACCTGGCGATGCGCGCGCCGCGGCTGGAGGAACAATCCCTGGTCCGCGTGCGTGGCCGTGCCGTGGCCGGCGCCCGGGCGGCGCTGGAGACGCCACGTGGCCAGGTCGGCCGCGCCTTCTGGGCCGCAGCCTTCCCCGACCATCCCGCCGGCCGCCCGACCTCCGGCACCGTGGAGACGCTGTCCGCCCTGCCGGAGCAGGCGATCCGGGATGCGCTGGCACGCCAGCTTCGTACCGGCGGCGTGCAGGTGGCCGCCAGCGGGGCCATCACCGCGGCGCAGCTTGCCCAGCTTCTGCCCACCCTGTTCGCCGGGTTGCCGGACGGCCCGCCGCCCTCCGCCCCGCCACTGCCCGCCTTCCGCCAGTTCGCGCCGCTGGTGGTGCCGGTGGAAGCTCCGCAATCGGCCATCCAGTTCGGCCAGCCGGGGCTGCCGATCGACGACCCGGAATGGGAATCCTTCCAGGTCGTGCTCCGCATCCTGGCCGGCGGCGGCTTCTCCTCCCGCCTCATGGAGGCGGTGCGGGTGCAGCGCGGGCTGACCTACGGCATCGGCGGCGGGATCGACACGCTGTTCGGCCAGGGCATCGTCGTCGGCTCCTCCGCCACCGACAACGCCAAGGTCGCGGAAGCGCTGGAGGTGACGCGGGCGGAATGGGCGCGCATGGCCGCGGAAGGTCCGACCCAGGCGGAACTGGACGATGCAGTGGCCTTCCTGACCGGCAACCTGCCGCTGCAATTCACCGACAGCCGCCGCATCGCCGGCACGCTGCTGGCGCTGCAACGCAACAACCGCCCGGTGGAATGGCTGGCCGGACGCAACGAGCGGCTGCGCGGGCTGACGTTGGGCCGGGTGCGCCAGGTAGCGGCGAGGCTGCTGCGGCCGGAAGCGCTTTCGGTTGCCATTGCGGGCAAGCCGGTCGGGATCTGAACCCGGCTGCCGCCCCACCTCAGGGGCGGCGCGGCACGGAGCGATCCGCCGGCATCGGCAACCGGACGATGAAGCGGGTGTTCGGCCGGTCCGGGTCGAGGCTGAGCGTCCCGTGCCGGCCTCGCAACAGGCTGGTGATGACCCGCATGCCAAGGCCCTGGCTGCGAGACGGGTCGAATTCCCTGGGAAGGGCGCGCCCTTCATCGTCGACCGACAGCACCACCTCCTCGCCCTGCCGGCGCAGCGTGACGGTGATGCGGCCGGCGCCGTATTTCAGGGCGTTGGTGACCAGTTCGAACACGATGACGCCGAGCGACGGCGCGTCCGAGGACGGCCAGGTGATCCGGTCCGCCACCAGGACAATGTCCCGCCCCTGGAAAGTGGATGCCAGCGCCTCGTCCTGGCCATCGACCAGTCCGCCCAGGTAGTCCGCCAGGTCGATGCGGGCCGCCGCGCCGAAGCGGTACAGATGCTCATGCAGCGCGCCGAAGGTGTTGATGCGACCGGCGCTCTCGCGAAGCTGCTGCGCGGCCTCCGGGTCTGCCGCCGAGCGGGCCTGCATGGTGAGCAGCGACTGCACCATCTGCAGGCTGTTCTTCACCCTGTGGTGCGCCTCCTGGATCATCAGCGCCTTCTCCGCCACGGCGCGGCGCAACTCCAGCTGGGTCATCACCTGGCGGGCCAGCGCCCGCAGCGTGAAGGCCTGGCGCTCCGTCAGCCCCTGCGGACGCGCCTGATAGTCCAGCACGCACATGGTGCCGAGCGGCAGCCCCTGCGGCGTTTCGAGCAAGGCGCCGCCGTAGAAGCGGAGGCGCGGGTCGCCGATGACCAGCGGGTTGCAGTTGAATCGCGCATCCTGCGTCAGGTCCGGCACGACGAAGACGCCCGGCTGCAGGATCGCATGGGCGCAGATCGAGACGTCGAGCGGCGTCTCCCGTACCCCCAGACCGCGTTCGGCGGCAAACCACTGCCGTCCCTGGTCGATCAGGTTCACCACGGCGATCGGCGCCTCGCAGACCTGCGCCGCGATCTGCACGAAATCGTCGAACTCGGCGTCGGTCGGCTGGTCCAGGATGTCGTAGCCGTGCAGCGCGGCCAGACGTTCCGCTTCGGACCAGGGCCTTAATCCGCCAGACACATCGCGCCTCCTGCGCGGCGATGAGCCGGCAGTCCGCAGGTTAGGGCGGCGGCGGTGGACCCGCAATCAGCGCCGTGGCGGGATCAGTCCCGTCCTCCCGGGGCCAGGACCTCGCGCTTGCCAACATGGTTCGCGGCGCCAACCACACCGTTCTTTTCCATCTGCTCGATCAGTTTGGCGGCGCGGTTATAGCCGATATTCAGGTGGCGTTGGACAAAGCTGGTGGAGGCCTTGCGCTCCCGCGTCACCAGATCCACCGCCTGGTCGTACAGCGAGGCCTCGCCATCCGTGTTGCCGCCGAGCATCCCGAGTGCGCCGCCCTCCTCGCCCTCCTCGTCGACCTCGGTGACCTCCTCGACATAGGCGGGCTCGCCCTGTTCGCGCAGGAAGGCGACGATCTCCTCGACCTCCTGGTCGCTCACGAACGGCCCGTGCACGCGGCTGATGCGGCCGCCGCCGGCCATGTGCAGCATGTCGCCCTGGCCCAGCAACTGCTCCGCGCCCATCTCGCCGAGGATGGTGCGGCTGTCGATCTTGGAGGTGACCTGGAAGCTGATGCGGGTCGGGAAGTTCGCCTTGATGGTGCCGGTGATGACATCCACCGAAGGCCGCTGCGTCGCCATGATCACATGGATGCCGGCGGCGCGCGCCATCTGCGCCAGGCGCTGCACCGCGGCCTCGATCTCCTTGCCGGCGACGATCATCAGGTCGGCCATCTCGTCGATGACCACGACGATCATCGGCAGCGGCTCCAGCGCCAGGGGCTGGTCCTCGAACAGCGGCTTGTTGGTCTCCGGGTCGAAGCCGACCTGGACGCGGCGGGTCATCACCTCGCCACGGTCACGCGCGGCGACCGCCTTCTCGTTGTAGCCGGCGATGTTGCGGACGCCGAGCTGGGACATGGCGCGGTAGCGCTTCTCCATCTCCCGCACGGTCCATTTGAGCGCGCCGATCGCCTTCGCGGGCTCCGTCACCACCGGGGCCAGCAGATGCGGTATGCGGTCGTAGACCGACAGCTCCAGCATCTTCGGATCGATCATGATGAAGCGGCACTCATCCGGCGACAGCCGGTAGAGCAGGCTCAGGATCATGGTGTTGATGGCGACCGACTTGCCCGAGCCGGTGGTGCCGGCGATCAGCAGATGCGGCATGCGGGCGAGGTCGGCGATCACCGGCGTGCCGCCGATATCCTTTCCCAATGCCAGGTTCAGGCGGCCGGGGTGCTTGTGCCAATCCTCCCCGACGAGGAGTTCGGACAGCAGCACCGTCTCCCGCCGTGCATTCGGCATCTCGATGCCGATGACGTTGCGGCCGGGCACGGTCGCGATGCGCACGGCGGTGACGGACATGCTGCGCGCGATATCGTCGGCGAGGCCGATGACGCGGGCGGATTTGGTGCCGGGGGCAGGTTCCAGCTCGTACAGCGTCACCACCGGGCCGGGGCGGATCTCGGCGATGCGGCCGCGCACGCCGTAATCCTCCAGCACCGTCTCCAGCATCCGCGCATTGCCCTGCAACGCCTCCTCGGACGGGCCGGTGGCGCGGCGCACGGGGGGCGCGGTCAGCAAGGACAGCGGCGGAAAGCGCCAAGTGCCGTCGGGCAGCGGCAGGCTGCCCTGGCGAGCATTGGCAACGGGCTTCGGCGCCGCGGCCCGGTCCGCCACGCGGGGCGCGGCGGGCTTCGGGCGGGCGGCAGGCGCGGCCGGTTCCGCAGGCATTTCCCGCGCCACGGCGTCCCCGAGCGAGGGCTCGCGCCGGCGGGGGGCGTTCGGCGGTGGCGCTTCCTCGGCCAGGGCATCGGCATTGCGCAGCAACTCGGACAGCGGCGTCTCGCGCTCCCGCCGCCGCCTTACCGCGCCACCCACCGCGCGGCCGAGCGCCGCAAAGGGCCAGGTGACGGCGCGGGCGATGACACCGGGCGGCACGCGTTCGCCCACCTGCCGGGCGCCGGCCGCGGTGACACGCGCGGCGCCGGTGGCGGCGGTGCCCGCGACGGACCCCGCCGCGGCGCCGGCGCGCCGCCACTCCCCGAGGCTCAGGCCGAGGGCCACGAAGCCGCACAGCACGGTCAGCGCCGCGATCGCCAGGTGGCCGATGCCGCCGCCGACCGGCCCCAGCAGGTCCCGCAGCAGGCCCAGCGCGGCCTCCGCCACCACCGGCCCGGCCGCGCCACCCGGCCCGGCGGCGGCCGGCGCATCGGCCGGCAGCGGCAGCAGGATCATGGTGGCGGCGAGCAGCGGCAGCGTCGCCAGCAGGCAGGCCAGCCGCAGTACGAAGGGCGCCAGGCCCTTGTGGGAGGCCAGCCGCCAGGCCCAGGTCATCAGGCAGGCCACCGGCAGGAAGGCGGCGTAGCCGAAGCCCTGCAGCAGCACGTCCGCCGCATGCGCGCCCATCGGCCCCGCCAGGTTGCGGGTCAGCTGGGAGGTGGCGGTGGAGAAGGAGGGGTCGCTCGGGTCGTAGCTGGCCAGGGCCAGACCCAGGACCAGCGCGAACAGCACCATGACCAGGCCCAGAAGCTCCGCCAACCGGCGCCGCATGGTGGCGCGGACGGCGGGCGAGGCGAAGCGGCGGCTGGCGGCGGCAAGCCGGCCGCCTGTGGCCGGAGGGCTAGCAGTTCGGGCCATGGAAGGTCGGGTCCTGAAGCGTGCCGGGAACTCTACACCGGAAGCCTCTCGAATTGAACGGTCTTATCCGATGCGTGGCGGAACGAACGCCGAGGCTGTGCGGCGGTTATTGTGGCAGCATCGGAGCAGACCCCTCATGGCCAACCGCCCCCTCGCCCTCGTCACCGGCGCCTCCACCGGCATCGGCCTGGAACTGGCAAAGCTGTGCGCCCAGCACGGCCACGACCTGCTGCTGGCCGCCGACACGCCGCTGGAGGACGCCGCCATCGCCTGCCGTGCGCTGGGTGCGGAGGTCGAGACCGTCCAGGCCGACCTCGCGACGCGGGAGGGCGTGGCAAAGCTGGTGCAGGCGACGCGCGGCCGCCCTGTGCAGGCGCTGCTGGCCAATGCCGGGCATGGGCTTGGCCAGGCCTTCCTGGACCAGGACTTCGCCGACATCCGCCACGTCGTCGACACCAACGTGACCGGCACGCTGGACCTGCTGCACCAGGTCGGCCGCGGCATGCGGGACCGGCGGGAGGGGCGCATCCTCATCACCGGCTCCATCGCCGGCTTCCTGCCGGGCGCCTACCAGGCGGTCTACAACGGCTCCAAGGCCTTCATCGACAACTTCGCCTGGGCGTTGCGGACGGAGCTGGAGGAAACCGGCGTGACCGTCACCTGCCTGATGCCGGGCCCGACCGACACGGAATTCTTCGAGCGTGCCGGCAACGACAACACCAAGGTCGGTGCCGGCAGCAAGGACGACCCGGCCTTCGTCGCGAAGGTGGGGTTCGAGGCGATGCTGCGTGGCGACGGCGATGTGGTGGCGGGCTGGAAGAACCGCATGCAGGCGGCGGTGGCGCAGGTGACCCCGGCTTCCGTGCTGGCGCACCAGCATGCGAAGATGGCGGCGCCAGGCACCGCCAAATCCTAGTCGGCGACGGGCTTCCCGCCACGCAGCTTCTTCACGTCGCCGCGTCGGGACTTGCCCTCCAGCCGCCGCAGCTGCGCGCCGTAACTGGGCTTGGTGGCGCGGCGGGTCGGCGGCGGCGGCTCATGCGCCTTGGCCAGCAAGTCCTCCAGCCGCTCCCGCGCATCGGCGCGGTTGCGGTCCTGGGTGCGGAAGCGCTGCGCCTGGATCACCAGCACGCCCTCCTGCGTGATCCGCCGCCCGGCCAGCGTCGCCAGCCGGCGTGCGGCGTATTCCCCAAGGTCGAGCCGCCGCAGGTCGAGCCGCAGCTCCACCGCCGTCTCCACCTTGTTGACGTTCTGGCCGCCGGGGCCGGACGAGCGCACGAAGCGTTCCTCCAGCGCGTCTTCGGGAATTCTGGGCGGATGGGCCATGCGCGCGCTCATGCCCCTTCGGGCAGCATCGTGCAAACGAAAAGGGCGCCGGGGTTGCGCCCGACGCCCTGTCCCGTCCGTTCGGCCGGATCAGCCGAGGCGTTCGCCGTGCAGCGTCACGTCGAGGCCCTCGCGCTCCTCCTCCTCGGTCACCCGCAGGCCGACGATGGCATCGACCACCTTCAGCAGGATGAAGGTCGCCACCGCCGTGAAGATGAACACCGCGGCCACCGCATAGAACTGGATCATGAACTGCGCCATGGAGCCGCTGATGCCCTCCGGCGCCGCCGCCGTGCCGGACAACGGCCCGTAGGCGAAGATGCCGACCAGCAGCGCGCCGGCGATGCCGCAGACGCCGTGCACGCCGAAGGCATCCAGGCTGTCATCGTAGCCGCACCAATGCTTCAGCGCCGTGGCGCCCCAGAAGCCCGCGAGGCCCGCCACCACGCCGATAACCAGCGCGGAGCCGGGCAGCACGAAGCCCGCCGCCGGAGTGATGGCGACCAGCCCGGCAATCGCGCCGGAGATCGCGCCGAGCACCGAGGGCTTGCCCTTGATCGCCCATTCCGCCACCAGCCATGCCATCACCGCGCCCGCCGCGGCCACCTGCGTCACCAGCATCGCCATGCCCGCGCGCGCATTGGCGCCGACGGCCGAGCCGGCGTTGAAGCCGAACCAGCCCACCCACAGCATGCTGGCGCCGATGACGGCGAAGGCCAGGTTGTAGGGGGACATGTTGTCGTTGCCGTACCCGACCCGCTTGCCCAGCACCACCGCGCCCACCAGGCCAGCGACGCCGGCATTGATGTGCACCACCGTGCCGCCGGCGAAATCCAGCGCGCCGAGCGCGAAGATCCAGCCATTCGGGTGCCACACCCAATGCGCGACGGGCGAGTAGACCAGCAGGGTCCACAGCGCGACGAAGACCATCAGGGCGGAGAATTTCATGCGGTCCGCCACCGCGCCGGTGATCAGCGCCGCGGTGATGATGGCGAACGTCATCTGGAAGGTGATGAAGACGCTTTCCGGAATCGTCGTCGCCACCGCCGCATCGCCGGAGCCCAGCACGAAGGGCTTGTCCCAGGTCTCGCCCATACCGGACAGCAGCACGCGGGACAGGTCGCCGATGTAGGCGTTGCCCTCGCCGAAGGCCAGGCTGTAGCCCGCCACCATCCACAGCACGCCGACCAGGCCGGCGACCGCGAAGGACTGCATCATGGTGGCCAGCACGTTCTTCTTGCGGACCATGCCCGCATAGAACAACGCCAGGCCCGGCACGGTCATCAGCAGCACGATGGCCGTGCTGGTCAGCATCCAGGCGGTATCGCCGGTGTCGATGGTCGCATCCTGCGCGAATGCCGCGCCTGATACGACCAGCGCCGGCAGCGCCATGGCAGCGGCGCGCGCAATCCTCGTCATTCCCCCGATCCCCGTCCTCAAGATATGGTTGTCCTGCATGGCCCTACAGCGCCTGGTCATCGGTCTCGCCGGTGCGGATCCGCAGGGCGCGTTCCACATCCATGACGAAGATCTTGCCATCGCCGATCTTCCCGGTGCGCGCCGCGCCGGCGATCGCCTCTACCACCGCGTCCACCATCCCGGCGGCGACGGCGACTTCGATCTTGAGCTTCGGCAGGAAGCTCACGTGGTACTCGGCTCCGCGATAGATTTCGGTCTGGCCCTTCTGCCGCCCGAAACCCTTCACCTCGGTAACCGTCAGCCCCTGTACGCCGAGCGGAGTGAGCGCATCGCGCACCTCGTCCAGCTTGAAAGGCTTGATGATGGCCATGACCAGCTTCATCGCGCCGTAGATCCCCTTCCCAACTCGCAGCGCGATGTTCAATCCAAGGAACGTGCCACTCGGGAACAGCCTTGCATTCCCTCACAATCAACCTGCATGCAATCGACCGGCGCTGCTGCACCGCACCATGGCTGCCTGAAAAACAGGCAATTGCCTCGCCCTTGCCGAATCAGGGCGCCAGGGCGACTTTCCCGGCATGAGCCACATCGAAACCACCGCCTGCATCATCGGCGCCGGCCCCGTCGGTGCCACCCTGGCCGCCACGCTGGCCGCCGCCGGTATTCCGACCGTGGCGCTGGATCGCGCGCCGCTGCCGCCGATGGAGCTGCCCGATTTCGATGGCCGCGCCTATGCCATCGCGCTGACCAGCCAGCGCCTGCTGGCGGCCTCCGGCATCTGGGACCGGCTGCCGAGCCAGCCGCAGCCGATCCACCGAATCCGCGTGGCGGATGGCCGGCCCGGCCACGACCCCTCCGCGCTCAAGCTGGATTTCGACAGCGCGGAGGTCGGCCCGGACCCCTTCGGCTGGATGGTGGAGGCCCGCGCGCTGCGCGTGGCGCTCAACGCCCGCCTGCCGCACCTGCCCAACCTGCGCGTCTTCGCCCCCGCGGAGGCCAGCGTCAGCCGCACGCCGGAGGGCGCCACCATTCGCCTCACGGACGGCACCACCATCGCCGCCCGGCTGGTGGTCGCCGCCGAGGGCCGCGACAGCGCGCTGCGCCGCCAGGCCGGCATCGCCGTGACGAAGCACGACTACGGCCAGACCGGCATGGTCGGCGCCTTCGCGCATGAGCGGCCGCACAACGGCACGGCGCTGGAGATGTTCCTGCCCAATGGCCCCTTCGCGCAGTTGCCGCTGGCCGGCACGCCGGAGCACCCGCATGCCAGCGCCTTCGTCTGGTCCGACCGCCGCGACCTGGCCGCACGTTTCCTGGCGATGGACGAGGCCGGCTTCGCGCGGGAATTGACGCGCCGCATGGGCGACCATCTCGGCCGCATCACGCCGATCGGGCGGCGCTGGTCCTACCCGCTGTCGGCGCTGTGGGCGCAGCGGCAGACGGATACGCGGCTGGCGATCATCGGCGACGCCGCACACGGCATCCACCCCATCGCCGGCCAGGGCCTGAACCTCGGTTTTCGGGACGTCGCCGCGCTGGCGGAGGCAGTGATCGAAGCCGTGGCGGCCAGCGAAGATCCGGGCGGCATGGCGACCCTGCGACGCTACGAACGCCGGGCGCGGCCGGATGCCGCCATCATGCTCGGCGCGACGCATGTGCTGGAGAAGCTGTTCGGCAATGATTTCGGCCCAGTGCGGCTGGCACGGCGGCTCGGCATCGCCACGGTGGACCGGATGCCGCGGCTGAAGCGCGCCTTCGCGGAGCGCGCGATGGGGATGGGCTCAGGCGTGTCCGGCCTGCTCGGCGGGCAGGCGCTGATGGACCTGTCGGCGCCGCGGGGCTGAGGCGGCCACATGGGCTTCGCGCTGGCCCTCCTGGTGATCTCGATCGGCGCCGCCGCCGCCATCCAGGCGGCGAGCGACCCGCGCATCACCCGCGCCTTCGCCGGCGGCACGCTGCGCGCCATCGGGCTGTACCTGGCCTTCCTGGCGGTGCCGCTGCTGTTCCTGCTGTTCGCCGGCGCGCTGCTGCCGCCGGTGCCGCGGGAGGCGGCGGCGGCGGGTACCGTGATGGCGGTGCTCGGCTGGTTCGGGCTGGCGCTGCTGCTGCTGATCCGCACCGCGCCCCGCCTGCGGCGCGTGCCGGACTTCTGGCTGCGCTTCGGCGTGGTGGATGCGGCGCTGCTGGCGCTGGTCGGCGCGGGGGTGGCGCGCATCGCGGGGCTTTGGTGAGGCGCTATCGCCGCGGCGGGTCGCGGCTCAGACCCTTCGCGGCCAGCGCGGCCTCATAGGCGGCCCAGCGCTGCGCGTGTTCCTCGCCGAGTTGGCGCAGGAAATCCCAGCCATAGATGCCGGTGTCGTGCAGGTCGTCGAACACCAGGCGCACGCCGTAATGCCCCACCGGCTCGATCCGCATGATGCCGACGTGGCGGCGGCCCGGCACCGTCACGCGCTGGCCCGGGCCGTGGCCCTGCACCTCGGCGGAGGGGCTTTCGACGCGCAGGTATTCCGCGGGCAGGGCGAAGCGCACGCCATCATCCCAGGCCAGGTGCAGGGTCTGGTCGGCGCGGGTCAGGCGGATTTCCGTAAGCTTGGGCATGGTTGGCGCGTGGCCCCCTCACCCGGACCTCGTCAGGCGGGCAGCTTGCGGGCTTCGTCGGGCAGCATGATGGGGATGCCGTCGCGGACGGGATAGGCGAGGCCGGCCTTCTCGCTGACCAGCTCGCCCGCCTCGCGGTCGTAGCGCAGCGGGCCCTTCGTCACCGGGCACACCAGGATTTCCAGCAGGCGCGGGTCGACCGCCCCCGCCAATGTTTCGCCGGCCTTATCCGTCGCCGTCATGATTGCAGTCCCCGCAGGTCGGCGAAAATACTAGCTCGGCCGGCCTTCATGCGCCATGCCATGGCTGCCCATCTGCATCAGCGCGACCAGCATGGCCGCCCGATCCTCCTGCGTCGGCGCCTCCAGCAGCGCCTGCTTCTCGCGCACCTCGAATGGGCACAGCATGCATAGCGTGGTGACCAGCATGGCGTCGCCGGTGCCCTGCACCGCCTCCCAGTTCGCCTCGATGCCGTGCGCCTTGAAGTAGGGCCGCAGCGCGTCGAGCAGGGCGGCGCGGTCGATCTCCGGCTCGGGTGCCTCCATCAGGTCCGGGCCGAAATCGCCGTATTCCACCAGCGCCCGCCGGTAGCCGCGCCGCATCGGCGCTTCCGCCGTGATGCGATAGCGGATCACGCCGGTGAGCGTGATGAGGAAGCGGCCATCCTCGGTCTCGGCGAAGGAGGTCAGGCGGCCGAGGCAGCCGACCTTGTAGACCTGGCTGCCAACCTCGGTCCGCGGCAGGGCGGGGTCCGGCTGTACCATGCCGAGCAGCCGGCCGGCCGCCAGGCTGTCCTCCGTCATCGCCAGATAACGTGGTTCGAAGATGTTCAGCGGCAGGCGGCCGCCGGGCAGCAGCAGCGCGCCCGACAGCGGGAAGATCGGAATCTCCGACGGCAGCGCGTCGAAGGCAGTGTGGAAGGCGGGCATGGGCTCCGTTTCAGCCACCGGGCCGCGGATGTCGCGAAGGTGGCTTCTGTCTCCCGCGCGGCTCGCGCCTCCGGCCGGGTTCAATTACCTGAACAGAAGGGTGGATAGCTTCCGGCGTCCCGCAAGGGTGGCGGGGTCGTCGAATCCCCAGGCCTCGAAGAACTTGAGCAATTGCTTGCGCGCAGCTTCCTCGTTCCAGGCGCGATCGCGCTTGATGGCGACCATCAGCGCATCGACGGCACCGGTACGATCGTCCATTGCATTCCGGGCGATGGCGAGGTCGATGCGCGCCGCGTGGTCGTCCGGGTCGGCCTCCAGCCGGCGCTCGAACTCGCCCAGCTTCTCCCGCGCCGCGCGGCCCTCGATCGCGAGCTGGAGCTGCGCGCGGACGGAGGCGATTTCGGCGTGGTCGCGGATCTTGGCGGGCACCTGCTCCAGCGCCTCCAGCGCCTGGTCCTCCTCACCGAGTGCGACCAGGCAGCGGATCAGGCCAGCCATCGCCTCTGGGTTCTCGGGCTCGGCCTGCACCAGGCCGGCGAACAGCTCGATCGCGCCGGCGTGGTCACCGGCCTCCACCGCGGCCTTGGCTTCGGCGAGAAGGTCGGCGGTGGGCAACTGTCCGCCGGCGGCCTTGAGCAAGGTCTCGATGAACTTCTTCACCTCCCCTTCCGGCAACGCGCCCTGGAACAGATCGGCGATCTGGCCCTGCACGAAGCCGACAACGGTCGGCACGGATTGCAGCGGCAGGCCCATCTGCGACAGCTGCTGGACCAGCTGGCGGTTCTTGTCGATGTCGATCTTCACCAGCTTCACGCGGCCCCCGGCGGCGCGCACCACCTTCTCCAGCGTCGGGGTCAGCGTCTTGCAGGGGCCGCACCAGGTGGCCCAGAAATCGACCAGCACGGGCGTTTCGCGGCTGGCCTCCACCACATCGGCCATGAAGGTGCGCTGGTCGCCGTCCTTCACCGGGTCGGGGGTCCCGGCGGGCATCGCGGCGCCGCCGGGGGCGGCTTGGCGCGTCGGGTCGAAGATCAGGTCCATGGCAGGCATTCCTCTCGCTTGCGCGCATAGATGCGCGACCCGCAGCCTGAAGCAAGCGGTGGCGGCTTAATCACACAGGTTTGGACAGGTCGACCAGTTCCGGCACATGGCCGAGGTCGCGCAGCAGCCGCAGCAGGTCGGCCGGGCGGATGGCGGTGGTCATGGTATTGGTCAGCGGGTGGACGTTGATCCACTCGAACCCTTCCATGAGGTGACGGTCGAACACCGCGCGCACCGCGCCCGGCGCCGCATTGACCATTCCGAAGGGGGTGACGGAACCGGGCTCCACGCCGAGTTGCGTGCGCAGCGAATCCGCATCGGCGAAGACGCTGCGCGGCGCGCCCAGGCTGCGGACCAGCGCGTTGACCTTCACGGCGCGATCCTCCTCGATCACCGCGAGCAGGAAGGGGCCCGGCGCCCGTTCGGGCCTCAGGAACAGGTTCTTCACATGGCCACCCGGCAAATCTGGCCGCAGCGCCTGGCTTTCCGCCACGGTGAAGACCGGGGGGTGCTTCACCGTGCGCTGCTCGATGCCCAGCGCGGCGAGGCGCGCCAGCAGACCTTCCGGCGTCTCCACGCGGCTAGTTCAGCCGGGTCGCGGGCTGGTGCGGGCTGTCCAGGCTGAAGGCGGGTACCGCGACGTCGAAGGCTTCCCCGGTGCCGGGAACCACCATGTGGTAGGTGCCTTCCATGAAGCCGGAGGGTGTCGGCAGCGGGGTGCCCGATGTGTATTCGAACTGCTGGCCCGGCCCGAGCACCGGCTGTTCGCCTACCACGCCTTCTCCGTGCACGCGCTGGCTGCGGCCGCGCGCATCGGTGATGCACCAGGACCGCTTGAGAAGCTGCACTGTCTCCGTTCCCTCGTTGCGGATGGCGATGCGGTAGGCCCAGACGAAGCGGCCCTGCTCGGGCTCCGACTGGTCGTCCAGGTAGAAGCTGCGCACCGTCACGCGGATGCCGCGGGTGGTCTCGGAGTAGTCATCGGCCATGGCGGGATGTCCTCATCGCCAGAGTCTTGAAGCGGCGCCCCGGCGGTGTCCAGCCTCAGCCACGCCGCAACGCGACGGCGAGGCCGGCCCCCATCAGCACCGCGCCGCCGGTGCGGTTCAGCGCGCGGCGCAGGGAAGGCCGCCGCACCGCGCCGGACAGGCGGGAGGCCAGCGCGGCATACAGCGCCGCATTGGCCGCGCCGAGCGTCACGAAGGTCGCCACCAGCACCAGCGCCTGCACCAGGAAGGGGCGCGCCGGGTCGATGAACTGCGGCACGAAGGCCACGAAGAACACGATGCCCTTTGGGTTCAGCGCGGTGACCAGCCAGGCCTGCCGCAGCGCCCGCCCGGCGGCCAGCGGCGGCATGGCGCCGGCCTCGACCGGTGCGCGCCACATCTTCACGCCGAGCCAGACAAGATAGGCCGCGCCCACCCATTTCAGCGCGGTGAACAGCGTGGCGGAGGTGGCGAGGATCGCGCCCAGCCCGGCCAGCGACAGCGTCATCGCCGTCAGGTCGCCCAGCGCCACGCCGGCGACCAGCGGCAGCGCGTTGCGCGCGCCGCCGCCGAGGCTCTGGCCGATCACCAGCAGGATGGTCGGCCCCGGGATCAGCAGCATGACGGCGGCGGCGGCGCAGAAGGCCAGCCACACAGTGAGATCCATCCGGATCAGCCCTTGCGGCGCGGTGCTTCGGGCAGGTCGCCCGCCAGCTCGAACAGCGTCGCATCGGGCGCCGCAGCAGGCTTTGCCCTCGCCTTGCGGGCCGGAGGCGGCGCCTCGGCGGCGGGCGCCGGGTCCTCGATCACCACCTTGGCGCGCTTCGTCGGCGCCGGCGCCGGGGCGATGGCATCCAGCGCTTCCGACAGGTCGGCGATGAGGTCCGCGATGTCCTCCAGCCCCACGGACAGGCGAATGGTGCCATCGGTGATGCCGAGCTTCGCGCGTTCCTCCGCGCCCACGCGCATGTGGGTGGTGGTGGCGGGGTGGGTCACCAGCGACTTCGAATCGCCCAGGTTGTTGGAGACATCGATCAGCTTCAGCGCATCGAGGAAGCGGAACGCCGCCTCCTTGCCGCCCTTCACGTCGAAGGTCACCAGGCTGCCTCCGGCCGCCATCTGCGCCTTGGCCAGCGCCTGCTGCGGATGGTCGGCGCGGAACGGGTACAGCACGCGCGCCACCTCCACGCGCTCGGCCAGGAAATCGGCAATGGCGGCGGCGCCGTGGCACATGGCGGGCAGGCGCAGGTGCAGGGTCTCGAGACCCTTCAGGATGACCCAGGCGTTGAACGGGCTGATCGAGGGGCCGGTGTTGCGGATGAAGGGCTGCAGCACCTCGTCCACCCACTTCTTGCGGCCGAGCACGGCGCCGCCGAGCACCCGCCCCTGCCCGTCCATGTGCTTGGTCAGCGAATACACGACGACGTCGGCGCCGAATTCGAGCGGTTTCTGCAGCAGCGGCGTGGCGAAGACATTGTCCACCACCACCAGCGCACCGGCTTCATGCGCCAGGTCGCAGACCGCGGCCATGTCGACCAGGTCCAGCATGGGATTGGACGGCGTTTCCAGCAGCACCAGCGCGGTGGGCTCCGACAGCGCCGTCTTCCATTGCGCCAGGTCGCCGCCATCGACGAAGACGGAGGTGATGCCGTAGCGCGGCAGCAGGGTCGAGACGATCCAGTGGCAGGACCCGAACAGGGCGCGGGAGGCGACGACGCGGTCCCCGGCCTTCAGATGCGAAAGCATGGCGGCATGCACCGCGGCCATCCCCGTGGCGGTCAGGCGACAGGCCTCCGCCCCTTCCAGCGCGCGCAGGCGGTCCTCCAGCGCCGTCATGGTCGGGTTGCCGAAGCGCGAATACTGGTAGTGCTGCGTTGTGCCGAGGAAGGTGTCCTCCGCCTGGCCGGCGCTGTCGTAGACGAAGCCGGAGGTGAGGTAGAGCGCCTCCGACGTCTCGTCGTGGTTGGAGCGCATCTGCCCGCCGCGGACCAGCAGCGTGGCGGGGCGAAGCGGGCGGTCGGGCAGGGTCTTGGCCATCGGGACACCTCATGTTGCAGTGGGCTGCAACGAACAGGACGTCCGGCCCCCCGAGGGGGATACGGGCACGCATGGCGCACGCCGCGACCCTTTAGCGCGTTTGTTTTCAGCGGGCTTCCGCACCCACCACCCGGCACACCGGGACCTCGCCGCAATCAGGCCGGACAAATCGCGAGGGGCGCGGCTGCGCCTGGGCCAAGGCTTACGGGCGGGGCGGGCGCCGGTCAAGGATTGCATCGAGGATCGCGTGCATGCGGGCTCCCTTGCAGGGGTGGGGTGGGGGCGGATATAGAGACAGCCGCGCGGGCGTAGTTCAGAGGTAGAACGTCAGCTTCCCAAGCTGAATGTCGGGGGTTCGATTCCCCCCGCCCGCTCCATCATCTCAACGAGTTACGGCCCGCCAATCCATTCCTGACGGTCCATGGCGCCGTGATGGTCCACCGAGGGTCAAACAGCACGGTCCCGGACAGTTGGCGCGCACGCCCCTGAACCAGCACCGATCTCGGCCGAAGTGTCCCCGGACGGACCTCCACGCTCTTCGACCGTTCCGTGTGAATGGCGCGCGAACCATCCACGATCATCTGTGACCTTAATGTTGAACGGTGATGAGCGGTGCTGGTCGGATGATCGGTTTTGGACCGAGGCCCTCGATGGCTACTTGGCCGCCCGCGATGCGGGGATCGTCCTTGATCTTGGCCGGATCAAGGAAAGCATCTTCAACAGTGATGACCTTCTCCCCTGCCTGGGATCCATCGCTGATGAGGGACTTGGCCTTCCTGGAAGGGGCGGGTCAGCCCTGACCTTGGCGCACCAATTGTCGCACCGTCCACGCCTTACCGGTGGCGAGATCGAGGGCTTTCTCGCCGGGCCGCACGTCGAGGCGGTTCAGTAGGTGCTGGATGCTGTCGGCGATGGCCTCGCTGATGCGATCGTAGTCTGACCCGCCTGAACCCTAAACGGCGGCGGACTTCTGGTTGTGTGGTTGGATTTCCATCTCAAGCTTCCGTCCTGTCGGCGCGGCGTGCGTTAGCCTCCTACGGCATGGCGAGCATGACCGTCTCGCCGGACGCTATGAGCCGCGTCGTCACACCCGGACTGTGCTCCTTCATGTAGCGTACCGTGCTTTCATGCACGGCCATGGCGTGCTCTCGGCTGTCGCAGAACCAGATCGAGGCCGCCTTTGTGGGATCATCGATGGATCGTGCGATGTAGGCCCCTGCGAGCCCCGGCATGCCCCTGGCCGAGTTCAGCATGTTCTCCCCAAGGGGTTGCGAACTCGACGACGGGGCGTTGTCCGCCTTCCTGACCACGCAGTAGAGGTTCTGCGTCGCACCATCCAAGGCCATGTGCGCCCCCACGGTGCCAGTGAAGACCTCCGGGGCAGGCAACTTGCTCATGTTCTCCTTCACCCAGGCGACGGCCCGCTCCGCTAACTCCTGAGCAGACGCGAGATCTCGGTACATCGTGCAGGTGAGGATGTCCCCCTGTTCAGTGGGAAAGGCCACATAGCCTCGCCAACCCTTGTGCGACTGCAACATGGGGAGGAGCGTCGCCTTAACTTTTTCTATTCCCTCATCAGCCAGAGGGGCTGCCCCAGGAAAGCGACGCAAGATGATATGCATTGCTTGATCCTCCTGACCCGACTTGGCTGGGAAGATGCTGCTCCTGCTGTGAGTACATGGTCAATGCCAATATTCACGATGGCAGTAAAGGCGTCCTCGCGTATTCAAGGTTCAGCTTCCGTTATTCCACATAGCGCTGCGTCAACAGAAGATGAACGGGCGTGAGGTCCGACACCAATTTGTATCGCTGGGGTGGGCGACGCCAGAATCGTCGAAACTGGGTCGTGGCGCGTTGCGGATCCCATCGTCACCTGGGGCTCACTGTCGTGCCGCTGGTTGGGTATCTGGATCGGCAGAAACCTGATCCTCGTGCCAGCCACGCTACGGAGGCCCCGCCATCCTTGGTCCGCATTGCCCGCAATCGGCGGGTAGGCCGAGCACCAGGATCACGAGCGTCGGTAGACAAGCCTGTGCCGGTCTACCGCCTGCTCATGCTTCGCTGTCCAGTCCAACCTTCTGCTTCTCCGGGTCACCCGCAGGACCAGCGATCCGCTCGATCTGCCCGGCCACCCTCACTTGAGATTGAGCTTTTAAAGAAACCAGTCGTCGCTGGTCGAGGTCGCGATCGCGGTGTCGGTCTCCGACGTACGGATGAAGTTGTGGGGCCGCCCGTTGCCCATCCCGTTCCACCAACCACCGTGGTTGCCGCTGCTGTGGCTCTGCACCCACTCCCAATGGCTGCTGTTCGGTACGATCGGCTGGGGCTCGGCTATTGGTCCAGCCTCCTCAACCTCATTGGGAACGGGCACCGCAATCACCTCGTCAGGCCGCTCGACCGCAGTCCCGTCCTCAATGTCCACAACCTCAGGGATGGGATCGGCACTGACTCCATCGGTGTTCCTGACCGGTGTCTCGTCCGTAGTGTCAACCACGACAGGAACGGGCTCGGCGGTCACCTCATCAGAGTCCCTGACAGGCGCCTCATCCACGATGTCAACCACGACAGGGACGGGCTCGGCGGTCACTTCGCCAGGGTCCTCGACCGCAGTCTCGTCCTCGATGTCCACCACCTCGGGCGCGGGTTCGGCAATCACCTCATTAGGCTCTTCGCGCGGCGCGGGAGGCGTGACGGATTCGACGATCCACTGCCACGGGCTGCTGCCGTCCACGGTCGGGCGCGCGGTCAGGAAGTCGGTAGCGCTGGCCTGTGCCAGCCCATTGACCAACTGATCTTCGGTCATCCCCCAGACGGACGTGTCGCTGATGTCAGCCGCGATGCCGGTGGTGTTCCACAGCATGGCGCCCCACCGCACGTCGTTGACCACGGTGTTGTCCTGCATGGTGAGACTGGAAACCGCATGCAGGTTGCCCTCCACACCGAAGGAGACCATCGCGAAATTGTCGGAGTTAGGCCCGTTCTGGATAAAGTTGCCATTGATCGTGGCCTTGCCGCCATTTGGCAGATCAATGCTGTAGCTGGAACTGCTGTCATAGTCGGCAATCACCGAGTTGGTGACGATGGTCTCGGCGGCACGGCTCTTGATGTGATGGCCGATGGCGAGGTCGTGGAAGTAGCTGTTATCGATCTCAAGCCGCCCAATGCGGTTGGCGTAGAGGCTGTGCGTCTGGCCATTGCCAATGCCGTTGTTAGCGAACTCGCTGTTGCGGATCGTCACCGTCAAGTCGGCGCCGTTGTTGGTCAAGATCCCCATCTGATTGTCGTGGAAGTAGCTGTTGAGGACAGTCAGGTCGCCGCCCTGGTGGCGAATACCCGCGCCGTTCCGGTCCGGGACCGCCGCGCCCGAAAACTCGAAGTTCTCGATCGTCACATTGTCATTGACGGTGAAGATGGCTTTGCCATCGGACGGCGAAACCTCCGCCTTCATGTGCACCATCCCGCCAACACCCTTGAGGGTGATGGCGGTATTGATGGTTGCGAAATCGTTCAGGTAAGTCCCTGGCTGAACGAGGAGCACATCACCGTCGGTCGAAGCGGCAATAGCGGCTTTCAGTGTCGAGAACTGCTGTCCCGCACCAACTGTTAGATTTGTCATGCGCGTCACTTATCCAGTGGTTGGGGACGCGCGCAAGCCTCATAGTCACGATTTCGTTGATAGGGAGGTTCTTTTACTTCCTCACAGCATGATCATCATGATGTCAGCGCATACATGGCTGGGTTCTGGGCGCCCTATACTTCGGAGCTTGTACTCGGAGACCGCCGCCTTGGAGGCACGCCGGCTGGCTCAGGCTGTCCCGGCCGCCGCCCGCACCAGCATGGGGTTTCAGTTCCAGTCGCTTCCGTCGGTGGCTCCGCCCCTCATCGCTGACCAATGTCGGCCCGAAGCTCCCAGCCCCAGGCCGAACCAGCACATCCACCGCCCGCAGCGGAAGACAGGCCTCTACGCCGCGCTTACGTTGCGTCCGGTACCGGAGCCACACTGCTTTGCCAGTCCGATGAGGGGTCCACATAAGGTGTCGCTGCCTGTGGCCGCGCTTCATCAACTTTGGGAGGGAGACGGCGACAGGCTGGTAGACTGATTTGTCAGGGCCAGGGCCGGTTGCTTGCCCAATCGAGTGGACGCGGCACTTGGAGATTGTTTTGCGGCACTGCGATGGAGCAGCGCCGGTGGTCGCGGCGTTCGCCTTCAGTCCTTGGTAGCGCGGTACCGGCGGCAGTAGCTGCGCAGGCTTAGGTCAAGTTTGCTGCACCTTCTAAATTCCGTCCATCAGCATCCAGATACCGCCGATGGTGAGTCCGGCGCCGAGGGATTTGGCGATCCATCTGCCCTTCGGCATGAGCTTTTCTACCAGGACGACAAGCGACAGGCCGAAAACCCAAAGCAGGTTCATCACGCCGCCGACGAACAGCAGCGCCATCAGCGCCCAGCAGCATCCGACGCAGAAGGCCCCATGTTCCACCCCCATCCGGAAGGCGCCGACAGACCCGGCTCGCCAACGCTTCAGGACGAACTCGGCGGGGGATCGACAAACGCCCAGGCAGGCATCCTTCAGCGGCGTCCATTGGTACAACCCGGCAGTGATGAGGATCATGCCGCCGAGGATGGGGCTGGTGGTTGCCGTGTCTGGGCTGAGGAGCGCCGCTCGGTCCAGCGCCCACTGCAAGGTCGTGGCCACCAGGGCGAAGCCGGACCAGACTACGATGTAGCCGAGCAGGAAGGCGCTCACCGGCGCGACATTGTGCCCCTGCTCCCGGCTCCTCCGGGCGAACATGGCAAAGAACAGGATCATGGGCGCAGCGGCAGGCAGCATCATGCCGACCATCATCACCGCCCACATGCCGAGCATCATGACGAAGTGCATGGGGGTCCATGGTGAGGACTCCATGCCTGCCATAACGCCGTGCTGGCTGCCCGCCATCAGGACAAGATAGGTCCAGGCCAGGGCCGTCACGCCCGCGACCGCAGCGAGAACCAGGATCCGCTCGCGGGTGAGGACGAACTCCAACGCCCGCGCCATCACGGGTGCCGGGGAATGCCGCTCTGCGTCAGATGGATGTAGGCGAACTGGCCGTAGCTGTCCGTGAAGTCGAGCTTCACATCGCCGGTGGCCTTGGTCGAGCCACTGCCGTACTCGGCCTCCGTGTATTCGAAGCCACTGCGAAGCGACACGCGGACCCGGTGATCCTGTCCGCTGAACGGGCTCTTGATTGGGGTGCCGGTCGAATCGATCACGCCCGGTACGATGATGCGGCCCCGGCACTCATTCGGCTCCACCTCAACCTTCACCCGCGTGAACACCGGGTCGAGCACCTTGCTCATCGTGGTCGAGAACACCTGGAAGACGGTGGCGCCCGGTTCGGTCTCACGGCCATGCAGTATCTCGACCAGGGCCTTGCGCTGGTCGGCGTCCGCGCGCTCATCGATGAAGAACTGCTGCGTGCCGTCGCCGAGGTGGATCGGGCCGGGCCAGCTATAGGTGCCAACCCAACAAAGCCCGTCGAGGCGCGTGCTGCCGAAGTGCCCTCTGTCGATGCGCATCCCCGCGACGGCGCGGCAGGTGCCGTCGGTGGGCAGAGCGTTGAACTGGCAAGGGCAGCCCCATGCGCAGTTGCAATTGGCATATTCGGGACCTTGGATGCTCCAATCGGTGTATGCCATGGCGGCTGTCTCCCGATGATGGCCGAAGCTCGGGCTCCGACTATTCTTGCTCCCTCTGTAACAGTAGGACCTCACGCCTGCCTGAAGCACGCGGGAACATTGGCAGGAAGTACTCCCGCACTCGTTGAGAGAGGCTAGCGCTCCGACCAGCGAACTGTGCGCAGGCTGATCTCTAGAGATGAGTGCCCGTTTGGGAATGGCTTGTCCCGACGCGGGTGGGGGTGATCCAAGCTCGGGATATGGACCCGATACACCCGAGGCCGGATGGCCGAACTTGGCCGTAAGACGAAGCGCTACCCCTCCGACCTGACCGACGAGGAATGGGCGCGGACCGAGCCGCTGCTACCGAAACGCTCGCGGCGGGGGCGCGAACCCTCGGTCGATCTGTGCGAGGTGCGGAACGCGATCCGCTACATGGCGCGCAGCGCGGGAGGCTGGCGGATGCTGCCGGTGCACTTCGGTCCTTGGCAGACGGTCCACCGGTGGCTCCGGCGCTTCGTCCGGCGCCTGCTGTTCCGCACTATCCACGACGTGGCGCTGATGCTGGACCGCGAGGCGGCGGGCCGGGATCGCATGCGGGGCCTCCTCATGCTGGCGCCCAACACCGCCCTGCGGCGGCGGGTCCCCTCAGGGGCCGGCCCCGGCGTCCCGCAGTAGTTGGTCCACGCGGTCCGCCGCCGCCGCCCAACTGCCATGGCGCAGCACCTGCGCGCGTGCCGCGAGGCCCAGGCCACGGCGCATCGGTGCGTCCCGGAACAGGCCGATGACGGCGTCCGCCAGCGCGGCCGGGGCACTGGCGACCAGCGTCTGGTGGCCTGCCGGCAGGACCAGCCCATTCGTGGCCAGCGGCGTCATCACAACCGGCCGCGCGCAGGCCCAGGATTCCAGCACCTTGTTCTTGATCCCGGCCCCGCTGCGCATCGGCGCGAGCGTCACCCAGCACCGTCCCAGCACCGGCACCATCTCCGCCACATCCGCCGCCACCTCGATCCCGTCCCGGCCGTGCAGCGCCGCCACCTCGGCCACCGGGTTGCGGCCGGCGACGACGAAGCGGGCGTCCGGAATTGCACGTCGGATGCGCGGCCAGATCGCCCTCGCGGCATGCAGCACCGCGTCGATGTTCGGCGCGAAATCCAGCGAGCCGATGAAGCCGAGCGTCGGCTGCACGGCCTCCGCCGGTACCAGCGCCGCGTCCGGCACCTCCACCCCGTTCGGCACGACATGCACGCGACCGCGCCCGCCGATGCGCGACAGCCAGGCGGCATCGCGTTCGCCGACGCAGGTGGTGGCGGCGAAGCAGCGAACGGCGCGGCGGGCGGACAGGGTGGCGACCGGAAGCTGGCTCAGGTTGCGCCAGCGCTCCCGCGGGCCGCCGGCCAGTGCGCCATGCCAGAACTCCAGCGGGTTGCAGTCGATCATGTCCAGCACGGCGGGCGGCAGGCCGCGCCAGGCTTCCTCCGCCCCCGGCCAGGCCAGCGCGCGGACCGGCCGGCGGTCCTGCACGAGGCGCTCCACCGAGGCGCGCAGCACGCCCGGGTCGAAGCGCCAGGGGTAGGTCACGCCGGGTCCCTGCAAGGCCAGCGGCACGTGCTCCACGATTCCGGGCGGCGCTGCCGCCGTGCCGGTTGGCGCCAGCAGCAGGATCGACCAGCGCGTCGCCAGGTGCCGAAGCAGCCCATCCACGCGCAGCGCATAGCCGTTGCGCACCGGCCAGGGCGGCAGGGTGCAGACGGCCAGCAGCACCGGGCGGGGCGGCAGGCCGTCCGGCGCCGTGTTCATGCCGCTACTGCGGCTGCACCCCGAGTTCGCGCAGGATGCGGCCGTAATTTGCGTATTCCGCGTGAATCATCTGCGTCAACTCGGCCCGGGGCACAAAGCTCACCGGGCTGCGGCTGGTCGCCAGCACGCGGCGCACCGTCGGGTCCTCCAGGCCGGTACGGCAGGCTTCTTCCAGCCGGTCGAGGATCGCGGCGGGCGTGCCGCGCGGGGCATAGATGCCGACCTGGGAGAATTGCTGTGCGTCGATGCCCTGTTCGCGCGCCGTCGGCACCTCCGGAAAATCCGGATGGCGGTTGGCGGAGAAGACGGCGAGCATGCGCATCCGCCCCGCCTGCACCAGTTCAGCCACGGAGCTGACGATGGCGGCGGAGAAGTCCAGGCGCCCGGCCAGCGTATCGTTCACATGCGGCGCCTCGCCCCGGTAGGGAATGTGGTTCATGTCCACGCCGGTGGCACGCTGCACGCGCCAGACCGCGAGCTGCGGCAGGGAATTGGGTCCCGGGCTGCCGAAGCTCAGCGGCCGCCGGCGGGCCTCCTCGACCAGGCCGGTCAGGTCCTGGATCGGGCTTTCGGCGCGCACGGCGACGGTGATGACGTTCTCGTTCGTGCCGCACACGCCTTCGAAATTCTCCGGCCCGATGCCGGGGTTCCGCAGCAGATGCGGCTGCACCACGATGGCCGTCATCGGCGTGTGGCCCAGCGTGTAGCCATCCGCCGCCGCCGCGGCGACGACCCGCATGCCGACGACGCCGGAGGCACCGTCGCGCGTGGTCAGCACCAGCGGCTGGCGCAGCGTGCGCTGGAGATGCTCGCTCATCGCGCGCATCAGCACATCCGCGGCGCCGGGCGAGTAGGGCATGATCATGGTGATCGGACGCTCGGGAAAGCTTTGCGCCGCCGCCGGAGCAAGGGGAGTCAGCGCCAGCAGCGCCGCCAGGACAACACGCCGCATCTCGCTCACTCCTCGATGATGGCCACGGCACGCGTCCAGCCGGCGGAGGCGCGCTCGATCTTGATGGGGAAGCAGATCACGCTGAAGCCGTGCGGCGGCAGCGCATCCAGGTTGCCGAGCTTTTCCATGTGGCAGTAGCCGATCTCGCGGCCGGCACGATGGCCTTCCCAGATCAGCGAGGCGTCGCCGGTTTCCCGCACGCGACGTGCCGTGTGGCTGAAGGGCGCGTCCCAGGACCAGGCATCCGTGCCCACCACGCGCACGCCTTGTTCCAGCATCCACAGCGTCGCCGCCTTGCCGATGCCGCAGCCGGTGTCGATGAAATCCGCCTCGCCGTAGCGCGCCCCGGCGGCGGTGTTCACGACGACGATCTCGAGCGGCTTCAGCACGTGGCCGATGCGGTCCAGCTCCCGCCGAATGTCGTCCGGCGTCGCGACGTAGCCATCCTCGAAATGCCGGAAATCCAGCTTCACGCCGGGCTGGAAGCACCAGTCCAGCGGCACCTCGTCGATCCGCATGGAGGGCCTTCCGCCAGGCACCAGCGCCTCGTCCATGCGGGAGAAGTAGTGGTAGGGCGCGTCGAGATGCGTGCCGTTGTGGGTGGAGATCGCCACCTGTTCCACCGCCGCGTACTCGCCCTCCGGCAGCGCCTCGACAGGGACGCCCATCAGCGCGGCCATCGATGGCGCGGTCGCGTGGTGATCGCGGTAGTCGATCTTCGGCAGCATGTGCGGCGGGTCGGACGCGATGCCGGCCTTCAGCGTGGAGGAGATGTCGATGATGCGTCTAGGCATTGTCCTGCCGTTTCCCCGGTTGTCGTTGTTTCAGTCGGGCCAGGCCGGTGCCGGCAGGACCGCGGCGCGGCACTCGCCGAAGCCGATCGGCACGGCGCCCGGCGCATGCGCCCGCGCGCGGAAGATCACCTCGTCGCCATCCTCCAGGAAACGTCGCTCTTCCCCGTTCGGCAGCGTGATGGGGCCGGTCAGCGCGATCTCGGCGAGGCAGGCGCGGGCGCCGTCCTCGGGGCCGGAACAGGTGCCGCTGCCGAACAGGTCGCCGGGCAGCAGGCTGCACCCGTTCGAGGCGTGATGGGCGACGAGCTGCGCCGGCGTCCAGTACATCGCGGCGAAATCCGTGGCGGTGATGCGCGCCGGGGCCACGCCCGCCCCGCGCATCGCGGGCGTCAGCAGCAGCACCTGCATGGCGACGGACAACTGCCCGCCGGTGGCATGAAGATGCGCGGGCACCGGCAGGTCGCCCGTGGGCCGTCGCGCGGCCCCGGTGGCGAAGGGGATCATCGCCTCCGCCGTCACCACCCAGGGGGAGACGGTGGTGCCCAGGCTCTTGCCCAGGAAGGGGCCGAGCGGCGGCATTTCCAGCATCTGGATCTCCCGCGCCGACCAGTCGTTCAACAGGCCGTAGCCGAACAGCCGCGACGGCGCCTGGCGCATCGGCACCGGTGTGCCCAGCGCGTTCTCCCCGGCGATCCAGATCGCCAGTTCCAGCTCGAAGTCCAGCCGCCGTTCCGGGCCGAAGGTCACGCTGCCATCGGCTTCCCGCCGCTGCCCGTGCGGCCGCACCACCGGCGTGCCGCTGACGCGGAGCGAGGAGGCGCGGGAATGGTAGGCGATCGGCAGATGCTCGAAGGCCGGCGGCAGCGGCGCCTGCGGGTTCTTCAGCGCGCCCAGCCGGGCGGAATGGTCGCGGGAGACCATGAAGTCCGTGAAGTTGGCGACCACGGCCGGCAGGTGCATCGCAACCTCCGCCATCGGCACCAGGATCTCCCCGGCCCGCGCCTGGCCCGCGCCGCCTTGCCGCAGGAGCCGGGAGGCGCCCGCGCGCAGCCGGGCCGAGGTCTCGCGGCCGCGGGCCATCAGCGGGTTCAGCGTCGGCGCCGACAGGACCTCCGCATCCTCGAGCAGCCCGGCCTCGCCGGCGGCACGCAGGTCCAGCACCTGGTCGCCGATCGCCATGCCGATGCGCGGCGCGCCGCCGGAGCGGGAGAACACGCCGAGCGGCAGGTTCTGGATCGGGAAGTCGGTGTCCGGCGCATGGGCCGATCCCACCCAGGACCGCAGGGCGGCATCATGCGTTTCGTTGGGCGTTTCCATGCGCGCATGATGTCGCGCTGGACAGCGCTTGCCTAGAGGAAATATAAATTCCGCCAATGATCGAACAAACCCCTGATTCGACGTTGGCTGAATCTGCGGCCCGGCGGCTGCGGCACGACATCGTCGCCGGTAGCCTGGCGCCGAAGGCACGGCTGCGGTTGCGCGACCTGACGGCCAAGTACGGCCTTGGCGCCACCCCGCTGCGGGAGGCGCTGGCCCGGCTGGCGGCGGAGGGGCTGGTGGTGCTGGAGGGGCAGAAGGGCTTCTCCGTGCCACCCGTCACCCGCGCCCACCTGGACGACATCACCCGGTCCCGCCAGATCGTGGAGCCGGAGGCGCTGCGCCTGGCGATGCAGTCCGGCGATGCGGAATGGGAGGATGGGATCGTCACGGCGCTGTCGCTGCTGCGGCACGAGATTGGCCGCCGCGACCCGGGAAGCGAGGACTGGCTGGACCGCTACGAGGCGCGGCACCATCGCTTCCACGCCGCGCTGATCGCCGGCTGCCCCCTGCCCTCGCTCAAGCGGTTCTGCGAGGAGCTGTATGTGCAGAAGACCCGCTACCGCCGCGTCATGAAGATCGCCTTCCAAGATTGGGACCACATGCTGGGCGTTCATGTCCGCCTGGCGGACCTGGCGCTGGCGCGGGATGCGGAGGCGGCCGGGCAGCTGGCCGCGCATATCGGCAAGACGGCCGAGCATGTGCTCGCGCTGCTGGACGGCCAGGCGCGCACCGGCTGAGCCGGCACCGAGCTCAGCCCTTCACCGCCCCCGCCGTCAGGCCGGAGACGATGCGGCGCTGGAACACCAGCACCAGCAGGATCAGAGGCACGGTGACGATGACGCTGGCGGCCATGATGCGGCCCCAGGGCAGCTCGAACGAACTGGCCCCGCTGATCAACGCGATCGCGACGGGCACGGTGCGCATCTCATCCGTCAGGGTGAAGGTCAGCGCGAACAGGAACTCGTTCCAGGCGGCAATGAAGGCGAGCAGGCCGGTGGTTGCCATCGCAGGTCCCAGCAGCGGCAGGAAGATGCGGGTCAGCACCACCCAGGGCGAGGCACCGTCCATCATCGCGGCTTCCTCCAGTTCCACCGGCATCTCCCGCATGAAGGTGGTCAGCACCCAGACGGTGAAGGGCAGCGTGAAGATCAGGTAGCTCAGCACCAGCCCGGCCAGATTGTTGTATAGGCCGAGCGCGCGGATCAGCTCGAACAGCCCCGACAGCACCGCGACCTGCGGGAACATCGACACGCCGAGGATCACCAGCAGCAGCATCGTCCGACCACGGAACTGCACGCGCCCCAGGGCATAGGAGGCGGTGACGCCGAGGAACAGCGACAGCGCGACGACGGACCCCGCGACGATGACGGAATTCAGGATGTTGCGGCCGAAGGGCTGGCCCTGGAACACCGCGGCGTAGTTCGACCATTGCGGTGAGGACGGCCAGAACTCCGCCTCGAACAGCGCGCTGCCCGACTTCAGCGACGACACGATGGCCCAGTAGAACGGGAACACCGTGTAGGCGACGATCACCAGCACCAGCAGGAAGAAGGCGGCGCGGCCAAGGACCTTCTTCATCGACCGGGCTCCGCGCCGAGCCTTACGCGTCCGAAGGTGATGAACAGCGCCGTTACCACCGCGATCACCAGGAACAGCCCGGTGGCGGCGGCGGACCCGTAGCCGACATCCTGGAAATCCACCAATTGCTGCCGCGCATAGACGGACATGGAGGCGGTGGCGCGGCTGTTGCCGGTCAGGACATACATCAGGTCGAACACCCGTAGCGCGTCCAGCGTGCGGAAGATGACGGCGACCATCAGCGCCGGCCAGATCAGCGGCAGCGTGATGCGGAAGAAGCGGCCGACTGGGCCGAGGCCGTCGATCTCCGCCGCCTCGTACAGCTCATCCGGCAGCAGTTGCAGCGCCGCCAGCACCAGCAGCGCCATGAAGGGCGTCGTCTTCCAGACATCGACGGCGATGACGGAGGCCATGGCGGTCGCGGGGTTCGCGGTCCAGGCGCGCGGCTCCGCGATCAGGCCCAAATTCAGAAGGATCTCGTTGAGCACGCCGTACTGGTCATGCAGCATCCAGCCCCACATCTGCGCGGAGACCACGGTCGGGATCGCCCATGGGATGAGCATGGCGGCGCGCATAAGCCCGCGCCCGCGCATCCGCGTGTTCAGCACCAGCGCGATGATGATGCCGAGCAGCGTCTCCAGCGTCACGGACGCGCCGGCGAAGACCAGCGTGTTGCGCACCGCGATCCACCAGTCGGGATCAGTGAACAGGAAGCCGTAATTCTCCAGCCCAACGAAGGCGAAGTCATCCAGCGTGTCGAGCCGTGCATCGGTCAGCGAGAACCAGATGGTGCGTGCCAATGGCCAGCCGGCCACCGCGGTGATGGTGACCAGGACCGGCAGCAGGAACAGCCAGGCGGCGCGGGTTCTCTGCCGTGCGAGCGTCGATCCGCTCACCACCGCCCGTTACGCCCGACGCGACGCAGGTTGCGCTCCAGCCGCGCCAGCGCCGGCGCGGCCTCCGCCTGCTCCGAGAGCACGTTGTGCACGGCGTTCCAGAATTCCGCCGAGACCTGATTGTAGCGCCCGCCGGTGACGCCGGAGGGACGGGCCACGGCGTTGACGAAGCTGTCGTACAGGTCGGCGAAGAAGGGATTCGCCGTGATGATCTCCTGGTCCCGGTACAGCGGCTCCAGCGTCGGGTTGAAGCTGCCGGCGATGGCGCGGCGCTTCTGTTCCGCCTGGCTGGTCAGGTAGCGCACCAGCTCCACAGCCGCATCCGGATGACGCGAATAGCGCGAGACGGCGAGCTGTTCGCCGCCCAGCGTCGCGCTGTGCCGGCCCTGCGCGCCGCCTTTCGGCAGCAGTGCGACGCCGACCTTGCCACGCACCGCGCTGTCCTCCGCATTCAGCAGCGGCCAGGCATAGGGCCAGTTGCGCATGAACACCGCGTTGCCCGACTGGAATACGCCGCGCGCTTCCTCCTCGGCGTAGTTCAGCACGCCGCGCGGGGTGATATGGCCGACCCAGCCGGCGGCCTGTTCAATGGCGCGGATGGCGTTCGGGTTGTTGATGGTAACGGTGCCGTCGTCTGACACGATGGTGCCGCCGCCATGGCTCGCCACCCATTCCAGCGCATTTACCGTCAGCCCCTCATAGGCGCGGCCCTGGAAGACGTAGCCCCAGATACGATCATTCCCGGCGGCACGTTCGGCCTGCATGATGTGGCGCGCCGTCTCGGCCATGTCCTGCCAGGTCTCGGGAACAGCCCGGCCGTGCTGGTCCAGCAGGTCGCGCCGAAAGTACAGGACGCCGGCATTCGTGAACCACGGCATCGCCACCAGCCGTCCGTCCACCGTGTTGTTGCGGACGAGCGCGGGGAAAACGCCCTCCGTCTCCACCCGGCCCTTCAGGTCCAGCAGATGCCCCGCCAGCGTGCCGGGCCAGACCACGTCCACCTGCAGCACGTCGATATCGGCCGATCCGGCTGACAGAAGCTGCTGGTACAGGGCCAGACGTTCCGTGCTGCCGCTCGGCGTCGAGACCAGCTGCACGCGGTTGCCGGTCTCTCGCGCCCAGGCTTCAGCCCCCTCGCGGCAGAGCTGAAATTCGACACCGACGGCGCCGCAGGAAATCGCCAGCGTCACCTGCGCCTGCGCGGGTGCCCAGGCGACCAGCATGGCCAGCGTTGCGCCGAGGAGTTTCCTCATCCGTCTTCCTCCCGTTGCGTGCGCGGTCCTTGCGGAGCCGGGTCACACAACGCGAAGCCCTGCCCTGGCGCAACCGCCGGTCGCAGGGTCGTGAACAGCCGCCCTACCATTCCCCCAGGAAGACGCCGGCCGCCTTGTGCCGGTCCGTGCGCAGTTCGGCCTCCGCCCAGGTCAGCGTGGTGCGGCGCTTCAGGCCGGTGAACCAGGCCAGCAGCCGTTCGCGCATCGCCGCCCGCACGCCCTCCAGCGCCGGGTCGGCACCAAGGTCGAAGAACTCCTCCGGGTCGGCGTGCAGGTCGAACAGTTGTGGGCGATAGCCGCTGGTCCAGTGCACGTATTTCCAGCGCGCGTCGCGCAGCATCCAGGCGTGGTGGTGCCCGGTCGGCAGGCCAAGCCGCCGCCGCGCGCCGCGAAAGGTCCAGTCCAGCTCGGACACCACCGCATCGCGCCAGCCGGTCGCGGTGCCGCGCGTCAACGGCAGCAGCGAGCGTCCCTCCAGCAGGTGCGGCGCCGGGTCGAGGCCGAGCGCGTCCAGGAAGGTCGGCACCAGGTCGATCGATTCGACGAAGCGCTGCTCCACCGTCCCGCGCGTGGCGTTCGCTTCGGGCGAGGGATCATAGACCAGGAAGGGCACGCGCTGGATGCAGTCGTGGAACAGCTCCTTCTCGCCCAGCCAATGATCCCCGAGGTAGTCGCCGTGGTCGGAGCAGAACACCACCAGCGTGTCGTCCCAGCGGCCAAGCCGCGTCAGCGCCTCCCACACCCGGCCGAGATGGTCGTCGAGCTGGGTGATCAGGCCCTGGTAGGCCGGGCGGACCGTGGCGATGCAGTCGTCCGACTGGAAGTTTTCCGAAACTTCCTCCTTCTGCCATTCGCGCATCAGGGGATGGATATCAGCACCGCGTTCGGCGGCGTGGCGGGACACCGGCAGGCACTGGTTCGGCGAATACATCGCGTGGTAGGGCGCGGGCGCGATGTAGGGCCAGTGCGGCTTGACGTAGGACAGGTGCAGCACCCAGGGCTTGTCCCCCTGCGCCTCCATGAACCGGATCGCCTGGTCGGTGGTGTAGGCGGTCTCGCTGTGTTCCTCGGCCACCCGCGCCGGCAGCCGCGCGTTGCGCATCTTCCAGCCATTGTGGATGCCGCCCTGTTCGTCCTGCACGGCGATCACGTAGTCGGTCCAGGGGTCGGCGCTGTCGTAGCCCTTGCTGCGCAGCCACTCGGCGTAGGCACTGTCGGGCTCGGCGTGGTGGCCGTCATGGCGGTCCACCAGGGTGAACCAGCCTTCCTCCAGCAGCGCGGCGATATCGCTCTGACCGTCGAGCTCAAGCCGCTTCATGCCGTGCGCGTCGGGCAGCACATGCGTCTTGCCGGCCAGCGCCAGGGTGCGCCCAGCCTCCCGCAGGTGCCAGCCCAGCGTCACCTCCCCCACCGAGAGCGGCACGCGGTTGTGGGTCGCGCCATGGGTCGAGACATAGCGCCCAGTGTACGTCGACATGCGGGATGGGCCGCAGATGCCCGACTGCACATAGGCCTGGGCGAAGCGCACGCCGCGGGCGGCCAGGGCATCCAGGTTCGGCGTCTTCAGGAACGGGTGGCCGGCGCAACCCATGTGGTCCCAGCGCAGCTGGTCGCACATGATGAACAGCACGTTGCGCACGGCCATCGGCCTTGTCCCTCCCCGGTCAGGCGTCCAGCATAGGCCGCAAGAAATCATCATGGGAGGTCTGGATGCCGCTGTCCCGACGCCTGGCGCTCGGCCTCGCCGGAAGCCTGGCCGCACGGCCCGCTTTCGCGCAGGGCGACACGCTACGCATCATCGCCGCCTTCCCGCCCGGCGCGGCGCTGGACGGCATCGCCCGGCTGCTGGCGGAAGCCGCGCCGCGGCACGGCCTGGGCAATGCCATCGTGGACAACCGTCCGGGTGCCAACGGCAACATCGCCGCCGGCCTCGCCGCCCGCGCCGCGCCGGATGGCCGCACGCTGCTGCTGGCGATCGACAGCACCTTCACGGTGAACCCCTTCATCTACGGCAGCATGGGCTTCGAGGCTTCGGCGCTGCAGCCGGTGGCGGTCGCCGGCACCTATCCGGTGGTTCTGCTGGTGCACCCGACCAGCGGCATTTCCACCCTTGCGGAATTCCTGGCGACGGCGCGGCGGCAACCGCTGCTGTACGCATCGGCCGGCTATGGCTCGCCGGGGCATCTGGCGATGGCCAATCTCGGCCACACGCTGGGCCTGCCGCGTGGCGCGCTGGAACACGTGCCGTTCCGCGGCAACGCCTAGGCGGTGACGGAACTGCTCGCCGGGCGCGTCCAGGCCGGCTTCATCGCGATCTCGGGCGGCGCCGAATTCGTCAAGGACGGAAGGCTGCGGGCGCTGGCGATCTCCGGGCCGGAGCGCCTGGCATTGCTGCCGGATGTCGCGACGGTGGCCGAACAGGGCCACCCCGGCTTCGACATCCGCTTCGCCTACCTGCTGATGGCGCCCGCCGGCGTGCCGGAGGCGCAGCGCCATGCGATCGGACGCTGGGTCGCCGCCGTCTTCGCCGATCCGGCGGCGCAGGCCCGATTGGCAAACTGGGCGGTGACGCCGGAGGCCGGGGATGGCGCCGCCGCCGAGGCCTGGGTCGCCCGCGCCTCCGCGCAGTGGCGGCAGGTGGTGCAGGCGACCGGGATGCGGGTGGAGTAGCGGCTCAGCCCGGCGGCCTGGGCGGCGCCCAGATCTCCCAGCAGAAGCCCTCGACATGGCTGGCGGAGATCGCGCCCCAGCCGCGCGCCGGCACCTGCGGCAGGTCGAGGCTCAACCGGTTCGGCGCGCCGCTCGCCCAATCGGCGCCGACGCTGTTGCGGAAGATGAACCAGCCGCCCCGCGCCTCCGCCGCATCCGGCTGGAAGCCGAGCACGCAGACGGCGTGTCCGGCCACCTTCTGCCACGGCGGCAGGAGCGGGTCGGGCACGATGCCGTGGCGGCGCGCCCGCGGCGACGACCAGTTCGTCAGGCCCTCCGGCGCATCGGGGTCCTTGAAGACCGGCAGCGCGATGACGACGACGCCGCGATCCACCAGCAGGTCCAGCACCACCCGCGCCACGTTGGGCGGGCGTGGCGTGCCGAAGGGGATGTCCCAGTGGAAGCTGCGCGGGACGCGGTTCGGCGCGGCGGCGGCGAGGATCGGCGGCGGCGGCTCCGCCTCCAGCGGCACGTCATCCTCCCACAGCGCCTCGCCGCAGATGCCCTCCTGCGCCAGCACCTCCGCCGCGTCGCCCAGCCTCGTGCCACCGGCCTCGGCCGCGAAGGCCTCCGGTGCCAGGGTCTCGCGCCGGCGGGCCAGGGCGCGCTGGTAGACGAACATGGCGGAGAGCTTTTCCGCCGCCGGTGCCCCGCGCCCGCGTTCCAGCGCCGAGGCCACGGCGAAGCCGACGCAGGTTGGGCGAAGCTGCTGGTTGCGCACCGGCCAGTCGAGAAGGCTCTCCGGCAGCGGAACCTCGGCGTCATCCGCCAAGCCGGGCACCAGGCCGATGCCGGGCCAGCGCGGCGGCTGCAGGATGGGCGCGCCGGGACGCGGCGGGCTTGGCGCGGGTTCAGCGGCGCCCGGCACCTGGGGTGGCGGCACGAAGGGCGCGTCGCGGGCCTCGCGGTAGGCCGGCGAAACCAGGCCTTCCAGCCGCCGCAGCAGCGCTTCGCGCCGGATGCCATGGCGCGCCAGTTCACGTGACAACGAGGGACTCAGCGCCAGCAGGTCCGCCAGCGCGTCGAAGTTGCGGATCGCGGCCCGGGCGAACAGGCGCATCTCGGATTCGTTGAGCTGAAGCTCTGCGCTGGCCCTGCGCAGGAATTCGCTCACGGGCTGGGTCCGCCACCATTCGGCACTGGACGCAGGGCCGGCGGGTTCACCGGGCCGGCCGTGGCGACCACGCCGGGATACTCGGCCTGCACCTGCCCGAGAAGGTCCTGCACCCCTGGCAGGCCCAGCAGGCGCGGCAGCATCGCCGCGGCCAGCGCCTCGCCGGCCCGGGTGTCGCTGGGGAAATGCACCCCGGCCACCTCCCGGTTCTGCGCGATGCGGTCGGCCAGCGCATCGAAGGGGCCGGCGACGCCGGGCCGCAGTCCCGGCGCCATGGCCGCATGCAGCAGGCCGGCGATCAGATGCGAGTGGAAGCTGTGGTTGCTGGGGTAGGAGGCGTGCGGCGGCGCGGGGATCATCGGCATCAGCGCCGGATAGACCTGCACCGGGCGGGGGCGGAGGAAGTGCCACTTCCAGTGCAGGCCCACCATGTGCCCGGCGGCCAGCGCCAGCGAGACCAGCGTGACGGCCGCCGGCCGCCCCCCGGCATCCGCCATCAGCAGCCGCAGCCAGGCCCCGGCCAGATTGTCCGACTGCGCGCGGATCTCGGTGGCACGTCCGGCACGCAGGGGTATCTTGCCCAGCAGCAGCTTGATCTCGTCCTTCAGCGCGTCCTCGGCATTGTTCGGCGCCTTCGGCGCCGCGGCGCGCCAATCCGTGCCGGCGAACTCCGCGAGCAGCACCTGGGCGCGGAAGCGCGGCGCGAAGGCGGCTTTCGGAAAGCCGGCTCCGGACAGCAGCGGGAACTCGCCCGGCTCGGCATCGAGGCCCGCGAGCAGGTTGAGGCTGGACAGGCCGAGGCCGCCCAAATGGCCACCGTCGTGACCTCCATCATGGCCACCATCCGTCGAAACACCTCCCGACATCGTCTCCGCTCCTTCCACGCAGGCAGGCCAAATGGGAAAAACGCGCGGTTCAGGCCGGCAGCCCGGCCGCCGCCACGCGCCTCCGGTACAGCTCCCGCGTCGCGGGGTCGCGGTAGGGCGTGCGGGCGGCGACGAGGGAGGCGCGGGAGTCCGGCTCCAGCGCCATCACCTGGTCGACCAGCGGCCGCGCCTCCGCGAGCCGGCCGAGCGCGGCCAGCGATGCCGCGGTCAGGCGCAGGTTGGAGGTGTAGTGCGGGTTGGCCCGCTGCGAGCGCAGCCCCCATTCCGCCGCCGCCTCCAGCTCATCCGCCGCGTAATGCGCGATCGCCTTGTAGTGCTGGTAGCGGAAGATCAGCGGGTCCTCCGGCGACAGGGCCAGCGCCTGGTCCGCGCGCCGCAGCGCTTCCCGCCCCTCGCCCATGAAGGCATAGGTCGGGCTGCTGCGGAGCCAGACCTCGGCATCGTTCGGCGCCGCCTCCAAGGCGCGGTCGAAATGCGTCACCGCATCGTCGTAGCGGCGGCGCAGCACGGTGTGGCTGTGGCCGAGCAGCGCGAGCGCACGTGCGTTGCCGGGGTCGAGGTCCAGCGCCGTGCGCACCGCGGCCTCCAGCGCCTCGGTCTCCGCCGCCGCATCGGGCGACCAGCCCTGGCCGATGCGCAGCGAATGCCAATCGCCCAGCGCCGCGTAGCCGGGGGCGAAGCTGGGATCGAGCGCGATCGCCTGCCGCAGCATCTCGCCCGCCGTCTCGAAGGCCTGCGGCTCCAGCCGGAACACCATCTGCCGGGCCTGCAGCAGCAGGTGGTAGGCGCCGAGCACGCGGGGCGGCGCCTGCCGGGCGACGCGCAGCTCGGCCTCCTGGACGCGCGGTGCCAGGGTGTGGGCGATGATGGCGGCGATGCGGTCCTGCGTCTCGAACAGCGCGGCGTCCACCAGGTCGAAGGATCGCTGCCACAGCACCCGGCCGGTCTGCGCCTCCGCCAGCTCCATGCCCAGGCGCAGCCGGTCCCCGGCGCGGCGCAGCGTGCCGGCGGTGACGTACTGCGCGCCGAGGCGCTGTCCGACCGAGGGCAGGTCAGCCTCGGCCGCCAGGTGCCGCGTCGAGTTGGCGGAGATCACCACCGGCTCGCGCAGCCCTGCCAGCGCACCGACGATGCCATCCAGGATACCCTCCGCCACCAGGGCCAGGTCCGGGGCATCCGGCAGCAGCCGGAACGGCAGCAGCGCCACCACCGGCACGCTGCGCGCCGCCGCGGGGACCGCCTGTGGCGTGGTGGCGGCCGCTTCGGCTTCCAGCAGGTAGCCCCGCTTCGCCACGGTCCGCAGCAGCGCGGCATCCGGGCCGAGGGCGCGGCGCAGCTCGACCACGCATTGCGTGATGCTGTCGTCGGTGACGTGCAGGTCGGGCCACAGCGCGTCCAGGATCTCGCTGCGCGGCACCACCCTGCCGCCATGCCGGTGCAGCAGCAGCAGCAACTCCAGCGTCTTCGGCCGCAGCGACACGCCGGCGCCGTCGGCGCAGCGCAGCACGCCCCGATCCGGGTCGAGCGACCGGCTTCCGATGCGCAGCTGCGGCGCGGCGGTCATGGCGGCAACGGCCTCCCGACGGGACGGGCAGGATAGCGCGTCATCTCGGCTGCCCTCGGTTCCGGTGTTGGGCTGGCGCGAAGCCTGCCCGGGCAAGGTTTCGCGAAGATTTCGTGCGGACTTCGGGACCGAAGGCGCCGCCCGCTGCTCCGCTTCGCCAGCCCGGACCATGCCGGGTCCGCTGGACAGGAGCCACGCAGATGAACGGAGTAATCCCTTTGGGCAGCAGGCTGGCGCACCATGCAGCCGCCCTGATGCTGACCCTGGCGGCCGCGCCTGCCGCCCTCGTGCTCGCCGCGCCCGCCACGGCCGGCCCGCCGACCCACCACGAGCTGCCCGCCCCGGTCGGTACGGCGCAGTTGCAGCGGCCGGAGAGAGCCCATGCGGTGCCGCTGGTGGTGCTGCTGCCCGATGCGCTTGGCGACGAGGGCCGCGCCGCACCCTATGTCGCGGCGCTGGAGCGCAACGGCATCGCCAGCCTGGTGCTCGGCCTCGGCATCGCCTCGGAGCGGGGCGGACCGGGCACCGACCCGGCCTCCTCGACCATGGCGGCCGGGGTGGCGTTGACCTGGGCGGCGGCGCAACCCGGCGTCGCGGCGGGACAGCTTGGCCTGATCGGGCTGGGCGCCGGAGGCCGGGCGGCGCTGGCGGCGGCGGAGGCGGGTGGGCCGGTCGTCGCGGTCGATCCGGGCTGCACCGGGCTGGCGCTGCCGGACTGGATGCCGTCCCTGCTGGTGTTCGGCCGCGCCGCGCCGGATGCGGACGACTGCATCGCGCTGGAGGAACCGCCGGCGGGCGTGATCCGCGGCGTGCCCGGCCTCAGCCATGGCTGGGACGTGCGGCCGGAGCTGGCGCCGGGCAGCGCCTTGATGCCCGACCCGCTCGGTGGCCGGCGGCGCGTCAGCCCCAACCCGGCGGCGGCCCAGGCCGTGGCGGACCAGGTGGCTGCCTGGCTGGCGCACCAGTTCGCCGCGCGGGGTGAACGCCAATGACCGCGCAGCAGCAGGCCACCCGCCTTCCGCCGCCCGAGGCCTGGGAAGTGCCACTGCCGCCGCGGCCCGATATCGCGGCGCCGCCCGCACAGGACGCTGCCATGACCCCCGAGCGCCACGCCGCGATCCTGCACTCGGCCGCCCGCACCGGGTCCTGGGAGGCGGCCGAGATCGCCACGCGCACCATGGCGGCGCAGGCGATGCGGACCGCAATGGGGCGCCTGCTGCGCCGGCTGTGGCGGCGATGAGCCGGCGGGCGCTCGCCCAGCCGGCGGTCCATTCGGTGGTGCAGCCGGCGGTGCCGGCTCCGGTCCAGCCGGACCTGGCGCGCTGGCGCGTGGTGGCGGGCGCCTTCCTGGTGCTGCTGGCGGGCTACGGCGCGATCTATTCCTACGCCGCCTTCGCCGAGCCGATCGCCGACGAGTTCGGCACCGGCCGCGCCAATCTGACCCTGGTCTTCGCCATCAGTGGCGCCTCCTGCTTCTTCGTCTCGCCGCTGTCCGGGCCGCTGGCGGACCGGATTGGCGCACGGGTGCCGGCACTGGCGGGCATGCTGCTGGTGGGCCTTGGCCTGCTGGTCGCGGCCAGCGCCCGCAGTCTGCTCGAGGTGCATGCCGGCTACGGCCTGCTGATCGGCCTCGGCACCGGCTTTGCCTATGTGCCGGCGATGGCCGGCGTCCAGGCCCGCTTCCGGCGGCACCGCGGGCTCGCCTCCGGCATCGCGGTCAGCGGCATCGGCGTCGGCACTGCCCTGGTTCCGCCGGCGGCAGAGGCCCTGCTGGCGCCCGGCGACTGGCGGCTGGCCTTCGTGGTGCTGGCGATCGTGCTGTCCGGCATCGGGTTGGTGGGCGCGGCCCTGCTGGATGGGGCGCCACTGCAAGCCCTCGCGGTGCACCTTCGTCCGGCCGAGGCAGCGCCCGCCAACGGCTACAGCTTCGTGCCCATCTGGTGCGGCCTGGTGCTGGTCTCCCTGCCCAGCACCCTGCCGCATGCGCTGCTGGTGGCGACGGCGCGCGACCTGGGCCTGCCGCGCGATGCGGCGCTGGGGCTGCTGGGGCTGCTCGGCCTCGGCACCATCGCCGGGCGGTTCCTGCTGGCGGCGCTGGCCGATGCCCTGGGGCGGGCGCGCGTCTTCCTGGCATGCAGCGCCGCGATGGCGGCAAGCCTCGGCCTGTGGGCGCTGGCGCCGGGGCTGCCGGGCTTGCAGGCCTTCGCGCTGCTGTTCGGGGCGTTGCAGGGCGGCTTCGTGGCGCTGCTGCCGGCCTTCGCGGCGGATGGCTTCGGAGGTCGGGATCTCGGCGGCCTGCTCGGGCGGCTGTATACCGCGCGGGGCGTGGCGCTGCTGCTGGCGCCGCCGGCCCTGGCGCTCGCCATGGACGCGGCAGGCCAGAGAGCCGCGCCGCTGCTGGCGGCGGCGCTGGTGGGGCTGGTCGGGACCGCGCTGCTGGCTGCGGCGCGGCCCCGCCCGCCTCACATCTCGGCGTAGCTGCCGTTGCGCCAGACGTAGAAGACGTAGTCCGGCACGGTGACGTCGCCCTTCTGGTCGAAGTTGATGTCGCCGAGCACGCTGGCCCAGGGGCCACCCGACTTCAGCAGCGCCGCGATCCGCCGCGGATCCGTCCCGCCGGCCCGCGTCGCCGCCGCCGCCCAGATCTGCATGGCGGCGTAGGTGTACAGGACGTAGCCCTCGGGATCGACGTTGCGGGCGCGGAAGCGCTGCACCACCTGCGCCGCCGTCGGGCGCTTGCGGGGGTCGCTGCTGAAGGTCATCAGCGTGCCCTCCCCCGCCGCGCCGGTGATCTGCCAGAACTCGTTGGTCACCAGCGCATCGCCACCGATGAGCGTCAGGTTCAGCCCGACCTCCTTCGCCTGGCGCAGGATCAGTCCGGATTCGGTGTGGTAGCCGCCGACATACAGCACGCCGATCTGCGCCTGCTGCAGGCGGGAGACGATGGCGGAATAGTCGCGCTCGCCCGGCGTATAGGCGGAGAACAGCGTCTCCTGCACCCCGGCCGCATTCAGCGACTTCTTGGTCTCCTCCGCCAGGCCGCGGCCATAGGCGGTGTTGTCGTGCAGGATGGCGATACGGCGGTCGCGCATGTTCTGCGCGATGTAGCGACCGGCGACGAGCCCCTGCTGGTCGTCGCGCCCGCAGACGCGAAACGTGTTCCAGCCGCCGGCGTCGGTATAGGCCGGGTTGGTCGAGGCCGGGCTGATCTGCAGCACGCCCTCGTCACCATAAACCTTGCTGGCCGGGATCGAGCTACCGGAGCAGAAATGGCCGGCGACCAGCGCCACCTGGCGGGAGGCGAGCTGGTTGGCGACGGAAACCGCCTGGCGCGGATCGCAGGCATCGTCGCCGATCTCGAGCGCCAACTGCCGGCCGAGCACGCCGCCGGCGGCGTTGAGGTCGGTGACCGCCTGCTGCGCACCTTCCCGCATCTGGCCGCCGAAGGCCGCGTATTGCCCCGTCATCGGCCCGGCGGTCGCGATGCGGATCGGGCCGGAGCCCTGTGCCAAAGCCCCACGGCCGGCCAGCAGCACCGGTGCGGCCAGCGCGCCTCCCAGAATTGTCCTGCGTTGCATCATCCCATCCACTCCCTGGCTGCGGCGCCGCTTGGCGCTTGTGAATCGAAAGGTAGGCGAGAGAATGGGCGGCTGACCAGCATCTACATCAAGCGGGCCGGCTCGATCTGGTCGATGGCCTGCGCCATGGCGACGTCGCGCTCGGACAGCCCGCCGGCGTCGTGCGTGGTCAGCAGGATCTCCACCCGGTTCCAGACATTCGACCACTCCGGATGATGGTCCATCCGCTCCGCCACCAGGGCGACGCGCGACATGAACCCCCAGGCAGCCGAGAAATCGGCGAAACGGAACCGCCGGCGGATGGCATCCCTTCCCTCCACCAGCGACCAGTGCGGCAGATTTCGGGAAAGTTCGGCGCGGGCGGCGGAATCGAGGGGGCGGATCATGGCGGGCTCCGGTGGGGGTTGCCGGTGGGGGTTGCCGGTGGGGGTTGACGAGACGTGCCGCGGCGGGAAGGAAGCAGCGGATGACCCGCTTCAACCATCCCCCCACGCTCGAGGACATCGTGGAGATGGCCGAACAGGCCTTCTCCGCCATCCCCAAGGAGCTGCGCGACCTGGTGCGCGGCGCCGCCATCGTGGTGGAGGAGGTGGCGGATGACGAGACCGCCGCCGAACTCGGCTTCGAAAGCCCCTGGGCGCTGACCGGTCTGTATCGCGGCACGCCGATGACGCAGAAATCCGTCTTCGACGCGCCGGGGGAGCCCGACAGCATCACGCTGTACCGCGAGCCAATCCTTCTGGAATGGGTCGAGACCGGGGAGGACCTGTTCCGGCTGGTGCGCAACGTGCTGATCCACGAGATCGCGCACCATTTCGGCTTTTCCGACGATGACATCGACCGGCTGGAGGGCGACGGGTAGGGCGGGCGGCCCCCTCACCCCAACCCTCTCCCCCAAGGGGGAGAGGGCTTTTCAGCTACGCCTCGACCGGCACCTGCACCGTGCTGGTCCAGCCATGCGGGTCCGGCGCGGTGCCGTACTGGATGCCGACGATGGCGTCGTACAGCTTGCGGGTCAGCGCGCCCGTGTTGCCGTCGCCGATCCGCATCCGCTCCCCCTTGTAGCCCAGCTCCCCGATCGGGGAGACCACGGCGGCGGTGCCGGTGCCCCACATCTCGGTCAGGGTGCCGTCGCGGCCGGCCTGCATGACCTCCTCGATGCTGATCCGGCGCTCGGAGACGGTCAGGCCCCAGTCGCGCAGCAGCGTCAGGATCGAATTGCGCGTCACGCCGTCCAGGATGGTGCCGGCCAGCGGCGGGGTCACCACTTCGTCGCCGATGCGCATCATGATGTTCATGGTGCCGACTTCGTCGATCCAGCGCCGCTCCACGCCATCCAGCCAGAGCACCTGGGTGTAGCCCTGGCGCTCCGCGTCCTGCTGCGCGGCGAGCGAGGCGGCGTAGTTGGCGGCGGCCTTGAGTTCGCCCAGGCCGCCCTGCACCGCGCGCACATGGGTATCCGTCGCCAGGATGCGCACCGGCTTCACGCCTTCCTTGTAGTAGGCGCCGACCGGGGAGCAGATGACGAAATAGGTGTAGCGGTGCGAGGGATGCACGCCGAGCATCACGTCCGTGGCGATCACGGTCGGGCGGATGTACAGCGCCGTGCCCTGGGTGCGCGGAACCCATTCATGGTCCACCGCCACCAGCGCCTCGAAGGATTGCCGCACCAGTTCGGCATCGGGGGCCGGGATGCACAGGCCGGCGCAGGACTTGCCGAGGCGTTCGGCGTGGCGCTGCGCGCGGAACAGGCGGATCGCGCCGTCCGGCCCGCGGAACGCCTTCAGCCCGTCGAACACCGCCTGGGCGTAGTGCAACACCGTTGTGGCGGGGTCGAGCACCAGCGGCGCGTAGGGGACGATGCGCGGGTCATGCCAGCCCTTTCCGTCCTCATAGTCCATCAGGAACATGTGGTCCGTGAAGGATTTGCCGAAGACCAGTGCGGCATCGGCCGGCCGGGGCTTCGGCGTGCGCGTGCGGGTGGTGGGGAAGGAAGCGGTCATGGCGCTTGGCCTTTGTTGCGTGCGGCTGGATGCTATCGCAATAGCCGGTCGCGGCGGAGCCACCAAGAGGAACAATGCACCCATGCGCCAGGGGCATGATAAGTCAGCCTAGCTGACGTAGATGGGAAGGGCGCGAACGCCCTCCCCGGCGCGTAAATCAGTTGCCGACGCGGACGAAGCGCAACGGGAACCAGTTGTCGGCGAGCTGCTGCAACTGGATGTTGTTGCGCGCGGCCCAGATCACCGTCTGCTGGTGCAGCGGCGCGTGGCCGGCCTGTTCGGTATGGATGCGCATGGCTTCCTCGATCATGCCCGCGCGCTTGGCGACATCGGTCTCCACCGCCATCAGGTTCACCAGTTCGTCGAAGCGGGCGTTGTTGAAGCCACCGACGTTGAACAGGCCGCGGTTGCCCTCCCGCGACGCCATCAGGTTGAAGAAGGCGTTGTGGGCGTCGTAGGTGTTGGGCGTCCAGCCGAGCATGTAGAAGCTGGTATTGTAGCGCGGGCCCAGGATCTCGGCGAAGTAGCGCGCGCGGGTCTGCGCATTCAGTGTCACACGGATGCCGATCCGGGCCAGCATGGCGACGGCTGCGGTGCAGATCGCCTCATCGTTCACGTAGCGATCGTTCGGGCAGTCCAGCGTCACGCCGAAGCCGTTGGGATAACCGGCTTCCGTCAGCAGGCGACGGGCCATGTCAGGGTTGTATTCCGGGATCTGGTCCCGCGCGTCGGTGTGGCCGTTGACGCCCGGGCCGATCATCAGGCCGGTGGCGCGCGCCTGGCCGCGCATGACGGTGCGGACGATGCCGGCACGGTCGATGGCGTGGTTGACGGCGCGGCGCACCCGCACGTCCTGGAACGGGTTGCGGCCACGCACGTCGGACTTCAGCAGCTCCGCGCGCTGCTGGTCGAAGCCGAAGTAGATGGTGCGCAGTTCCGCCTGCTGGTGGATGGTGATGTTGGCGGTGCGCGACAGGCGCTGCGTGTCCTGCGGCGGCACGGTGTAGACCATGTCCACCTCGCCGCTCAGCAGCGCCGCGACGCGGGTCGCATCGTTCGAGATGACGTTGAACTCGACCCGCGTCAGGTTGTGCTCCGGCTTGTCCCACCAGCCGGGGTTCGGCGCCAGGACGGTGCGGCGATCCGGCTCGCGCGAGACCAGCCGGAAGGGACCGGTGCCCATCGCGTTGCGCGTCGCGAAATTCTCGGCACCTGTGGTCAGGTCGGCGCTGCGCGTGGCATTGTTCGCCTCGGCCCATTGGCGCGACATGATGCCGATGCCGGTGATCTCCTCGAGGAAGATCGGGTTCGGCGCGGTGGTCTCGACCTCCAGCGTATGGGCATCGATCGCGCGGGCTTCCTTCACGGAGGCCAGGCTGCCGCCGACGTTGGAGCCGGGGCCCTTGGCGCGCTCGTAGGAGAAGACGACGTCGTCGGCGGTGAAGGGCGTGCCGTCCTGGAACGTCACGCCGCGGCGCAGGTGGAAGCGCCACACGGTCGGGCTCGGCTGTTCCCAGCGCTCCGCGAGGGAGGCCTCGACCTGCAACTGGCGGTTCCGGCGGACCAGCGGCTCGTAGATGTTGCCGTTGAACATCAGCAGGAAGGTTTCCTGCCGGGCGTAGGGATCCATGGAATTGACGTCGCCGTCATTGGCCCAGCGGAACAGGTTGGCCTGGACGGCGGATGGGGTGGCGAGGGCGGTGCCCGCGACCAGCGCGGCGGCAATAAGACTACGGCGCACGAAGTTCTCCCGAACGATAGACGCCCCGAGCCTACCCCCGTCGGCAACAAAATAAAACGGGGGCCTCCCTGCGGAGACCCCCTCGGGCAGGCCCGGCGATATGTACGGCTTCAGGCGGCGCGCAGGGCCCGCGGCAGGTCGGCGACCGCGCTGTCGATCAGCGCGGCGTCCTTCTTGGCGTCCATGGTCTCCGTCAGCAACTCCCGCGTCGCCGCGACGGCGATCTCGGCGGCGGCGTTGCGGACTTCGGCGATGGCACCGGCCTCCGCGGCGGCGATACGGTCGAGCGCCATACGCTCCCGCCGCTTGGCCGACTGCTCGGCCTCCAGCGCCGCGGCCTCGGCGACGCGGCCAGCCTCGACGCGGGCGCGGGCGATCATGTCCTCGGCCTCCGCGAGGGCGGCGGCGCGGTCGGCTTCCGCCTGCTGGCGCAGCGCCTCGGCCTCGGCCCGGAGGCGGGAGGCATCGGCGAGATCCGCCTGGATGCGGGCGCCGCGGGCGTCGAGCATCGAGGTGATGCGCGCCCAGGCCGTGCGGCCGACGAGCAGCACGAACAGGATGAAGGAGATCGCGACCCAGAAGGTCGGGTTCAGCCAGAAATGCTCGTAGCCGTGATAGGTCGTGTCCATGGCGTGCTCCTCAGCCCTGGCCGCGGGCGGCGAGGGCACGATCCACGGCGGCGCCAACGGCGGCCGGCTCCGATTGCCCGGTCAGGCGCTGCATCAGCGCCTCCGCAGTCTCGGTCGAGACCTGGCGCAGCGCGCCCATGGCCGAATCCCGTGCCGCGGCGATGCGCGACTCGGCGGCGTTGATCTGTTCGGCCAGCCTTGCGGCCAGCGCCTCAGACCGTGCCGAGGCCTCGGCCTGTGCGGACTGCATGGCGGCGGCGATGGCCGCCTGTGCTTCCGCACGAGCCTTGTTCGTCGCCTCGCGATGCGCGGCGATGGCCGCATCGGCTTCCGCCTTGGCCCCCTGCGCGGCTTCGAGGTCGCCCTCGATCCGGCGCCGGCGATCCTCCAGCACCGCCTCCACGCGCGGCAGCGCGTAGGTGGACAGCACGTAGTAGAGGACCCCGAAGATGATGAACAACCAGACGATCTGGGCGATCATCAACGGGTTGCCGAAATCGAGCTGCGGCATGGTGTCCCTCGTCAGCGTCCCAACCGCGCGCCACCCATCGGCGGCGCGCCCCGAACCCCTGCACTGGCCGGCCCCGTGGGACCGGCCGGCGGATCAGGTGAACAGGATGAGGAAGGCGATCAGCAGTGCGAACAGCGCGACGGCTTCCGTGAGCGCGAAGCCCAGAATGCCGATCGGGAACACCGCGTCGCGGGCCGCCGGGTTGCGCGCCACGCTGGTGATCAGCGCGGAGAAGATGTTGCCGATGCCGAGGCCGACGCCGAACAGCGCGATAACGGCAATGCCGGCCCCGAGGGCCTTGTAGGCGGCGACGTAGGCTGCGGGATCCATCAGGTTGCCCTTTGCTGATTCAAGTTGTCAGGAAATCTGTCCGAGCGATCAGTGCAGGTGCACCGCGTCGTGCAGGTAGATGCTGGTCAGGATGGCGAACACATAGGCCTGGAGGAACGCCACCAGGACCTCGAACCCGACCAGGGCGACGTTGACCGTCAGCGGCAGGACCGCCACCAGCGGGCCCACGGCGCCAAGCCCACCGAGCAGCACGACGAAGGTGGCGAACACCTTCAGCATGACGTGGCCGGCGACCATGTTCGCGAAAAGCCGGATCGAAAGGCTGACCGGCCGCGAGAGGTAGGACACGATCTCGACCGGAATGATGATCGGCGCCAGCCAGATCGGCGCGCCTTCCGGGAAAAAGTATCCGAAGAACTTCGTGCCGTGCAGCGCCAGCGCCACCACCGTGATCAGCACGAACACCAGGGCCGCCAGCGCGAAGGTCACCGCGATGTGGCTGGTGAAGGTGAAGGCGTAGGGCAGCAGGCCCAGCAGGTTGCCGAACAGCACGAACATGAACAGCGTGAAGACGAAGGGGAAGAAGCGCTTCCCCTCATGCCCGACCTGGCCGACGACCAGGCCCTGGACGAATTCGTAGGAGGCTTCCGCCAGCGACTGCAGCCGCCCCGGCACCACCGCACGCTTCGACATGCCGAACATGATCAGCGCCGTGATCAGCCCCGCCGCCAGCAGCATATGCGCATTGGACTGCGAGAAGCCCACCGCGGAGCCGACCGGGCCCAGCATGGGGATCAGCTGGAACTGGCTCAGCGCGTCGATCGTCTGTCCTTCGGCGGCCACGCGATATCTCCCGACGCCGCCACCGCGGCAGCCTCAATCAGTGCCTACTTCTTCGCAGCGTTGCGCGGGTTGAACAGCCGAAACACGTTCATGACCCCGGCGACGCTGCCGAACACGAAGAACAGCAGGAACAGCCACGGCCAGGTGCCCAGCCAGCGGTCCAGGAACCAGCCGATGGCCACACCCACGATCAGCGCCGAGACGACCTCGACACCCGCGCGGAAACCGACACCCCAATTGCTCGATGGCAGGGGACCGTTGAGGCCCGGCTTGGGATCCATCCCCTGCCGCGCCCGGGCCTGCCGGAGCCTTTTCTCGAAGCCGTCGTCTTCCGCCATCCGTTGCTTTCCCCTGCGGTCGCCCCGCCCGGAAGGCGGCCCGCTCCTACGGCGTAGGGGCAGGAGTGTCAAGGTGATGAACGCGGTGCAACATGGTTCGACGAAGGCCCTCCCCCCACTTTCCATGGAGGAGAAGGCGTCATGCCCCAATGAATCCGCCGGACTGCATCTGCCACAGCTTCGCATAGACCCCGCCACGGGCCAGTAGTTCGGCGTGGCTGCCCTGTTCCGCGACGGCGCCTTCGGACAGAACCACCAGCCGGTCCATGCGCGCCAGCGTGGACAGGCGGTGCGCCACCGCGATCACCGTCTTGCCTGCCATCAGCCGCTCCAGACTGGCCTGGATCGCCGCCTCCACCTCCGAGTCGAGGGCGCTGGTCGCCTCGTCCAGCAGCAGGATGGGGGCGTCCTTCAGCAGCACGCGGGCGATCGCCACCCGCTGTCGCTGGCCACCCGAGAGCTTCACGCCACGCTCCCCCACATGGGCATCGTAGCCGGTGCGGCCGCGCCAGTCGGACAGGGCCACGATGAACTCATGCGCCTCCGCCCGCTTGGCCGCCTCCACCACCTCCGCCGGGCTGGCATCCGGCCGGCCGTAGCGGATGTTCTCCAGGATGGAGCGATGCAGCAGCGCGGTGTCCTGCGTCACCACCCCGATCGAGGTCCGCAGGCTTTCCTGGGTCACCCCTGAGATGTCCTGGCCATCGACCAGAATGCGCCCGCCCTCCGGCGTGAAGAAGCGCAGCAGCAGGTTGATGGCGGTGGTCTTGCCGGCGCCGGAATGGCCGACCAGGCCGACCCGCTCGCCCGCCGCAATCTCCAGGTCGAAGTCGTGCAGGACTGCCCCCCGCACGGGCGCGTCCGGGCCATCCGGCACCCGGCCATAGCCGAAGCGCACATCCTCGAACCGGATGGCACCGCGCGGCACGGCCAGCACCTTCGCATCCGGTGGGTCCGGGGCGGTACGGGGCACGGCGATGCTGCCCATGGCTTCCTGCACCACGCCGATATTCTCGAAGATGCCGGCCACATTGAAGGCGACCCAGCCGGAAATGTTGGCAATCTGCCAGGCCATCGGCAGCGCCGCCGCCACGGTCGCCAGCGGTACCTCCCCCCGCGACCACAGCCAGATCGCGAGCGCCGCGGTGCTGGTCAGCATCAGGGCGTTCAGGGTGGACAGCAGGAAGCCGTTCAGCGTCACCAGCCGGGTCTGGTGGGCGAAGTCCCGGTTCAACTGCTGCAGGGACTCCCGCACCCAGGCATCTTCCTGCTCGGCGCGGGCGAACAGCTTCACCGTGACGATGTTGGTGTAGCTGTCCACCACCCGCCCGGTCAGCAGGCTACGCGACTCGGAGGCCTTGCGGGACCGGTCGCGCATCCGCGGCACGATCAGCCGCAGCAGCGTGGCGTAAAGCGTGAACCAGACCAGGATCGGAAGCGCCAGCCGCCAGTCGGTGGCTGACAGCACCAGCACCGCCCCGGTGCCGTACACCAGGATGTACCAGACGGCGTTCACCGACTGTACCACGCTTTCCCGCAGCGCCGGGCCGGCCTGCATGACCCGGTTGGCGATGCGGCCTGCGAAGTCCTCCTGGAAGAAGGCCCAACCCTGGCGCACCACCTGCCAGTGGCTCTGCCAGCGGATCATCGCCGTGACGGCGGGGATGATGGCCTGCTGGGTCACCAGGTTCTGGCACAGGATGGCGCTGGGCCGGGCGAACAGCAGCACCGCCGCCATGCCCATCAGCGTGCCGCCGGCGGCGTCCCAGATGCGCTCCGGCCCATGCGCCTCCAGCAGCCCGACGACGCGGCCGATGAAGATCGGGATCAGCAGGTCGAGCAGCGCGACGGTCAGCCCGGTGGCGAACAGCAGGCCGAACAGCGCCCGCGCCTGGCGCGCGAAGTGCCAGTAGAAGCCGACCAGCCGGCGCGGCGGCGGCGCCTCGGGCACCGGGACGCCGGCCCAGCGTGAGGCACGGGCGCCGGGCGGCGCCACCGGATCGACGGCGCCTTCGAACAGACGGAACAGGAACATCCGGCTAGAAGCGCCGCCCAGGCCTCGGCGTCAACAGCCGGCCCGGCGCCTCAGGTGTCGAGCCGCACATTCGCCGCCCGCGCCACCTCGCGCCACTTGGCGATCTCTGCGGCGATGAAGCGACCATACTCCTCCGGCGTCCCCGGGTCGGGGAAGCCGCCAAGCTGCATCATGCGGGCGGAGACGCCGGGATCGCGCAGGATCGCCACCGCATCGGTGTTGATCCGCCGGATGATCGCGGCCGGCGTGCCTGCCGGTGCCACGATGCCGGACCAGCCCAGCGCCTCGAACCCCGGCGAGACGGTCTCCGCCACGGTCGGCACGTCCGGCAGTTGCGGCGTGCGCGCCCGCCCGGTGACGGCCAGCGCCCGGATGCGGCCGCCCTGGATGTTCGGCAGGGCGGAGGCGAGGCTGTCCACCATCACCTTCACGTTGCCGGCGATCAGGTCCGCCATGGCGGGGCCGCTGCCGCGATAGGGCACGTGCTGCATCTGCAGGCCCAGCCGGTGCGCCAGCATCTCGGCCGTCATGTGCTGCGCGGTGCCCGGCCCGGCGGAGGCATATTGCACCCGCCCCGGCTGCGCCTTCGCCAGCGCCACGAAGCCGGCGATGTCCGCCGCCTCGAAGGACGGGTGCGCGACGAAGACCAGCGGCAGCGTGAAGATGTTGGTGATGGCGGCGAAGTCCTTCTCCGCGTCGTAGGGCAGCCGCGCCATGACGGAGGGGTTCACGCCCAGGGTGCCGGAGGTGCCGATGCCCAGCGTGTAGCCATCCGGCGTGGCACGGGCCACCGCATCCATGCCGATGGCGCCCGCGCCACCCGCCCGGTTTTCCACGACGACGCGCTGCGGCCAGCGCTTGGAAAGCTCGTCCGCCATGACACGGGCGAAGATGTCCGCGGCCTGTCCGGGCGGGAATGGCACGATCATCCGCACCGGGCGGTCCGGCCAGGCCTCCTGCGCCTGGGCGGCGCGCAGGGCGGGTAGCGCCAGGGCGGCGCCGAGCAGGCAGCGACGTGTGGTCATCGGCCGGTCTTCCCCATGCAGCGGCGGTTGTCCCGCCTTGTCGGATGCAGCCGCCTTGCGGCTGGCCGCGGCATGGTTGGCGCGGCGCGGAGCAGGGTCAAGCCGCGCTGCGACTGCCTTCCGCCACCGACTGCGCCCGCGCCAGCTCCGCCAGGCTGTGCGGCGCCATCGGCCGGCCGAGCAGGAAACCCTGCACCACGTCGCAGCCCAGTTGCCGCAGTGCCAGCAACTGTTCCTGCGTCTCCACCCCTTCCGCCACCACTTCCGCGCCCAGCCCATGCGCCAGCCTCACGATGGCATCCAGGATGCGCCGGCCCGGGCCCGCCTCGGCCCGCGCCCCATCCCGGCCCACCGGCTCCAGCCCCGTCGGCTCCAAGCCCGCAGGCTCCAGACCGGCGACGAAGGCGCGGTCGACCTTGATCACGTCGAATTGCAGGTGCTGGAGGTATCCGAGCGAGGAGTAGCCGGTGCCGAAATCGTCCAGCGCGACCCGTACGCCCATCGCCCGCAGCGCCTGGAAGCTGCGCGCCGCCGCCTCCGCGCTGCGCAGGAACACGCCCTCCGTCACCTCGACCTCGAGCAGCGCCGGGTCGCAGCCGGTCGCGGCCAGCGCCTCCTCCACCAGCCGCACGCCCTGTTCGGCACTGAAATGCCCGGCCGAGAGGTTGACCGCGACCGGCATCTCCAGCCCCTGCGCCCGCCAGGCCACCGCCTGCCGGCAGGCCAGGTCGAGGACCAGCTGAGTGATCGGGTGGATCAGCCCGGTTTCCTCCGCCACCGGGATAAAGTCGGTGGGCGAGATCAGGCCGCGCTCGGGGTGCTGCCAGCGCAGCAGCGCCTCGCAGCCCTTGATGCGGCCGGTGGTGCAGGCGAATTTCGGCTGGTAGGCGAGCGACAACTCGCCTTCGACCAGCGCCCGGCGCAGATCCTCCTCGATCCGCCGCCGCTCCCGCAGCCCGGCTTCCTGGTCCAGGCTGAACAGCACGGCGCGGCCACGGCCGGCGGCCTTGGCACGGTACAGCGCGATGTCGGCGCGGCTCAGCATCGCCTCCACCGTGGTGCCGTGCTGCGGCGCCATGGCGGTGCCGATGCTGGCTCCGGCGCGCAGCGTGTAGCCCTGCAGCCGGTAGGGCCGGCCGAGCACCTCCGTCAGCCGGGTGGCCAGCTTCGTCGCCTCCGCCGCCTCGCCCAGGCCCGGCTGGATCACGGCGAATTCGTCGCCGCCGAGCCGGGCCAGCATGTCGCCTTCCCGCATCGCCGCCCGCATGCGCGCGGCGGCGGCTAGCAGTAGCTGGTCGCCAACCGGGTGGCCCAGGCTGTCATTGACTTCCTTGAAGTGGTCGAGATCGATGCAGTGCACCGCGACCATCCGCGTCGGCGAGGCACGGCCGAGTTGCAGCTTCAGCTGGCTGCCGAACAGCAGCCGGTTCGGCAATTCGGTCAGCGTGTCGTGTTCCGCCAGATGCCGGATGCGGCGGTCCGCCGCGCGCTGTGCCGTGACATCCAGCAGCACGCGCACCACACAGGTCAGCGCGCCGCCGCGGCCGAACACCGGCGCGGTCGAGATCAGCATGACCCGCTCCTGCCCCGCCTCGCCCGGCAGCAGGCATTCATGTGGCGGCACCGGGCGTTCCGTCGCCACAACCTCCGCGATGTCGCGCTCGGCATCGGCGACGCCGCCGAATTCACTGGGGCGCCGGCCCAGCACCTCGGCCTCCCGCCTCAGGCCGAACAGGCGCAGTGCCACCTTGTTCATGCTGACGGCCCGGCCGCTGGAATCATAGGCGGCGATGCCGACCGGCAGCGCATCCATCAGCACCCGCAGCGTGTGCTCCGCCTCCGAGGCGCGCCGCGCACCACGGATGATCAGCACCAGCAGCAGCACCACGCTGAGCAGCAAACCACCGAGGCTCGCCAGGTAGAACATGGTCAGGGTGCGAGAGCTGGCACGCGCCGCGCGGATCGCCGTCTGGCGCTCGATGTGCAGCGCCAGGTTGAGCTGGGTCAGCAGCCGGTCGGCTTCCTCGATCACCGCGACGATGCGGGCCTGGGCCGCGGGCTCCACCAGGGTCCGGGTTCCGGGATGAGCCTCAAGCTCGGACCAGGCGGTGCCCAGCAGATCGATGTCCGGCTCGATCTGCACCAGCGCCTCCTGCAGGCCGATGACGATATCCGCGTGGTCCAGGATGCTGCGTGTCGTCGATTCCTCGGCACCGGTCAGCAGCGGCAGCCGGCTCAGCAGGATCTCGTAGCGCTGCTCCAGGTCGGCGGTGCTGGTGCCGCGGCCCAGCCGCAGCAGCGCCGACTCGAAGCGGTGCAGTTCGACCAGCGCCTGGGTGCTGAACCAGACCGAGACCCGTTGGCTGCTGGCCTCCAGCCGCGACTGCTCCCGCGCCCGTTGCAGCGCGAGCCCCACCGAGAGCACGAACAGCACCCCGGCCGCCAGCAGCAGGACGGCGGTGATTCGAGGCGATGGCCCGAGCAGCGCGGCCCGGGCAGGTCGTGCCTGCGCCTTGCGGTTCAAACGCGACATGCCGGCTCAGCCGACGTGGATCTGGGCAAGCTGCCAGATGGCGCGTTCGCGAAATACCGGCGTGTCCAGTTCCGGACGCTCGGTCCATGGGTACAGCAGCCAGATCGGACCACGGTCGCGGACCCGCATCGGCACGCCGTCATGCCGTGTCGCCAGGACAGCGCCGTGCCGCGTCGCGTCCTCGATCGGCAGGGTTACGGCATAGTCGTTCAGCGCAACGGCGCGCAGGCTTTCGCCTTCCGCCCCCACCGCCTCAAGCACCCGAGCCAGCGGTACGCCCGAGAAAAGCTGCGGCGTCGATCCGGTCCAGGCGGTGCGCGTCACCAGGCGGACGGTGCCGAGGCCCTCCAGCCGCGCCAGGTCGAAGACGGCCTCGCGTCCCGGGACGCCGGCGAAGGTTCCGGTGACCCGCAGGACGGGCCGGCCCTGGGCCGCCGCATTGCGGGGCGGCCAGGCAGCAAGCGTAAGCAGGGCGGCGAGGACGCGGCGGTGCATGCGAGATCTCCGGAAGCAGGAGCCGCGCGCAGTTTTTTCGCCGGAGCCGTCAGTATGGGCCGCAAGGATGACCGAAGCGTTAAGGCGCCTCGACCATCTCGACCGCGCGCTGGAGATCCACGCTGAGCAGGCGGCTGACGCCGCGTTCCTGCATGGTCACGCCGTACAGGCGATGCATCCGCGCCATGGTCAGCGGATGGTGCGTCACGATCAGGAAGCGCGTGCCGCCGCGCCCACTTGCATCAGGGGCCGCCATCACCTCCAGCAGGTCGCACAGCCGCTCCACATTGGCGTCGTCCAGCGGCGCATCCACCTCGTCCAGCACGCAGACAGGGGCGGGGTTGCAGCGGAACACGGCGAAGACCAGGGACAGCGCCGTCAGCGCCTGTTCGCCACCCGACAGCAGGGCGAGCGAGGACAGCTTCTTGCCGGGTGGCTCGGCATAGATCTCGAGACCCGCCTCCAGCGGATCGTCCGAGCCGACGAGGGCTAGATGCGCGCGGCCGCCGCCGAACAGGCGGGTGAACAGGGCGCGGAACTCGGCATCGACCTTGTCGAAGACCACGCGCAGGCGTTCCCGCCCCTCCCGGTTCAGGTGACCGATGGAACCGCGCAGCTTGGCGATGGCTGTGGCGACTTCCTGGCGTTCCGATTCGATGCGGGCGCGCGTCGCGTCCAGGTCGTTCAACTCGGTCTCTGCGCGCAGGTTTACAGGGCCCATCTCCTCCCGCTCGCGGGTCAGGCGGTCCAGTTTTCGCCGCGCCTTCTCCTCGGCCGGGTCGGTCAGGTCGGCGACCTCCTCCGGCAGCGGCGGATGCGCCTCCCCGAGCCGTTCGATGATGCGTTCCTCCACCGCCAGCGCGGCGGCCTCCGCCTGGCCGGCGGTGCCCTCCGCGCGAAGCTGGGATTCGCGGGCGGCGGCGAAGGCGGCATCGGCGCTGCGGCGGGCCAGGGCCGATTCGCGGTCCTCGGCCTCCGCGGCGGCAAGCGTCTTGGCGGCGGCGGCATGGGCGGCCTCGGCCTCGGCCAGGGCGCGGCCGGCGCTGGCGCGCTGCGCGGCGGCGACCTCGGGCGCCTCGGCCAGCGCGTCGCGCTCGGCGGCGGCCT
>NZ_JBNXUN010000014.1:0-129275 GCF_050563525.1 Falsiroseomonas sp. HC035
ATAGCGGCCGGCAAACAGAAGGTGGTCGTTGTCACGGCAATCGCACGCGAAATGGCGGGGTTCATCTGGGCTATTGCGCGTGAGGTGAGGCTGCCCTCGGCAGCCTGAACTGAGTGGTTCACATCTGGTGCTGCAGGCTGGAGGCAGGGCACGGCGGGGAATCCTCGTGCCTGCTATGAGCCGCCAGCGTGCGACGCTCGCTTCTAGACAGAGGTAGCCCCGAGACGAAACCACGGTCCTGCGGTAGCCAACCCGCGCATGAGAGCTTGATCAACCGTCGTCTCCGCCCTGCCTCCTGCTTGCGGCACCTTTGAATTCCGGCCCCCGCTCTACGGGCCCGGCCGCATGCCCAAAATCCTTGACAGCAAACATGAGAGCAGGCTGCGGAAATTCGCGGCCAAGGGCTTGGTTTTCCCGGCCGGCGTAGTTTTTGTGAGGTGCTTGGCGGGCTGATGGGCGTGGTTTTCGGTGGCCAACCGCCGCGGACTACCGCGTTGAGGCCTGTTGCGGCGCCAGTCAGGCAGGCGCCGCCAACAGCTTCGGCAGCCGGACGAGGTTGTAGGCGGCGACGCGGAGCGTGAAGCTCCATCCGACCCGCTCCAGCCCGCGCAGCAGGGTGCGGCGCATGCCGCCGATCTCCTTGCCCCGGCCGAACACCTCCTCGATCCGCTTGCGGATGCGCTGGCTCACCGCGCAGCCCGGGTGCCGCGTAGTCCGTCTGTGGATCGCCGAGCGCCGGCCATTGGTGTGCTGCGTCACGTGCGGCGTCAAGCCCATGTCGCGCATTGCCCGGACGAAGGCCCGCGTGTCGTAGTTCTTGTCGCCTCCCAGCGTGCTGCGCGCGGCACGATCGAGCCCTGCCATCATCGCCTCGCCGGCGTCGCGCTCGGCGGTACCCGTCTCCCGCGTCGTTGTCGCAGCGACCACCAGGCCGTGCCGGTTCTCGATCACCACATGCCCGGCGTAGCAGAGCTTCGATGCCTGCCCGCTCGACTTGCGCGCCAACCGCGCATCCGGGTCCGTGGTCGAGGCATGCGTCTCGTCGCTGCGCTTCTCGCCATGGAAGTCGCGCTCGCCGTTGCGGCCGGGGCCGGGCGGAGCGCCGGAGCCGTCCTTCGGCCGGAAGCTCTTCATCGAAGCCCAGGCCTCTAGCAACGTGCCAGCCACCGAGAAGTACTCCGAGAACAGCAGCGGCTTGACCTCCGGGTCGGCCAGCACGGTGGCGAAGAACTGGCTCGCCACCTCGCCCCCCAGCAGCCGGTCCCGGTTCTTGGTGAACACCGTCACGTCCCATACGGGCGCCACGCCCGACGCAGCTGCGCAGGAACTGCCCAACGTGCACGTGCGGAACCGCACGGGGCGGCCGTACCCCGCCTTGCCCAGGGCGGCCTGCGCGGCGATGTCTTCCGCGGGACGGTGCCCGGCTGCCCTGCCGTCCGATGCGACGCCACGCTGGGCCGCCGTGCCCCGATCTGGAGCCCGCTGCCCGCATGGACGTCCCCGACCCGATCCTGTCCGCCGACTGGCCTGGCAATCCCGCCCCGGATGTGGCTCGCCTTCATGGGCGGTCGTGTCCGGGTTCGCCCGGACGCGCCGTATCCTCGGGCTGTTCCTGATCGCGACGGGCGGGACATGACGGGACCATGGCGCCGGAGCAACAACCACGTAGAGGAGATCACTTGATGACCCAGATTCAGACCGCCCTCGCCGCCGACATCACACTGCATAGCCTGGAGCAGGCAACGGCCGAGAGCCCCAGGGCGAGGCGGAACCTGCTCATCGGGCTCTGGGCGGGGCGTCGGCTCGGCCTTCCCGAGGCGGAACTGCCCCGCTATGCGCTCGACGTCATGTGGGTGGATCATGCCGAACCGGGCGATGCCGACGTGATCCACAAGCTTGCCGCCGATTTCGACGCGGTAGGTTGCTGCGTCGGCGATCAGGCACTGCGCTCCGAGCTGACCGTCGCGCAGCGCCGCGCCTACGCCGAAACCGTGTTGCACCTGCTGTGATCCATTCGGTGGCAGCACCGCCGCCAGTGCAGGCGGCCACAGACGGCGCGATGGGCGCCCGAGATGGAAACGGAGGTTGTACGATGCAGAAAGACTCAGAACGGTGGGATGCCGGGCGAGGTAGCCCGCCGCGCAGCCTGCTCCTCGCGACGGATCTCAGCTGCCGCTGCGACCGCGCCCTCGACCGCGCATTGATGCTGGCATCGGCCTGGGGTGCGAGGCTGCAGGTGCTGCATGTGCTGGAAGGCGATGAGCCGGAGCAAGGCCCCGAACCGCTTCCTGGCGGTTCGGTGCGGGCGCTGGCCGAGCGCCAGCTCCGCGCCGCCATGCGCAGTCATGAGGTCAAGGCGGAGATCGTGATCGAGCGGGGAGATCCCAATGAGATCATCCTGCGCAAGGCGAACGAACTCGACTGCGACCTTATAGTCACCGGCATAGCCCGCGGCGGGAGCCTTGCTCGAACGGTGCTCGGCACCACGGTCGAGAGGCTGGTCCATCGCGCGCCGATGCCCGTGCTGATCGTGAAGACGCGCCCTTGGCGAGCGTACCAGACGCTAATCGTCGCCTCCGACTTTTCAGAGACTTCGGCCCACGCTTTGCGGCAGGCACTGAGCGTGTTCCCGGACGCCCACATGACGATAATGCATGCCTACCGCGTGCCGTTCGAAGGGTTTATCAGCCGGGCGGCGAATGAGGCGGAACTGCTGGCGGACGCTGAGCGTGAGCGTGCGGCGTTCCTGCCGAGCTTGGGTACTCCGCCGGAGAAGATGGCGCGGATGGAGTGCCTGATCCGCTATGGAACACCCGAGAGCGTGATTGGGACGCATGTCTGGGAGAACGACATCGACCTCGTCGTGATGGGGACACATGGCCGGAGCGGTCGCTTCGGCATCCTCATGGGCAGCACCGCCGAGCGTCTCCTCATCAGCCTGCCTTGCGACGTGATGATTGTCCGCGAGCCGCGCGCGCTGCCCGCCACGATTGGCGCGGCCGGCGCCTCTGCGGGCCCTCGCCTGAGCGGGAATGGGTGAGCAATGGGGTAGCAGAAGCGGGCTGATTCTTGCCGCCATCGGCGCGGCCGCAGGCCTCGGAAACATCTGGCGATTCGCCTACTTGGCCGGTGAGAACGGCGGCGCCTTTCTGCTGGTGGAACTTTTTGATCGCGCTGGCGTTCGGCGTGCCGCTGGTGGTCGCGGAACTCGCCATCGGCAAGTGGGGTGCAGCAGACGCGGTGACGGCCTTCGAGGTGCTCGCGCCACATTCAGTCTGGCGGCATGCCGACTGGCCTGGCGTCGTGGGGGCCGGGCCGATTCTGGGCTACTTGGGGTGCGGCACGGTCCGATGAGACAGCCGGCTGCGGTAGATGCCACCGCAACCGGAGATTGAACCCATGGATCAAATCCGCAGCGACGAGCCCGAGGGGGCGCGGGGACGCGAGAACGCCGGCGCCTCCTCGGGCGGCGCCGGGAGCGCCACTTCTCCGCGCCACGCAAGCTGGCCGCCGTCATGCGGCTGCTGCGCGGCGAGCCGCTGGAGACGCTGGCCCGCGAGCTCAACGTCACCGCCGCCCGCCTGAGCGGATGGCGCGGCTGGGCGTTGGCCGGTGCGGCATCGGCGATGAAGGCGCGAGCGCGACAGCCGTGACGACGAGTTGCTGCGGCTCAAGGCCAAGCTCGGCGAGGTCACCATGGCCAACGAGCTGCTGGAGCGGAAGATCGCGACCATGGAGGGTGGCCGCCCTTTGGGCCGCCGGCGGCCGAGGCGGTGAACCGGCAGGTCTCGCCGGCGACCCGCCGGCGCTACGGCATGGTCCGTGTCGCCCGAGTCTGGCGGCTGTCCCGTGCCGCCATCTACCGCCACCGCGCGCCGGCCGTTGCCGCGGCAACGGCTAGCCCAGCCCGCCGCGGCCCGGTCGGCGCCGGCACGGACGCTGAGCTGGTCGGGCACATCCGCCGGCAGATCTTGGCCGCGCGCCTGCATGGCGAAGGCTACCGCAAGATCTGGGCCCGGCTGCGCCATGCCGGCATCCGCACCGCCGCCCGGCGGGTCCGGCGGCTGATGGGCCAGCACGGCCTGCTCGCGGCGCATCGGGTCGGCCGGCCTGAGCCGCTCGCGCATGACGGTACCATCACCGTCGGCACGGTGGACGTCATGCGGGGCACCGACATGACCGAGACCGTGACCGTCAGGGAGGGCCGCGCCCGAGTGTTCGTCGCCGTCGACCATTGCTCCGGTGAGTGCGTCGGCAGCCACGCCGCGCGCTCCGGCGACCGCTTCGAGGCGCTCGAGCCGATCCGCCAGGGCGTCCGGCGCCACTTCGGCGCGATCGACCGTGATATCGCCAGGGGCCTGGCGCTCCGCCACGACCATGTCTCGAACTACATCGCCGGCGATTTCCAGGCCGAGATCGCTTTCCTCGGCATGGAGGGCTCGCCCTCCTTCGTCCGCCAGCCCGAGGGCAACGGCGTCGCAGAGCGCTTCGTCCGCACCTTGAAGGAGAACTTATTGTGGGTGCAGACCTTCGACACCATCGAAGAACTGCGGCGCGGCTTGCAGGCGTTCGTCCCCCGCTACAACGCAACCTAGCTCGACGCCCGACATCGCTACCGGACCCCGAACCAGGTCCGTGCCGATCAGCGACGCCTTGCTCACCGCCAACGGCACGACCTACCCTTGGCCGCCTGAACACCGCAGTCAGCTGTCCCAGAATCCGGGCGCACTACACACGCTCGCCGTCGGAGAAGGAGAGACAGTGGCCGGTATCGGCGACGGCCTCCCGCGAGACGGTCGATCCACAGCCGACCGTTCGGGTTCAACATCACCTCGACGACGGCGCGGTCCTCAAGCCATCCCGCGATGCGAGGGCCGAAGGCCGTGCAACATTCGCGCGCCACGCGCTGTAGTGTCGGCCTTGAGTGGATGCAGCGACAAGCGGTCCCCGGGGTTGTGCCGGGGCGGAGGCGCCGCAGCGGGCGGGGACGATTAAGAATCGCTGGATTGGTCGGTTCGCAATCGCCGAATGCCTGGGTCGTGGAGAGGCGCGCAAAGATGAGCGGCCTTCGGTGATCTTGCTGTTCAGGGCGCCGGCTGTGTCGCTCGGGTCACCGCGGAGCGGTCAGCTCGGTTCGGCAGCGAAGAGCCATCCCGCTACCGCGTCCTGGCCGGCCACTCTGGATGCAGCTCGTCGATCACGAAGGCATGCCGGTGCCGGAAGCCGTCCGGCCCGGTCACGAGCGGCTGGTGCTCAGCTGCGCGATGCGGGTGCTCCGGTGGGAGGCCAGCATGGTCGTGCTCGATCTCCTCCGGGTCATCCCGCGGCCACAGCGCCGCCGCCGCACCGAGCCCTGCCACCGCCAGCACGGCCAGCACCAGGAAAGTGGGCCCGAGTCCGATCGTCGCGCCAAGGCTGCCAGCGAGCGGATAGGCGAGCAGCCAGCAGGCATGGCTCAGCGCGAACTGCGCGGCGAATAGAGCCGGCCGGTCGCCAGCGTGCGCGGAACGCCGTAGCAGCCGTCCGCTCGGCGTCAGCACGAGCCCGTTGCCTAGGCCGAGCAGCGCCCAGATCGGTAGCAGTGCTGGCCAGGACGGCACCAGTGAAGCCAACAGCAGCCCGCCGACCAGCAGAGCGGCGCCGGCCAGCATAGCCATGCGGTCCGTCATCAGCTCGCCGAGAAGGCGAGGCAGGGCGAGCGCCGCGGCCATGGAGCCAAGCCCATAGGCGGCCAGCGTCCAGGCCACCTCGCGCTCGCCGAGGCGGAAGCCCGCCCGCACCAGCACCACGGTGTTCACGATCACCATCGCGCCTGCTGCGGCCACGGAGAGGTTCAGCGCGAGCAACCCGCGCAGCCGGGGCGTCGCGAGATAGATGCGCGCCCCGCGCGTCGTGCGGCCCCAGGCACCTTCCGCTGTCGTCGGCGGCTTGGGCGAGGGCAGCACCACCGACAGCACCAGCACCGCCGAGGCCAGGAAGCCGAGCGCGTTCAGCCCGAACAGCCAGTGAAACCCGATGACGCCGAGCAGCGCCGCGGCGATCGCCGGGCTCGCCAGCGCCTCAAGGTCGTAGGCGAGGCGCGAGAGGGAGAGCGCTTTCGTGTACTCCGCCTCCTCCGGCAGGATGTCGGGGATGGTCGCCTGGAAGGTCGGCGTGAAAGCGGCCGAACCCGATTGCAGCAGGAAGATCAGGGCGTAGACCTGCCAGATTTCGGTGACGAAGGGCAGGCAGACTGCGACGGCGGCGCGCAGCAGGTCCAGGGCCACCAGCAGGCTGCGCCGCGGCACCAGATGGACGAAGGCACCGGCGACCGGCGCGATGCCGACATAGGCGATCATCTTGATCGCGAGCGCCATGCCGAGCACCGCACCGGCATCGGCGCCCGCCAACTCGTAGGCCAGCAGGCCCAGCGCGACCGTCGCGAGCCCCGTGCCGAGCAGCGAGAGCACCTGGGCCAGGAAGAGATGACGGTAGGTTAGGTTCGACAGGGGCGACAGCACGGCGTCCTCCAGGCGAAGCAGCGTAGCGTAAACCGGCCGGTGTCGTTCGACACCGGCCGGGCGCGCGCATCAGGGCATCACATAGCGCGCCTGGACGGTATGGCCGTCCGGCATGCGGCCGGTGACCACAACGCGGGCGCCGCTGGCGATCGGCGTCTCCAACGTCGCGGAGAAGCCGTCGCCGCTGGCCGCCAGGTTCGCCGTGCGGTTCGCCTGCCCTTCCTGGATCACCATCCGCGCCGTGGCACCGGCCCGCGGCGGCGCCACGCGGCCATGGTTCACCAGGTAGACGCGGATCGCCGTGCCATTGGCGACCAACTCCACCTCGTGGCCATCGCTGCCGGTGAGCAACCCACCATTCGGGCCGCGGCGCTCGCGCTGCTGGGCGAGCGCCGGGGTGGCAAAGGCAGCGGCCAAGCCGGCCAAGATCATGCGTCGGTTCATCGAAGTCTCTCCTTTCGGGGTCAGAAGGTGGTGGCCGGGCGCAGCGCACCGGCCTCGGCCGCCGCATCGCGCGCGGCGATCAGGCGTTCGAGCGGACGCCGCCCGAACAGCAGGAACAGCACCGGCGTCAGCACCGCGTCGAACAGGGTCGCGGTGACCAGCCCGCCGAAGATCGTCACCGCGACGGGGTGCAGGATCTCGCGCCCTGCCTCGCCGGCGCCGATCATCAGCGGCACCAGCGCAAGCCCGGCCGAGAGCGCGGTCATCAGCACTGGCGCGAGCCGTTCCAGGGTGCCGCGGATCACGAGGCCGGGGCCGAAGACCTCGCCCTCATGCAGCGCCAGGTTGATCCAGTGCGAGACCTTAAGGATGCCGTTGCGCGCCGCGATGCCGGCCAGCGTCACGAAGCCGATCATCGAGGCGACCGAGAGCGGCTGCCCGGCGATCCAGAGCGCCGCGACGGCACCAACGAGGCCCATCGGGACCACTGCCAGCACGATCAGCGCCAGCACCACGGAACGGTAACGCTGCCACAGGACCAGCAGGACCAGCAGCGCCGAGACCGCGCCGAGGATGGCGATGGCCCGGCTCGCCGCCTCCTGCGCGCGGAAGGTGCCGTCCCTCACGATGCGGATGCCGGGTGGCGGCGCGGCCTCGGCCACCAGCCGCGCGAGATCGGCGGCGAGTGCCGCCATGTCGCGCGAGCCGTCGCCATTGGCATAGACCACGATGCGCCGCGCGCCGTCCTCGCGCAGGATCTGGTTGGTCACCGAGGTTTCCACGACCTCGGCAAGACGCTCCAGCGGTACCGCGCCATGCGGCGTCGGCACGAGCAACCCGCGCAGAGAGTCGGCATTGCGCCCCGCCGCGGGCAGGCGGAGGACGATCTCGGTCCGCCGCGTGCCCTCGCCGAGCGCGCCCAGCACGCGGCCGCCGGCCAAGGCCTCGACCGCAGCGGTGACGGCCTGCGGCGTGAGGCCGTGCAGCGCGGCGGCGGCCGGGTCCACGCGGATCTCGACCTGCGGCACCAGCGTCTGCGCCTCGACATTGATGTCCACGAGGCCAGGGATGCCCTGCATGCGCGCGCGCAGCCCTTGGGCCACGATGCGCGCCGCCTCCTGGTCCTCGCCGAACACCTTGAGCGAGAGCGCCGCCCGCACGCCGGAGAGCATGTGGTCGATGCGGTGGCTGATCGGCTGGCCCATCACCACCGAGGCCGGCAGCACCGAAAGCCGTTCGCGGATTTCGGCGAACACCGCCTCGCGCGGGCGGTCGGACCGGCGCAGCGTCACGTCGATCTCGGCCGCGTGCACGCCTTCCGCATGCGGGTCGAGCTCGGCGCGGCCGGTGCGGCGGCCCACGCTCACCACCTCCGGCACCTGCATCACCAGGCGTTCGGCGATCAGGCCGAGCCGTTGGCTCTGCTCGAGGCCGATGCCCGGCTCGAAGCGCATGCCGACCAGCGCCGTGCCCTCGTTGAAGGGCGGCAGGAAGGCGCGCGGCAGCAGTACGGCGCCGACCGCGGCCAGCGCCACCGCGCCCACCACGCCGCCGATCACCAGGCGCGGGCGGCGGAAGGCGCCCTCCAGCACGCGCGCCTGCCAACGCTTCAGCGCGCGCAGCACGGGCGTGTCGCCATGCGCGCGCTTCGGCACCTTCACCAGCAGGAAACTCGCCAGCGCCGGCGTGACGGTGATGGAGACCAGCAGGGAGGCGAGGATGGAGACGATGTAGGCGACACCGAGCGGGACAAACAGCCGCCCCTCCAGCCCCGCCAGCGCGAACAGCGGTAGCAGCACCAGCACGATGATGAAGGTCGCGTAGAGGATGCCCGAGCGCACCTCCTGACTGGCCTGCGCGATCACCACCATGGATGGCAGCGGGTCGGGTCGCCCGGCGTTCTGGCGCAGGCGCCGGAGGATGTTCTCCACATCCACCACGGCGTCGTCCACCAGTTCGCCGATGGCGATTGCAAGCCCGCCCAGCGTCATCGTGTTCAGCGTCAGCCCGAAGGCGTCGAAGACCAGCACCGTGACCAGGATCGAGATCGGGATGGCGGTGAGCGAGATCGCCGTCGCCCGCCCGTTCAGCAGGAACAGGGCAAGCACCAGCGTCACCGCGATCGCCGCCTCGATCAGCACGATGCGCAGGTTGCGGATCGAGGTCTCGATGAAGCCGGCCTGGCGGAACTGGATCTGGTTCGCGGTGACGCCGGCGGGCAGCGACGCCTGAACCTCCGCCAGCCTCGCCTCGACCGCGCGCGTGGTCGGCAGGGTGTCGGCGGTCGGCGCCTTCTGGACGCTGAGGATCACGGCAGGCTGGCCGTTGAAGCCGGCATCGCCGCGCCGTGTGCGGGTGCCTAACTCCACCTCCGCCAGCGTCCCGAGCGGCATCGCGCCGCGCGGGGTTGCCACCGGCAGGGCGCGCAGCGCGTCGAGGTCCGGTGGCGGCGCGCTGGCGCGCAGCACGAACTCGACGCCACGGCTCTCGACGAAGCCGCCGCCGGCCGAAGCGCCGGCCCGGGAGACCACTTGCGCAATCGCGTCGATGCCGATGCCCGCCTCGGCCAGTGCCGCCATGTCGGGGCTGATGCGGATCTGCCGCACCGCGCCGCCGATCGGGTTCACCTGCACCACGCCGGGGACTTCGAGCAGGCGCGGGCGCACCTGTGCCTCCACCACGTCGCGCAGCGCGGGAGCGTCGAGGCCAGGCGCGGTCACGGCGATGAGCAGGATCTCGCCCATCACCGTGCCGATGCCGCCCATCTGCGCCGTCAGCCCCGGTGGCAGTCGCCCCTGCAGCCGCGCGAGTCGTTCTGCCGCATCGGCGCGTGCCGCCGTCAGGTCCGCGGACCATTCGAACTCGGCGAGCACGATGGACAGGCCGGGTGCCGAAGTGGAGCGGATGCGCGCCAGCCCCGGCGCGCCGCGCAGCGCCGCCTCGACCGGGGCGGTGACGAGACGCTCGACCTCGGGCGGGGCGAGGCCCTCGGCCTCGGTCATGATGGTGACGGAAGGCCGCGTCAGGTCGGGGAAGACATCCACCGGCACGCGCGGCAGGACATAGAGGCCATAGGCGACGAGCAGCGCCGCCGCCGCCAGCACCGCGACGCGGTGCCGGAGGCTGGCCGAGACCAGGAAGTTGAACATGCGTGCCCCTCAGCGGATCTGGTTCACGAGGAGGGCGCCCTGGACGAGCACCTGCTCGCCCGGCTCGATGCCGGCCAGGATCGCGACGCGCGTCGCATCCAGCGGCTCGAAGCGCACGATGCGTGGCTCGAACAGTTCTGGCTCGGCGTGGCGGAACACCACGGGCAGGCCGTTCGGGGCCTGCACCACCGCCTCGCGCGGCAGGATGATGGCGGTGCGGCGTTCCGGCAGTTCGACCACCACCTGCACGCGGCGGCCGATCTCGAGGCCGTGCTCAGCGGCGCGGGGCGCGAAGTCGAGCAGCGCTGTCTGGCCGCGCAGCGCGGGTGCGCGACCAAGCAAGGTGGCCGGCACCGGCACCGTGCCGCGGGCCTCGATGCTGGCGGCGGCAGCAGGAGCGAGCGCCGTCGGCGCGAAGGCCTCGGCCTCGATGCGCACACGAGCGGGGTCGAGGATTTCCACAAGCGTCTGGCCGGGCGAGACCGCCTGGCCCTGGGCCAGCGCGACGGACGCGATCACGCCCTCGGCCGGGGCGCGCAGAGTCTCGGCGCCGGTGATGTCGCCAGGAGCGGAGGCGAGGGGCACCACGAGGGCGAGCGCATCGCCCGCGCGCACTGCCTGGCCGCGCCGCGGCAGGGCGCCGTCGATCGCGACGATCCGGCCGGCGGTCGCGGGCTGGACGACCGCCTGCGCGTCGGGGCTCGGCAGCACGCGGCCAGCCAGGGTGACGCGGCGTGCGGTCTCCTCCAGCGCGACGCGGCGCGTGCGCAGCTCGAGCAGGCGCTGCGTCGACTTGGGCACGAAGACCAGCCCATCGGCGCGGCGGCGTGGCGCGTCGCCATCCTCGGCCGTCGCAGTCTCAGGGCCATGGCTGTGGTCGGCGCCGCCGGGCCCCGCCGCCACGGGCGATGCGGCCAGCAGCGTCAGCGCCAGCGCGGCGACGCCGGCGCGGCGACGACCAAACAGGAAGCCGATCGCAAGGGCGCCGACGCCGGTGGCGGCAAGCGCCATAAGCACCGTCTCGACTGAGACGCGGCGGTGCAGGAAATCACTGAGCGCGTGCGAGTGGCCATGCGCCGCGGCGGGCGCGGCCGCACCGCCCGGGACGCGGATGGTACCGACTAGCAGGTCGGGCGCCGCGCCGCCGATGGTCGCGAGCACCTCGACCTCCCCGGTGCCGAGCGCCTCGGCCGGGATGCGGAAGGTGCCGTCCGGCTGCGGCTCGGCACGAACCGTCCGGCCCGCGATGTCGAGGTCAAGCGTCACGCCCGCGGCCGGCGCGTTGTCCTCCTGACGGTCCAGGTAGAGCGTCAGCGCGCCGCCCTTGAGGATGCCGACGAGCTGCCAGGCCTCGGAGACGGCTACGAGCCTTGGGCTCTGGGGCAGGGCCGTGGCGGTGGGTTCCGGACCATGCTGGTGGTCAGGGCCGCCGGGACCGGCGAAGGCGGGCGCGGTGATCAGCAGGGAACAGAGGGCAAGGCAGCGCAGCCCGGCACGGGCGCGCGAGAACAGATCAGGCATGGGAACTCCACGGAATATGACGCGGTTCGGCGCAGAAGCGCCGGCGGCTCAGGCGAGCGGTGCGTCGATCCGTGGTGGCCGATCGGGGTGTTCGGATTGCGCTCCGACCAATCCTGCACTGAAGGTCCAGGCTGGTGATCCACCGACGGTCCGGTGGACCAGGCCGGAGACGGCAGGAAGCAGAAAGGCGACGCCATGGGCATGGTCGGCCAAAAGGCCGTCCGGCCCATCATGCTGGTGCGTCGGGCCGTCGCCATGGCTATGGCGACCTTCAGCACCGAAAACCTGCACCGATGTGTCCGCGGGGTCGGCGGCGCTGCTGGCGAGCCACTCGCGCTCGGCCTGAAGCGCGGCAAGCCAAGCTCCCGCCGGGTCGGAGCCGGCGCCATGCGCCCAGGCATGCCCAACCTGGCCCAGAAGCCCCGTCAGGAGCATCAGGGCCGCGAGCACAAGCCGAACACGACGGGCCACGCGAAATGTCACACCGCGGCGCGTAGCATTTGCGCGCCGCGCCTGTCCATCGCGGAGGCTATCGCTCCTCCGGGGGGCGGATGTGGCGGAACGCCCAAAGCAGAGCGAGGTCATAGCCGATCTTCAGCACGCCGCAGATGATGAAGGGCGTCGCTTGCCAACCGGCCGCGAAGATCGCCCCGGCAATCGCCGGGCCGGCCGCCGCCGCCAGGCTGCGCGGCACAGCCGTGAAACTGGCCGCGGCGGTGCGCTCGGGGGGCGTCACCACCGCCATGACGTAGGAGGTCCGGGTCGGCACATCCATCTGGGATAGCGCCGAGCGGAGCAGCAGTAGCCCCAGCGCCCACTCTACGCCCGGCGCGAACATGGCCGCGATCAGGCAAAGGCTGGATGGGATGTGGGTGAAGACCATGGTGTTGATCAGCCCGATCCGCCCGGCCAGCCAGGCCGCCACCGGGAACGAGAAGGCCGACAGCACCCCCGTCCAGAAGAAGAACAGGCCCGCCTGCGCCAGGGACAGGTCGAACCGCTCGAACAGCCACAGCGCCAGCAGCGCCTGCACCGCAAGACCACCGGCGAAGCTGTCCACGCTGAACAGCGCCGCGAGACGCAGCACGATGCCCCGCGAGGGGCCGAGCGGGGCATGGGCGGCCTGCCGAACCTCGGGCGGTAGGGGCGGCAGCGCGCGATAGGCCAGCCAGCAGGCAACGCCGAGCACGGCATAGAGCAGGAAGGCGGAACGAAATGCCGTCAGTTCCCCCAGCCCGAGCGCCTTGAGGCCGTCCGCTCCGCCTGCGGCCAGCGCGCCGCCGGCGGCGGCGAAGGAGCCCACGAAGCTGTAGCGCGCGAAGACGGCGGTGCGCGTGCCGTCCCGTGCTGCTCGCGTCAGCATCGTCTGTTCCAGCGGTGCGAAGATGCTCACGCTGCCCGCCGAGGGGTTGATGGTACCCACCAGGGCAATGGCCATCAGCATGCCGAGGCCGGTCGCGAAGACGAAGCCCAGGCCCGTCGCGGCCATGAGCACGGCCGCGAGCAGCAGCAGCACCCGCGGGTCAGCGCGCGCGCCGAGCAGACCCACCCCCAGCGTCATTAGCGCCGATCCGAGCAGGGCCACAGTCGAGACGGCGCCGATCTCCGCCGCGCCATAGCCCAGCGCCAGGAACCACGCCGGCAGCAACACGGCGACCAGGCCGTCGCCAAAATCCCGGAAGCCGCGCGCCCAGAGAATGCGGCGCATGGCGTGTCTGGCTTCGTGCTCCGGAAGCGGGGTCATGGCGTGGTGGGCTGCAACACGCCGAGCACCGCGGCGGCGATGCGCTTCGGCCGTTCCCCCAGGCCGAAGCAGAGGGCGGGATCACCCCGCGGATCCACCTCGACGAGCTTCGCGCCAGCGCGCACGCGGACGCCGTCGCGCACAAGGCCGCGCAGGACGCCAGGCATGGGCGTCTGAGCTGGCGTGCCGTCGAGCGCGCCTATGGGGCCCGACGAGACGTGATCGCCAATCCTGTGTTTGGTCCGGAATACGCCGTCCGCAGCGGCGTAGAGTGTTCGCTCGCGCCCGGCGCCGCCGATCGGATTTGGCTCGCCGCGCAGCGGCAACGTGGCCCCCACCGCGACCACCTTCCCCAACGCCTCCCAACTGGTCTCGATCGCGACATGGCAGTTGGTGCCCACCACGAAGCCTGGACCTAGCCCAAGCACCAACGGCGCCGCTCCCCGCAAATCCTCGGGGATGGCCCGCTTGCGCATGCGCGCGTCCACCACCGCGCCCCAACGCTCAGCGGCAAGCGCCTCCTCAACCGCGCGCGTGAGGAAGGGAAGGATGCTGTGCGCCGCCCATATGGTCCGCAGCGATCCTGGCGTTTCCGCACAGCGCGCCGCCACGCCGGCAAGGCTCGCCTCCCCGTCGAAGAAGGCGTCGGCGAAGGCCATCCCCCGCCGTGGCGTTGTTGGCGGCGATGGGCCCTCCTGCAGCGCGACGCTGACGCCGGCTGTGAACAGGACATGCGCGACGGCCGAGCCCACATCGCCAGCGCCGAGCACGAGGACCGGCGCAGAGGCGCTCAGCCTGGTCACAGCAACTTCAGCAGGTGCAGTACGACGCCAGCAGCGGCGGTGATGCCCAGTGTGCGCAATACGCCCTGCTTCAGCCGGAAGAGCGCTACCGCCGCCAGAACGGCGAGCGATAGGGCCGCAAGATCGAGGCTGGTCGGCACCGGCAGCCCGACCGCCACCGGTCCGAATCGAACATCCACCAGATCGCGGAACAGAACGCGCAGCCCAAACCAGACGGCCAGGTTCGCGACGACGCCGACCACCGCGGCGGTGATCGCCGCGAGCGCGCCCGAGAGTGCCTTGTTGTCCTGCAGCTTCTCGATGACCGGCGCACCCAGGAAGACAAAAGCAAAGCAAGGCGCGAAGGTCACCCACAGCACCAGCAGGGAGGCGATGATCCCACCGCCAAGGCCACTCAACCCCTCCGGCGCGCGGAAGCCGGCCAGGAAGCCCACGAATTGCAGCACCAGGATGAGTGGCCCGGGCGTGGTCTCGGCCAGGCCAAGGCCGGCCAGCATCTCGGTTGGCGACAGCCAGCCATAGGCCTGCACGGCGTCCTGCGCGACATAGGCCAGCACCGCGTAGGCGCCGCCCACCGTCACCACCGCCATCTTGGAGAAGAACCAGGCGATGTCGGCATAGGTTCCGCCAACCGTCACCATCAGCACGGCAACCGGCACGAGCCAAAGCGCCAGCGCCACCATGCCCGCCTTGCGCGCGTCAGCAGCCAGCCGCGCCGGCCGCCCCGGGTCAGCCGCCAGCACCGCGTCGATCAGCGCCGCCGCATCGCCCTTGGCTTTGCCATGACCACCGGCCGAGAAATGGCCGGGCGCAAGATATCCGATGATGCCGGCGGCCAGGACGACGGCCGGAAAGGGCAGGTTCAGGAAAAACAACGCGACGAAGGCTGCACCCGCGAGCACCCAGGCGGCTCGGCCCTTCAGGGCACGGCGCCCGATGCGCAGCAGCGCCTCGACCACCAGCACCAGGACCGCGCATTTCAGCCCGAAGAACAGCGCGGCGACCAGCGGAACCTCGCCGAGCGTCGCGTAGATCACCGACAGCACCAGCATGACCGCGGCGCCGGGCAGGATGAACAGCAGCCCCGCAGCGAGCCCACCCTTCACGCCATGCATGATCCAGCCGAGATAGGTCGCCAACTGCTGCGCTTCCGGCCCCGGCAGCAGCGTGCAGAAGTTCAGCGCCTGGAGGAACCGACGTTCGCCTATCCAGTGGCGGTCATCCACCACCTCCCGGTGCAGCAGCGCGATCTGTCCGGCCGGTCCGCCAAAGGACAGAAGGCCGATCTTGAGCCACACACGCACCGCCGCGGCGAAGGAGGGCAGCCGGTTAATTGCTGCGGCGGCCTCCGCAGATGCGGCAGCGGCAGTCGTATCCGTCGTGCTCATACTTTGGCTCCAGGCGCCGGCCAGTTGTGAGTTTCGCCGGTGGCGTCGCGCGCCCAGCGGTAGAGTGCGTCATAGAGGCCCATCGCCGCGTCGAGCTGCGCCAGGTCGTCCCGGTACATGCGTGACAGGCCGAGTGAGACAGCGAGAAGTCCTGCCGCTTCGGGCGCAAGATCCAGCCGTGCAGTATCGGCGGCTCGGACAATGGCTGCCAGCCGCAGCAGCGGCTCGGAGCGCAGCCCGAACTGCTCGATCATGACGTCGAAGGTGCAGAGCTCGCCTTGATGGCTCCAGAAGACGCCCTCGATGTCGAATGGCGTCGCACCGAAGCGCTCGGCCACCGCCTCCACTTCGGATGGCGCGACGAACAGGAATACGGCATCCGGATCGACAAAGCGGCGGATCAGCCAGGGACAGGCGATGCGGTCAATCTTGGGCCGCGCGCGAGTGACCCAGAGCGTGCGGCCCCGCTCGTCGCGAGGCGGTACATGGTCGGGCTTCACGAGGAGCCCGCCGAACGCGACCCAGCCCTCGAAGCCGCTCTCCACCGCCTCGGCCGGCGTGCCGGCGTGGCGGAGCCAGGCCGCGACGCCCTGCCTGAGCTTGAGCCCGCGCTGACAACCGACGGCGACGGTGCGACCGGCGAAGTCGCCGACCCAGGACGCGACCGTTCTGAAGTCGCGACGGACGGCGCCGGGCAAGCTGCGTGGATCCTTGGCGAAGTCTTCTTCGGTTCGGACGTCCACGATGACCGGCGCCTCGGCGGTTCCGGCCAGGCGGACGAGCTGGGCAATGGTGATGATGTCTGGACTCGGCATGACACGCCCTCACTATCCGTGCAGATCACGGAAGCCTGGACGCGATACTTGAGCCGAAGCCTCACGGGGCGATCGCGGAAGGCCCCTTGGCAACAGAATGGCGGTCGGCTGGGTGCGTGGTCAAGGCGCGCGGCCTTGCTGCGGTGGCGGGCGTTTCGCGATCAGGGAGCGCGGGCGCCTGCGCGTGGCAATTGGTCGTCCTCTGTCGCACTTGGCAGACCCGCGTCGGACTCACGCGGGATGTCATCGGCCAGCACCTTGCCGGTTGCCAGCCGACGGCCAAGCGCTTCCACGAAGCCCTCGTAACGTTCGCGGCCCTTCGCCTGCGCGGCCGCTTGCATCGCGTCAGGAAGTGGCGCCGTGCTGGTGAGCCAGAACCGGACGAACAGCGCGAGCGCCTCGTTTCCGATGGTGACGTGGCGCTCCAGTCGTTCGCTCGCCCGCGACAGGCGATCGAGCCGACGTGCCAGGGCCGCCTCCAGTCGGTCGGGACCATCGGGAGACAGGTAACTCTCGAGTGCGGCCTCGATCACGACGGCCTGGCTGATCCGCTTCCGTGCCGCGTAATCGGCGAGGCGGCGCATCAGGTCGGGCGGCAGACGGAAGGTCGCCTTGGCGCGCATGGCGGCTTAGAGGGCAATGCCGTCGTCGGGATCAAGCGCCGCCTGCCGGGCCACGCGGCGTGCGCGCGCAGCGAGCGCCCGGGTGCGTGCGGCATCGTCGTCCTGCTCATCCTCCGCGAAGACGAACTCCTTCTCGGGCGGCGGCCCTGGCTCCGGCGAGATCTGCTCGTGCTCGGGCAGGGTCGGCTCCCGGCGGATGCCACCGTCAGCATCATCGCTCGGGTTGGTGGCTGATGGTGCTGTCTCACGCGCTACAGGCTTAAGCGCGCTCCAGTCATCCGCACAAAGCGCAGGCGGCGCAGCCGCCAGGGTATCAGGCGGCGCCACAACGCGTGCGCGCAGCTGCCGATCCTCGTAGTAGCGCGCCTTACGCGCACGGATCGGCGGGCAGCCCGACACCAGGACAATCTCGTCAGTGGGGGGCAGCTGCATCACCTCGCCCGGCGTCAGCAACGGCCGCGCCGTCTCCTGGCGGCTGACCATCAGGTGGCCGAGCCATGGCGAGAGCCGGTGCCCCGCATAGTTCCGGCTGTCGCGGATCTCCGTTGCTGTGCCGAGCGCATCGGATACGCGCTTGGCCGTACGCTCGTCATTCGTCGCGAAGGCGACGCGGACATGGCAGTTATCGAGGATCGCGTTGTTCGGCCCGTAGGCGCGCTCGATCTGGTTCAACGACTGCGCGATGAGGAAGGACCCGATACCGTAGCCCGCCATGAAGGCGAGCTGGCTCTCGAAGAAGTCGAGCCGCCCGAGGGCAGGAAATTCGTCCAGCATCAGCAGTAGGCGATGGCGGCGGCGTTCGTTCTCCAGCGCTTCCGTCAGCCGGCGGCCGATCTGATTCAGCACGAGCCGCACCAGCGGCTTGGTGCGGACGATGTCGGAGGGCGGGACGACGAGGTAGAGCGTCACCGGCTCGCGGGCCTCGACCAGGTCGGTGATGCGCCAGTCGCAGCGGCGAGTGACCTGCGCGACGACCGGATCGCGGTAGAGGCCGAGGAAACTCATGGCCGTTGAGAGCACGCCGGATCGTTCGTTGTCCGACTTGTTGAGCAGCTCGCGCGCGGCGGAGGCGACAACGGGGTGTGGCCGGTCGCCGAGGTGCGGCGTCGTCATCATCGCGGCGAGCGTGCGCTCGATCGCGCGGCGGGGATCGGAGAGGAATCCCGCCACGCCGGCGAGCGTCTTGTCCTGCTCGGCGTAGAGGACGTGCAGGATGGCGCCCACCAGCAGGGAGTGGCTGGTCTTCTCCCAGTGGTTCCGTCGCTCCAGCGCGCCCTCGGGATCAACCAGGATGTCGGCGATGTTCTGCACGTCGCGCACCTCGCTGTCGCCACGGCGAACCTCGAGCAGCGGGTTGTAGGCGGCGCTCGCCGGGTTGGTTGGGTCGAACAGCAGCACGCGACCGAAGCGCGCCCGCCAGCCGGCGGTGAGCTGCCAGTTCTCGCCCTTGATGTCGTGCACGATGGCCGAGCCGGGCCAGGTCAGCAGCGTCGGCACGACGAGGCCCACGCCCTTGCCCGAGCGGGTCGGGGCGAAGCACAGCACGTGCTCCGGCCCGTCATGACGGAGATAGCGCTGCGCGAACGAGCCGAGCACGACGCCGTCGGGCGCAAGCAGACCGGCATCCCGCACCTCACGCTCCGTCGCCCAGCGGGCGGAGCCATATGTGGTCACGTCCCGCGCCTCGCGGGCGCGCCAGACCGACATGCCAATGGCGATGCCGATCGCCGCGAAGCCCCCGGCCGCGGCGATGACGGCGCCCTCGTAGAACACGCTCGGTGCGTAGGCGTCGTACCAGTACCACCACAGGAAGAATGCCGGCGGCGGATACACCGGCACGCCGGCCCAAACGTCCATCGGCTGGCCGAGCTGCGCCTGGTAGCCGAGGCGCCAGGCGACCCATTGCGTCGCACCCCAGACCGCGGCAAGCACGATCAGGAAGACAACCAGGACCTGGCCCCAGAGGATCTTGGTGGCGGTCATGGGTGGGTGGGGAGCGCGGCGATCATGCCGTGAGTGGTGCGCGATCGATGCGGTGAGGTTCAAGCGGCCAAAGGTCGGCATCGTGCCGGCGGCGGGCGCATCGCGCGAAACGGCGGGGGACTCCTTCCGGGCCGATGCGACGGCACGGCATCCGGTCAGAGGCTGAGGCCTCGCTTGCGCGTGGGCGTGAGCTCGAGACCGCCGCCGGGCGCAATGCTTCCCGTCACGGCCAGTCCCCGCTGCCGCTCCATCGATGGCTTCCACGGCACCAGCTGGAACCCGAGTCCGTCGTCGATCATCGCGAAGCGCCCGGAGGCCAGGTCGAGCCGCCGGGTGAAGACCCCGGCGACGCTGTCTCGCTCCCGCGCCGGCCGCCACGGCTTCCCCGTCTCGGCCGTCACCCGCGCGGCAGCCGCCTCCAGCTCGCGTTGGCACAGCGTGTTGAGCAGGTCTCGCGCGAACACCACGCGCTGACCCTGCCGGCGCGCAAGACCGGCTGCGACGAGATGCTCGGTGCGGCGAGCGAGCGCGCCCTCGACTTCCGCGCCGAAGCCCTGCCCGGCCAGCGGCAGCGCCTCTCGGTCCACCAAGCGCCGGTCCAGCCAGGTCGCGCCATTTGCGGTAATCTGCGCCTCGACCGGCAGGTCCGACCGCACGGCAAGGGCGCTGCGCTCCCTCCCGCCGGCATCCTGGTAGCGGCGGAGCTCGACGACCGCCCCTGGATGCCCGTCGCCGGCTGCCTCGATGTCCGCGAAGCGGAGGTGGTGCACGCGGCCATCGATGCCGTCGATGATCGCGTAGCCGCGGCCCTTGAGCTCGTCGCCGATGCCGCGCTCGACAAGGCGGCCGATGATCGGCACGGGCCGCTCGCCATGTATGGCGAAGTCGCCGGCCGCGCGCTCGGCACCGAGCTTCTGCAAGGCGCGGTGCATGGTCCTGATGATGTCGCCGCGGGTGCCGAGGGCGCGCAGGGTCTCCTCCATGCCGGGCCTGAGCATCCAGACCGCGGGGCCATGGCGTTCGGCGAGACCGAACCGCTCCAGGGTCTGTGCCCGGCCGATCATGAGGCGGCGGAGTTCCGGATCGGCAGCGTCCGCGCCGGCGGGGCGCAGGTCCAGGATGCCGCCCCCCTCATCGGCGGCGGCGCGCAGCGCGCCGTCGAGACCGGTCCAGCGCTCGGCACCGACTTCGGCCTCGAGCGCGCTGCGAATCTCCTTGTCGGTCCGCGGCCCGAGTTCCAGCTCGACGAGCGCCTCGGCGCGGCCACGGAAGCCGCGCGAGATGTAGTCGCGCGAGATCACCAGGTCGCCGCCATCCTCGGCCCGGCCGCGCACCAGGACATGGACGTGCGGGTTGTCGGTGTTCCAGTGATCGACCGCGACCCAGTCGAGGCGGCTGCCCAGGTCCCGCTCGGCCCGGCGCATCAGATCGCGCGTCCAGGCCTTGAGGTCCACGAGCACGGGCGCGTCCTCCGGGCTGACGATGAAGCGGAAGTGGTGCCGGTCATCCGTGCAGCGCTCCGCGAAGTCTGGGCCGTTCGCGTTGTCCGAGTCTGGATCGAAGAGCCGCGCCTTGGCACCATCACGGGTGACCCCTTCGCGCTGGAGGTAGCCGATGTGGGTCGCGAGCGACGCGGATCGGAAGCGCGTGCCCTGATGGCGCACGACGCGCGCCTTCACCACGACGCGTCGCGACGGCGAGCGGAGCGCGGTCTGTGCCGCTGCGGCGCGGCCCCGCCCGAAACGCGAGCGGCCGGCGCCCCGCGTGCCGTGGCCGAAGCCGGGGCCGGTATGGCCGGCCTTGCGGACGGCACGCATGACTTGGCCGACGAAGCTCCGCGCGCGCCGTGTCGGCGCACGCGTATCGCCGATACGGCCAGGTCGAACATGCAGGTCGTCGTCGCGGGCCGTCATTGGTGCCGATCCACTTGGGCCCGGAGGCGGCTGGCGCTGAGACCTCTGATTTGCCTTGGCTTTTGGCAGCAAGCGCCAGCCGCCACTTTGGCGCGTGGCACGAATTCCTGTGCTTGATCAGGTACATACGACCGACCGCCAGCCCTGCTTTTATCTGGCGATCTCCGGTCGGGGTTCCTCGGTTCGCCGCCTCCACCGCTTTGGTGGTCGGTCCTGGAGTAGCCGGCAGCACGACAGAAGCACCCGAGCGTGCGCGCACGTGCGACATCGGTGAGACTGCAGGGCCGCGCGATGCCCTGTGTCCCAACGCCATCGCTCATGGTGCACCGCCCCGGCTGTGACGGATGGCGAAGATGGAGCCGCGATGGCCCGCTGGACCGTCAGCCTCGTGCGCCTCCGCTGCTCGGGATCGGCCGACGAATGGCTGCGCGGCTGGTGTGCCGGCTGCGATCGTCGCGCCGCCAACCGGCACGAAGATCGAACGCGTTGGTGCCGTATTGTGACCGCCGAGCTGCACGAAGATTGCCTCAGCGCCACGGGCCGCTCGCACCGCAACCTGGCCAGGCGCAGCGGTACCGGCGTCACCTGTCAGCAGCGGTGCGAGGGCTGCGACATAGGCTCGCGTCTCCGCAGGCAGCGGCTGCCCCGTCGCCAGATGTGCCTCCACCCGACGCGGCCCGGCGTTGTAGGCGGCCAGCATCAGCGATACCGACCCGAAGCGCTCCAGCATTTCACGCAGATACGCGGTGCCCGCCAGGATGCTGTCCTGTGGTGCGAAGGGATCTGCGCCGAGACCGTGCTGGGCGCGCAGGCCTGCCCAGGTCGCGGGCATCACCTGCATCAGCCCCATGGCGCCGCGGTGCGACACGGCGTGCCGATCGCCGGCGCTCTCCGCGCGCATCACCGCTCGGATCCAGGCTTCCGGAATGCCGAAGCGCTGCGATGCGGCAGCGATCTCGGCAGCGTGGATCGTCTGCGCCGCCACCCGGGACAGCGGAAGGCTGACCAGCAGCAGCACGGCGGCGACGCAGAGACACGACCGGGACGGGAGGGAGGGCGCGTGCGGTCCAACGCGTCCTGCTTGAGCGTCGCGCGGCGTCGATGGGCGCGCGTGGAAAGGGGGCGTCGTGCTCATGGTCTGCGGTCCGTGATCCAGACCGGACGCAGCCTGGCGACGATGCTCGTGCGCAGGAGAGGCCCGAAGTAGCGGCCGTCGAGGCTGTCCGGCTCGTCGGCGTTGAGGAGGAACACCTCGCCGGATTCCAGCCTGTGGCAGCCGTGCCAGGTCGGTAGCGGGCGGCCCAGGCGGTCAGCCATGCGGCGGTGTGCCACCGTCTCGCCATCGACCATGATCGCGGTGCCCTCTGCGCACACCACCTGCGGCGGCAGGGCGGCGACGTGCTTCAGCAGCGGCACGCCGCGCGCGACATAGCCTCGCTCGGCGAGGAACGCCGCCAGTGTCTCGGGCGGGCGGACTAGGACGAGGTCGCCCAGCGCGATATCGTCGGCCGCTGCCGCGATGTAGAGGCCGAGCGGCACGCTCGCCGACGCATTCCAGATGATGCGCGGCTGCCACTCCGCGACCGCTGGAACAGCAATCAGCCCCAGCCCGGCGAGAGTTGCCACAACGGGCGCCGCGCGCCGTCTCCGCCCCGCCGTCATGCGTCGATCCTCCGCCGCAGCAGCCAGGCGCGGTGGCGCTCGCGCGTGTAGGCGCGCGGCTGCTCACCGGCAGCGAGGCGGTTCATCACGTGCCGCCAGTGGTCCGGACAGGCTTCCTCGGGCGCGACGCCCGCGCGCTCGACCGCGTCGATCGCGCGCAGCACCTCGTTGACCTTCGGCCAGCCGGAGAGGCGCAGCAGGATCTCCGCCCCCGGCTCCACGAAGCCGATCGTGCTGAAGGCCTCTCCAGGTGCGACGGCGCGCAGGATGTCGATGCGGCTGACCACGGTGCCGTAGCCGTTCGACGCCCACCGCACGAAGGCGAACACCTCACTCGTGGCGAAGGCGACGACGCGGCGCCGGCGGTCGAGGATCGTCTCCTCGGCAATCCGCCCGAAGCGGATCCAGCGCTCGACGCGGCCCTCGAGCCACAGCAGCTCGACGCGGGTCAGCGCCGTCATGGCGCCGCCTCCCGCTCCCCGTCCCGGTCGTGTTTTCCACCGACCGCGCTGGGCCTACCTTCATTAGAATTAGACTCAATTAGAGTCTTTACGGGCCAGAATTCCGCTTGTGCCGCAACGGCTTGCGGGTGGTTCGTGCGCCTGATCTGCCGTGTCGGTTGCGCCTGATCTGCCGAATCTCCTGCGCCTGATCTGCCGTGCGGTTCCACAGGCCTGCACAAGTTATCCACAGAGCCGGCGTGGCGGCTGCACGGCGTGATCCGCATCAGTTCGGTGCCGCCCGCATCGCGGCGGATGGCGAGGCGATAGCCGGGTAGGCTCTGGCGCGCGGCGATTCGGCGGAGGTCGAGCGCAAAGTCGGCGAAGCGCGCGAGGCTGCCGGACTTGGCGTGTAGGTGCCGGAACTCGAACGCCCAGCCGGACGGCTGGTGGCCGGCGTGCTTGCGCGCGACGCGGTAGAGCCAGCGCTCGATGCCGCCAGTAAGGCGGAAATAGGCCGGGTCTATGGTCAGCAGAAGTTGGCGGTCGAGGACGCCGCGGTAGAACCAGTCCGGCAGCACGAACTCCATGCCGTCGGCGCGGCCGGAGGCGGTGACCCGCTCCTCCCACTCGTTGATCCAGGAGAATTGCTGGCGCCGCCAGTGCGCGCCGTGGCGGATGCTGGTGCGCACCACGGTCGACTGGAGCCTGGCGAGCGCCGCCTTGAGCAGGAGGTACTGCTGCTGGCCGATGCCGCGCCCGATGGCGGTTAGCAGCTGGTGCGGCGCGAAGCGCATGAACCGGGAGGCTGCGAGCTCTTGGTCGGCGGCCTCGACGATCTGTGAGCCGGCCCAGATCAGCACGTCGGCGTCCCAGATGGTCGCCATGCCGTGTTCGGGAACGGCGTGGACTTGCACCTCGACATCACCGGCGCGGTAGAGGATCGGTGCGACGCGACGGCCCTTGGCGAGCGAGAAGAACGGCCGCTCCATCAGGTCGCGCTGGTCGCGGCGCGGCGGTCCCTGGTTAGGAAGGGCGTCGAACGGGCTCAGCCTGAGCCGCTCGCTGGGGGTTCGATCGCAGTGCATCGTGGGGTTAGCGCCGTGCTGCGCCGGAATAGGCCGGCGAGACGGCGGCATGGCGCTTGGCGGGCAGTACGGTCTCGCCCGTGTCGTCGCTGGTCGAGGCCTTGGTGCCGCGGTTCACCCAGGCCTGGAGGTCTGTGATCGCGTAGACGACGCGACCGCCCAGCTTCGAGTAGCGCGGGCCGGTGCCGTAGGTGCGGTGCTTTTCGAGGGTGCGGCCGGACAGGCCGAGGAAACGCGCGGCCTCGGGCGTGCGAAGGTAGCGTGGTGGCAGGCCGGCATTCGGGTCGGGCATCGGGAGCCTCCGGTGATGCTGTCGGATGCCGCGCATGAGGCGCGGCGGTTGCATCGGAGGCTGGCGAAGCGGGGTCGCGGCGGGGGAGTCCGAAGACTGCGGCGGAGAAAGCGGACCCCCTGTGCGGAGGTCAGAGCCGGACGCTTGGCCCCGCCGTCAGCAACTCCCGGTAGCCGCCATCACGCAGCGCGCGGGCGGTGGCGAGGAGCCGTAGCGTGCGGCTGCGCAGATCGTGGGTTTTCCAGGCAGGGCCGTCGGGGACGTGATCGGCGCCGAACAGGCCGCGAGCCAGGTCGCGGAGGGCTGCGCCGTCGGCGTGTCCATCCAGCGCGCGAAGCCGGAGGATCAACTGCCGCCGCTGGTCACGCGTGATGCGCTCTCGTCCGGGGCGGCCATGCAACGCGTGCCAGAGGCGCAGCGCGGCAGCCATCCTCCTGGGCGTCAGGTCATCGAGCGGGATGAGGACGCCGAGCGGCGCGGCGGGCGGCGGATCGCCGAGCAGCCAGACCGGCAGCAATGGGGTCCCGACGACGCCGTGCAGGCCGTCACTCGCCTGGCGCGGCGAGTTCACAGGCGGCAGGGCAGCCGGAGAGCGTGGCGAGAATGACGGCGGCAAGGCCGAGAGCGCCACGGTGGCGGTGCAGAGCGCCGGCATCCAGACGACGCCCGCCGCGCGCGCGTCGAGCGTCGGGTCGGCCGGGAAATCGCACCCCCCAGCGCTCGGCGACAGACTCGGCCGCGTCGTCGGGCCCCGTGTCGTCGAGCTGTTCCCAGTCGCGCACATAGCGCGGGTTGCGCCGGAGGAACTCCCAGGCGAGATCGCGCGCCGAGGCGCTCTCCAGATCTGCGTAGGCGGCGGCCGACCGCCAGTCTCGCGACGGCATGGAAAGGCTCCGGCATAGGGCGGAGCACACGCTCCGCGCGCAGCATGCGGAGAGATGCGACCATTCGGCGAGTTGTGGAGGCGCACGCCGGGCAACCCGTGTTGCCACCGGCGCAACGCTGGTCAGTTTGTGGAGCCTCGCTGCAGGAGGTCGCGATAGCCGGCCCCGGTCATCCAAAGGGCGCGGGCAAGGTGGCTGTCGTGGATGCGCTTGGCACGGTCAGGGTCGCGGTCCGGGTCCAGGCCAAGAACGATGCGGGCAACTTCGCGCCAATCGGCGTGCTCGGCCGCGGCATCAAGCAGCCGGAGATAGGTCACCTTCTGGGCAAGATCATACTCGGTGACAGTCGGCTCGTTGGGCGGCCTGTCGAGAATCGTCCCGATGCCCATGCAAGCTCCTCCGCTCATCGACGACTCGGTGCACGCACAGCCTCAGCGTCATTGATTGGTGCGCCGTGCGCCATCCCTGACGCGCAACTCAATGGCAAACGCCGATACACACTATAGGTGATAAACTCAAAGTATGTAGCGCGCCAACCGTGCCGGCATGGATATGCGGCGGTTGGTTGGGAGGAATGTGCGTCGCATCCGGCTCGAAGTGGGCCTGACGCAGGAAGCGTTCGCCGAAAAGTCGGGCTTCAGCCAGCAATACCTGAGCAGCCTGGAACGCGGCCGCCGCAACCCCACCATTGTCACCCTTTTCGAGTTGGCGACCGCCCTGGGCGTCAGTCACGTCGCGCTTGTCGCGCCGGACGACGAGACCGCCGCCGCCGCTCCGCTTCGCCGTGGGGGTCGCTCAGGCACGACGCGCAACCGCCCGTAGATGCGCGCCACGCCAGCCTTTTGCTTGACGCATTGGCGTTTCAGGAATAAGTATACGTGAAACGCCGATGCGCGAGGTGTTTCTTGGCCGCCCAGATACTCCCCTTTCCGAAGCCTTCCCCGGCCCCCTCGTCGCCGATCGCAACCTATCTCTGGGTCGGCGAGGCCCATCGGAAGCTCGCGGATCTTCATGCGGCAGGTCATTTGCCGGCCCGCCGCCTGGTCGTGGAAGCCTCCCGCCTGCGCAATCAGCGAGAGCTCACTGCGGCAGTCCGGGACGCCGGCGGCGAGATCGTCCTGGATACCGAGGCGGCAGAGCTCGCATGCGTCGGCCGGCACGCCGGGCGGGTTCGCGGCGCACCATGGGCCTTGCCCGAAGGCGCCGGGCCGCTCGGCCCCGATCATTTCCGGGCCGACGCAAAGACCGACGTCATCGGCCAGATCGCGCGTCTGGCGGTGTCGTCGTGCGTCACCGCTGTCTTGTCGCCGGCGCATCACCTGGGCGATCCGGCATTCCACGATTGGTTCTCCGTGGATCGCGACGTCTGCATCGCGTTGCGGAGAGCGCTCGACCGCGAGGGAGGCCAGGGCATCGCGATCGACTATCCGCTGATCGTTCCGAACGCGATGCTGAACGACCAGAATCATCGCGGATTGCTGGTCGCGGCGCTGGCCGCGCTTCCCATCGATTACGTCTGGCTGCGCGTCGTGGGTTTGGGCGCCGATGCCGGTCCCCTGCAATTGAGCCGCTACCTCTCGGCCGTGGCGGGGCTGCACAACCTCGGCAAGCCCGTGATCGCCGATCATCTGGGCGGGCTGGCAGGCCAGGCTGCCTTGGCGTTCGGCGGGGTCTCCGGCATCGCACAGGGCATCGGCGAGCGCGAGCGCTTCGATACGGGCGACTGGCACAAACCAGCCAAGCCGCGACCCGACGACGCGAAGTTCGGCCGCGCTGTCCGGCTGTCGATACCTGGCCTCAACCGCACGCTGACGCGCAGCGAGCTCGACGTTCTCGCCAGCGCGAAGAATGGCCGCCGCATCTGCGGATGCGCTGATCGCGCGTGCTGCAAGGGGTACGACAGCATGGTCGCCGATCCGCGGGGGCATGCGGCGCGGCAGTTCTTCAGCAGCATCGCGAAGCTGGAGGCCGTGCCCGACCTTCGACGCGAGACGTATTTTCTCAGCCACGACGGGCCCATGGCGAAAGCCGACAGGACGGCGCGCGAGATCAAGGCACTGCGCCCGGACGCTGCCGAAGCGGCGCGCCACAACATCGATCTGGAAGCCCTGATGAAGCGGCTCGCGGACCATAGCCGGACGACCGAGAAAATCCGCACGACCCTGGAGACCATCCACGAGACTCGCGGCAGCGATGTGCCTCGTGCGCGCGTGGCCGCGCTTCGGAGTGGAGGAGCACCCAAGTCCGCAAAGGGGCAGCCGTGAGCGGCAAATCGGGCGCAATGCCCCGCTACATCGACGATCTGAACGAGTTCGGCGGCCTGTCGGGCACCGACATCGCCAATATCGCCGATGTCTCCAAGGCCACCGTCTCGCGCTGGAAGTCGGGCACGGTCAAGCCGCAGCCGGACACGCAGCTGGTGCTGTCGGACCTGCACTTCATCGTCCAACGTCTCTCCGAGTACTACAGCGCGGATGAAATCCGCACCTGGCTCTATGCGCGTCATCCGCAGCTTGATGGCCAGCGCGCCATCGACCTGATCAACCAGAATCGGTCCGAGGAAATCCTGCGCATCCTCGATCGGCTGGACTCGGACGTGTATCTCTGACGCATGGCCGCGGCCCGCTCCCCTCGCGACAACCACCTGCTCGACGCCGTCGAGGCCCTGCCGCGGGAGGCCTGGAGCGGCCCGGTGTGGCGCGTCGTGCGCGAAGGGCGCGACCCGACGCAATGCAGCGCGGTCGGCGGCCGTTGGGATGATCGCAGCTTCGAGGTTCTCTACACCTCGACGCATGAGGATGGCGCGCGGGCGGAGATGTTCTTCCATCTCAGCCGCGGCCAGCCGGTGATGCCGTCCCAGGTGCGCTACGGCCTGCACGAGCTTCACGTCACGCTCGATGCCTGCGTGCGCATCGCCTCGTTGGAAGTGCTCGCGGGATTGGGCCTAGTGCTCGCGGGATTGGGCCTCAAGACCGGCGCGTTCGGTCAGCTGTCCTACAGCGAACGGCAGCTCGAATATCCCCGCACGCAGGAGATTGCCGAGGCCGCGCATTTCCACGGCCGCGACGGCCTATTCGTGCCCAGCGCGCGCTCTGCCCATCCCAACCTGGTGGTGTTCTGCGGCGTTGCCGGGCCAGAGGCGGTCGAGGTCGTGCGCGACCACGGCATCGTCGACTGGACGGCCTGGCGCAACGCGCAGCGCAACGGCTGAACGGCGCGCCGCCGGCGCATCAGGGATCGGTCTCGCCCAAAAGATCGCCATGCGCCGCCACGCGCCGGCGACCGCGACGGGCGGCGGGCGCCTTCGTCGCGTCCGCCGGGACCGCGGCTTGCAGCGCCGAGGCCGGCAGCGTGGGGCCGTTGCAGATGCGCTCCAGCAGGTCGGACTGCGCGGGCTCCAGCGCGACCAGGCCGCCGAGCACGTTCAGCACTTTGAGCAGTTCGGCCGTGTATTCCGGCAGCCAGCCGGGCGGCTGAATGTCGCCAAGCGGCGAGGGCTTGCGGCGGTCGCCGATGATCGGGCGCGAGCGGTCGCGGCCGCGGTAGCTGAACCACTGCGTCAGCAGGCTAGGGGACGCGGTGGCCAATCGCCAGCACCACAGCCGAAACGTGGCTCACGTTGTCGCTCCGAACCGGAACAGAACAATTGTCTGCCCGCCAGGGTCGGCGGGCGACAGCCGCAGGTCCCAGTCCGTGATCGCGACATCCCCACTTCCCGTCCCGCCGGCGGTGATCTTGCCGGATGAGATGTCGACATCGCGCGACCCCAACCGCATGCCCCCGCGCCGTTGAGGCACGCGCAGGACGACGCCGGACCTGCGGACGATCAGGCAGCCCTCGCAGCTACCGCCTGACGCTGCGAGCCGGATGCGAGGACTTGTCGGGTCGAAGTGGAAGCGGACAGCGGCGCCGAACGAGAGGACGGACGACGCCTGAAGCGCATGCGGCCAAACAAACTCGGGCAAGCCATCTGCGCTGCTGTTCAGCAGGACGAGTAGCGCGCCGTCCGCCATGGCTCCGCCGGCAGCTTCCTGCGCGCAGAAGCCCACGGCGGGTGATGGCAGGTCGACCAATAGGAATGCTTCGCCTGGCGAGAGTTCCTCGATGGGACGGAGAGTCACGGGCGGCCAGAAATGCATGCGCTGCCTTTCATGTTACCGATGGGCATCCCGCCCTCGTCACCGCCGCATATCGCGCAGGAAAAGCTCCCAGTACGCCTCGGCAGCCGCCTGCGGCATGAGACGTCCCGCATCATGGTTGCGAATATTCATGCCAATCGGACGCCAGAACAGGCCGTGTTCGTCAGCTTCGACGTTGAGGATTTCGTTGTAGCTGTTGCGAGCTTGGCCTTCTGACGACGAATAGGCAATTCCATCCGGCATCTTTCCAAGGAAGATGTGGCAGGATGCCGCCTTCTCTCCGCCTCGGTGCAGCGCCGCCGTGAACGCTTCGGCATCGATGCGCTTGAAGCGCGCCTCAACGTCGGGATGTCGCTGCGCCAACTCATTCAAGGAGTTTTCGAAGAAGGCGGCAAAGAACTCGAAGGTTTCGTCACGGAAGCGGTCACGATCGATATCGGTGAACCGTCGCGGCAAGCCAAGATTGCTGGACCTGGGTGACGGGCGAACGGGCTGTTCTGGGTGCGGCCTGGTAGCCGTCCGGCTCTGCCGCGCCGGCGGCGCAATCGGAGCACTGGATTGCAGGGCCCGACGGATGGCGCGCACAACCTGGAGAAAGCCTTCGTCCATATCGGCGAACGACCGGACTGGCTTTCCGTCATCCGGTGTTGCAGCGAGCTTGCCGAACGGCGTGCCGTGCCAGTCGCAAGGACGCAGGATGACAGGGATGACCCGCGCCTCCGTTGCCGCATGTCGCTCCATCGCGCGGCGCATCTCGATGTCGAAGCAGTATCTCGAAGCGAGGAAATCCGCGCTTACGAGAAGCAGGATGACATCGGCGCGCTCAAGTTCGGCACTGATCGCGTGGTCCAAAACATCGCCGGCTGGGATGCGCCGATCGTGCCAGGTTTCGACCAGGCCCTCGTGCTTGAGCGCAGACAGGTGTTTCTCGAGCTGGTCGCGCAGTGCCTCGTCGGCGTGGGAGTAGGAAAAGAAGATCGTCGCCATGATGTCCCAGCGGGCCGCTGGAGGGGGCGAACCGTGTGTCGACACGGCCACGCTGGGCGGCGCTCTCAGGGATCGGATAGCACGATCCGGCGATTCGGACTGGCGGTATCGCGGCTTTGGTGGGAGGGAGACGCCCCGCCCTCCCGGGCGGGGCGCCGTTGGCCGTTCACTCCCTGCTGCGGTTGCCGTTGGGGCGGGACCAGATCAGCTCGAACTCGCCGCCCTCCATCTCGAAGAGGTTCGCCAGGATCGGCGCCGGGAGGGAGGGGTCGTCGAGCTTGACCGAGAGGTAGTCGCGGCCCTCGTTCGAGGTCTTCTTCCATGCCGCTCCGATCTCGGCGCGGCCGGCGAAGATGCGGAAGTCGGGGGCCTTGTCGCTGCTCTTCTCGGCCGGCCGGACCTGGACCTTGGCGTCGAGGGTGAGCGTCGAGACCGTGCCGGTGAAGCCGTCGCCGGTGCGGGTGAAGGTGCCGATGGTCGCCATGACTGTCTCCTGTCTGTCGATCGGGCCGCGCCCATCGCGGCCTCGATGGCGATCGTCCGGCCGGGGGCGGGCGCCGACGCACCCGCTTGCGGGCCGCAGCGCAGCGGAGGACGGGGCTGGGAGACTTTCTTGCCTCGCGAGGAATGCGCGGCACGCGCAGGGGAAGAAAGTCACACCGGCGCCGTTGCGGCCGAGGCGCCCGAGGCGTCAGCCGTCCCTCGGCCAGATCAGGCCATCCGAGGCAGCGTGGCAGCGCGACACCGGACAGACCACGGAGACAGGAGGCGACTGTCGCTGCGCCCGGCACAAGGGCGATGAACCAGTCATCGCGGTCGCGGCGTCCCTGGCGTGCACAAGGGAGGATCCGGCCGGAACGGGGAGAACGAAACGCTGGCCCTGTGGCGTATCATCCTGGCCGGGCGCTGCGGGGCGTGGATGTTCCCGACGAGGGCCGCCCTCCTTCGGCTCAGCCGCGCGATCCCGATGACGGCGCGGGCAGGCGTGCCGTGGAGCGGGCTGGCAGGCGAGGCTGATCCGGTCCCGCCCCTTCGGCGAACTCCGCGTCAGGACGGCCAGCGGTGACCTGCGTCGGCTGGGCGCCGGCGCCCGCGAAAGCCGCCAGCTGCACGGCAGCGGAAACACCCACCACGAAGCCGCCGATCGCCGCAAACACGTGCCGCCAGGCTTCCGACGGCACGAGTAGCACGGAGATCCCGAGCACCGCGTGGTAGCCGGCCACGGCAGCCGGTGCGGCAAACAGCAGCGCGATGACGGCCCGCAGGGCGAGTGAGCGCACCGAGGCGAAGAGCAGCTGCGCAGCGAACAGCGCGACCACGCCCGCGACGAGGCCGACCAGCACGGCGCCGATGACGCCCGCGCCTGTCTCGAACGCCCACATGCCGACCGTCAGCCCGACGAAGAACGGCACGGCGTAGATGGCGAGCGTGAACAGCAGCACGAGCATCGTGCCGAGGCCGAACAGGCCGACGATGACACCCAGCGTCATGCGACCCTCCCCGGTCGAGGCGCGATGATGCGCTCCGATTGTAGCGGATCGCGGGCGCGCAGCGGGTCGCCTTTGCGCGAGCGCATCATCGTGCGGGCGGCGCTACCCGCCGCCCCCGCGGAAGTCGAAGAGCGGGATGCTGAGGCGCTTCGCCTTGTCGGCCAGGTTGTCGGTGACGCCCGAGCCGGGGAAGACGATGACGCCGATCGGCAGCGTCTCCAGCAGCGCGTCGTTGCGCTTGAAGGGGGCGGCCTTGGCATGCCGGTGCCAGTCCGGCTTGAAGACGATCTGCGGTACCTTGCGCTGGTCGGCCCAGCAGGCGGCGATCCGCTCGGCGCCCTTCGGCGTGCCGCCATGCAGCAGCACCATCTCCGGGTGCTTCGCGTGCACGCGGTCAAGCGCGGCCCAGATGCGCTGGTGGTCGTTGCACTCGACACCGCCGGCGAAACCGATGCGCACGCCCGGGGGCAGCAGCGGCTCAGTCTCGGCGCGGCGCCTGGCAGCGAGGAAGTCGCGGCTGTCGATCATCGCCGCGGTCAGCGTGCGGCAGCTGACCATCGATCCCGCGCGCGGGCGCCAGGCGGAACCGGTGCGGTGCTCGAAATGCTCGGCGGCGGCCTCGCGGAGGAACTCGAAGGCGTTGCGGCGCTCGATGAGCGTGAGGCCCTGGGCGAGGAGGCGTTCCAGCTCGACGGAGCGGACCTCGGAGCCGTCCTGCTCGCGCTGGGAGCGTTGCTGCGCGGCCTCGTTGGTGTCGAGCTCGCGGCCGATGCGGTCGATGCCGCGATGGAAGAGGTTGACCAGCGACCAGAGCAGGTCGGGCAGATCGGGCTCGAGCCGCGTCTCGCCGAGGCTGGTGACGAGTGCGTCGAAGATGTCGGCGACGGCGCCGGAGAGGCGATCGGGATCGGGCAGCGGCCGAGGGTCGGGCTCGTCGGCGAAGGGGCGGTAGCCGTGGAGCTGGAGCTCATCGAGCAGGTGCGCGGTGGCGGAGGCGGCGTGGGTGGGTTCGGCGTCGTCGAAGCGGTCGGTCATGGCCGGGTCCTCGCTGTCACGGGCCGCGCCCATCGCGGCCTTCGTGGCGATCACCCGGCCGGGGGCGGGACGGACCGGCACCCGCAGGCGAAGCCGGAGGGCCGCAGCGCAGCGGAGGACGGCGGCGCGCGGCTTTCTTGCCTCGCGAGGAAGCGGCCCGTCAGGGCCGCGGGGAAGAAAGCTGCGCGACGGCGTTGCGGGGAGGGCCCGGCTCCGGCCCGATCGCTGAAACGAAGGCCATGGGCGCAGCGGCAGCGAGGAGCACTGGCTGGTTGCCGACCGCGTCTGCGCACCACAAGCGTCATCCGAAGCCGTCTTGCGCCAGGGCAATCGCTTGAACGGCGTGGGGATATCGGCGCGGGCCGAAGTCTGATTCACGTGGGGCCTCGCATGCGGAGGTTTCCCGATGGCTGGCGCGGCCCTGCTCGATCATTTTTCGGCGCTCGACGACCCGCGCCAACCTGGCAAGGTGCTGTATCCGTTGCCGGAGGTCATGCTGCTGGTGCTGTGCGCGACGCTGGCCGGCGCGGAGGACTTCGTGGAGGTCCGGCTCTGGGGCCAGGAGAAGCTGGCCTTTCTGCGCAGCCTGCTGCCGTTTCGCCGCGGCATCCCGTCGCATGACACGCTGAACGACGCCATCAATGCGCTCGACCCGGAGCTGTTCGGCGCCTGCTTCACCGCCTGGGTCGAGGGCCTGCGCGAGGATGAGCCCGACATCGTGGCGGTCGATGGCAAGACCTCGCGCCGGGCCCGACGCGGAGGGGACCACCCGCTGCACGTCGTCAGCGCCTGGGCCACCCGCCAGCGGCTGGTGCTCGGGCAACAGGCGGTTGGCAGCAAATCCAACGAAATCATCGCCATCCCGCTGTTGCTGGAGCGGCTGCACCTGACCGGTGCCTTGGTCACCATTGATGCCATGGGCTGCCAGACCCGGATCGCCCAGACCATCCTCAACCGCGGCGCCGACTATCTCCTCGCCTTGAAGGACAACCAGCCAAGCCTCGCCGGCGAGGTCGAGATGTTCTTCCAGACGCCCGAGGCGCAGGCCGCCGACGCCTTCGAGACCATCGATGCCGACCATGGCCGGATCGAAACCCGGCGCCACTGGGTCAGCCACGAGGTGGATTGGCTGACCACCGACCGCCGCTTCCCCGGAGAGCCGCGCTTCCCCGGCCTCAAGGCCATCGCCATGGTCGAAGCAATGGTCGAACGCAACGGCGCCGTCAGTACCGCACGCCGCTACTTCATCTCGTCCCTGCCGATCGACACCCGGATGCTCGCCCGCGCCGTCCGCGCCCATTGGGGCATCGAGAACCGGCTGCACTGGGTGCTCGACGTCGTCTTCCACGACGACCTCATGCGCCTGCGCACCAACCACGGTCCGAAAAACATGGCCACCATCAAGCACATGGCCATGAACCTCATCCGCAGCGCAGCCGGAAAGGACAGCCTCAAGAGCCGCCGAAAGGCCGCCGCCTGGAACCACGACTATCTCCACAAACTCATCACCAGAACCGCTCAGTGACCTTCAAGCGATTCCCCTGCGTCTTGCGCGGATCCGCTTGCATGTCGGCAAATCCGACATTATGTTTGTGCTGAGTTCTGGAAAGACACACATGGCAGTCGCCGCGCTCGCCCGTCCCGTCACCCCCCGTGTACCGGCACCGTTTCCCGCGGCGGCTGTCGAGGCCGGCTTGCGCAACGAGTTGCTCGAAGCGGTCAAGGCGGAGGCCGAGATTAAAGGCAGCGCGCTGCCGGCGACCGCGACCGATATCGCCAAGACCGCGTTCCAGGTGGATTCGTTGGTCGTCGTCTCGATCCTTTGCAAGATCGAGCCGATTGTCGGCTTCGAGTTGCCGGACAGCGTCGTGCGCGGCGGCGGCTACGGTTCGGTCGACAGCGCGCTGGCGCAGCTTCTGCCGCGGATTGAGGCACAGTGGAATAAACGAAAAGGAGGCAAGCCGTGACCCAGGTCGCACTTCGTCAAGACTCCGACGATGCTGAGCGTCGCCGTCTCGGCGAACGCCTGCGCGAGGCGCGCAAATATCTCGGGCTGAAGCAGGAGGAAGTGGCGACGTATTTGAAGATCCCGCGTACGTCGCTCACCGACATCGAGAACGGCCAGCGCCGCGTCGAAGCGATCGAGCTCGGCCGTCTCGCCAAGCTCTATCGACAGCCGGTGGGATATTTCACCGGTGAAGACGAGGCCGCAGCGAGCTTGCCGGTCGATGTCGCGCATCTTGCGCGCCGGGCGGCGGCATTGTCGCAGCAGGATCGTGACGAGCTCGGCCGTTTCGCCGATTACCTCCGCGCTCGGGCGCGTACCGGACAGGGCTGAAGCGGATGGCGGCGGCCACCTATGCTGGCGCGGTGCGGGCGGGAACGCAGGCCGCGTCGCGTTTGCATCAGCGCCTCGGTCTCCGTCCCGCGTTAGAAGCCGGTGGCGGCAATGTCGATGTGTTCGGCGCCATTCAGGCGATCGACCTACCGCTCCTCTTGCGACCGCTCCAAGGATTGCTGGGTGCGTTCCTGATCAACCCGGTTCCGGGTGTGCTGGTGACGACGCAAAGGCCGATGGCGATCCAGCGCTTCACCGCCGCGCACGAGCTCGGCCACTTCACGATGCGGCACGAGCCGAGCCTCGACGACGAGAGCATCCTTCGGCGCATGCCAATGGCCAGCGCACCGGCTGAGGACTTCCAGGAAGTGGAGGCGGACGCCTTCGCGGTCGAGTTCATGATGCCGCGCTGGCTCATCCAGTTGCACTCCGCCCGCCAAGGCTGGACGGTGGACGACTTCCGCCGGCCGAACTGTGTATACCAACTCGCGCTGCGCTTGGGCGCGAGCTACGAGGCGACCTGCTGGACGTTGGTGCGGCATCGGCTGATCAACGCTGCACTCGCGCGTGAGCTGCAGCAGACTCTGCCACGCGACCTTAAGGTCGCGCTGCTCGAGGATTACCGGCCTCAAGATTATCGCGGCGACGTCTGGCTGTTGACCGAGCGCGACGCGGACACACGGATCGACGGCAGCCGCAACGACCTGTTCGTGCTTCGGCTCAGGGAGCATAGCGGCGGCGGCTATCTCTGGGACATCGACCAGTTGAAGTCTAGTGGGTTCGCGGTCGTCCGGGACGCACTCGAAGCAATCGACGGCGATGGCATCGGAGGTCCAGTCGTCCGCCGGGTGACGGCGGCGCCCGGCGAGGACCGTCGGGGCTCATTGCAGCTCGACGAGCGGCGGCCGTGGGAGACCGATCCGCTGTCGCGATGGCAGCTTGATTTCGACCTGACGGGTCCTGAGGAGGAAGGCCTGTCACGCGCCGAACGGCGGAGGCTGCTCGAAGCCGCATGACCGGTGTCGCCGTTCTGAAAGATCTGCGGGCCACGCTCGGCGAGATCCGCAACCAGGGTCCGCGGCCTACCTGCTTAGCCTTCGCCGCAAGCGATGCGCACGCGGCGCTGCGCCCGGGCTGGTCGCCATTGTCCTGTGAGTTCGCCTTCTATCACGCGCAACGCCGCGCTGGGCGGCCGCCCGACAGCGGCGCGGTGTTGTCGGCCATGCTCGTGGCGCTACAGCATGACGGTCAACCCGAGGAAGCCGGTTGGCCTTACTTGGCGGCGACCCCGACCGATCCTGCGGCTTGGTTGCCGCCCACCGACGTTGGCTCGCGATTTCGACGCGCCGGCGCAGCGCAGGCCGCCTCAATCGATGCGATTGTCGCCGAGCTCGACGCCGATCGCCCCATGATCTTGCTTATGATGTTGTCGCGCAGCTTCTATGCGGCCGCCGCCGGCGCCGTGATCCGTCCGGCGACCGGCGAGACGCCTGAGCCCGCCCGGCGCCACGCGGTGATCGCCGTGGGGCATGGCACAGTCGGCAGCGAGCGCGTTGTCCTGGTCCGCAACAGCTGGGGACCGGGATGGCAGGCCGCCGGATATGCCTGGCTGACTGAAAGCTTCCTCGCCCCGCGCCTGTTCGCCGCGGCGGTGCTTACGGAGAATGTCGATGTATCTGCCCATCCCGTCGCAGCCTGATTGCGCCACGGCGTGGCGCGAGGCGGTGCGGCGCGTCGACGCCGCTCGTGGGCGCAACGCGTATAATGTAGTGATCGACGTTGCCGACCCCGTTGCCGATGCGACGGTCGCGCATCCCGGCATCGCCATGGTCGATGCCTTCCTCACCGAACGTGCCAAGCCTGTTGACACCGTCGCCAACACCATCTTTCCCGCTTCGCTCTATCGCCGGCACAAGGCGCCCGCGTTTTTCGAGGTGTTCGAGAAGCAGGTTTTGCCGAAGGTGCGTCGCGGCGAACGTTGGTCAGGTTACTATTTTGAGCGAATGATTGCCTACCCGGTGGCGGTCGGCCAGCCGCCGAACCAGCTCTGGGACATCATCGAGCGGATGCGCAACGAGGAGGTCCGGGCGCTCAACAAGTTCGAGTTGTCGCTGTTCGATCCTGTCCGCGACGTCGACAATTCGCCCTACGGCGGTCAGTGCTTGAGCTTCCTCAGTTTCAAGATCATTCCTGACCCGACTCGGACACTGGTGCTCACAGCCCAGTACCGCAACCACTTCTACATCGAGAAGCTACTCGGCAACCTGATCGGGCTCGGCCGCTTGATGCACTTCGTCGGCCGTGAGACAGGTCTGAAAGTCGGGTCGCTCACGGTCCTGTCGACGCACGCCAAGATTGATCAACCCGGGCGGGCGCGTCGCGGCGAGATCGACGCGCTGCTCGCGCAATTCGATCAGGCGACGGCGCCTCGCGAGCCCTGAGCGGCCAGGAGCGGCAGGTGCGGCCCATCTTTATGGTCCAGGCCGTAGATGGCGTTGACGCTGGAGATGAACTCCGTCTGGCCACCATAGCTTGGGTGGCGCACCGTTATCACAGGCACCTCGATGTCTGCCAGCGCTAGGCCAGCCTCGCGGCCGATCGCCACAATTCGGCGAGGCGCGATCATATCGATCAGCGCCACGAGGAACGGCCAAGTGGCGTCCCGTTCGGTGCGGCTGTGGCAGCGGTTCGACAGCGGATCGTCAGCCTCATGGGGGTGAAGCGGAAATACGTTCCAGAGCACGACGGGCGCGCCTATACGCGCCAGTACGCGCCAAACGACCGCTGCGGTGCGCTCGGCGACAACCGGACCACGGGTGGCTCGGTCCAGCGCGATGCCACCCAGCAGCGAGCCCGCCGAAGCAAGGTGAACCTCGTCGGTCAGCGGCACGCCGGTTCGCCTGCCGCCGCGATAGCCGAGGTCACGCGCGATCCAGATCGTATCGACCTGTACTTCGAGCGCGGCTTCGAGACAGAGGACCAAGTTGCGTTTGCGCACGCGTGCCGCGTCCTCGCGGTCGTGCAGCGGGCAGCAGTCGCTGTAGGGGTTGAAGACAGACTTGAGCGACATCGCGGCGAGCGCGTCGGCGAAGGCTTGGGGCGTGTTCATGGCAGCGGTTCGATCAAGAGTTGGTGCTTGTTGATGTCGATCAGCAACCGCCCGCGTCGGTGCTCGCGCAGGAAGCGGAACGCCGCATAGCCTTGGAGGATCGCTTCCTCCCAGAGCCACAGCGGGCATTGTTCGGCCTCGTAGCCGGCGACGAATTGGCGGACCTGCTTGAGCAGGTCGAACGGCAGATCACCCGGCTTCAGGTCGGCAAATAGGTTAAGGTCGAGCGCCTTGCCGAAAATCCAGGTGGTGATGCCCTCTTCGATCAGGATCGCGCGCGCACCATCCTGCGCCTCGTCGACTTCCGGCTCGGACTTCCGCTTCAGCCGGAAGAGCGTGCGGATGACGGGCGACCAACTCAGCACCGCCACATAGGCATAGTGGAAGACGTCGTGAAAGCGGTAGTCATCTGCGGTCATGGCGTTATCGGTCAGTCGGTCGCCGATGTTGATGCCATTGCAGCTTTGGAACACGTAGGTTCGGCCCCGCACCTGCCGCTCGAATACCTCGATCGTCAGCTGCCGGGGCAGGCGCTCTTCCGGCTCGGCGCTCGCGTCGAGCGGCTCCGGATAGCGCCGATCACGGGGCCATCGATCCTCAATCTTCGCGAGGTTTTTGATCGCAGCCGCCTCGAGGGTGACGCCCGCCTCCTCGGCCGCCTTGATCAGCGTGTGAGCGATGCTCGCGAGCCGCTCGGCCGATACCGGGCGGCTCTGGCACACACCATCATGCTCGCTGATCAGCGTTCCAACCTCGCTCGCGAGCTTTAGCAGCGTCCGTTCGAATGCCGCCGTCGGTTCTCCGCTTCGCGGCAGGAAGTCCGGCTGCAAAGCGGCAAGCGTCAGCGCGCCAGCCTTCGCCGTTGGAGTAGCCTTCGCAAAGACGTCGGTGAGCGGCACGCCGGCCCGGGAGGCGACTGCAGAGAGATACCAAAGCACGTCACCCAGTTCCTCGACGACCGCGCCGGCGTAGCCCCGATAGGAGGCGCGATCGCGCTGCTTCTTCTTCACCTCGCTGAGCAAGCTGCCGGTCTCGCCGAAGAGCCCGAGAAGCGGAAAGGCAAGCGACCCGCCATCGCTGTGAAGGTCGGTCGACGCCGCCCGCGCAGCATAATCGGCGATAGTCAGCGGCGTGAACGCATCCGTCACCGCTTCGATCTCGGTCGCGCGTCCGAGCTCCGATCGACCGGGCTTGGCGACGCCGAGAGCCCTGCCTTTCGAGCGGCGCGCTGCACGGCCGGAGTGCGTTTGCCGGGCGCGGTAAGTCGCCGCAACGCCGTGCGGCGCGACAGCCCGTCTACAACGACCGCGTCACAGGCAGGGCGGCGAAGATCAACGGAATTTGCTCCCATCTGTCTGCCGGCCTCCCTCGCCAGCGATCATCTTGAATCAGACATTAGGCGATTTGAGAACCCCTCGATTTAGTTCGCGCGGAAGACCCTGTGGCCGGCAGGTGTGCTACATCTTCAGGTGCAAGCTGGACGCGCACCCATGCGGCTAGATCGGCTGGGCCCATGCGGCACAGATCGTCGTTGAAGTCGTGTGAGCGTGGGCGCAGCACCACGAAGTCGACGCTGTGCCGTTCCGGGCGTTCAGCGAGCGTCGCCGCAGCGTGCTTGCCCGCCTTATCCTTGTCCTGGGCGATGTAGATGCGGCGGAGCGCTGACGCCAAGGCCAGCGCAGCAAGATGCCTTGCGGACAGTGCGGCGATCATCGGCAGCCTAGGCAGCACGCACCGTAGCGCCAGCACGGTCTCAATGCCCTCGCCGACTGCGACGACATCCTGCACGTCTCCGAATCGCACGCCGTTACCCAGCAGCCGCCCCATGGCGCGCCGTGGCGTCGCGATCGGCGCCTTGCCGCTGCCGTCGCACGCGAGCCAGGTGCGGTGCACGCCGGTGATTGTGCCGTCTAGGTCCGTCACCGCGGCGAGCATCGCTGGCCACGTCTCGACCGGCGCGTTCTCTTCGGCGCGGTAGTAGCAGCGTGGGTGGAAGCGCAGCGCGGGCAGGTCGTCCAGGTAGGTGATGCCGCGCGCGCGCAGGTAGGTCTCGGCCAGCGTCCCCTTGATCGGCTGCCCGGCGTTGAACAGCCGACGAGCCGCATCCGGCGATCCGGCCGCGACAGGCGCGCGGGGCTCAGGCCGCTGCGGCGCCGGCAGACTCAGGAACCGCCGCGCCTCGTCCAGCACGTCGCGCATTCTGTCGAGGCCGCGCGCCCGGGCGATCAGGTCCAGCAGGTCGCCATGTTCGCCCGTCGCGGCATCGGTCCACTTCCCTGCAGCGCCACGCCCCGCCTCCGGTCCGTGCAGCCGCACGAACAGGCTGCGCCCCGGCGTGTTCGCGACATCGCCCACGGTCCACCATCGCCCCTCGCGCCGGCCGTTGGAGAGGCAGTGACGGCAGACCGCCTCGGCGTTGCGGGCAAGGCGGCGCGCAAGCGTCGCGGCATCCTCGCGCATCGGTCCCTCCATGAGGATGCGGGCCCGCCTTGCGACGGGCCCGCGAGGTGCAGGGAGGCCGGTTACTCGGCGGCGATCGCGGCGGTGGGGATCGCCGCGGCCTCAATGTCCGCGGCCGGCGGCGCCGAGGCGATGGCCGGTTCGCCGCCCTCCGCCGCCGATTCCGCTTCGCCCTCCGGCGTTTCCTCGGTCTCCGGCTCCACCGCAGCGAACACTTGGCCCGGCGTGCGCAGCGCCTCAGGCACCCAGGCGGTGCCGGCGAGCATCTCCTCGGCGGCCGTCGCCATCTCCGCCTTCTTCAGGCCGGCGATGCGCTCCGCCGCCCGCGCGCCGCGCGCCTCCCGCACGGCGGCGAGGATGCGGCCCTTGGTGACGCGGCCGAGGTAGGCCTCCGCCGTCGGCCGCCAGCCGACCGCGGCCATGTCGAGGCTGACCGCCTCGGCGATGCGGTCGGCATGCGCGATCGCCTTGGGCCGGCGGTTGTAGGCCTCGTGCACCGCGTTGATCGTCAGCCCGACACAGTGCGCGAACAGCGCCTCGCGGCTGTCGGCGTCGAAGCCGGCGAGGACCGGCCAGAGCTCCCCTGGCTCCGCCGGCATCTGCGCCTGCCAGCGCGCGTGACGGGCCTCGATGGCGCGCGCCGATGCGGTGTCGGCGAGGCCCGGCGCCTGGGCGGAGAACAGCGCGCTCTTCGGCTCGATCTCCAGGCAGGAGTCGAGGCCGTAGCGGTAGAATAGCCGCAGGCAAAGTGCGTGCAGCGCGGCGAGGAAGGCCGTCTGCGGATCGGCGGCGAGCGCGTCGCGCAGCGCGAGGGTGCGGTGCGCGGTGAGCTCCGTCAGCAGCCGGTCGGGCAGCGGGCGGATGCCCTCGTCCTCCTCCGGCGGTTCGGCGGGCGGGGCGGCCGTGCCGGTCTCGGGCTCGGCCGTGGTCCCGCCCTCCGTTCCCGGATCGGCCGAGGGCAGGTCGGTCTCGACATGCTCCTCCTCCGGCGCCGCGGCCACCGGCGGCTCATCCTCCGGTCGGACATAGCCGCGCTCGATGCGCAGCGCCCCCGAGCCGTCGATGCTGACGAAGACTCCGCCGCGCACGATCTCCTCAGGATCGTAGGCGACAGGCCGGTCCTCGAAGGCAGCCAGCGCCTCCTCGATGTCGGCCAGGCGCCGGTCGGTCTCCTCCGGCACCTCGTCGGCCTCCGCGCAGTCCTGCTCCAGCCGGTCGAACTCGGCCTGGAGCGCATCGCGCCGCGCCGCCTCCTCCTCGGTCAGCGGCTGCGCTTCGCCGGCCAGGCGGCGCAGGCCGTAGCTGTGGCCGTAGGGGAAGTCGGGCGCGGCCTCGACCCAGCGCCAGCCCTCGGCGCTGATCGCCTCCGCCTCGCGCTCCAGCCGCTCGCGCGCGAGCCTGTCGAGCAGCGCGGCATCCTGCCACCAGCCGCCATCGTCGGGCTGGAACAGGTCGCGCAGGATCAGCCCGCCCGCCGCCTCGTAGGCCTCGGCGCCGACGAAGCGGGCGCGCTTGTCGGAGGCGCGGACGGCGCCCTCGGTCAGCAGGCGGCGGATCTGGTAGGGCTCCTTGGTGTAGGAGCGCTGCAGCGCCTCCCACACCTGCTCCTGCCGCTCATGGTCGGGGCTGACGGTGAAGGCCATCAGCTGCTCGAGCGTCATGCCGTCCTCGGCGTAGAGGTCGAGGAGGTGCTTCGAGACAGCAGCGAGGCGCAGCCGCTGCCGGACGACGCCGACCGAGACGAAGAAGGCCGCGGCGATCTCCTCCTCCGAGCGGCCGCGCTCGCGCAGTGCCTGGAAGGCGCGGAACTGGTCGAGCGGGTGCAGCGGGGCGCGCTGCACATTCTCGGCCAGGCTGTCCTCCTCGGCGATGCCCTCGGTGCGGATGATGCAGGGAATCGGCGCGGTGCGCGCGAGGCGCTTCTGCTTCACGAGCAGTTCAAGCGCGCGGTAGCGCCGGCCGCCCGAGGGCACCTCGAAGGTGCCGGTCTCGTTGCCGTCGTCGTCCAGCACGGGGCGGACGGTGAGGCTCTGCAGCAGGGTGCGGCGGGCGATGTCCTCGGCCAGTTCCTCGACGGCGATGCCCGCCTTGATGCGGCGGACATTCGCCTGGCTGAGCACGAGCCGGTTGAATGGGATGTCGCGCGAGGCGGAGAGCGCGACCTTCGGGGCGGACTTTGACATGGGAATTCTCCATGACGGGCCGGCAGGGAGCCTCTCTCCCGACCTTCAACCCGTCACGAAGACCGCCTCGGCCCTCTCACTCTCTCCGCGCCGCTGGAGCCGCAGCGGGGAGGTTCCACACCTCAGCGCCGGCCGCGCGATACGCATCCGCGACAGCCGCGAGTGGCGCGTAGGAGAAGGCACCCCAAGGCAGTGCGCTTGCAGGCTCGCCGACCGCGACCATCGGGCCGCGCACCGCGAGATCGCAGACGACCTCGAACTCCAGGCCGCGGCTGTCGATGACCGGCAGGCGGGCGGCGATGCAGGCCGCCTTGATGGTCTCGCAGTCGTGCCCGCTCAGATATTCACCGCGGGCGAAGTACAGCGTGAAGCCGCCGCGGCCGATGGCGAGGTGGCCGCCCTCCGTGATCAGAGCTTCGCGGATGTAGCGGCCGTAGCGCTCCTCCGCGTCGCGTGCGATGAGCGGCGCCCTGGTGTTGTGTCGCCGGGTCACGACACCACCTCGGCCGCGTCTGCGTCATCGTTGACCGCTTCGGTCTCGGGCGCGAAGTCGAGCAGGAAATCAGCCGCCTTCGACGCCGCGCTCGCCGCGCGGACGATCGCGCGATTATCCTCGCGCAGCACATCCAGCCAGGAGCCGATGTAGTCGGCGTGGCGCACCGTCGGCACGATGCCCAGCGCGGCGCAGGTGAAGGCCGCGGTCATCTCGGCGACCAGCTCCTCCTGCGCGTACTTCTTCGAGCCGAAGCTGTTGGCGATCTCACGGCCAAGGCGCGACGCATGCCCCGTCCAGTGGCCGAGCTCATGCAGCGCGGTCCGGTGCCAGTCGATCGGCTGGAAATAGGCCTGCGGCGGCGGAACGCCGATGAAGTCGCCGAGTACGTCGTAGTAGGCGCGCTCTCCTCCGATGCGGAGATTGGCGCCAGAAGTTGCGATCACCGCCTGCACGCGCGGCTCGATGAGCGAGGTGTCCGCAGGCGGCGTCGTGGCGGCGAGCTCGGGCGGCAGGCCGTCGCACTGCTCGACGTTGAACACCGTGAAGCGCTTGAGGAAGTGAATCGCGCGGGCATCCTTGCCCGTCTCTTGCGCGCGCTCGCGCTCCTCGCCAGGGATGAAGCGGTCGGCGTAGACGACCGTTGTGCCGCGCTCGCCCTTGCGCACATTGCCGCCGAGCGCGAGCGCCTGGCGGAAGGTGAGCCAGCTCTGGCCGGCGTAGCCGCGCTCGACGACGGCACCCCACAGGATCAGCACGTTGATCCCGGAGTAGCGCCGGCCGGTCGCGGCGTTCTTCGGCAGGGCGAGGGGTGCGGCCACACTGGAGGTTCCCCAGGGCTGCACCCAGGGCAGGCGCCCGGCCTCGAGTTCGGCGATGATCCTGTCGGTGATCTCGTCGTAGAGGTTCGCGCGGTCAGCCGAGGCTCGGCCGCTCGGGGCCGGCCGCGTCGCGGAGCGGGTCATGGCGGTTCTCCATGACGGGCCGGCCGCGAGCCTCTCTCTCGGCCCCGAAACCCGTCACGGCGACAGCTGCAAAGCTCTCACTCTCGACGCCACTCCACAGCGGGGACCCGGTGTCACCCGGGAACTGGGATCACCTTTGTCGTCGAACTCTGATGCAGATCGCTCGCTTGAAGCGAACACCAGCGGAGGCAGGCGATAGGTTCCATTGCGGCCCGATTGCCCCAGGCAGCGGCAACGTGTTCGCGTTGTCGGACAGTCCACTGCTGGGCGCGGCAGATGGAACTCCGGCGCCCAAGCGCATAACGATGAGATCGAGCGACAATGACCGACGCCTGGACGCTGCCACGTGACCGGACCGCAAGGTCGAGCGCTTTCGGTCGGGCGCCGCCTGATCTTCCTCGCTGCGCGCGACCGGGAGGTGGCGATCGTCGCGAAGGCAAGGCCAGCACATGGGCAGTTGCGCTGCGCACATGGCAGGGCGGAATAGGCTCTCCGCGCACCTAGCCCCGATTCGGGGCGCAGCACGGTGCTGCTACCTATTTGCTACCTAGCGCCGCTCCGGTCGCTGTGCCGAGCAGGCTAAGTATCTGAAAAACTGGCGGACCCGAAAGGATTCGAACCTTCGACCTCTGCCTTCGGAGGGCAGCGCTCTATCCAGCTGAGCTACGGGTCCTTGCCGCGATCCTCATAGCGTGCCTGCGGCGCCCGGGAAAGGCCCGGCTTCGGCAAATGCCGCCTCGGCAGGTTGCGCCCCCGGCACAGGCCCCCCATCATCGCCGCGGCGCAGCCTTGAGCCCTCCCGTTGCGAGAGACCCCCACGTGAAGCCCCAGAACGACCTGCTCTCCGCCACCGGCACCACCATCTTCACAGTGATGTCGGCGCTCGCCACGGAATATGGCGCCATCAACCTCGGCCAGGGCTTCCCGGACTATGACGGGCCGGAGGATGTGATCGAGGCCGCCGCCGCCGCGCTGAAGGACGGCCGCAACCAGTACCCGCCGATGAGCGGCCACCCGGACCTGCGCCAGGCCGTCGCCGCGCATAACCAGCGCTTCTACGGGCTGGAGGTCGATCCGAATGCGGAGGTCATCGTCACCTCTGGTGCGACCGAGGCCATCACCGCCTGCCTGATGGCGGTGCTGAACCCCGGCGACGAGTGCGTGCTGATCGAGCCGCTGTACGACACCTACCTGCCGGTGGTGAAGCTGCTGGGTGCGATTCCGAAGCTGGTCCGGCTGACGCCGCCGAAGTGGGAACTTCCCCGGGCTGAACTGGCCGCCGCCTTCGGGCCGAAGACCAAGGCCATCCTGCTCAACACGCCGATGAACCCGACCGGCAAGGTGTTCACCCACGCCGAACTCGCCTTCATCGCGGACCTGATCGAGCGCCACGACTGCTACGCCATCTGCGACGAGGTGTATGAGCACCTGACCTTCGACGGCTGGAAGCACGTGCCGCTGATGACCCTGCCGGGGATGCGTCCGCGCTGCATGCGGATCGGCTCGGCCGGCAAGACCTTCAGCCTGACCGGCTGGAAAATCGGCTACGTCACCTGCGACCGGACGCTCGCCGGCAACGTCACCAAGGCGCACCAGAACCTGACCTTCACCACCCCGCCCAATCTGCAGCGCGGCATTGCGGTCGGCCTGGCGAAGGACGACGCCTATTTCGCGGGGCTGTCCGCCAGCCTGGAGGCGAAGCGGGACCGGCTGGCGGCGGGGCTGGCGCGGCTCGGCTTCGGCGTGCTGCCAACCCAGGGCAGCTACTTCATCACCACGGACTTTCGGCCACTCGGCTTCAACGGCGATGACGTGGCCTTCTGCCGCGCGCTGACGGTGGAGGCGAAGGTCACCGCCATTCCGGTAACCGCCTTCTACGCCAGCGCCGACGCGCCCAGCCACTACGTCCGCTTCGCCTTCTGCAAGGGGAACGAGGTGATCGACGCTGCCCTGGCGCGGCTGGAGGCCTGGATCGCCGGCCGCATGGGCGCCGCGCGTAGCGCGGTTGGTTGATCACGGGCGCAGCGCGGCAGGTTGACGCCGAGGCCCGGCTCGCCGTATCACCCCGCGCCCGGGGGCAACCCTGGCGGAGGCGTGTGGCGGTCGTAGCTCAGCTGGTAGAGCGCCAGGTTGTGGTCTTGGATGTCGCGGGTTCGAGCCCCGTCGATCGCCCATCCCCCCTCACCAGGGGGTCCACACGTCCCAGGGAAGAAAATCCATGCAGATCCGCCTCGATGGCCGCGTCGCCCTGATCACCGGGGGCTCGAAGGGCCTCGGCCTCGCCATTGCCGAGCAGTTCGTCGAGTCCGGCGCGGCCGTGGCGCTGGTGGCGCGCGGCGAGGACGCCCTGGCGGCAGCCAAGGCGCGTATCGCGGGCAGGTTCCAGGGCGCCCGCGTGGCGGCCATCTCGGCCGATGTCGGCACCGCGGAAGGCTGCGCCCGGGCGGCGCAGCAGGCGGCGACGGAACTCGGGCCGATCGATATCCTGGTGAACAACGCCGGCACCAGCCAGCGCGGCCCCTTCATGGAGGTGGATGACGCGCTGTGGCAGGCTGACCTCGACCTGAAGCTGTTCGCCGCCATCCGCCTGACCCGCGCCGTCTGGCCCGGCATGCAGTCCCGCCGCTGGGGCCGCATCATCAACGTGCTGAACACCGGCGCCAAGGCTCCCGCCGCCGGTGGCGCCCCCACCGCCGTCTCGCGCGCCGCCGGCATGGCGCTGACCAAGGTTCTGGCCGGCGAGGGCGCGCCGCATGGCATCCTGGTGAACGGCATGCTGGTCGGCATCATCGAGAGCGACCAATGGGTCCGCCGCCACGCCGCCGACCCGCGTGGCATTTCCTGGGAGGACTGGAAGGCCGAGCAGGGCAAGGGCGTGCCGCTCGGCCGCATTGGCAAGGCGGAGGAATTCGCGGCGATGGCGACCTTCCTCGCCTCCGACCAGGGCGGCTACATCACCGGCACCGCCATCAACGTCGATGGCGGCCGCAGCCCGGTGGTCTGAGGCCCCTCAACTTGGCTTGCCGACCAGGCAAAACATGGCGCCCTGCGGGTCCTGGCCGATGACGATGTGGTCGCCACCCGGCACCTCCACGGGACCGTGCAGCAGGGTCCCGCCGGTCTCCGCCATCCGCCGCACCGCGGCGCCGATGGCGGGCACCTGGAAGTAGAAGCGCCACATCGGCTTCGCCTCCGCCTGGCGCTGCATGATGGCGCCGAAGGCGCGGCCCTCCAGCTCCATGATCTGGTAATCGCCCATGGGGCCCATCGGCAGCGTCTCGCCGCGCGTCCAGCGGAAGTGCCGGGCGTAGAAGGCCAGCGCCCGGTCCATGTCGGCGGCGCCGAGTTCGTTCCAGGCGCAGTGGCCGATCGCGTCGGGCGCGAAGCTGGTGCTGGCGCGGTCGCCGGCGCCGCGCATGACGTAGAAGGGCGCGCCATCCGGGTCCGCCACCATGGCGATGCGGCCGACGCCCGGCAGGTCGCGCGCCGGCATCTGCACCGCGCCGCCATCCGCGACGATGGCCGCCACCGTGGCGTCCACATCCTCGACGCCGAGATAGCCGAGCCAGACCGGCGCGACGCCCGCCGGCGCCTGCATCAGCCCGGCAATCCCGTCCTCGCCATGGGTCAGGATCTCGTAGCCTGGCTGGCCCTCATGACCAGCGGCATTCCAGCCGAGCAGGCCGCCATAGAAGCGCCGTGCGGCTGCGGTGTCGCTGGTCAGCAGCTCATACCAGATGAAGATGCCATGGGAATTCGGCATAGCGCGCTCCCGCTCAGGCGTCGAGAATCGGCTGGAAACCGCCGAAGATCATGCGCTGCCCATCGAAGGGCATGGTCATGTCGCGCATCCGCGGATCCTCCATCATCCGCTTCATCCCGGCATCACGCACCGCCTTGGAGGGCCATTCGATCCAGGAAAAGACGACGACCTCATCCGGCTTGGCCTGCACCGCGCCCTTGAAGTCGGTGACCTTGCCGTCCGGCACGTCGTCGCCCCAACATTCGACCACGCGGAGCGCGCCGTATTCCTTGAACAGCGGCAGGGCCGCGGTGGCGTGATCGAGGAAGGCCTGGCGATTGGCGGCGGGAACGGCGGCCAGGAAGCCATCGACGTAGTTCATCGGATCATCCCTTTTTGATTAACCAATCGGTTAAGTATAGACGCGCGGTAGGGAGCCTGTCCATTCCTCGCTGAACACGCCTGCTTGAAGCTCGGCGGCAACGGCTCAAGGCATTGACGGGCTACCTACCAGAAGGTAGGTCACGACAATGAACACCGAGACGACACGGGAGCGTTTGATGCTGGCCGCGGAGCGGATCATCCGCAGCCGCGGCTACAGCGCCTTCAGCTACGCCGACCTGTCGGAGGCCGTGGGCCTGCGAAAGGCCAGCATCCACCACCATTTTCCGGCCAAGGCCGACCTCGGCGTGGCGCTGGTCGAGGACTACATCGCGCGCTTTCGCGAAATGCTCACCGACATCACCGATGCGGAGCAGACCGCACACGGCCGCCTTGCCCGCTACGGCGGGATCTACGAGGCGGGGCTGCGGGAGGGCATGCTGTGCCTCTGCGGCATGCTCGCCGCCGAGGCGACCGTGCTGCCCGAGCAGGTCCGTCATCGCATGGGCACCTTCTTCGCCGCGCAGCTCGATTGGCTGGAGGAGGTCCTGGCCCAGGGCCACACGGCGCGGGAGGTGACGTTGCGGGGCCCCGCGCGGCGTGCCGCGGAGCATGTCCTTTCCACCTTGCAGGGCGCCAGCCTGGTCGGCTGGGGAACCGGCAATCCGGACCTGGTTGCCCGTGCCGTCGAGGACCTGCTCGCCTCGCTCCGAAGCTGAGCTTGCCTTGCCCATCAAATCTACCAACCAGTAGGGAGGCATTATGACCGACTTCACGAACACCCACACCCTGATCACCGGCGGCGCCAGCGGCATGGGCAAGGCCACGGCGCGCCTGCTGCTGGAAGGCGGCGGGAAGGTCCTGCTGCTGGGTCGGAACACGGATCGCCTGGCCGCCGCCGCCGCGGAACTCCGCCCCCTGGGCGCCGTCGCCACCACCGTCCTGAACCTTGCCGATCCCACTTCCGTCGAAGCCTTCGCGGCGCGCCTCGCGGCCGAACATGGCGACCTGACCAGCCTGGTGAACGCGGCGGGGGTGTTCCTGCCAAAGTCGTTCCTCGATCATGGGCCGGCGGACTACGACCTGTATCTCGCGCTCAACCGCGGCACCTTCTTCCTGACCCAGGCCGTGGCGCGAGCCATGGTCGCGCGGGGCCAGGGCGGCAGCATCGTGAACATCGGCTCGATGTGGGCGCGGCAGGCGGTGGCCGCGACGCCGTCCACGGCCTACTCGATGGCCAAGGCCGGCCTGCATGCCATGACGCAGCACTTGGCGATGGAACTCGCGGCCCACCGCATCCGGGTCAACGCGGTGTCCCCGGCCGTTGTGGAAACCCCGATCTACGAGGGTTTCATCCCGCGCGAGCAGGTCCATGCCACGCTGCAGGGCTTCAACGGCTTCCACCCGATCGGAAGGATCGGCACGCCGGGCGACGTGGCCGGCGTCATCGCCTTCCTCCTGTCCGGTCGCGCGGACTGGGTCACCGGGGCGATCTGGGATGTGGATGGCGGCGTGATGGCGGGCCGGAACGCCTATAACGGCTGAGCAGCCGGGCGGCGGCACGCCGGCAGCGTGCCGCCAATGGTCCTGAGTGTGATCGTCTCGGTGGAATAGCGAAGAGCGTGAATCACACGACCAAACAATCGGACTCTAGACGTCGAGGTTGGCCACCTTCAGCGCGTTGCCCACGATGAACTCGCGCCGCGGCTCCACCACATCGCCCATCAGGGTGGAGAACACCTGCTCCGCATCCTCCACATCCTCCACCCGCACCCGCAGCAGGGTGCGCACTGCGGGATCGAGGGTGGTCTTCCAGAGTTGGTCGGGGTTCATCTCCCCCAAGCCCTTGAAGCGCTGGATCGTCAGGCCGCGGCGGCCCTGGGTCAGCACGCGGTCGAAGGCCAGAAGCGGGCCGTGCTGCGTCGTCTCATTCGCATCGAAGGCCAGCATGGCCGGGCCGGCGGCGTAGTCGCGGGCGAAGACGTCGCGGCGCTCATCAAGCCAGCGCGCCTCGGCACTGCGCAGCGCCGCCGGGTCCAGCGCGTGGCGTTCGGTCACGCCGCGCACCACGCGGAACAGGTTGAGGCCCGATCCATCGGCGGTGGCCTTCCAGCCGCGCTCCGATGGCGCGGCCAGCGCGTCCAGCCGCTGCGCCAGCAGCGCGGCCCCGGCCAGCGCCCGGTCCACGTCGGGCGTCAGCGCGCCGGCCACCGCGGCCTGCTCGATGATGCCGGCCGGCACCTGCGTCGCCAGGCGTCGGATACGGGACGCCACCTGGCGCAGCCGCTCCACCTCCTCGCCCAGTTCATCGCCCGCCAGCAGACGCCCATCCGCGAAGCGGATGCGCGCACCGGACAGCGCCTTCTCGAGCAGGAAATCCTCGAGCGCGCGATCGTCCTTCAGGTAGCGCTCGTCATTGCCGCGCTTGGCGCGGTACAGCGGCGGCTGCGCGATATACAGATGCCCGCGCTCGATCAGCGCCGGCATCTGGCGGAAGAAGAAGGTCAGCAGCAGGGTGCGGATGTGGCTGCCGTCGACATCCGCGTCCGTCATGATGACGATGCGGTGGTAGCGCAGCTTGTCGGCCGAAAAGCCGCCCCGATCCTCCGGCCCCGGCCCGATGCCGGTGCCGAGTGCCGTGATCAGCGTGCCGATCTCGGCGGAGGACAGCATCTTGTCCATCCGGGCGCGCTCGACGTTCAGGATCTTGCCCTTGAGCGGCAGGATGGCCTGGAAGCGCCGGTCGCGGCCCTGCTTGGCGGAGCCACCGGCGCTGTCACCCTCGACCAGGAAAATTTCCGATTTTGCCGGGTCTTTTTCCTGGCAGTCGGCCAGTTTTCCGGGAAGGGTCGAAATGTCCAGCGCGTTCTTGCGGCCGACCTTGTCGCGCGCGAGCTGCGCCGCCTTGCGGGCCGCGGCCGAGAGCACGACCTGCTCCAGCACCAGCTTCGCTTCCTTCGGATGCGTCTCGAACCAGTGCGACAGCGCATCGGCGACCGCCATCTGCACCACCGGCTGCACCTCGGAACTGACGAGCTTGTCCTTGGTCTGGGAGCTGAACTTGGGGTCCGGCACCTTCACCGACAGCACAGCCGTCAGGCCCTCGCGCATGTCGTCGCCGATCAACTCGACCTTTTCCTTCTTGGCGAGGTCTTCGGCATACTTCATCACGATGCGGGTCAGAGCCTGCCGGAAGCCGGCCTGGTGGCTGCCGCCGTCGCGCTGCGGGATGTTGTTGGTGTAGCAGAGCGCGACTTCATGCGGGCTCGAGTTCCACCACATCGCGAGCTCGACGCGGATGCCTTCGGTGGCCTTGGTCACCAGGCTGATCGGCGGCTTGAAGATGGGCTCCTTGCTGCGGTCCAGCCATTCGACGAAGGCGACGAGGCCGCCCTTGAACTCGAAATGCGCCTCCACCGCCGGCACGTGCCGGTCGTCGCGCAGCGAGATCTTCAGCCCGGAGTTCAGGAAGGCCAACTCGCGCAGCCGGCGTTCCAGGATCGGGTATTCGTATTCGGTCTTGGTGAAGGTACTGGCGGCCGGCTTGAAGGTCACCTGCGTGCCGTGCATGTGCGCCGACTCGCCGGTGATGGTCAGCGGCTGCACCGTGTCGCCATGCTCGAAGCGGATGAAGTGCTCCCGCCCGTCGCGCCAGATGCGGACTTCCATCCACTCCGACAGCGCATTCACCACCGCGGCGCCGACGCCGTGCAGGCCGCCGGAAACCTTGTAGCTGTTCTGGTTGAACTTGCCGCCCGCATGCAGGCGGGTCAGCACCACCTCAGCGGCGGAGACGCCTTCCTCGGCGTGCATGTCCACCGGGATGCCGCGGCCGTCATCGGTAACGGTGACGCTGCCATCGCCATTCAGCACCACGTCGCAGCGGGAGGCGAAGCCGGCCTGGGCCTCGTCCACCGCATTGTCGATGATCTCGAAGGCCATGTGGTGCAGGCCGGAGCCGTCATCGGTGTCGCCGATATACATGCCCGGCCGCTTCCGCACGGCCTCCAGGCCACGCAGCACGGTGATCGAGGCGCTGTCATAGGTGTCAGCGCCCGGATTCGGGTCACCATTCCCCGACAGCGGAGGATTGGCCTGCCCGGGGACCGGGTGGTTCGGTGGGTTGGCGCGCGCGGCGGCGTCGGACATGCCGGCGGTGGCTCCTGAAATGCGGCTTGAAACCCTGCTTATATAGGGAATCACGCGGGTTGGGGCACGGGGTAATTCGGCATCGGGTCCAGGCCCTCGGGCGTCGCCGCGAAAACCTCGGCAACGCCCTGGAGAGGGCTGAAAATATCCGCTTCCGTCCCGGTCAGGAAGACCTGGGCCGGCGATTGTGCCAGCGCCGCATACAGCGCCTGGCGCCGCGCCAGGTCCAGGTGGGCCGCGACCTCGTCCAGCAGCAGCAGGGGCGCGAAGCCGCGCGCGGCGCCAATCAGCGCGGCATGCGCCAGAACCACCGAAACCAGCAGCGCCTTCTGCTCCCCGGTCGAACAAAGCGCTGCCTCCAGGCCCTTGGGCAGGTGGACCAGGTCCATGTCGGTGCGGTGGGCGCCATGCGCGGCACCGCCGGCCGCAGCATCCCGGGCGCGGCTGGCGGCGAGGTCGGTACGCAGCCGGTCCTCCAGGGCCAGGGCCGGCGTCTCGTCCAGCGCGGCGGCCAGCGGGCAGACGAGGTCCAGGCGGGCTGCCGGGAAGGAGCCGGTGGCGGTGCCGGCCGCCAGCAGCAGGTTCAGGCGCTGCGCCAGGGACCGGCGGGCGGCGATGGCGGCAATGCCGTGCCGCGCCATGGCATCCTCCAGCGCCGCCAACCAGCCGGCGTCCCGCCCCTTTCCAGTTGATCGGCCCTCGGACAACAGGCGGTTGCGGCCGGCCATGGCGGTGTCATGCGCCGCCACCTCCCGCGCATGGCCGGGGTCGAGCGCCCAGACCAGGCGGTCCAGGAAACGGCGGCGGCCGCTGGCACCCTCCTGGAACAGGCGGTCCATCTGCGGCGTTAGCCAGACGGCGGCGGCGCGGCCGGCGAGGTCCGCCTGGCTCTTCGCCGGCTCGCCATCCACCAGGTAGCGGCGTCGGGTCGGGTCGGCGGCGTCGCCGATGGTCCCGGTGCCGATCTCGGTCGGGCCGTCCGGCCCCTCGAAGGCGCCGAAGGCGGCCCAGGGCCGCGGCGCTTCGCCGCCGCCGCGCCGGCCGATCTCGGTGGCGCGCGCGCCGCGCAGCCCGCGGCCGGGGCCGAGCAGGCTGATCGCCTCCAGCAGGTTGGTCTTGCCGACGCCGTTCGGCCCGGCAATCGCCACGATACGACCCTCGAAACGCTGTTCGAAGCTGGGATAGGACCGGAAATCCGTCAGGCGGAGGCGCGTCAGGCGCAGCGTGGGGGCGGGGGTCAGATGGGGTCTTCCCGGCGTGGCGGCCTGCGCAGGGATTAGGGCGAACGAAGGCGGAACGTCAAGCCAAGCCTCGCCAGGGCAGCCCGAACATGGGATGCCTGCCCCATGTCGCCCGCCCGCCTCGCCTGCCTCCTGGTCCTGCTGGCCGCACCCACCTGGGCCGAGACGCGCCCGCCCGCCTGCCTGTTCCCGCGCGGCGGCGATGCGCCGGACGCCGCCTGCCTCGAGTTGCTCGCCAGCCTTGCCGAAGCCTGGAAGGCCACGCCTGGCCGCATCCGCGTGGAGGGCCATGCCCAGGACCAGCAGGGGCCGCGCCTCGATGGCCTGCTTAGCCGGCGCCGCGCCGTGGCGGTGGCGGAGGCGCTGGAGGGCCTTGGCGTGCCGCCCGGCCGCATCGAGGCGGTGACCCCGCCAGCCGAGCAACGCGACCTGCGCAGCCGGATCGACCCGTTCAGCCGACGCGCAGAAATCCACCTGCTGCCCTGAGGCCGCCGCCTGCCGTTGCCGTCCGATACCAAAGCCATCGTTGACCACCCTGCCGCACCGCACCAGATAGGCGTGGCGCCGGGCAGCCGGCACGCAGGGCACGCGGCTGGACTTCCCCGGCACGGCGTGCCGGAATCCGATATGTTCGACAGCAGGATCACCCCCGACCCGGCCGCCCGCACCACCGCCCCTCGGGGGCGGCGCCGCGGCTGGCTGGTGCTCGGCCTGCTGCTGGCCCTGCTGGCGGGCGGCGGGATCTGGCTGTTGCGCGCACCCGCCAACGCCCCGGCCCCGCCCGCGACACCGGCCGCCGGCCCCACCCCGGTGCTGACCGTCGCCCTGGCCACCGCCGCCACCCGCCCGGTCGCCACCTCCGTCACCGCCGACGGCTCCGTGGTGGCGTGGCAGGAACTGGTGATCGGCGCCGAAATTGGCGGCCTGCGCGTGGTGGAAGCCCCGGTCGAGGAAGGCCAGTCCGTCCGCGCCGGGGACCTGCTGGCCCGGCTCGACGACGGCGTGCTGGCCGCCCAGGCGGCGCAGGCGGAGGCGGCGATCCTGGAGGCCGATGCGGCGCGGGATCTCGCCGCCGCCGACCTTACCCGCGCCGAGTCCCTGGTCCGCACGCAAAGCGCCTCCGTGCAGGTGGCCGAACAGCGCCGCGCCGCCGCCCTGCAGGCCGAGGCCCGCCTCGCCTCCGCCCGCGCGCGGCGGGACGAGGCGGTGGCGCGGCTGGCGCAGACCCGCATCCTGGCGCCGACGGATGGCATCGTCGCCCGCGTCACCGCCCGCATCGGCGCCGTCACCGGCGCGGGGCAGGAGATGTTCCGCATCCTGCGGGACGGGCGGCTGGAACTGGATGCCCGGGTGCCCGAACTCGACCTCGCCGCGATCCGACCCGGACAGGCGGTGACGGTGCGGCACGGCGGCGCCAGCATCGCCGCCGAGGCCCGCGCCATCGCCCCGCTGGTGGCGCCCGACACGCGGCTCGGTATCGTCCATGTCGCGCTGCCGGCGGACTCAGGCCTCCGCCCCGGCATGTTCGCCGCCGCCGAGATCGCCGGACCGGTGCGGCAGGTGGTGATGGTGCCCTCGGCCGCCGTGGTGTTCCGGGACGGCGCGCCGCAGGCCTTCGTGTTGCCGGAGGGCACCGACCGCGTCCGGATCCGCCGCCTGGTCGCCGGCGAACGCCAGGACGGCATGGTGGAGATCCGCGAGGGGCTTGCGGCCGGTGAGCGCGTCGTCGTCACCGGCGCCGGCTTCCTGGCCGATGGCGACCTGGTGCGCGTCTCGCCATGATCGAGGAGAAGCACCGGAACATTTCCGGCTGGGCGATCCGCAACCCGGTCGCCACCGCCGTGATCTTCCTGCTGCTGACGGTGGCTGGCCTGTTCGCCTATCCGATGCTGCGCATCAACAACAGCCCCGACATCGACCTGCCCGCCGTCGTCGTCTCCGTCGTGCAGTCCGGCGCGGCGCCCTCGGAACTCGAAAGCCAGGTGACGCGGCGGGTGGAGGATGCGGTCGCCGGGCTCGGCGACGTCAAGCACATCACCTCGACCATCGTCGATGGCAGCTCCACCACCGTCATCGAATTCGCGCTCGGCAAGAACATCGATCGCGCGACCAACGACGTGCGCGACAAGATCGCGCAGATCCGCAGCGACCTGCCTGCCAGCATCCGCGACCCGGTCATCACGCGGGTGGAGGCGACGGGCGGCGCCATCGTCACCTTCACCGTCGCCTCCCCGCGCATGACGGTGGCGGAACTCAGCTGGTTCGTCGACGACACCATCGCGAAATCCATGCTGTCGGTCAGCGGCGTGGCGCAGGTCAACCGCGTCGGCGGGGTGGAGCGCGAGATCCGCGTGGCGCTGCGGCCGGACCGGCTGCTGGCGCTCGGCATCACCGCCAACCAGGTGAACCAGCAGCTGCGGGAGCAGAATATCAACCTGCCCGGCGGCCGCGGTACCGTGGGCAGCGGCGAGCAGACCATCCGCACCCTGGGCTCCGCACCCACCGTCGAGGCGCTGCGCGAGCGCAGCATCATCCTGCCGAACGGCCGCACCGCACGCCTCGGCGATCTGGCGGAGGTCGAGGACGGCACGGCGGAAGTGCGCACCGCGGCGCGGCTGGATGGCCGCCCGGTCGTCGCCTTCGAGATCCTGCGCACCCGCGGATCGTCGGAGGTCCGCGTCGCCGATGGCGTCATGGCGCGCGCACAGAACCTGATGGCTGAGCACCCGGAGGTGACGATCACCCCCGTGACCTCCACGGCCGTCTTCGTCCGCGCCGGCTTCCACGCGGCGGTGGAGGCGCTGGTCATCGGCTCCATCCTGGCGATGATCGTGGTCTGGCTGTTCCTGCGCGACTGGCGCGCGACGGTCATGGCCTCCATCGCCATGCCGCTGTCGCTGATCCCGACCTTCTTCGTCATGCAGATGCTGGGCTTCTCGCTGAACAACGTCACGCTGCTCGGCCTGACGCTGGTGGTGGGCGTGCTGGTGGACGATGCGATCGTCGAGATCGAGAACATCGTCCGCCACATCCGCCAGACGCCGGGCATCAGCGTGTATCGTGCCGCGCTGGATGCCTCCTCGGAGATCGGGCTGGCAGTGGTGGCGACGACGGCGACCATCCTCGCGGTCTTCGTGCCGGTCGCGTTCATGCCGGGCATCCCCGGGCAGTTCTTCCGCCAGTTCGGCCTGACCGTCGCCGCCGCCGTCGCCTTCTCCCTGGTCGTCGCGCGGCTGCTGACCCCGCTGCTCGGCGCCTACTTCCTGAAGGCGCATCGCGCATCTGCGCGTCCTGGTGGACGCGACACGCCGGCGCGCCCGGATGGCTTCGTGACGCGCGGCTACATGGCCATGCTTGGCTGGTGCCTGCGCCACAAGCTGACCACGCTGGCCGGCGGCGTGCTGTTCTTCGCGCTGTCGATCGCGCTGGTGCCCTACATCCCGCGCGACTTCGTTCCCGGCGCCGATCGCGGCCGTGCCTCGCTCGCAATCGAATTGCCGCCCGGCGCATCCCTTGCCGAGACCGAGGCAGTGGTGCAGGAGGCGACGCGCATCATGCTGGCGCGGCCGGAGGTCACCTCCGTCTTCGCCAGCATGGGCACCCTGACCAGCGGCGGCCCGCCCGGCCTCGGCACCGTGACCCGCGCCGGCGACCCGCGCACGGCGAACCTCATCGTCTCGCTGGTGCCGATGTCGCAGCGCGCACTGAGCCAGGCACAGGTGGAAGCGGCGCTGCGGCCGGAGCTGGAGCGCCTGCGCGGCGCCCGCATCCGCTTCGGCGCGGATGGCCAGAGCGGCTCGAAGCTGCAGGTCACGCTGGTCGGCACCGACAGCGTCGCGCTGGCCGCGGCCTCCCGCGCCGTGGAGGCGGAGATGCGGGCGCTGCCGGAACTGGCCGGCGCACGGTCCACCGCCTCCCTCGCCCGGCCCGAACTGCAGATCCTGCCGATGCAGGCGCGCGCCGCGGAACTCGGCGTGTCCGTCACCGCCATCGCCAGCACGGCAAGGTTGGCAACCGTGGGCGACGTGGACCAGGCACTGGCGCGCTTCAACCTGCCGGACCGGCAGATCCCGATCCGCGTCATGCTGGACCAGCGCGCCCGCGGCGACCTGAACCAGTTGCGGTCGCTGCGCGTGGAGGGCCGCGCCGGCATCGGCGTGCCACTGGAGACGGTGGCGGAAATCCGCCACGGCTCCGGCCCCGCCCAGATCGACCGGCTGGACCGGCTGCGCAAGGCGACGGTGGAGGCGGAGCTGAACGGCCTGCCGCTCGGCGAGGGCACCAGGCTGATCGCCAGCCTGCCCAGCATGCAGAACCTGCCGCCCGGCGTACGCGAACAGCCGACCGGCGATACCGAGGTGATGGCGGAGTTGTTCGGCGGCTTCCTGATGGCGCTGGGGTCCGGCGTGCTGCTGGTCTACCTCGTGCTGGTTCTGCTGTTCGGCGGCTTCCTGCAACCGCTGACGATCATGAGCGCGCTGCCGCTGTCGCTTGGCGGGGCGCTGATGGCGCTGCTGCTGGCGCAGAAATCGCTCGGCGTCTCCGCCGTCATCGGCGTGCTGATGCTGATGGGCATCGTCGCCAAGAACTCCATCCTGCTGGTCGAGTACGCCATCATGATCCGTGGCGACGGCGTGGGACGGGAGGCCGCGATCGTCGAGGCGGCGCGCAAGCGGGCGCGGCCCATCGTGATGACCACCATCGCCATGGTCGCCGGCATGACGCACATCGCGCTCGGCATCGGCGCGGACAGCGAATTCCGTTCGCCGATGGCGCTGGTGGTGATCGGCGGGCTCATCACCTCCACCCTGCTCAGCCTGATCTTCGTGCCTGTCGCCTACATCTACATCGACCAGGCGGAGGGCTGGATCGCCCGCCGCTTCCGGCCACGCGGCGCACCGGCGCCGGCGGAGTAGCTTGCGGGTCGAGTAGCTTGCGGGCCGAGTAGCTTGCCGGCGGGCCCGCAAGCTGGTTGCCTGCGGGTCGCCACCAGCGGAGCCAGACGATGCAGCCCTTCGACGTGATCGTGGTCGGGGCCGGTTCCGCCGGCGCGCCGCTTGCCGCCCGGCTGTCGGAGGACGGCCACCGACGCGTGCTGCTGCTGGAGGCCGGGCGCGACTGGCGCGCGGCGGAAGCGCCGCCGGCACTGCGCAGCGCCAACATCATCCCCTTCATGCACGACCCGGCGCACCAGGCCGCGTGGCAGTGGCCCGGACTGATGACGCGGCGCACGGCGGTGCAGGAGCCGAAATTCTACTGGCGCGGCAAGGCGATGGGCGGGTCCTCGGCGGTCAATGCCCAGATCGCCATCCGCGGCGTCCCGGCCGCGTTCGATGCCTGGGCGGAAGCCGGCTGCGAGGGTTGGTCGGCACGCGACCTGCGGCCGATCCAGGACGCCATCGAGGATGATGCCGATACCGGCGTCGCACCCGGCCTCCGCCAGGGCGGCCCGCTGCCGGTGTTCCGGATGCCGGTGGCGGAATGGGGCGCCGTCGATCTCGGGCTGCGCGACGCGGCGCTGGCGGCGGGGCATCCCTGGAAGCCGGATCTCAACGCGCCGGAGGGCGAGGGCGTCTCCTGCAACCCGATCAACCTGCGCGAGGGCCAGCGCATCACGACGAATGACGGCTACCTGGAACCCGCGCGCGGCCGGCCCAACCTGGTGATCCGTGGCGGCGCTCTGGTCGACCGCGTGGTGTTCGAGGGCAACCGCGCCCGCGGCGTCCGGGTACGCTTCGAGGGCGAGGACTGGCAGGAAATCCTGGCGCCAGAAATCGTCCTTTGCGCCGGCGCGATCCACAGCCCGACCATCCTGATGCGCTCCGGCCTTGGCCCGGCGGCGGCGCTGCAACGCCTCGGCATCGCCGTGCTGCACGACCTGCCAGCGGTCGGTCGCAACCTGATGGACCACCCGATCCTGCGCGCCAGCCTGGTCCTGAAGCCGGAGCACCGCGCGCGCGGCGCCGATGCGCGCCACACCAATTGCTGCGTCACCTACAGCAGCCGGCTCGCCGGAGGCGGCGAGCGTGACATGATCCTGATCGCCTACAACCACCGTGGCCTGACGCCCGATGGCGAGCCGGCGGCACAGGGCGCGGTCGGCGTCGCGCTGTACGACGCCTTCTCCCGCGGCGAGCTGTCGCTGACCTCCGCGGACCCGGAGGCGCAGCCGGTGGTCGAGGAGAACATGCTGGCGGATGCGCGCGACCGCCTGCGGCTGCGCGACGGCGTGCGCCGCCTGGCGCGGATGACGGCGCTGGACCCGCTGGCGCGCCTGGCCGAGCGCATCCATTTCGGCGAGAGCGCGCTGTCGATGGATCAGGCGGCAGCGCTGGACGACGACGCGCTGGACGCGCTGATGCTGGCCGAGGCCGGCGACATCCAGCACGCCGCCGGCACCTGCCACATGACGGCTTACGAGGACCCGCGCGGCGTGGTGGACCCGGACCTCGCGGTGCGCGGCGTGACCGGGCTGCGGGTGGCGGATGCCTCGATCATGCCGACGGATTGCCGCGCCAATTTGCACTTCACCTGCGTGCTGATCGGGGAGGCGCTGGCGCGGCGGATGCGCGCCGGCTGAAGCTCAGCCCAGCACCGCCGCCAGCCCGCGCCCGAGTTCTGCAAGATCGGCATCCGCCAGCGCCGCCGGATGCACCACCAGCACGCCGTCGCGCAGCCGGGACTGGTTCACATGGATGGCGGGGCGGCGGGCGCGCAGCGCGGCCTCCGCCTGCCGCGCAGCCCGCGCATCGGCGCAGCGCAGCAGCAGCAGCGGGGTTGGGCCGGGCAGTATTTCCGCGCCGGGCCGCTCGCCGATTGCATCCTGCACGGCCCGCAACCGTGCCAGCATCCGCGCGCCCCGCGCCGCGTCGCCTTCCGCCACGAAGCGGCGGAGCGCCACCAGCAGGCCCACCACCTCCTCCTTCCCCGCCTTGCAGGACCGGCCGATGCCGTGCCGCGGCAGGAAGGGCAGCATCTCGTTGCCGGCGAATTCCACCGGCAGCCGGAACTGCTCGTCCGGCAGATCCAGGTCCAGCATCTGCACCAGGGCCGAGGCGACCAGGGGCCGCCGCCCCGCCAGCATGCCGCTGGCCTGCGGCCCGCCGATCGCCTTGCCGCCGGAAAACGCAACAAGGTCGGCGCCAGCCTCGATGAAGGCCGTCAGGTTCGCCAGCGGTGGAAGCTGTGCCGCCGCATCGACCAGCACCGGCACGCCGGCGGCATGCGCCACGCGCACCACCTCCGCCAGCGCGGGTTCCGACCAGGGCTGCGCCACCCAGAACACCGCCGCGGTCTCTGGCCCGATCGCCGCGGCGATCTCCCCCACCGAGGCATCGCGCACCCCGGCCCCGGAGAAACGGTCCGGGATGCCGACCTCGACGATGCGGCCACCGGCCACTTCCAGCGCGCGGTCGTACATGTTGCGCTGGCTGCGGGCCATGACGAACTCCCGGACCGCACCTGGCGCCGGCAGCGTGTTCATGGCGATCGGGTCCAGCCCGGCGAGGCAGGCCGCCGCCCCCAGCAGCAGCGCGGCGGAGGCACCGCCGGTGACGATGCCGGCCTCCGCGCCCGTGGCCGCCGCGATCTCCCGGCTCGCCGCGGCCTGCACATCCAGCATGTCGAAGCAGGCCGCGGAGGCTTCCGCCATCGCGGCCGCCACCTCTGGCGCCATGATGCCGCCGGACAGCCGTGTGACGGTGCCGGCGGCGTTGATCACCGGCACCAGCCCCAGGCTGGCCAGAACGCTCATCGGGTCAGCACGCGCCGCACCGCGTCCTGCCAGCCGGCGTGGCGACGATCCGCCTCAGCGCGCGGCATGGCCGGCTGGAAGCGGCGATCCAGCCGCCAATGGGCCACCGCCGGCCCCGGCGGCGGCAGCAGTCCCGCCTGCAAGCCGGCGAGGTAGGCGGCGCCGAGCGCCGTGGTCTCCTGCACCTCCGGCCGGTCGACCGGTGCGCCGAGCAGGTCGGACAGCGCCTGCATGGCGAAGTCGGAGGCTGTCATGCCGCCATCAACGCGAAGGACCGTTCCCCCGCCCTGCGCGCCCCAATCCGCCTGCATCGCCTGCACCAGGTCGCGGGTCTGGAAGGCGACGCTTTCCAGCGCGGCGCGGCAGATCTCGGCCCGGCCGGTGTTGCGCGTCAGGCCGAAGATCGCGCCGCGCGCCTCCGCATCCCAATGCGGCGCGCCGAGGCCGGTGAAGGCGGGCACGAAATAGACGGCCTGGGCGGGGTCGGCGCGCAGCGCCAGCGTGCCGCTTTCGGCGGCGTCCTTGATGAGGCCGAGCCCATCCCGCAGCCATTGCACCGCCGCGCCGGCGATGAAGATGGCGCCTTCCAGCGCATAGGTGCGGTGCCCACCCAATTGCCAGGCCAGCGTCGTCAGCAGCCGGTTCTTCGACGGCACCGCCACGTCGCCGGTGTTCAACAGCAGGAAGCAGCCGGTGCCGTAGGTGGATTTCACCATGCCCGGTGCGAAGCAGGCCTGGCCGAGCATCGCCGCGTGCTGGTCGCCCGCCATGCCGCGCACCGGGACGGCGGCACCCAGCAGCCCGGGCTCCGTTGTGCCGAATTCCGCGGCGTTGTCCCGCACCTCCGGCAACACCGAGTCCGGGATGTCGAAAAGCCTCAGCAAATCGGCATCCCAGCAGCCGCGGCGAATGTCGAACAGCATGGTACGGGCGGCGTTGGTGGCGTCCGTCGCATGCACCCGCCCGCCGGTCAGCCGCCACAGCAGGAAGCTGTCCACGGTACCGAAGGCGAGGTCGCCACGTGCCGCCGCGGCCCGCGCGCCGCCGACATTCTCCAGCAGCCAGGCCAGCTTGGTGGCGGAGAAATAGGGGTCAGGCAGCAGCCCGCTGCGCTCCGCGATCAGCGCGCCCGCCCCCTCCGCCGCCAGCCTGGCGCAGTGCGCCGCGGTGCGGCGGTCCTGCCACACGATGGCGCGGTGGATCGGCCGGCCGGTGGCGCGGTCCCACAGCAGGGTGGTCTCCCGCTGGTTGGTGATGCCGATGCCGGCAAGCTGGTCGGCGGCGGCGCCACCCTTGGCAAGTGCCTCCCGCATCGTGGCCAATGTGGCCTGCCAGATGTCTTCCGGCTCGTGCTCCACCCAGCCCGAGGCCGGAAAATGCTGCGGCAATTCGCGCTGCGCCGAGGCGAGCGGCGCCAAGTCCGGCCCGTGCAGGATGCTGCGGGTGGAGGTGGTGCCCTGGTCGATGGCGAGCAGCAGGTCCTTCATCCCTTGGTCTCCGGGTTGCGCAGCACCAGCAGGAAGGCGAAGCCGGTCGCCAGTACCGGTGCGGCAAAACCGCCAGCCGGGGCCAGGTGTGGCCCGGCCAGCGCCAGCAGCGGCCCCAGCCCGGCCGAAAGCCCCGCCAGCAGCAGCGCGGACAGGATGGCGGGCGCCAGGGCGGCACGGCTCAACAGCGTGGCCTGCAACACCGCGAAGGCGGGCAGGAAGGCGGCGCCGAGCAGCGCCAGGCGGAATCCGGCAAGCCCCTCGGCCGGAAGCAGCCCGGCGGCGGCCGGCGCCGAGCCTATCGCCAGCCCCAGCGCCACGGCCAGTGCCTGCAAGGCCAGAAGCCGGGTGCCAAGGCCGAAGGGCGTCAGCCCGCGCGCCAGCACCACCAGCGCCAGGCCAGGCAGCGCCACCAGCAGGGCCAGGGACGTGCCCATCAGGCGGCCTTGCAGCAGATGCGCCGAGACCGGCCCGGCCAGCACCGCCAGCGCCAGCGCCAGGCCCGCGAAAGCGGGGCCGACGCCCCGGCGCAGCGCCGGCCGCCCGGCCCGCCGAGGCGCCGCCAGGGCCGGCACGGCGGCGCGGAAGCCGGCCACCGCCGCACCCGCCCCCAGCCCCCAGAAGGCCCCTGCGAGGCCGCCAATTCCCAGCGCCAGCAGCAGGCCGAGGCCCAGTCCCGCGGCCAGCGCGGCCAGCGGCGGCAGCCCATAGGCCGCGGCGATGCCAAGCCCGACCCACAGCAGGCACAGCGCCGCCGCCGCCATCGCCCCGGGCAGCGCCTGCGCCAGCGGCAGCCGGTCCAGCCCGAACAGCAGCGCGAAGGCCGCCGCCGCCGCACCCGCCGCCGCGAGTCCGAGTGGCAGGGCCACGGTGCCGCGCAGCGCCGCCAGCAGCGCCACCGGCGCACCGAGCAGCAGCGACAGCGCCACCACAATGAACAGGGCCAGGAATTCGCCGCCCGCCCCAGCCAGCCGCAGCAGCAGCAGGCCGGCCAGCGCGGCCAGCCCGGGCCCCAGCCAGGCGCCCGCCGCCAGCGCCCCGGCCGGGCCGAGGATCATGGGTTGCGGACCGTGCATCATGCCGAGGCCTCCGCGAGCCACAGCCGCCACGCGGCGGCATGCGGGCCGGCCGAGGCCAGGGATTGCGAGGGTGCCGCGCCCTCGTGCAGCGCTTCGGCCTCCAGCAGCGGCCGCCAGCGCAGCACCAGGGCCTCGAGCGCCGCGAAGTCGCGGGCGCGGAACAGGCATTCCGCCAGCCAGCCGATCGCCTCGAATCCCGCGCTTCCCTGCGCCACCGCCGATTCCAGCGCCAGGCGGGCCGCCGGCAGGTCGCCAAGGGCCAGCAGGTTCCGCCCCAGCGCCGCCTCCGCCTCGGCATCCGGGCCCTCGGGACCGGGCTCGGCCAGCGCCTGCCACAGGCCGGCGGCCTCGGCGCGACAGGCATCGGCGCGCGGCGGCTCCAGCAGGCCGGAAAACGCAGCGCGGTCGAGCGCGCGGGCCAGCTCGCGGTCCGTCTGCCGTTGCAGCGGCCGGCTGCCGGCGGCGGATCGGCCACGGCCGCGCAGCGCCTCCACCGCCTCCAGCAGCCGGCGCTCCGCCTGCGGCCGCAGGGCCTCGGCGCGGGCGCGGACCTGCGGATCAGGGTCGCCGAGCGCCAGGCGCAGCAGCGCCGCGCCGCCCGACCGGCCCGGCTGCACCGCCAGTTCCAGCGCCTGCGCCTTCTGCCGGGCATGGCCCCAGCGCAGCACGTCGCCGAGCGATTCCAATAGCAGCCCGGCCGGCAGGGCGCTGCCGCCGCGGGCGCCGGCGATGGCGGCCAGCCGCGCATCCAGCGGGTCCTCCGGCAGTGGCGCCGGCACGTCGCGCAGCCGTCGCGGCACGCCGCCGATCAGGGCCGCGACCGCGCCGGCGACCGCAAGCGGACCAAGCGCCGGCAGCAGCGGCGCCAGCAACCGCAACACCAGTCCGGGCCAGCCCGCGGCGCCAACTTCCTCGCGCCGCAGCAGGAACGGCAGGGCCAGGCAGCAGGCGAGGTGCAGCACCAGCGCCGCCAGCCACAGCCCGAAGGACAGCGCCGCCACCACCACCGCCTGCGCCAGCACCAGGCCGAGCAGCGCCTGCCGCGCGCCCGCCTCGCCGTGGGCCGGCATGGAGCGGCGACGCTCCGCCACGCGCCGCTCCGGCCCGGAATAGGGCGCCGCCGGCCGGCCGGCATCGGCCGCCCGGCGCAGCGTCCGGCGTCTATCGGCCATGGCCACCGGCCGGCGGCCCCTGTCCCGGCTGCATCGGTGCAGCCCGTGCCGGCGCCGGGCGATGCAGCAACGCCACGCCCACCACCACCTGCGCGGTCGCCGCCGGCGCGCGTTCGGCCAGCAGGCCGCGCAGCCGCGCCGCCGCGATCTCCGCACCCGCCACGGCGGAGCCGGGCAGCAGGATGGACAGGCGGCGTTCCTCCAGCCGCGATTCCAGCAGCAGGTCGGAGCCTCGGAAGGCTTCCGCCATCGCCGCCCGCGTCGCCTCCAGCGCCGCCGCGCCGCGCGGGCCGGCGGGAATCTCGGCCGAGAGCAGCGCCAGTTCGAAGCCAAGCCGCCGCGCCATGCCGGTCATCACCGCGATGGCCCGCGCGGCCTCGTCGCCCGGCACCATCAGCCCACCGCCCGCGAGGCCCGGGGCGTGGCCCTGCGACGCGACGCCGGAAGCCTGTTCCGCCGCCTCCCGCGCCCGCGCCTCGGCCAGTGCCGCGCCGATCCAGGTGGCGGCCGATTCGAGCGCGGCGATGGTCTCCAGCGCGAGATCGGCGAAGCCGATATCCTCGATCTTCACCATGCCCAGCAGCGTGTCGTCCCAGGGCGAGAACACCGGCGCCGCCAGGATGCCCTCGCCGCCCAGCGCCAGCCGGTCCGCCAGCCTGGTCGCCACCAACGCGCCGCGGCCCTGGCCGAGCGCATCGGTCAGCGGCCCCGGCAGCAGGGTCTGCGCCAGCCGGCTGCCGGCCGGCCAGCCCTCGGCGGCGACCAGGTGCAGGGTGTTGTCCTCGGCCAGCCAGAAGGAACAGGAGGTGCAGCCGGTCGCCGCGCGCAGCAGGCCGGTGGCGCCGCGCACCACGCCCTCCGTCCCGGTGCCAAGGATGCGGGCAGCCTCGAACACCGCGGTGGTGGCCTTCAGCCGCGCGCCGAGCCGGGCATCGAGTTCCAGCGCCCGTTCGGCCAGGCGCTCGTTCGAATCGGCAATGGCGTCGCGGTCCGCCTGCGCAGCGGCAGCGGCGGCGCGGGCGGCGCCGAGCTGGCGGCGCGCCTGGTCGGTAAAATACCCGACCAGCCCGGCCATCAGCGGCCAGGCCAGCGGCAGCGCCCAGGCGCTGGCGTTCCAGACATCGGAGGCGACGGCGAGGCCGAGCCGTAGCACGCCTGCCGCCAGGGCCACAGCAATGCCGGGCAGCAGGCCGTAGCGCGCCGCGACATACAGCACCGGCAGCATGAAGGGGGAGCCCGGCCAGTTCGCGAAGCCGGTGCCGCCGGTCACCACCGCATCCAGCCCGGCCAGCAGCGCCAGCAGCAGGAACCCCTCCAGCAGCGGCCGCAGCGGCAGCTCAAGCGGCGGCAGGTTCGGCAGCGGCAGGCCGGGCAGGACCGTCGCGGCGCGGACCGCCGCGGCGGCCGGTTCGGGTGCAGCGGCCGGCTGCGGCGACGCCTCGACCTCCACGGCAGGCCTCGCGGGCGGCGCGGGTGGCCTCGGCGCCTCCGGCCGAGCGAAAGGCCTCGCCGCCTCCGGCGGGGCGAACGGCTTCGGCGCCTCCGGCGGGGCGAACGGCTTCGGCGCCTCCGGCGGGGCAAATGGCTTCGGCGCCTCCGGCGGGGCAAATGGCTTCGGCGCCTCCGGCGGGGCAAATGGCTTCGGCGCCTCCGGCGCCATGGCACGCAGCCGGGCGACCGCGGCATCGGCGGGGCGGTCCGGGCGCGACCACGGCCAACGTCGCCGCGGCCGAACGGGCCGTGCGGCGCGACCATCCTGCGCCTGGGCCGCCGACGCCTGGATCGGCATCGTGGGTTGCGCGGGCCGCCTGGCCTCCTCGGATGCCGGGGGCTCCACCGCGGGCGGCATCCGGCGGCGCGGCGGCGCGGGGGGCGGATCGAGTCGGGCGTCAGCCTCCGGCGACGCGGCCTCCGGGCGACGGCCAGCCGAGGCGGTCGGCATCTTCAACCCTCTATCCCCGATCCTGTCGCCGGTCCCGCCGCGTCCGGAACCCCCACCTCAACCACATATCGATACTCCACCCGCAGGACCAGCCCCGGCACGCCCCGCCGACCGCCGCCGCAGCGCGGGATCGGGCGTCGCCCCTGGCCAAACCCCTGGCGGGCCGCACGCCACCCCGCTACCAGTTGCATCGCGATGTCCGCCACCACTGCCCTCCCCGAGCCGGACTCCCACGACCCTCTCCGGGCCGGGCCGGAGGCGCGCCGCTTCGGGCTCGCCCTCGGCGCCGCGACCCTCGCCGCACTGGCCGCTGCGACGCTGCTGCCGCCCCCGGCTGCACCGCCACCCGCCCGCAGCATCGACCTGCTGCGTCCGGCGGAGGACCGGCTGGCCGCCAGCCTGGAACGCCTCGCCGCCGCCAATCCCACCGATGCCGGCTCGCTGAGGCGCCTGGTGGACCAGCTTCGCGCCAGCCACCGCCCGCTGCAACTCGCCATTGCGCTGGAACGCCTGCACGGCATGACCGGCGAGCCGGAGCCGCTACGGGAGGCGATGCAGCTGCGCGCCGAACTCGGCGATGCGGCTGCGGCACGCGCCGCGTTGGAGCGGCTTTCCGCCACCGGCGCCGCGACGGAGCAGGAGGCGCTGCGGCTCGCTGCGCTCCGCATCGAGGCCGGGGATGCCGCGGGCGCCTTTGCCGGCCTGCTCGCCGCCACCAGTCGCAGCCCGACCCCGGAACTGGCGCTGCGCGCCATGCAGGCCGCCGCCCGCCTGCCCGACCCGTCGCTCGCCATGCGGCCGCTCGGCGGGCTGCTGGCGGAGGTGGCGCCGGACCTGGCGGAGGCACTGCGCCGCGTGCTGATGGGCGATGGCCGCCCCGACCTCGCGCTGTACCTGCTGGAAGGCCTGCCCGCCGAGGACCAGTCGCGCCCCGCGACCGGGCTGCTGCTGGCCCAGGCCGAGGCGCGGGCCGGCTGGGCGGGCGCGGCGCTCGCCCGCCTGATGGCGCTGCGCGCGACGGAGGGCCTGCCACCTGGCGGCGGCGCCCTGCTGGTCGAACTGGCGCTGCGCGAGGGCCAACTGGAGGAAGCCTTCGCCGTCGCCGCGCTGCTACCGCCGGATGCCTGGCCGGCCGACCTGCCGATGCGGCTGCACGAGGCGGCGCGGTCCCAGAACCGTGACTCGACCCAGGGGCGCGAGGCGGCCGGGCAGCCCGGGCTGTTCCGCCAGATCGACCCCCAGCGCCTGGCGGCACGGCCCGACGCCGCCGCCGTGGTGGCGCTGGCGCGTGGCGACCGCGTGGCGGCCCGCCGCTTTGCCCAGGCGGCGCTGGAACTGCCGCCCGAATCGGTGGAGGGCGCCCGCGGCGTCGCCGCCGTGCTGCGCGAACTCGGCCAGGACCAGGCGGCGCATGACCGGCTGCGCCGCGTTGTGCAGGGTGACAGTCCTGACCCGGCCAGCATCCGCCTGTTCGCCGAACTCGCCGCGCTGCCCGAACGCCGTGCCGCCGCGCTGCCGCTGCTGGAACGCTGGCGCGGCCAGGGGCCTGTGACAGGCGAGGCCTGGCTGCGGCTGGCGCTGGCGGAAGGGCGCCTCGCCGATGCGGCGATGTTCCTGCGCGGCGGCGGCACGGCCTCCCCCACCGCGCTGGCCGGCACGCTGTCCATGGCGGCGCAGCAGCGCGACCCGGCGCTGGCGGAAGCCGCCGCCGCCGCGCTGCGTGCCGCCCCCACCCTGCCCGAAGGCTGGACGACCGAGGAAGTGGCGGTGGCGGCCGCGCTGTCCCGCCCGCTGAACGCCACCACCCTGTCCGCCGCGCTGAACCTGCTGGCCTGGGCGGCGGAGGCCACGGCGCGGGACCGCGTGGTGCTGCTGCTGGCCTCGGCGCCGGAGGCCGGCGCGGCCGCGGCGCAACTGTCCGCCGCCCAGCACCCGGCCATCCCGCGGCTGAAGCGGGAAGCCGGTGCGCCAGGCGAGGCCGGCACCGCGCGGCTTGCGCTGCTGGCCGTACTGGCGCCGGAGGACGCCGCGCCACTGCTGGCCGTGCGCGCGGACACGGAGCCGGCCCGCTTCGGCGCCGCCCTGGTGCTGGCCCGGCTGCGCGCCGAAGGCATGGGTGCCGGCGTCGCGACGCTGCGCGGCCTGCTGCCGAAGCTGTCTCGTTCGCAGCAGGAACAGGTGCTGTTCCTGGCGCTGGCCTCCGCACCGCAGGCGATGCAGCCGGCGCTGCGTGGCGTGGCGGAGGAGACACTCGGGGCCGGCTGGCGGCGCCGCTACGAATCCGTGCTGACCCGCCAGGGTCGCCGCGCCGAACTGGTTGCCGCCTTGCGCGCCCGGGCCGCCCTCGCCGACCTGGTGGAGCGGGAGGAGATCGCGGTGCGGCTTGACCAGCTCGGCGATGCCGCCGGCGCCGCGGCGATCCGCCGTGGTGAGGATGAGGAAGCTCCATGACCGCCTTGCGCCTGTACGACCTCGCCGGGGCCGATCCGGACCGCCGGTTCAGCCCTTATTGCTGGCGCACCCGCATGGCCCTGGCGGCCAAGGGACTGCCGGTGGAGACGATCCCGTGGCGCTTCACCGACCGGGAGGCGATTGGCGCGCATGGCGGCGACAAGGTGCCGGTTCTGCTGGATGGCGACCGCGCCGTGACCGATAGCTGGACCATCGCCGAATACCTGGAGGACACCTACTCCGACCGCCCCACCCTGTTCGGCGGTGCGGGCGGCCGGGCGCTGGCGCGTTTCGTCAACACCTGGACCGATGCCGTGGTGAATGCCGGGCTGGTGCGGCTGGTGGTCTCCGACATCCCCGGCGTGCTGGCCGAGGCCGACGCGGCGTATTTCCGCAGCAGCCGGGAGGCCCGCTTCGGCCAGCCACTGGAAGCGGTGACGGCGGATCGCGACCAGGCGGTGGAGGGTTTCCGGCGCGACCTGCACCCGCTGCGCATGATGCTGCGCGCGCAGCCCTTCCTCGGCGGCGCGGCGCCGCTGTATGCGGATTGCATTGTCTTCGGCGGCTTCCAATGGGCCCGCTGCGTCAGCCCCTTCAAGGTGCTGGCGGCGGATGACCCGGTGGAGGCCTGGCGGCAGCGGATGCTGGACCTGCATGGTGGCCTGGCTCGGCACGTCCCGGCCTTCGACTGACCCGACAGATTGACAGGCTGTCACTGTTCCGGAGGGCGCGGCTGTGCCCTGATGCGAGGCGGAGAGCGGGACCCCGGGACAAGGACGGCCACCTCATGAACAACAAGACGGTATTGGGCGGCGCCGCGGCGCTCGCCCTGCTAGCACTCGCTGCGCTGGCCCTGGACCAATCGGCCCGGGCGCAGCCGCGCGCGGCCTATAGCACCGGGCCGCACAACATCACCCTTCCGGAGGATTGGCAGACCCGCTTCATCCGCTACGCCACGGTGGACAAGGCGGATCGCAAGATCATCCGGCACCTGTACGTCAATCCGGAGGCCTTCGCCGCCGCCCGGCCTGGCCAGCCGCTGCCGCATGGCACGCTCATCATCATGGCGGATACCCGCGCCCGGGTGGACGCCGCCGGCAATCCGCTGCTCGACCAGCAGGGCCGCTTCATCGCGGTGCCGGGCTGGATCGCGCTCGGGGTGCAGCAGAAGGAAGCCGGCTGGGGCGAGGGCTACGGGCCGGAAATCCGCAACGGCGAATGGGAATACGCCGCCTTCGACGGCACCGGCGCGCGCCGCAACATCCCCATGACCTCCTGCTTCACCTGCCACATCAACACCCGCGCGCAGCAGGATTTCGCCTTCAACTTCTGGGACTACGTGCAGACAAGATGACCTTCTCCCTCATCGGCCGCTGCGCCCGCACCGGCCAGTTCGGGGCCGCCGCCACCACCTCCTCCCTCGCCGTCGGCGCCCGCGTGCAGGCCGTGGCACCGGGCGTGGGGGCGGTGCTGACGCAGCATCGGACGGATCCGCGGCTTGGTCCGCGCGGCATCGGGCTGCTGCGGTCCGGCTGCACGGCGGCGGAGACGGTGGCGGCGCTGGTCGCCTCCACCCCCGACCATGGCTGGCGGCAACTGGCGGCGATCGACCGGGATGGCCGCACGGCGCATTTCCACGGCGCGCATGTGAAGCGCGAATTCGGGGCGGCCCATGGACCGGACGTGGTCGCCATCGGCAACATCCTGTCCAGCGCCCAGGTGCCGGACGCCATGGCGGCCGGCTTTGCCGCGGACCCGTCCCTGCCGCTCGCCGAGCGCCTGCTGCGCGGGCTGGAGGCTGGGGAGGCGGCGGGCGGCGAGCATGGCGCGGTGCGCTCCGCCAGCCTGCTGGTCTTCGGCGCGCACGACTTCGCCCTGGTGGATTTGCGCGCCGATGGCCACGCGGCGCCGATCCCTGCGCTGCGCGCGTTGTGGGCCGAATACGCGCCGCTGGTGGACGCCTATGTCGTCCGCGTGCTCAATCCCGATTCCGCCATCGTGCTCTGAACGGACACCTCATGCCCATCATCAATCGTCTCGCCGACATGCAGCCCGAGATGGAGGCGTGGCGCCGCGACCTGCACACGCATCCGGAGCTGCGCTACGAGGAACACCGCACGGCGGCGCAGGTAGCCAAGCTGCTGGCGTCCTGGGGCATCGAGGTGCACACCAACATCGCCACAACCGGCGTCGTCGGCGTGCTGCGCGGCCAGGGCAGCTCCGGCCGCAGCATCGGCCTGCGCGCGGACATGGACGCGCTGCCGATGACGGAGGCGACCGGCCTGCCTTATGCCTCCCAGACCCCAGGCGTGATGCATGCCTGCGGGCATGACGGCCACACCACCATGCTGCTCGGCGCCGCGAAGTACCTGGCGGAGACCCGCAACTTCGACGGTACGGTGAACTTCATCTTCCAGCCTGCGGAAGAAGGCGGCGCCGGCGCCAAGGTGATGATGGACGAGGGCCTGTTCAGCCGCTTCCCCTGCGACAGCGTCTACGGCATGCACAACGACCCGTCCCTGCCGATCGGCGAGGCCGATATCCGCGACGACGTGATGATGGCGGCAAGCGACGGCTTCACCGTGATCGTCCGCGGCAAGGGCGGCCACGCCGCGCGGCCGCATGGCGGCATCGACCCGGTGGTGGTCGGCGCGCATATCGTCACGGCGTTGCAGACCATCGTGGCGCGGCGCGTGGACCCGCTGGAATCCGCCGTGATCTCTACCACGCAGTTCCACGCCGGCACGGCGAGCAACGTCATCCCCGACGAGGCGATGCTCAACGGCACGGTGCGCACCCTGTCCCCCGCGGTGCAGGACCTGGTCGAGGCGTCCATGCGCCGGGTGATCGAGGCGACGGCGGCAGCGCATGACGCGGTGGCGGAGCTGACCTACACCCGCGGCTACCCCGCCACGGTGAACCACGCCGAGCAGGCGCGGCTGGCAGCGCGGATCGCGGCGAATGTGCTCGGCGAGGGCAAGGTGCGGCGCGACATGCCGCCGGTGATGGGCGGGGAGGATTTCTCCTTCATGCTGCTGGAGAAGCCCGGCGCCTACATCAAGCTCGGCCAGGCCGCCGGCGCCAAGGGCAGCGCGCCGGTGCACACGGTGCAGTACGACTTCAACGACGACCTGCTGCCGATCGGGGCGAGCTTCTTCGCGGGGATGGTGGAGCAGGAGTTGAAGCGGGGCTGACGACCGGGGCAGGGCGCCCCCCTCACCCAACCGTTCAACGCATGCGTTGAACCCCCCACCGGGCGAGAGGGCTTTCGGTGCCTCACGCGGCGCGCAGGTGTTCCTGCAGCCGCGGCATCAGCTCCACCAGGTTGCAGGGCCGGAAACGGCTGTCGAGCTGGTGCACCAGGATGTCGTCCCAGGCATCCTTGCAGGCCCCCGTACTGCCCGGCAGCGCAAACAGGTAGGTGCCGCCGGCGACGCCGCCGATGGCGCGGGACTGGATGGTGGAGGTGCCGATCTTGGCGTAGCTGAGCATGCGGAACAGCTCGCCGAAGCCGGTGATCTCCTTCTCCAGCACCCGGGCGAAGGCCTCCGGCGTCACGTCGCGGCCGGTGATGCCGGTGCCGCCGGTGGTGATGACGCAGTCGACCTGGTCGTCCGCGATCCAGGCGCGCAGCTTCGCCGCGATCAGCGCCGCCTCGTCCTTCAGGATCTCGCGCGCCACCAGGCGGTGGCCTGCGGTCGTGATCCGCCCCGCCAAGGTCTCCCCACTGCGGTCGGAGGCGAGGTCGCGGGTGTCCGACACCGTCAGCACCGCGATGTTCACCGGCACGAATTTTCGCGACTCGTCGATGGGCATGTCCGCACCTGTCCCGGTCAGCGCGAGACCAGCATCGCCGCCACCGCCGGCGCCCCCTGGAATTGCGGGAAGCGCCCTGTCGCCATGGCGTCGAGCGACGGCGAAGGCAGGCCGAGCCGGGTCGCGTAGATCCAGGAATAGGCCAGCACGCGCTGCACGAAAAGCCGGGTCTCGCCGACCGGGATGCTCTCGATGAACAGGAAGGGGTCGCCGCGGTGGCGCACCGCCGGCAGCCAGCGGGACAGGTTTCCGGGGCCGTTGTTGTAGGCCGCCAGCAGCCGGATCAGGTCGCCATCCACCTGGTTGTGGCTGGCCAGATAGTGGACGTAGCGCTGGCCGACTTCCAGCGAGAAGGCGGAGTCGTGCAGCCGGGCCACGTTGGCACCGGCCAGGCTACGGTCGCCGGTGACGTAGCTGGCGGTCGCCGGCATGATCTGCAGGATGCCACGGGCCCCGGCCGGCGATACCGCGCCTGGATTGAAGTTCGATTCCTGCCGGGCCAGCGCATAGACCAGCGACGGGTCCATGCGGAAGCCATGCATCGGCTCCAGCCGCGGCAGCGGGAAGCGGGCGAAGTCGCGTGGCCGGCCATCGGCGGATTGCGACAGGCTGGCGATCTGCGAGGCGAGGTCGGACATGCCGGCCTGGGAGGCCACCAGCAGCATGGCGCGCGCCACGCCGGCATTGCCCTGCACCCGCGGCCACAACAACCTCAGCTCCGCCTCCGCCCGCGCCACCTGGCCGATCTGCAGCAGCGCCAGGGCGCGCCAGCCGGCGGCGGTCTCGGCGATCGCCGCGGCCTCCCCGCTGCCGGCCACCTCGCTCTGCCAGGCGAAGCCCATCGGCAGGCCGAGCGCCCGGCGCGCCACCAGCCCGTAGAAGGTCCGAGGCTCCTGCGCCGCCTGCATCATCCAGGGCACATAGGCCTGCGGGCGGCGGGCGCGCACGGCGGCGCGCGCGGTCCAGAAGGCGGCCGCCGCGCGGGTGGCGGGAGCGGCGAGTTCGGAGCGCGCCGCGTGCTCGAAATAGGCCAGCGCCGCTTCGGGCCGGTTCAAGGCCCAGGCGGCGAGGCCGGCGATGTAGCCCGGCATGGCGCTGCCGCCGGATTGCCGGGCGGCGGCGGAGGCAATCGCGAAGGCTTCCTCGTCGCGACCCTGCTGCAACTGCGCCTGCGCCACCTCCGCCCGCAGCAGTGCGGCATAGGCGCCGGAGGTACGGCTGCGCTCGATCAGGGCCAGCGCGCCGGCCGCATCCTCCCGCGCCCGCTCCCGCACGCTGCGGTCGAGCGACGGGTTGCGGGTGATGCTGCGGGCGGAAGGTTCGCGCTCCTCCGGCACCACGTCGGTGCCGTCGGTCAGCGCCTCCTGGCGCGGCAGGGCTGGCAGGATGGTGCCGCGGGGGGCACGGCGTTCCAGCAGGGCGTGCAGTGCGGCGGCGTCGGGGTGGTCCGAATGGTCGGTCAGCCAGACCACGATTTCCGGCAGCGGCGCGGCCTCCGGCCGGCGCAGCCAGCGATCGGCCAGGACATGGCCGAGCAGGCGGCGATCCTCCAGCCGCTCGGTCTCGCGCGCGGCCTGGCCGGCCTCGCCCCGGGATTGCAGCTCGAAAACGCGTTGCAGCCTCGCCGCATCGGAGGGGGCGAGCGGTTGCGGGAACCCGGCGACCTGGTCCCGAAGCGTGGGACGCGGGACGCTCATGGCGGTCTGGTCGAACCCTTGCGCGACGGCGGGGACCTGAGCCCCCATCGTCAACGTCGCCCCGAACAGCAGGGCCCGCGCGGTGGAGCGCAGGCTGGTTGCCGGTCGTGGGCGCGGGGCCTTTTGGCAGAGCGCTTGCATGGCGCGCCACCCCTAGCGGCGCCTTCGGGTTGGTGGCAACCCCTTAATGAAAAGCGAATCTCATATCACGAGACATCCCGCCTGGAATCAGGCGGTTGTCTCGTTCCGCTCACACAAGATTCTTCAGCCGGGCGGGACCTCGCCATCCAGTGTGCGGCGCAACAGGATCAGGTCGGCCCAGGCCTCCCGCTTCGCGGATGGCGTGCGCAGCAGGTAGGCCGGGTGCAGCGTGGGCAGCGCAGGCAGGCCGGCCACCCCCTCCCCGCCCGGCTCCGGCAGGCTGTGCCAGCGGCCACGCAGCCGGGTGATGCCATCCTTCGCCCGCAGCAGCGCCTTGGCCGAGACGCCGCCGAGCAGCACGATGTGGCGCGGGCGGACCAGCGCGACGTGGCGCAGCATGAAGGGCAGGAACATCGCCACCTCCCCATCCGTCGGCGTGCGGTTGCCGGGGGGGCGCCAGGGCAGGATGTTGGCCAGGTAGAAGTTCTGCCGCCGGTCAAGGCCGATGCTCGCCATCATGCGGTCGAGCAACTGGCCGGAGACGCCGACGAAAGGCTTGCCCTGGCGATCCTCGTCGCCGCCCGGCGCCTCGCCGATCATCATCAGGCCGGACTCGGGCACGCCATCGGCGAAGACCAGGTTGGTGGCGGTATCGCGCAGCGGGCTGTCGGTATTGGCGATGGCCTCCCGCAGTTCCGCCAGGGATTGCGCGGTGGCAGCCAGTGCGGCGGTGGCGGCGGCCGGGGTGGTGACCAGCGGCAGGGTCGGCGCGCTGCGGAGGGCGGGTTGCGCCAACGCAGGTTTCGCCAGTGCGCCGGGAGGCGGCTCCGGTGGGGCGGGCGCCGGGGCGCGGGCGGCCAGGCGGTCCAGCGGCGCCGCTTCCAGCGCCTCATCCGCCCCGAACTCGATCTGCAGCCGCAGGGCGGCCAGCAGCGCCTCGCGCAATCCTGCCTGCATGGGCGCGATATCGGGCCGCTTCGGGGTTCCGCGCAATGGGCGGCGACGCTACATCCGTGGCGACCAGGAACGCCGGAGGAACAGTAATGTCGGACGAGCGCGAGGCCATGGAATTCGATGTGCTGGTCGTGGGCGGCGGCCCGGCCGGCCTCGCCACCGCGATCCGGCTGAAGCAGGCGCGCCCGGACACCAATGTCTGCCTGGTGGAAAAGGGCGGCGAGATCGGCGCCCACATCCTGTCCGGCGCCGTGCTGGAACCCCGCGCGCTGGACGAGTTGTTCCCGGATTGGCGTGACGACCCGCCGGGGCTGACCACCGCCGTCACCGACGACCGCTTCATGCTGCTGACGGAGACCCGCGGATTCAAGCTGCCGACCCCGCCGCAGATGCACAACGAGGGCAACTATGTCGTCTCCCTCGGCAATGTGTGCCGCTGGCTCGGCGCCAAGGCGGAAGCGCTCGGCGTGGAGCTGTATCCGGGCTTCGCGGCGTCCGAGGCGATCATCGAGGATGGTCAGGTCCGGGGGGTCGTCGCCGGCGTCGCCGGCATCCAGAAGGACGGCAGCAAGGGACCGTCCTACGAACCGGGTATGGAGTTGCGCGCCACCTACACGGTGTTCGCGGAGGGCTGCCGCGGCAGCCTGTCCAAGCGCCTGTTCGAGACCTTCAACCTGCGGGATGGCGTCGCCCCGCAGACCTACGCGCTCGGGATGAAGGAGCTGTGGGAGATCCCGAAGGAGAAGCATAAGCCCGGCCTGGTGTGGCATTCCACCGGCTGGCCGCTGGCCTCCGACACCTATGGCGGGTCCTGGCTCTACATGCTGGGCGACAACCTGGTCTCGATCGGCTTCGTCGTCGGGCTGGACTATCCGAACCCCTGGCTGTCGCCCTTCGACGAGTTCCAGCGCTTCAAGTTGCACCCGGCGGTGCGCGGCTTCCTCGAAGGCGGCAAGCGCATCAGCTACGGCGCGCGGGCGCTGAACGAGGGCGGCATCCAGGCGGTGCCGAAGCTGGTCTTCCCCGGCGGAATGCTGGTCGGCGACGCGGCCGGCTTCCTCAACGTGCCCAAGATCAAGGGCACGCACACCTCGATGAAGTCCGGCATGGTCGCCGCCGACGCCATCGCCGAGGCCCTGGCCGGGGAATCGCCGGCGCCGGTGCTGGAGAGCTACCCCGCGGCGCTCCGCGCCTCCTGGGTCTGGACGGAATTGGAGGGGGTGCGCAACATCCGCCCCGGCTTCGCGAAGTATGGCTTCTGGGGCGGCATGGCGGCGGCGGCGCTGGACACCTACGTGCTGCGCGGCAAGGCGCCCTGGACCTGGGGCCACCACGCGGACCACGAGACGCTGAAGCCGGCGGCGCAGGCAAAGAAGATCGTCTACCCCAAGCCGGACGGCGTGCTGACCTTCGACCGGCTGTCCTCGGTGTTCATCTCCAACACCAACCATGAGGAACACCAGCCGAGCCACCTGGTGCTGCGCGACCCGGCCCGCTGGAAGGGCGTGAACTGGGACCAGTTCGCCTCGCCCGAAAGCCGCTACTGTCCGGCCGCGGTGTACGAGGCGGTCGGCGCCGAGGCCGGCAACGGGGAGGGCGAGATGCACCTGGTGATCAACGCGCAGAACTGCGTCCACTGCAAAACCTGCGACATCAAGGACCCGACCCAGAATATCGATTGGAAGACCCCGGAAGGTGGTGGCGGCCCGAACTACATCGGCGGCATGTAGCCTCGGCCGGGCGGCACCGGGGGCGGCATCGGCATGAACGCGATCCGGCCCCTGCGGCGGGTTGCGGACGGCCCGCGCCTCCCGACTGTTGTCATCCCGGCGAAGGTCACGCCGCCGCCGCGCGCGGCTTCCGGAAGGTCGACGCCGCTATGGCGGATGGCGGGCCTTGGCGCGGCTGCCGGGTTGGCCGTGGCGGCGGATCTGCTGCAGCCGGTCCTACCGGCGCTCCGCCTGCTGGCGCTGCTGGCTGCCGCGGGCTTCGCCATCACGCTGATCCGACCCTCAACCTGGACGCGCGGCGCGGCTCGGCTGGCCGCGGGCCTCGGCATCCTGGCGCTGCTGCAGGCGATGGCCGATCAGCCACGCGGGCTGCTCGCGGGGTCCGTCCCGCAACTGGCTGCGTGGCAACAGCGCGCGCTGCGCCTGGCGCCGCATCCCTGGGACCCGGATCGGCTGCGCGCGGCGCTTTCGGATCCCGCTGCGTCGCTCCGGCCCGAGCCCGCCTCGGCGGATGAGGCGCTTTTCAACGCCCTGCTGCTGGCTTTGCGGCGGGATGTGCCGGGCGCTTCGTCCGCACTCGCACAGGCGCTGCGGCTCGACCCTGCGCCGCGCCCGGACTCGCTGCTGCTGGGTGCGGAATTGCTGCGGCGGCCGGGCGCGCCGCCGCTGCCGGGCGATTTGCCGTCACCCCTGCCCGAGCTGCTGCACGCCCTGGCGCTGGCCGAGCCCGCCGCCCGCGTCGCGGCGCTGGACCCGCTGGTGGTGGCGGAGCCGGATAACCTGGTGGCCGCCGCCGCGCTGGCCCAGGCGCGCATCGCGGCGATGCTGCCTCGGGGCCCGACCATCGCCGAGGCCGGCGGCATTGCGGTGTTGCTGGCCCCCTTCGACGATGCGGAGCGTCTTGACGCCTTCGAGGCCAGCTTCCTGGATCCACGCCGCGCCGCCGTGCTGCGGCAGGGGGTCGCGGCGCTGGGCTGGGCGCGGGAGGTGGCCGGGCGGCGGCTGGAGGTCGCGACCCTGCTGCCGCCACCCGGGATGCCGGACCAGCCGGCGCTGCTGCGCCTGGCCGTGCCGGAGCCGGCGAGCGCGGTCCAGCTTTGGCAGGATGACGCCTGGGTCGCCGTCGGGGCGGAGGAGTCGCCGCCGACCCTCCGCCTGCCGCGCCCTTTCCGCCCCACGACGCTGCGCCTGCGCTACCTGGACCGGGACGGCGTCGCCTCGGCCGAGGTCGCGTATCGCTTCGACCCGGCCGCGGCGCTACGGGCCCAGGCGCAGCGCAGCCTGGCGCGCCAGCATCCCTTCGCGCTGTACCAGCCGGGCTGGATCGAGCCCAGCCGGCTGAACCCGCTGCCGATCCCGGGGCACCTCCGCGCCGGCCTCGCGGCGGTGGAGTGGCGCACGGATGCGGAGCCGAGGCCGCAACGCCTCCCGGTCGGCGTCACCGATGCCGCGCTGCTGGCCGGCGATCCGGCCCGCATCCTGGTGGAGTTCCCGGCGAGCGAGTCGGCGCGGCTGCTGGTGCTGCGGGCGATCCTGGCCGATGGCACGGAAGCCGAGCCGGTCGAGCTGGCGATCCGCTGACCCCCCTTCCCGCGGCCGCCGGTTCGGGGCAGAGGAAGGCTCGCCTCACCGGAGACAGTTCATGACCCACGCCGCACCCCATTCCCCCCCTGGCGGCTTCCAGCACGGCATCACCACCGCCGCCGCGCGCCAGATCCTCGATGCCACACTGGCCAAGGGCCGCGAGTTGGGCCTGGCGCCGCTGACGGTGGTGGTGCTGGATGCCGGCGGCCAGTTGAAGGCGGCGCTGAAGGAGGATGGCAGCAGCCTGCTGCGGCCGGACATCGCCTGGGGCAAGGCCTTCGGCGCCATGGCGCTCGGCTTCGGATCGCGGGAGCTGGCGCGGCGCAGCCAATCCATGCCGGGCTTCATGAACGCGCTGTCGGACCTCGCCGGTGGCCGCGCCGTACCGGTGCCGGGCGGCGTGCTGGTGCGGGCAGTGGATGGCGCGGTGCTCGGCGCGGTCGGCGTTTCCGGCGATGCGTCGGACAAGGACGAGGTCTGCGCCGTCGCCGGCATCCAGGCGGCGGGCCTCACGGCGGATACCGGCGACGCGGCCTGATCGAGGTCTGATTGCGTCTTGCGGGATGCCGGGCAAGGATCGCTCAGCAACCGCAAGAGACTCGGGATAATATGCTGCGAATCCATGGCATCGCGCGCTCGCGCGCCTTCCGCTGCATCTGGGCGGCGGAAGAAGCCGGGTTGGCCTATGAGGTGGTGCCGACCGGCTTCGGCCCCGGGCTGAAGGCGGCGATGGCCGGCATCAACCCGAACGGCAAGATCCCGGCGCTGGAGGATGGCGGGCTGCTGCTGTTCGAGAGCCTGGCGATCAACCTGCATCTGGGTGCCAAGGCCGGCCCGCCGCTGATGCCGGCCGGCGACGACGCCTCCCGCGTCCTGCAATGGACGCTTTGGGCGGCGACCGAGGCCGAACCGGCCGCCATGCAATGGGCCTACAATACCTTCATCCGCCCGGCCGACCAGCGCGACCCGGCGCAGGCCGCCGCCGGAGCGGAGGCCCTGGCGGCGCGGCTGCAGGTGCTGGAGGCGCACTTGGCCGCCGGCGGCCCCTGGCTGCTGGGCGCCGCCTTCACCATGGCGGATTGCAACCTGGCCAGCGTGCTGTACGGCGCGGCGATGAACGGCTTCGACTTCAGCCCCTGCCCACGCGTGAAGGCCTGGCTCGATGCCTGCCTCACCCGTCCCGCCGCGCTGGCGGCACGGAAGCAGCGGGAAGGCTGATTCAGCGCGGCCCGCGCGTCCGGTTCAGCGCCAGTTCTTCCGGCGTCAGTTGCAGGCTGAGGCGGACGGTGTAGCTGGCCGCGCTGCGCCCCTCGCCCAGCGGCAGGGCGAGCCGGGCCGTCTGGCCGGTGGCGTTGCTGCGGGCGACGTTGGGGCCAAAGGCCACGCGCGTGACGAAGGCCTGGCGGTCCAGCACGGCGCTATCGGCGGCATCGGTCAGGGCGACGAACCAGGGCAGGTCCAGCGTGCGACCTTCCGCGGCGGGGCCACGTTCCGAATCGAAGCGCGGGGTGACGCGCACGTTCAGCGTGGTACGGGCGCGGTCGGCGTAGTCGCAGGTGGCGTCGAAGCCAGCGATGCGGGCATCGGCCACCATCGCCGTCAGGTCGCCACGCCCGGCGCCGGGGCGGAAGCGGGTCAGGTCCGCGCCATCCGCCAGGATGGCAATGCGGGGGCATGGCGCCTGGCTGTTGTCGACAGGGGTGGTCAGGGCGCCGCAGCCGGACAGCAGCAGCAGCCCCGCCAGCAGGCCAGATGACCGGTTGATGCGCGCCATGCCACCCTCCCCCATTGAACGCGCGGCGCCGGGCGTTAGGATACCGGCCGAATGCGCAGGTCGCGTCTATCGCATCGCCGGCGCCGTCCGACCATCCCCGCCATGCCGTATCCGCCCCCCGGCCCACCCCCGGGTCCCAGCCGCCAAGGACCACGATGCCCGAGACCAAGCCCCGGCTGAACGTGCTGCTCGCAGGCCCGCGCGGCTTCTGTGCCGGCGTCGACCGCGCGATCAAGATCGTCGAGGAGGCGCTGCGCCGCCACGGTGCGCCAGTCTATGTACGGCATGAAATTGTCCACAACCGCTTCGTGGTGGAAAGCCTGGAACGCCAGGGCGCCGTCTTCGTCGAGGAGCTTTCGGAGATTCCGGACGATGGCCGGCCCGTGGTGTTTTCCGCGCATGGCGTGCCCAAGGCGGTGCCGCAGGAAGCCGCGTCCCGGAAGATGTTCGCCCTCGATGCGACCTGCCCGCTGGTCAGCAAGGTGCACCGGGAAGCCGAGCGTCACCACGCCCGCGGGCGCCACATCCTGCTGATCGGCCATGCCGGCCACCCGGAGGTCATCGGCACCATGGGGCAACTGCCGCCCGGCGCCGTGACGCTGGTGGAGGATGCGGCACAGGCGGAGATCGTGGTCCCGCCCGGCGACAAGCCGCTGGCATTCACCACGCAGACCACACTCTCGGTGGATGACACCGCCGGCATCGTCGCCATCCTGGCCCGCCGCTTCCCCGGTATCGCGGCGCCGGCGAAGGAGGATATCTGCTACGCCACCACCAACCGCCAGGCCGCCGTGAAGGCCATCGCGGCGCGGGGGGCGGAGCTGGTGATCGTGGTCGGTGCGCCGAATTCCAGCAATTCGGTGCGGCTGGCGGAGGTTGCGCAGCGTGCCGGCGCGGCGCGGTCCCTGCTGGTGCAGCGCGGGTCCTCGCTGGACCCCGCCATCGCCGATGGCTGCACCACCATCGGGCTCACAGCCGGCGCCAGCGCGCCGGAGGTGCTGGTGGAGGAAGTGTTGGCCCGCCTCGCCACCCGCTTCGACCTGGCGGTGGAGGAGGTGGTGGTGGCCGAGGAGAAGGTCGTGTTCCGCCTGCCGCCCGGCCTCGCCGCCGAATAGATCCAGCTTCATGGCGGTCTATACGGAAGTCTCGGACGAGGCGCTGCGCGCCTTCCTGGGCGATTATGACATCGGTGGATTGATCGCCTTCCGTGGCATCGCGGAAGGCGTGGAGAATTCCAACTACGCCCTGCGCACCACGGGCGGCGACTTCGTGCTGACGCTGTACGAGAAGCGCGTCGACCGGGCGGAGCTGCCCTATTTCCTCGGGCTGATGGAACACCTGGCCGCGCGTGGCCTGGCGTGCCCCACGCCGGTGCGCGGGCGGGACGGGCAGGCGCTGCGCGACCTGGCGGGCCGGCCGGCGGCGATCTGCACCTTCCTTGAAGGCGTCTGGCCGCGCCGGGTGCGGCCGGAGCACATGGCCCCGCTCGGCCTGGCGCTGGCGCGGCTGCATGCGGCGGGGGCGGATTTCGTGGGGCGCCGTCCGAACGCGCTGGGGCCGGCCGGCTGGGCGCCGCTGCTGGAGGCCTGCCGGTCTCGTGGCGACGAGGTGCAGCCGGGGCTGATGGCGCAGCTGGAGGCGCAGCACGCGGCGATCCTGGCCGCATGGCCGGGCGCGCTGCCGGTCGGGCAGATCCACGCCGACCTGTTCCCGGACAACGTGTTCTTCCTGCCGGATGCGGAAGGCCGCCCCCGCGTTTCCGGCGTGATCGACTTCTACTTCGCCTGCACCGACCTGCTGGCCTACGACATCGCCGTCTGCCTGAACGCCTGGTGCTTCGAGCCGGATGGCGGCTTCAACCTGACCAAGGCACGCGCCATGCTGGCCGCCTACCAGACCATCCGGCCGCTGGACCCGGCCGAGGCCGCGGCGCTGCCCGTGCTGTGCCGCGGCGCCGCGCTGCGCTTCCTGCTGACCCGCCTGTTCGACTGGACCCACACGCCGGCGGATGCGCTGGTGACCCGGAAGGACCCCCTGGAATACCTGAGGAAACTGCGCTTCTTCGCGCAGGTGGAGACGGCCGGTGCCATCGGAGCCTGATCACGCCACAAGTCTGGATGATCGGCCGCTGGTCGAGATCTGGACCGATGGCGGCTGCAAGCCGAACCCGGGCCCGGGCGGGTGGGCGGCGATCCTGCGCTTCGGGGCGCTGGAGAAGGAAATGTCCGGCGCCGACCCCGCCACCACCAACAACCGCATGGAGTTGACCGCCGCCTGCGCCGCGCTGGAAGCCCTGAAGAAGCCTTGCCGCGTCGTGCTGCACACGGATAGCGAATACGTCCGCAACGGGATGGAGCGCTGGATCAAGGGCTGGGTCCGCAACAACTGGCGCAACGCCGCGAAGCAGCCTGTCGCCAATTTTCCCCTCTGGCAGCGCCTGCTGGCGGCGGCGAAGCCGCATGAAGTGGATTGGCGCTGGGTGCGCGGGCATGCGGGCGACGTGATGAACGAGCGAGCGGATGTACTGGCGACCCAGGCGCGGGAGGGGTTGGGCTCCTGATGATGCGCGACGACGCCCTGCCGCGACCGATTTGAATCAGAGGATGTTCATCCATCACATTTATGGCATCCTGCGCCCAGAAGCTGGGAACGCTCCCGATGTCCGAGATTGCCATCGCCCTCACCCTGAACCCTGAGCCACCGGCTTCGGCTGCCGCCGGTGGCTGAGCTTTGGGCGGAGTGGGGCGGCTACGCCTATGCCATCGCGGCGCTCTGGGCCTTCTTCGAGGGCGAGACATTTGTCCTGGCCGCCGCCGCGGTGGGTGCCGCGGCCGGCGGGATCGACCCCTGGCTGCTGATGGTCGTGGTCTGGGGCGGGTCCTTCGCCGGAGACCAGACCTGGTTCTTTATCGGCCGTCGCTACGGACCAGGCGCGCTGGCGCGTTTCCCGCGCTGCCAGCGCAACGCCGCACGGGCGACCGAGATGCTGCACCGGCACGGCACGCTGTTCGTGCTGGGCTTCCGCTTCCTGTACGGCATCCGCAACGTCGCCGCCGCCGCCTGCGGCCTGGCGGGGATGGAGTATCGCCGCTTCGCCATCCTGAACTTCATCGGCGCCGGCGTCTGGGCCAGCAGCTTCGTGGCGGCGGGCTGGTTCCTCGGCAGCTGGCTCGGGACGGAAAGGCTGTTCTACCTGATCTGTGCCGTGGTCTTCACCCTGCTCGGCCTGCTGGTGGCACGCAACCTGCTGCGCCGCAGGGCCGCGCGACGGGCGCTACCGGCCTGAGCGCGGTTCACCAGTCCCCAGGCTACCACCCCAAAGTCCCGGGCCCGCCCTTGAACGGCCCGACCAGCTCCGAGGTGATCCAACCGCCGTAGAACCCGCCGGGCTGCGGCTGAACCACCTCCTCATCCACCCGGCATTCCTCCATCAGCCCGGCATAGACGGCGACATGATCGCGGATCGCGGCGAAGCCGGATGTCGGCGAAGGGTAGCTCCAACCGGCGCGCGGCGCGGTCCGGCCGTTCCAGGCGAGGTCCCAGTACCGCGCAGCGCCCTTCCACTCGCAGAAGCTGGACCCCGCCGCCGGGCTCAGCACGCCGGGGCGGAAGGCCTCTGGCGGCAGGTACCAGCTTGGCGGGTGGAAGGTCTCCAGCACCCGGAACGCGGCGCGCGTCTCCGCCACCCACTCGCCGCCCAGGCGGATGCGGACCAGCCGCGAATTCGGCTCCAGCCGCGGCGGACGCGGGTAGTCGGCGACGCGCTCGGGCATCCAGGGATCCTCAGTAATAGGTCAGGTCGCGCGCCTTGCCGCCGAAGACGCGCCAGGCAAACACGGTATACAGCACGATGATCGGCAGCACGAAGGCGGCCCCGGCCAGGATGATGGACAGGCTTTCGGGCGCGCTGGCGCTCTCCCAGATGGTCATGCGTTCCGGCACGACATAGGGGAAGAAGGACCAGGCGAGGCCGGCGAAGAACAGCACGAACAGCGCTGTGGCGCCGCAGAAGGGAAGCTGGTGCCAGGCATCCTCGCGCAGCGGCATGCGCGCCAGCAGCCGGTACAGGCCGTACAGCAGCGCCGCCGTCAGCAACGGCATCGGCGCCAGCATCAGGATGCCCGGCCAGTCGAACCACCGCGCGGCGATGCGGGCCGAGACCAGCGGCGTCACCGCCGAAACCAGCAGGATGCCGAGCGCCACCGGCCACAGCGTGCGCTGCGCCCAGGTGATGGCGTGCGCCTGCAACGCACCTTCCGTCCGCCAGACCAGCCAGCAGGCGCCGATGAAGGCGTAGGCGATGGCGAGCCCGATCGCGGCCATCACCGCAAAGCCGGTTGCGGCCCAGCCCTCGGCGAAGCCAAGCACGTAGCGCCCCAGCATCCAGCCCTGCGCCAGCGCCGAGACCAGGGAGCCCACGAAGAACCAGCGGTCCCAGCGCCGCTTATGCGCGGTGTCGCGGGCCTTGGCGCGAAACTCGAAGGCGACGCCGCGCAGCGTCAGCGCCACCAGCATGATGGCGACCGGCATGTACAGCGCTGTCAGGATGATGCCGTGAGCCACCGGAAAAGCCACCAGCAGCAGGCCAACGCCGAGCACCAGCCAGGTCTCGTTGGCATCCCAGAACGGGCCGATCGCGGCGATCATCCGGTCGCGCTCGGACTCCTCCGCCGCCGTTTCCAGCAGGATGCCGACGCCGAGGTCGAACCCATCGAGCACGACATAGGCGAGGATGGCCACCGCCATCAGCACCGCGAAGATCAGCGGCAGCCAATCGCCGGGCAGGAAGGGGGTCATGCCGGCGTTCCCTGCACCATCTTATCCTGAGCCGTGTCGCCCGGCGCGCTGCCCGGCTTCATCATCGCGCCCTCCACCTTCTCCGCCACGCGGCCGGCACGGGCCAGGCGGAAGATCGTGGTGATGTAGGCGACCAGCAGCAGCCCATAGAGCACCAGGTACATCGCCAGCGTGGTGCCGATGCTGGATGCCGGCAGCGGCCCGGCGGCCTGGGCGGTGTTCAGCACGCCGGTCACCAGCCAGGGCTGACGGCCGATCTCGGTGACGTACCAGCCGGCGAGCGTCGCGACCCAGCCGCCGAAGCTCATCAGCGCGAAACCCCACAGCAGCGGCCGCGGCAGGGCGCCGCGGCGCCACAGGTACCAGGCCCCGGCCCAGCCCATGGCGATCATCAGCAGGCCGATGCCCACCATGATACGGAAGGCGAAGAACACCGGCGCGACGGGCGGATGCTCGCCGCGGAAATCGTTCAGCCCGGGCACCACGCCGGCCGCCTCGTGCTTCAGGATCAGGCTGGCGCCGTTCGGGATCGCGATCTCGAAGCGGTTCTCGCGGGCCTGCTCGTCCGGGATGGCGAACAGCACCAGCGGCACGTTGCCGCGGGTTTCCCAGTTGCCCTCCATCGCCGCGACCTTGGCAGGCTGGTGTTCCAGCGTGTTCAGCCCGTGCAGGTCGCCCAGCAGCGCCTGCAGCGGTGCCAGCACCGCAGCCATCACGATGCCGGTGCGCAGCGCCTTGCGCACACCCTCCGCCCGGTCGCCACGCAGCCAGCGCCAGGCGGAGATGCCGGCGACCAGGAAGGCGACGGTCAGCCCGCTCGCCGTCAGCATGTGCGAGAAGCGGTAGGGCATGGAGGGGTTGAAGATGATGGCGAACCAGTCCGTCGCATGCGCCACGCCGTCGCGCATCTCGAAGCCCGCCGGGGTGTGCATCCACGAATTCAGCACCAGGATCCAGAAGGCGGACATGGTGGTGCCGAAGGCCACCAGGAAAGTCGCGCCGGTGTGCATCCAGCCCGGCACGCGCTTGAAGCCGAACAGCATGATCGACAGGAAGGTGGCCTCCAGGAAGAAGGCCGTCAGCACCTCATAGGCCAGCAGCGGGCCGGCGATGTTGCCCACCCTCTCCATGAAGCCGGGCCAGTTGGTGCCGAACTGGAATGACATGGTGATCCCCGAGACCACCCCCAGCGCAAAGGAAAGCGCAAAGACCTTCACCCAGAAGCGGTAGGCATCCATCCAGGCTTCATCGCGGGTGCGCGCGTAGCGAACCTTGAAGAACAGCAGCACCCAGCCGAGCGCGATGGTGATGGTGGGGAACAGGATGTGGAAGGAGATGTTGGCGGCGAACTGGATGCGCGCCAGCAGGATCGGATCCATCGACTCAGGCCTCCCGGCTTGCGTTGGGTCGGCCGCGAACCAGGCCCACCACCTTGTCCTTCGCTTCGAGCAATCTGGTCACGCGGGCGCCGAGCGCCAGGAGCGATGCAAGCCTTTCGGTTTCGAGACGCTTGACGTCGTCGTACCAGGTGGTGAGCTGTTCGATCAGCCCGTGCATCTCCGCCATCCGCGCCTGGGCGTGGCGTTCCTCCGCGCTGCCGGGGGTCTGCATCAGCAGTTCGCGCAGCACCGACAGGGTCGGATCGACCTCCCGCTTCTTGCGCTCCTCGGCCAGGGTGCGAAGGATCTGCCAGACGTCGTCGGGCGTGGTGAAATGGTCGCGCCTGTCGTCCGGGATGTGCTTCGGGATCGCCAGGTTCCAGGCCTGGAGCTCCTTCAGCCCCATCGAGACGTTGGAGCGTGAGACGCCGAGCGCGTCGACGATCTGCTCCGCATTCAGCGGCTCCGGCGAGACGTACAGCAGGGCGTAGATCTGCCCGACGGTGCGATTGATGCCCCAGCGGCTGCCCATCTCACCGAAATGCAGCACGAAGGCCTGGACGAGCGGAGGGAGGTTCATGTCGTTCCCGGAGTTTCAGTAATTTCTGAAATGGGGAAACCCGCGAACGTTTCAAGTCGTCCACATTCAGCCGTCGTGCTGGCGCGGAGCGGCGCCCGCCGTCAGGCCCCGCTGGCGTAGTCCAGCACCAGGTCGGCCAGGGACCCCACCAGTTCCGTGAGCCCACCGACCCGTCCATCGCCCTCGATGACCAGGAATTCGTCAGGGCCGGAATGCCCGCTCGCATAGCCCAGGCCCGTGGCGCCGAGCACGCCCTTGCCCAGGATGGCGCTGAAATGCCCGGTCGGGCCGCTGGTGCCGCGGCAGGGCCAGATGGTGGGTTCGATACCCCGGCGAGACAGCGCCGCGCGCGCCGCGCGCACCAGGTCATGCTCGACCGGAAGCTTCTGGGACCCGACGGCGCCCAGGACCCGCAGCCCGATATCCGGGTAGCCCTGGCGATCCAAGTGGCTGCGGATCCGGGCGAGGCAGGCATCCGGGTCGATGTCCGGCGGCAGTCGATGATCGATGGTGCAGCGCGCGACCTCCGGCAGCGTCCAGGCGGGGGTGCCTGGACCCGTCATGCCGGCCGCCAGCCCATCGATGTTCATGGTCGGCTCGAAGCAGTAGCGGCGGAATACCTCGCGCCCCTCCGCATCACCGAGGAAGCGCGACACGGTTGCGCGTGGGCCGATGCCAGGAACCGCCGAGGCTTCCCGCCCCCGGTAGAGCGCGGCCAGCTGGTCGAGCAGCGCGTCCTCCTCCGGCGTCGGCGGGCTCAGCCCCTCGGTGAAGCCGTCCACCAGGATGCGCCCGGTCTTCGGGTCGTAGAGCGTGGCCAGCGCGTGGACCAGGCGCCAGGTCGGCGAGTCCAGCACGCCCTGGGTCGAGGAATGCGCCGCCGCGCCCATTGGCCCGCGCCCCCAGGATGCCGAGGAACAGGTGATCTCGAGCTTCAGCAGGCCCTTGTTGCCGAGGAACAGCGCCACGTCGCCATTCGCCGCCTGGCTGGGACCGGGCCAGATCACTGCATCGGCACGCGCCAGCTGGGGTTCATAGCGCTTGATCAGGTCCGGCATGAAGGGGCTTCCGAGGAACTCCTCCCCCTCGATCAGGAACAGTAGGTTGATCGGTAATTCGCCCTCCGCATCGCGGATGGCGCGCAGCGCCTGCAGGAAGGCCAGCGCGCCGCCCTTGCTGGCCGCGCCCCGGCCATACAGCACGCGCGGGAAGGCCGGATGCGCCGCCACCACCCCCTGGTAGGGTTCGACCGTCCAGCCACTGCCGAGGCCGTTGGTGTCGAGGTAGCCATAGACGGCGAGGGTCCGCGCCGCGCCGGCATCGTAGCTGGCCCAGACCGCCGGCAGGCTCGGCGTTTCCACCACCTCCGCGACCTGGCAGCCGAGCGCGCGATACTGCGCCGCCAGGAACTCGGCCGCGCGCCGGACGCCCGCGGCATCGCCGAGCGTGCTCGGGATCGCCATGTAGTCGCGCAGCAGGTCCAGGTGCTGCGGAAGCCGCTCGGCGATGAGCCCCTGAACGCGATCATGCGCTGTCATGCCGGCCCCCTTCGCATCGCGGCGGCCGATCCGCGGCGGTTTCTACGGCTTGCGGTTCAGCGCCCGCATGTTGGCGGAGACGCGGCGACGGGCCGGGCGCAGCGCCGCCTCTGCCACGACATCCATCCGGGCGCCATTCATCACGGCACGGCTGGCGGCGAAGGCGCCATCGGTGAAAGCCTTCTGCTTCTCCGCCACCATCTCGGCCAGCGCAGCGGTGGCGCCGACCGGGTCGGTGCCAAGCTGCATGCTGCGCAGCGTGAAGACCCAGCCCGCCTGCCAGGCGAACAGCGCGTAGGCGCCCGGGTTCATCACGACAGGTGGGCCAGCACCGCTTCGGCCTTGGAGACCTCGAAGGCGCCCGGCGCCTCCACCGCCACATGCGAAACCTTGCCGTCCTTCGCCACCAGCACGAAACGCTGGCTGCGGACGCCGAGGCCACGCGCGGTCAGGTCGAATTCCAGGCCGAGCGCCTTGGTGAAGGCGGCGGAGCCATCGGCCAGCATCACCACCTGGTCGGTGATGCCCTGGTCCTTGGCCCAGGCGCCCATCACGAAGGCATCGTTGACCGACATGCAGGCAATGGTGTCCACGCCCTTGGCGCGCAGCGCATCCGCCTGGGTCACGAAGCCCGGCAGGTGCTTCGCGGAGCAGGTCGGCGTGAAGGCGCCGGGGACGCCGAACAGCACCACGGTCTTGCCCTTGAACAGCGCCTCGGTCGAGACCTCCTTCGGTCCTTCCGCGGTGGCCTGCATGAGGGTGGCGGCCGGGATGCTGTCGCCTGGCTTGATGGTCATACGCGGTCTCCTGAATCCTTGCCCTGATTAGATCAAGATGCACCTCCGCGTCCATGCGACGTCCCTCCGCAAGGGGCGGGCGCGCTTGCGACGCCGCCCGGCCAGCGCCATGTATTGGCGCATCATGGCAAGCCGCGATCCCAACTCACCGACCGACGCCGAAGGCTACCTGACCGGCCAGCTGCTGGTCGCGATGCCGGGCATGGCCGACCCGCGCTTCACCCGCACCGTGATCTGCCTCTGCGCGCATTCGCCCGAGGGTGCGATGGGGCTGGTGCTGAACCAGCCGCTGGACAATTTGTCCTTCGATGAACTGCTCGGCCAGCTCGGCCTGGACCCGGTGCCGCCGGCACGCCGCATCCGCCTGACGCAGGGCGGCCCGGTGGAAGGCGGCCGCGGCTTCGTGCTGCACACCGCGGATTGGGAGACGGAGGGCAGCCTGACGGTGCAGCCGGGCCTGGCGCTGACAGCCAGCGTCGAGATCCTGAAGGCCATCGCCAGCGGCGGCGGTCCGCGCGCGGGCCTGCTGGCGCTGGGCTATGCCGGCTGGGGTCCGGGGCAGCTCGACAATGAATTGCAGCAGAACGCCTGGCTGTCGGTGCCGGCGGATGAGGATCTGCTGTTCGCCGAACAGCCGGACCAGCTGTGGCGGGCCGCGATGGCCAAGCTCGGCATCGACCCCTCGGCATTGTCCGGCAGCGCCGGACATGCGTGATTTTGCCCTCAGATGGCGGGCGCGCGCTCCGCGCGCTTGCCTTCGCGCCTTGCACTGACAGGTCCGCTGGCTCGGCTGGTCTGGGCGCGGGCCGCCTTCGCGGCCTCGGCCCGCCCGAGAGCGGGCCGCCAGCACTGATTGTGGACTGATGCTGGACTTCCCGCGGGGGGCGCCGCACACCAGCGGCATGGCGCCCCGGATTCGCCTGCTGTCCGAGACCACCGCCAACCGCATCGCCGCCGGCGAGGTGGTCGAACGCCCGGCCGCGGCGGTGAAGGAGCTGGTGGAGAACGCGCTGGATGCCGGCGCCACCCGCATTTCCGTGACGCTGGAGGACGGCGGCATCGGCCGCATCCTGGTGGAGGATGACGGCCACGGCATGGACGCCGCGGACCTGAGCCTCGCGATGGATCGCCACGCCACCTCCAAGCTGGCGGAGGAGGCGATGCTGTTTCGCATCGCGACGCTGGGCTTCCGGGGGGAGGCGCTGCCCTCCATCGGCGCGGTCTCCCGCCTCACCCTCACCTCCCGCACCGCGGGCGCGGCGGCGCATGCGATCCAGGTGGAGGGCGGCCGCAAGGGCGATGTGGCGCCGGCCGCCGGCGCGCCCGGCACGCGCGTGGAGGTGCGCGACCTGTTCTTCGCCACCCCGGCCCGCCGTGCCTTCCTGCGCAGCCCCCGCCACGAGGCGGAACAGGCGGTGGAGGCGGTGCGGCGCCTCGCCATGGCCTGGCCCGAAGTGGCCTTCCGGGTCGAGGTCGAGGGCCGCGTCGCGCTGTCCCTGCCCCCCGCCGACCGCGCGGCGCGCATCGCCGGCCTGCTCGGGCCGGATTTCGCCGCCGCGGCGGTGCCGGTGGAGGCCTCCCGCGACGGCGCGAGCCTGTCCGGCCTCGCCGGGCTGCCGACGCATCACCACGCGACCTCCGCCGCGCAACATTTGGTGGTGAATCGCCGCCCGGTGCGCGACCCGCTGCTGCGCACGGCGCTGCGCGTCGCCTATCGCGACCTGGTGCCGGCGAAGCGCTTCCCGGCCGCGGCGCTGTTCCTGGAGGTGCCGCCGGAGACCGTGGACGTGAACGTCCACCCGATGAAGTCCGAGCTGCGCTTCCGCAATGCGGAGGCGGTGCGCGGGCTGATGATTTCCGCGCTGCGCCGCGCCGTGGCGGTGGGCGCGCCCGGGGCGGCGCCGGACGACCTCGGCGCCGGGGCCTTCGCGGCGCCGCCCGGTTTCGCCGAGGCCGCGCCGCCCGGCATCTTCCCCGGCTGGCGACCGCCCTCCGGCCCGCTGCCGCAGCGGCCGCGCGGGCCTTCTCTGCCGCTGGGCTTCGCCGCCGCGCCGCTGCCGGCCCCCCTGCCCGACTTCCCGCAGGATGGCCCGCTCGGCCGGCCGCTGGGCCAAATCCTGGAGACCTATGTGCTGGCGGAGGCGGCGGATGGGTCGCTGGTGCTGGTGGACCAGCATGCGGCGCATGAACGGCTGACGCATGAGGCGCTGCGGGCGCAGTTGGTGGAAGGCGGCGTCCGCGCCCAGCCGCTGCTGCTGCCGGCGGTGGTGGAGATGCCGGCGGCCGATGCGGCGCGGCTGCTGGACCAGGTGGCGGCGCTGGCGCGGCTCGGTCTGGAGATCGAGGGGTTCGGCCCCGGCGCGGTGCTGGTGCGCGCCATGCCGGCGCTGCTCGGCGCGCCCGACCCGGCGCCGCTGCTGCGTGACCTGGCCGAGGAACTCGCCGAGATGGACGAGGCGCTGGCGCTGGAGGCGCGGCTGGATGCGGCGGTGGCGCGGCTGGCCTGCCATGGCTCCATCCGTGCCGGGCGGCGGCTCGGGTCCGCGGAGATGGCGGCGCTGCTGCGCCAGATGGAGGCGACGCCGCGCGCCGCCACCTGTTCCCACGGCCGCCCCACCGTGCTGCGCTTCGGCAAGGCGGAGCTGGAGAGGCTGTTCGGCCGGCGCTGAACCAGGGCAGGATGGCGCCAACCCGGAATGGACGCGCCGAAGATGCCCCAGAACACACCGATGATGCAGTTGATCTACACCTCCCGCCCCTTCGGCTTCACCGGGGAGATGCTGGACGACATCCTGATGGCCGCCCGGCGCAACAACAAGCGGGACGGGCTGACCGGCGCGCTGATCTGCCGCGCCGACCTGTTCATGCAGATGCTGGAAGGCGAGCGCAGCAAGGTGACCGCCACCTTCGGCCGCATCCTGCGGGATGACCGGCATTTGGAGGTCTCGCTGGTGTGGGTCGGCGACGCGCCGGCGCGGCTTTTTCCGAACTGGGACATGCTGGACGACCCGGCGCGGAGCTGGATGTGGAGCCGGGAAGATGTGCGGGGCGGGGCGGTGACGCGCGCCTCGGCGGCGGAGGCGCGGGGGGTGTTTGAGCGGGTGGCGGGGGAGGTAGGGTAGCTAAACAAGTAGGCAGACCTGTTGGCGCCGTTCGACCGAAGCTCAGGTTTGATCGTCACCAGGAAGGCACACGCGAAGGTTGCGGAACAAAATTACCCACAACCGCATCGTATAACTTGAACAATGCCTGCTTGTTGCTCATCTCCATCTGGCTGCCGGAATTGGCCGAGCGGTAAAACTGTTGGAACGGTCAACCTCGATCAGGTTGCCGGCGACGACGATGCTGGCCAGCATCGCCGCCACCGCCACCATGTCGAATGAGACACTGAGCATCGCTCGGACCTCCACGGTTACACTATACCACCTCGCGTTTTTGAGACCCGTGCTGGATGCAATTGGTTCAATGGCCAATCCTGTTCTAGCAGATGGTGGCGTGCGTTCGGGGGACGTCCGGGTAGCTCCGGGGCTCAGGGTCAGGGCTAGTCCCCCGGACTTTGCGAGTGGGGGCGTACGTGGCAACTGAATGGTTCAAGCCTCGCGGATATCGCCACTTCGATCGACCGATCAGCGTCGACTTCGCGGAAAAGGCGATGGACGGAGCTTACGTTGCCAGCCACTCTTTTTCTCCACTGATTCACTATCTAAAAACAGAGAAAAGATATAAAAGGCTGACTCCCTCAGGCCCCCGTTCGGTGGTACTGAAAGAGAGGCCGATAAAGTACGCATCTCACAAGGATGCCTGTATTTTTTCTTACTATGGTCACCTTTTAGAGGAAAAACTTGAGAATCACTATTCAATGTCGGGATTAAACCGAAACGTAATAGCATATCGTGGGATAGGACTATCAAACTACGATTTTGCCGCGGAGGCGCTTCGATTTGCGCACCAGCTTAGGCAAGCTTCAATTTTGGCTTTCGATGTCTCTAGCTTCTTCGACACGCTTGACCATGCTCTTTTAAAGAGCCGCCTAAAAAACCTCCTTGGCGTTTCAGAAATACCAGAGGATTGGTACAAGGTCTTCCAGTCCATTACACGATTTCATTTTGTTGAAATTGATGCTTTGAAAGCGCATAATAAATTCGGAGCGCGTCTCAAGCATCGGACCCGCGATAGGATCTGCAGCCTGCGGGAGCTTAAGGAAGAAAAAATCAAGATCCATATCAATCCTGAATTACTCGACGGCAGGCGCCGGGGCATTCCCCAAGGAACGCCGATCAGTGCCGTGATGTCGAATCTTTACATGGTTGAATTTGACACTGCTGCCGCTGCTTTAGCGGCAAAATTTGGCGCTCTGTACCGTCGCTATTCAGATGACATATTGCTAATCTGCTCTCCAGAGCATTCTGCCGCCGCTGAAGTTGCCATCAAAGAATACATATCTCGCGAGAAACTTGATTTATCTGAATCGAAGACCGAGAGAACACATTTTGATATCGAGAGTGAAATGCCGCGCGCAGGAAAAGCAGCGCAATATTTAGGCTTCAATCTTCTTGAGCAGGGCGCCACGATTCGGGAAAGCTCTCTTTCGCGGCAGTGGCGCAAAATGCGCCAGGCCATCAAACGAACTCGGAAAATCGCCCTTTCATCGAAATCCGACAGCAAAGGCCGAAAAGTCTACTTGAAGAAACTTACAAGACGATTCACTTGCGTTAAGGTGAACCGAGTGGACGGCCTCAAGACAATCCGAAATTTTTCAGCCTATGGCCGCCGTAGCTGCGGGTCCTTCGCTGCCAATCAGAAGATAAAGCATCAAGTTAAGCGGCTCGAGAAGGCTGCGGCGCTGGAAATCGCGAAGCTGAAAGCTTTGCGGTCAACTCAAACTTCTCAGGAATAGGCGCAACCCCGATTGCTGAAACAGTACTAAGCTCGCGGTACGAGCGAAATTTGACTCTTCTTCCCTCCCCCTTCACCTCTCCTCACATGTCCAAGCTCCAAGCCGCCCAAATCCCCGTCACCCCCTTCCAGCAGAACTGCGCCCTGATCTGGGATGCCGAGACCCTGCACGGCACGGTCATCGACCCGGGCGGCGATGTGCCGCGCATCCTGGCCGCCATCGCCAAGGCCGGCTGCACCATCGACAACATCCTGCTCACCCATGGCCATCTGGACCATGCCGGCGGGGCGGAGGCGTTGCGGGATGCGCTGGTCGCCGCGCAATCCGCGCCCGTCCCCATCGAGGGTCCGCATCGCGACGATGCCTTCCTGCTCTCGGGCATCGCCGACCAGGCGCGGCAATACGGCATCCCGGACCTCGCCAATGCCACGCCGGATCGCTGGCTGACGGAGGGTGAGACGGTGCGCATCGCGGGCCAGGAGTTCGGCGTGCTGCACTGCCCCGGCCATGCGCCCGGCCATGTGGTGTTCACCAATGTGGCGCTCGGCTTCGCGGTGGTGGGGGATGTGCTGTTCCGCGGCTCCATCGGCCGCACGGACTTCCCCTATGGCGGCCACGAGGCGCTGATCCACGCCATCGTCACCAAGCTGCTACCGCTGGGGGACGAGATGCGCTTCCTCTGCGGCCACGGCCCGGGTTCCACCTTCGGCGAGGAACGGCGCACCAATCCCTTCCTGCCGCGGTAGGGCCACCCCCGCACCCAACCCTCTCCCCTCGTGGGGAGAGAGGGCTACCAGCGGGCGGCGGCGCGTTCGCTCATGATGCAGGCGAAGACCACCACGGCGGCGCCGGCCAGCATCGCGGCGCCGGGCACGCGGCTCCAGAAGGCGAAGTCCCAGGTCAGCGACCAGACCAGGCCGGAATAGCCGAAGGGCGCCAGCCGGCTGGCGGAGGCGTGCCGGAACGCCTCGGCCAGCGCCACGGTGGCGAGGCCGACGATCAGCCCGTTGCCCACCATCTGCCCCAGGGTCAGCAAGCTCGGCGTGGACCAGTTGGCCAGCCCCAGCGGCAGCATCACCGCCAGGCCGAGCAGGGAGGGCCAGACCAGCACGCGGGCGATGCCGGGCTCGCCGCGCAACTGCCGGTTCAGGGTGAAGACCGCCGAATAGCAGAAGGTGCCGCCGAGCGCGTACAGATACCCCGCCACCGGCGCGCCCCCCGCCATGCCGGACAAGCCCGGCGCCAGCCCCACCGCCACGCCGCAAAAACCCACCGCGCACCAGCCCCAGGCGGCGCGGCCCGGCGCCTCCCGCAGGAACAGCGCGGACAGCGCCAGCACGATGAAGGGGGAGGTGAAGAACACCAGGTAGCCCTCGGCCAGCGGCAGCCGGCTGAAGGCCTGGAAGAAGCAGATGGCGCTGCCGAGCATCACCAGCGCGCGCGCCGCATGCAGCCGGGGGAAGCGCGTGGTCAGGGGCCCGCCCCAGCCCGGCACCAGCGCGCGCATCGCCAGCACCACCACCAGCAGCGTCACGAATCGCACCAGCAACACCTGCCAGACCGAATGGCCATCGGACAGCAGCTTGCTGTTGGCATCGAGCAGGCCGAACAGGCCGATCCCGGCCAGCATCAGCGCGGGACCGCGCACATCATCCTCCCCTGGAAACGGCGGGGTTGTGGCCGTGGGCGGGCTGCCTTGCAACCAGGACACCTTTCCACCGGCCTGCATCCCGTGCAAAAGCCGCGTCCAATGACCCCGCAACTCGCCTCCGTCCTGATGCCGCTGATGCGCGGCATGGACCCCGAACGCGCGCATGACCTGGCGCTGCGCGCGCTGCGCTTCGGCCTGGCCGGCGCCGACCGATCCGCCGACGATCCGGTGCTGGCGACGCGCGCGCTGGGCCTCGATTTCCGCAACCCGATCGGCCTGGCTGCCGGCTTCGACAAGTCGGCGGTGGCGCTGGCGCCGCTGATGCGGCTGGGCTTCGGCTTCGTGGAGGCCGGCTCCGTCACGCCGAAGCCGCAGATCGGCAATCCGAAGCCCCGCCTGTTCCGGCTGGCGGAGGACCGGGCGGTGATCAACCGCATGGGCATGAACAATGCCGGCCTGCCCGCCTTCCTGGCCCGGCTGGCGCATCTGCCGGCGAAGCGCCCGGCCGTGCTCGGCGTGAACATCGCCATCAACAAGGATGGCGCGGCGCCGCTGCGGGATTATCCGGCGCTGTATGCCGCCGTGGCCCCGCATGCCGGCTACGTCGCCATCAACGTCTCCTCCCCCAACACGCCGGGCCTGCGCGACCTGCAGGGCGAATCGCAGCTGCGGGAGATCCTGGTCGCCGTCGCGGAGGCCCGTGCCGCGCTGACGGGGCCACGGCCGCCGATCCTGGTGAAGATCGCGCCGGACCTTTCGCCGGCGGCGGTGGAGCCGATCGTGGAGGCCGCCGTCGCCCATGGCATCCAGGGGCTCATCGTCTCCAACACCACCATCGCCCGCCCGGCGCCGCTGCGATCGGCCTTGAAGGCGCAGGCCGGCGGCCTGTCCGGCCCGCCGCTGCGCGCCGCCTCGACGGAGTTGCTGCGGCGCGTGGCGGGGCTGGCGCGGGGGCGCGACCTGGTGCTGATCGGCTGTGGCGGCGTCTCGACCGGGGCGGAGGCGCTGGAGAAGATCAAGGCCGGCGCCGCGCTGGTGCAGCTGTATGCCGCCTTCGCCTATGGCGGGCCGGCGCTGATTCCGCGCCTGAAGCGCGACCTCGCCGCCGCGCTGCGGCGGGAGGGTTTTGCCAATGTGGCCGAGGCCGTGGGAGTCGACGTGCGATGAGGATGCTGGACGGCGTCGCCCCGCTGGCGGAGCGCTATGACGGCTTCATCCTGGATCTGTGGGGCGTGGTGCATGATGGCCGCCAGCCCTATCCCGGGGTGGCCGATGCGCTGGGCCGGCTGAAGGCCGCCGGCAAGCGCATCGCCTTCCTGTCCAACGCGCCGCGCCGGTCCTTCGTGGTCGATGCGCTGCTGACCGGGATGGGGCTGGACCGCGCGCTGTGGGACGGCACCATGACCTCGGGCGAGTTGGCCTGGCGCCACCTGAAGCACCGGGACCGGGCGGATTTCGCGGCACTCGGCACGCGGGCGCTGCATATCGGGCCGGAACGCGACCTGTCCGTGCCGGCGGAGACCGGCCTGGTGCTGGTGGACCGGGCGGAGGATGCGGAGTTCGTGCTGAACACGGGGCCGGAGCCGGCCCGTGGCAACACCGACATCGAGCCGTATCGCGCCGCGCTGACCGCCTGCGCCGCACGCCACCTGCCGATGGTCTGCGTCAATCCGGACCGGCATGTGATGGTGGGGGACCAGCGCGTGCTGTGCGCCGGGGCGCTGGCGGACCTGTACTTGGCGCTGGGCGGGCCGATGGCGATCGAGATCGGCAAGCCCGACCCGGCCTGCTACCCACCGGTGCTGGAGCTGCTGGGCCTGAGCGACCGGTCCCGCATCGTCGCCATCGGCGACAGCCCGCACACGGACCTGGCCGGCGCGCAGGCGGCAGGCATCGATGCGGTCTGGGCGCTGACCGGGCTGGCCGCGCACGCCCATGGCGCGACACCGGACCCGGAGCGCCTGGCGGCGGAAGCGGCGGCGGAGGGGGTGCGCCCCGTCGCCACCCTGGCCGCGCTGCGCTGGTAGCGGCTACAGGCTGAACGCGACGGCGCCGTTCTCCGCCACTTGGTAGCCGCCGAGGCGCCCGGCGCGGGCGGCGAACTCCGGGTGGCGGGCGAACCGCAGCAAGTGCTGCATCGGCGGCGCGAAATAGTGCCGCCGCGCCATCACCAGGTCGAAGCGCTCCCGGAACAGCGGCACGAAGGCCAGGCCGCGGGCGGTGGCCTCGGCGCCGATCCCGAAGCCGGCATCGGCACGACCTTCCTGCACCGCGGCCGCCACCTCGTCCTCGGCCAGCGCCGGGGTCGGCAGGAAGCCGACCTGTTCCAGGCGGATGCCGGACTCGCCCAGCAGATGCACCAGCAGGACATGGCTGCCGGCGCGCTTCTGGCGACCGGCGACGCGCAGGCCCGGCTGGACCAGATCCTCGATGCGATGCAGGCCGCGGGGGTTGCCGGGCGGCAGGATCAGGCCCTGGGCGCGCCAGGCCCAGATGATGCCGACCATAGGGCGGCCCGGCAGATCCTCCCGCACCGCGGGTTCGTTGAAGGCGCCGGTGTCCGGGTCACGAAGATGCATCGCGGCGGCCATCGCCTGGCCGGCCGCCAGGGCCGCAAGCCCCTCCAGGCTGCCGCCCGCCCGCAGCGCCAGGCCGCAGCCGGATTGGCGCACCGCCCAGTCGAGCAGCGGGTCGTGGCTGCCGGCCAGGATCGGCGGCGGGTCCGGGCGGTGCTCGCCCGCCGGACCCTCGGCCTGGGCCGCCAGCCAGTGCTCCAGCTTCGCGCGGGGGAACAGCCACTTGCCGCCAAGCTGGACGCAGGGCAGGCGCTGGGCCCGCGCCAGGTCATAGAGCGATCGCTCCGAAAGCCGGAGATAGGCCGCCGCCTCGCGCAGGGTCAGGACATCCGGCATGTGCCGGCAGGGAACGGCAGATGGTGTCGTTGCGTCAAGGGTTTGCCGGGTTGACCCCTGTGGCTGCCATCCGCAGTTTGCAGCCTGCCCAGGGAGCCGACTTGAACGACCTCGGAACCGCCGCCACCACCGCCCTGCATCTTGTCGCCACCGCAGACCCGGCCGTGGCGCAGATCGTGCTGCTGTCGCTGCGGATCAGCTTCTCCGCGCTGCTGATCGCGGCCCTGGTCGGGCTGCCGCTCGGTGCGCTGCTGGCCGTGGCGCGGTTTCCGGGGCGCGGCGCGATCCTGGCGGTGCTGAACGCGCTGATGGGGCTGCCGCCGGTGGTCGCAGGGCTGCTGATCTACCTGCTGCTGTCGCGTTCCGGTCCACTCGGCGCGTTCGGGCTGCTGTTCACTCCGGCCGCCATGGTGATTGCCCAGGCCGTGCTGATCGCGCCCATTCTCGCCGCCCTGTCGCGCCAGGTGCTGGAAGGGCTGTGGGAGGAATACGCCGAACAGCTCCGCTCCTTCGGCGCCAGCCGCGCGCGCGCCGTGCCGACGCTGCTGTGGGATGGCCGCTTCGCGCTGCTGACCGTGCTGCTGGCCGGCTTTGGCCGCGCCTCGGCGGAGGTTGGCGCGGTGATGATCGTCGGCGGCAACATCGAGGGTTTCACGCGTGTGATGACCACCGCCATCGCGCTGGAGACCAGCGCCGGCAACCTGCCGCTGGCGCTGGCGCTCGGCATGGTGCTGATGGCGATCGTGCTGGTGGTGAACGCGCTGGCGCAGGGGTTGCGCGACGTGGCCGCGCGGGCGGCGGCCTGATGCGCGCGCCCGACACCATCCTGCCGCTGCGCGCGGAGGCGCTGGGCTACACCGTCGCCGGCACGCCGATCCTGACCGCGGTCGACCTGGCGATCCAGGCCGGGCCGCCGACGCTGATCATCGGCCCCAACGGCGCCGGCAAATCGGTGCTGCTGCGACTGCTGCACGGCCTGCTGGTCCCGAGCGCGGGACGGATCATCTGGGCCGGACCTGCGGCGGCGCGGCGGCAGGCCATGGTATTCCAGCGGCCGGTGCTGCTCCGCCGCAGCGTACTGGCCAACGCAATCTACCCGCTGAAGCTGGCCGGCGTGGCGGCCGCGGCACGGCAGGCGCTCGCCCGGGCGGCGCTGGAGATGGTGGGGCTGGCCGCCCTCGCCCAGCAGCCGGCGCGGAGCCTCTCGGGCGGCGAGCAGCAGCGGCTCGCCCTGGCGCGCGCCGCGGCGCTGGCGCCGGAGGTGCTGTTCCTGGACGAGCCCTGCGCCAGCCTGGACCCCTCCGCGACCCGCGCCGTGGAAACGATCGTCGCGACGCTCGTGGCGCGCGGCACCAAGATCGTCATGACCACGCACGACCTCGGCCAGGCCCGGCGCCTGGCGGGCGAGATGCTGTTCCTGCATCGCGGGCGGCTGCTGGAGCAGACGCCGGCCGACGCCTTCTTCAGCAGGCCCGCCACACCGGAAGCCGCGGCCTTCCTGCGCGGGGAACTGGTGTGGTGAACCAGGACACTGTCGTGCTCCGCCGCGTTCTGTTGGCCTTGGCCTTTGCGCTGCCGTTCGCCGTGCAGGCGCAGGACCGCTTCATCACCGTCGCCTCCACCACCAGCACCGAGCAATCCGGCCTGTTCCGCCATATCCTGCCGCGCTTCCAGGCGGAATCCGGCATTGCGGTTCGTGTGGTCGCGCTTGGCACCGGGCAGGCCCTGGATGTGGGCCGCCGCGGCGATGCCGATGTGGTCTTCGTGCATGACCATGCGGCGGAACAGCGCTTCGTGCAGGATGGCCATGGCGGATCACGGCTGCACGTGATGTTCAACGACTTCGTCCTGGTCGGCCCAGCCGCGGACCCCGCCGGTGTTGCCGGCCTACGCGACACCAACGATGCCCTGCGCCGCATCGCTGAGGCCCGCGCGGCCTTTATCAGCCGTGGCGACCGCAGCGGCACCCATGCGGCCGAGCTTCGCCTGTGGCAGAGGGCCGGCGTCGATCCAGTGGCCGGGCGCGGCGCCTGGTACCGCGAGGTCGGCCAGGGCATGGGCCCGACGCTCAACACCGCGGCCGCGCAGGAGGCCTACGTACTGACGGATCGCGGCACCTGGCTCAGCTTCGCCAACCGGCAGGGGCTGCGCATCCTGGTCGAGGGCGATGCACGGCTGGCCAACCAGTACGGCGTCATGCTGGTCAGCCCGCAGCGGCACCCGCATGTGAAGGCGGCGGACGCGCAACGCTTCATCGACTGGATCGTCTCGCCGACCGGCCAGGACGCCATCGCCTCCTACCGGATCAACGGCGAGCAGCTGTTCTTCCCGAACGCATCGCAGCCGGAGTAGCCGCGGAACCCAGACCGCATAGCCTCGCTGATCCTCGATATGCGAACGCTGATCGAGGAGATGCAGGCATGGTCGACGCCGTCTGGTGGAAGCACGGGATCGTCTACCAGATCTATCCACGGTCCTTCCAGGATGGCAGCGGGGATGGCATCGGCGATCTCAGCGGCATCCGCCAGCGCCTGGACCATCCGGAATGGCTCGGCGTCGACGCCATCTGGATCTCACCGATCTACCCTTCGCCAATGGCGGATTTCGGCTACGACGTGGCGGATTACTGCGAGATCGACCCGGTCTTCGGATCGCTCGATGAATTCGACCTGCTGGTGGCCGAGGCGCACGCGCGCGGGCTCAAGGTCATCCTGGATTTCGTGCCGAACCATAGCTCGGACCAGCACCCCTGGTTCCGCGAAAGCCGCGCATCGCGCGCCAACCCGAAGCGGAACTGGTACATCTGGCGCGACCCGGCCCCGGATGGCGGGCCGCCCAACAACTGGCTGGCCAATTTCGGCGGTAGCGCCTGGACGCTCGATGAACATACAGGCCAGTACTACCACCACGCTTTCCTGCCGGAGCAGCCGGACCTGAACTGGCGCAACCCGGAGGTGCGCCGCGCCATGCACGACGCGCTGCGCTTCTGGCTGGATCGCGGCGTGGATGGCTTCCGGGTCGATGTCATCTGGCATCTCATCAAGGATGCGCAGTTCCGCGACAACCCGCCCAACCCCGCCTGGCAGCCGCACAACGCCGGCATCGACCGCCTGCTGCAGGTCCATTCCGCCGACCAGCCGGAGATTCACGCGGTGGTGGCCGAGATGCGCGCGGTGCTGGATGCCTACCCCGACCGCGTCCTGATCGGCGAGATCTACCTGCCGCTGGAACGGCTTGTGGCGTACTACGGCGCGGAGATGGAGGGCGCGCACCTGCCCTTCAACTTCCAGCTCATCTTCGCGGATTGGACGGCGCCGGCGATCGCGAAGCTGATCGCGGAGTATGAAGCCGCACTGCCCGCGGAGGGCTGGCCGAACTGGGTGCTTGGCAACCACGACCAGAAGCGGATCGCGACGCGCATCGGCGCGGCGCAGGCACGCATCGCCGCGATGCTGCTGCTGACGCTGCGCGGCACGCCGACACTGTACTACGGCGACGAGATCGGCATGGAGAACGTGGCGATCCCAGCGGATCGCGTGCAGGACCCGTGGGAACGGCGCGAGCCCGGCCGTGGCCTGGGCCGCGACCCCGCGCGCACGCCGATGCCGTGGGACGGCTCGCGCCACGGCGGCTTCACCACCGGCGAGCCGTGGCTGCCGCTATCGCCGGACTTCGCACAGCGCAACGTCGCGCGGCTCGCGGAGGACCCGCAGTCCATCCTGACGCTATACCGCGACCTCATCGCGCTGCGGCGCGCGCAGGTGGCGCTGCGGGCCGGCGTCCATGTGCCAATCTCCGCCGAGGGTGACGTGCTGGTCTATGAACGGCACGACGCCGCCAGCGGATCGCGACTGCGCATCGCGCTGAACTTCGGCGAAGAGACCCGCCGCCTGGATATCGGCCCCGCGCAGCTGCTGCTGTCGACGGCGCTGGACCGGGCCGGCCACGTCGATGAGGTGGTGCTGCGGCCGGCGGAGGGCGTGATCCTCGCCCCTATCGCCGCTCGCCGCGCAACCTGAACCAGCGGAAGCCATAACCCTCCAGCGGAATCGGGCGGGTGGCCGCGTCCCGCTCGGGCAGTTCGGAACTGCCGAGAAGCTGGATCAGGATGCCCGGATCGTCCGGCAGGCTGATTTCCACGGGCTCCGCCGCCAGGTTGTGCAGGGTGACCACCACGCCGCCACGCCATTCCGAACGCAGCGCCAGCACGCTTGCCACGCCGGTCTCCATCACCTCGCAGGGGCCCCAGCCGATCTCGGGGCAGGCGCGGCGCGTGGCGATCAGGCGGCGGTTGTGTTCGAGAAGGGAGTCGTGCCGGTTGCGCTGCGCCGCCACGTTCAGCCGCTCGAAGCCGAATTCGCCGCCGCGGACCACCGGCCGCACCAGGCGATCCGTCGGCGCTCCGGAAAAGCCGCCATTCTCCTCCTCGCTCCACTGCATCGGGGTGCGCACGGGAAAGCGTTCCGGCAGCGACAAATCCTCGCCCATGCCGAGTTCCTCGCCGTACCAGATCACCGGCGTGCCGGGCAGCGCGAACATCAGGCTGTGCGCCATGGCGATGCGCCGCAGGTCGCCGCCCAGCATCGGCGCGAGGCGACGCCGGATGCCGCGCTCATAGATCCGCATGTTCTCATCGGGCGCGAAGGCCTCGAACGTCTCGGCGCGCTCGGCCTCCGTCAGCCGGCCGAGATCCAGCTCGTCGTGGTTGCGCAGGAAGCTGCCCCATTGCGCGATCAGCGGAATCTTCGGCGTATCGCGCATGATGCGCATCACCGGCTCCGCCTCGCCCCGTGCGAGCGCCAGGAAGACCTGCTGGTTCAGCACGAAGTTGATGATCATCTGCAACCGGTCGCCGTCGCCGAAATACTCGTCGAGGTCGGACATCTCGATGTTCGCCTCCGCGATCAGCACGGACTCCGCCTCGCGCCAGTCCAGGAAGTCCCGCATCTCGACCAGGTACTGATGCGGATCGGGACGGTCCTTCGGCGCCTCCACGCCGCGGTACTCGATCAGGAACGGCACGGCGTCGAGCCGGAAGCCGGTGGCGCCGAGTTGCAGCCAGAAGCCCATGATGCGCTCGATCTCCTCGCGCACCTCGGGGTTGGCGATGTTGAGGTCGGGCTGGTGCTTGTAGAAGCGGTGCATGTACCAGGCCTGCGCCGTGTCGTCCCAGCTCCAGGTCGAATCCTGCTGGCCGGGGAAGACCATCCCCTCATGCATGTCGGCGGGTTCTTCCTCCGACCACACGTACCAATCGCGACGCGGGGATCCCGGCTGCCGTGCCTCCTGGAACCAGGGGTGGTCGATCGAGGTGTGGTTGACCACCAGGTCGACGATGATGCGCAGGCCGCGGTCGCGCGCGGCGTGGGTGAACTCGACGAAGTCGCCCAGTGTGCCGAGGCGCGGATCGACGCCATAGTAGTCGGTGATGTCGTAGCCGTTGTCGCGGTTCGGGCTCGGGTGGAAGGGCAGCAGCCAGACGCAGGTCGCACCCAGCGCCTCGATGTGGTCCAGCCGGTCCGCCAGGCCACGGAAGTCACCGATGCCGTCGCCGTTCGAATCCATGAAGGTCTTGACGTCGAGGCAGTAGATGACCGCGTTCTTGTACCACAGGTTGATCATGGCGCGTCCCTGCATGGCTTCCGGGACGGCAACCGCCCCGGCATCCAATGGTTCCGCGAATCGGCATCTGCCAGCTTCCGGAGACGAGCCGGCGGCAACGTATTCCTCTCCCGGCCGTTCACATGCGGCGAGGTCGGGGCCGGCGCACTGCCAGCAAGTCAGAGTCGAAGGGGCGCATGGGGATCGAGACGGAACATCGCCGCCGGCATCCGGCAGAATGGCTGGTCCGGGCGCTGGCCTCCTTCGGCGAGCGGATGGAACTGGGGACCGTGATCCTGCTGCTTCTGCTGGCCGGAAGCGCCTGGGGCTTCATCGAGCTCGCCGACGCAGTGGTGGAGGGCGAGACGCTGGCGATCGATCGCGCGCTGCTCCTCGCGCTGCGTTCCGCGGCCGATCCGGCGGACCCGCTGGGGCCCGGATGGCTTGTGGAAATGGGGCGGGACATCACCGCGCTCGGTGGCGTGGCCGTGCTGGTGCTGCTGATCCTCGCCGTCTCGGCGTTCATGGCACTGCGACGGCTGTGGCACGCGGCGGGGCTGCTTCTCGCCGCCGTGGGCAGCGGCATCCTGGCGAGCACCCTGCTGAAGGCGGCCTTCGACCGCACCCGCCCGGACCTGGTGCCGCACGGCTCCTACGTCTCCACCGCCAGCTTCCCGAGCGGGCATTCCATGATGGCGGCGGTGGTCTACCTGACCCTCGGCGTTTTGCTGGCGCGCGTGGAGCCGGATGGGCGGGTCAAGGTCTTCGTGCTCGGCTGCGCCGTGCTGCTGACGCTGCTGGTCGGCGTCAGCCGCGTCTACCTCGGCGTCCACTGGCCGACGGATGTGCTGGCCGGCTGGACGGTCGGCGCCGGCTGGGCGCTGCTGTTCTGGCTCATCGCCCGCGCGCTGCAACGGCGCGGCCGGATCGAGACCGACACCGGCGGCTGATCCGCCTCGTCACCCAGCAGGAAGGGCAGGATGGCGCGGCGAAGCTGGCGCGGGTGGGAGTAGTTCATGCCATGCGCCGCGCCCGGCACGATGGCGAGGTGCCCGCGGGGCAGCAGCCGTGCCATGCGTTCCGCCCAGCCACGCGGCACCAGGTAGTCCCGCGCGCCGAGGACGATCAGCGTGGGCACCGTGATGCGCGGCAGGCCGTCCGCCACGCGATAGCGGGTCATGTGCCGAAAGGTGGCCGCATAGCGCCACACCCCGGCCCGCAGGTAGTCGGCCACCGCGACCAGCCCGATCGAGGGCCGCTCGAACAGTGCCGTCAGGAAGAACAGCGCCACCTGGCGCGGCGCCGAGGCATGCTCCGGATCCGGGGTCGGTCCCTGCAGGACCAGCCGCTCGACCAGGTCCGGGCGCCGCAGGGCGAGTTCCACCAGCACCTCGCAGCCCAGCGAATTGCCCACCAGCATGGCGCGCCGGATGCCGCTGGCGTCCATCCAGCCGGCCAGCGCATCGGCCATCCCGGGCACCGTCAGGACCTGCGGCGGATCGCCGCTCCGCCCGAAGCCGGGCAGATCGGGCGCGAAGACCGGCAGGTCGCCGGCCAGTTCGCGTGCCAGCGGCGCCATGTAGCGGCTCGACATGCCGAGGCCATGCACCAGGACAACCGGCAGCCGCCCTGTGCCGGCCCGCGGCCCGGTGGCGACCAGGGCGTGCAGCGGGATGCCGTCCACCCGGGTCCAGCGACTGGCAAGGCGGCCTGCCGGCCCCAGCCCAGCCGGCACACGGCGCCCGGCATACAGGCCCAGGAGAACGCCCGCGAGACCTGCGGCCACCAGGACGGCTGTCGGAAGGCTACGCATGCGGTCGTCCGATCGAGCCTGCCGGATCCTGGTCATCCCCGACAACGCGCCAGCCGAGAGGCTGTTGCCTCCGCCGGCAACCGCCCGGCCTGTCTAGGCCGCCTGCGCGCCGGCGACCGCCAAGGGCGGGATGCCGAAGCCCGCGAGGCGCGCCAGCCCCGCGGGATCCTTGACGCACGGGATGAACAGGAAGTCGTTGATGTAGTGACTGGGATGCGGGTCGTTCGGCCCGAAGCGGGGCTGGTCCACCTCCGGCCGGAACTCCGCCGCATCCCGCAACCGCCCCGCATCCAGCATGAAGGCGCGGTAGCCGAACTGGTCCAGCCATCCGATGGTCTTGCGCACGCCGCCCGGGCGATGCCGCTCCTCCATCTCGATGAGCAGGATCGGGTGGTCCCGTCGTAACAGCGCCTCCGCCCCGGCCAGGGCCGCGGCCTCGTGCCCCTCGACGTCCATCTTGATGAAGCCGACCGGTCCAAGCCCCAGCGCATCCAGCCTCTCCCGCCGCACCGCGACCTGGCGGCCGGGCGCCTGGGTGGCCGGGTTGCCGGCCTCGATCGTGGCGAGGGCGGAGGAGGCATCGGGGATGTGCAGCATCACCTCCCCGGCCTCGTCGGACAGGGCAAGGTCGTGGATGACGTGGCGCATCCCGAAGGCGGAGCGCAGGAATTGCACCTTTGCCGGATTGGGTTCGACGATGTGCAACTGGCGGACGCAGCGCCCCATGGCGGCGGCGAACAGCCCCCAGGAGCCGCCGATGTCGACGCCGATCCTGCCCGGATCGGACAGGCCGCGCGCCAGGTGCAGCGCGAAGCGGGTCTCCCGGCTGCGCCAGGCTGCGAGGCGCCAGGCCATATCCGGGCTGAAGCGGAAGGTCGCCAGCTTGACGCTCATGGACAGGCTGCTCATACGCGATCCATCGTGCCAATCGCCCCCAGATCAATTCGGAGTTGCGCGGGGCAGGGTGTATCGCATGCGTGGGTGCGGACGCCCATAGCCGTCCCTGGACAGCCAACAACGGGACATCGGGCAACGGCTCGGCGGGACCGGGCGGTCACCCGCATGGCGGGTGCGCCGGGAAGGACTGCATGACAGGGCCGAGGCCGCTTCCCACGATCGCCGCCTCGCTGCTCCGGCTCGGCCTGGGGCTGGGTACGCGGGGGCTGGAGATCCTCGGCAAGCTCGGCCTCTACGTCCTGGTGGCGCAGAGCCTGGGGCTGGCCGATGCGGGACTGTACTTCATCGCCCTGGCCTGGGGCGGGTTGGGCGGCACACTTGCGCGCGGCGGGCTGGAACGCGCCGCGATGTACCGCATCCCGGCCGAACTGGCCGTCGGTGACGGCGCCGCGGCGTGGCGGGTCCTCCGCCTCGCCCTGCTCGGCGCCTTTCTCGGCGGCTGCGCCGTGGGCGGGGCCACCAGCCTGGCCGGTCCATGGGTGGCGCATGCGGTGCTGGCGCAACCCGCGCTGGCGCCCGTGCTGGTGCTGACCGGCGTCCTGGTGCTGGCCGACGCACTCGCCCTCACCACCGGGAGCATATTGGCCGGCTTGCACCGCAACGTCGCGGCGCAGCTCACCGGCGCATCGCTTTGGCCAGGGCTTGCGCTGGTGGCGCTGTGGCTGTGGCCGGGCGCGGATTTGGGGGATGCGCTGGTCCTCACGATCCTCGCGCGGTTCCTGACCTTCGCCATGGGGCTCGGCATGATCCGGGCCGAGCGCGCGCGGTTCCAGGCGCGCCGCGCGTCAGCGGCGCCGGCGACGCCGCTGCTGCGCCTCGCCCTGCCGTTGCTGGGCGTGGAGCTGGTGCAGGTCTCCCTGGTCACCATGCCGACGCTGATCCTGGCGGCCTTCGCGGCGCCGGAGGCGGTGGCCTATTTCAGCATGGCGAGCCGGCTTTCCGTGCTGACCTGGGTCATCCTGGTCAGCGTCGCGACCATCGCCGCGCCGCGCATGGCGGAACAGTATCGCCTGGAGGAGTGGGACCGGCTGCGCCAGACGCAGCGCGCCGCGCGCTGGTCCTCCGCCCTGCTCGCGGTGCCGCCGTTGCTGGGGATGATCGTGCTGGCGCCCTGGCTGCTGGGGCTTCCGGGGGCGGGGTTCGAGCCGGGCGCGGCCGCTTTGCGCATCCTCTGCCTCGGGCAGATCGTGAATGCGCTGTTGGCCTGCCGCGACACGCTGCTCGCCAATACCGGGCATGGCGACGACCTGCTGCGGGTGAACATGGTCCAGCTTGCGGTGGCCGCGGTGCTGGCCGTCACCACCATCCCCTGGCTGGGCGCCGAGGGTGCGGCGGCGATGACGGCGATCAGCATCGGGCTGGGTGCCATCCTGCAAAGCCGGATCGCGCGCCGCCGGGTGCCGCGGGCCTTCTGAGCCCATCCCCTTCCGATGCGGGATCTACAGGCCCCTCGGCTGGGGCCCCTCGGGATGCACCGCCAGCAGATTGCCATGCTGGTCCGGCTGGCGGTCGACCGGGACCAGGCGGCCCGCCTCGACCCTGTGGATGCGATAGCCCGTGGCGAGCAGCAGGTCGAAGACATCGTGGCTCGCGCCATTCGCCTCCAGCGCGGCGGCGGCGTTGATCTCGAAGATGATCATGGGCTTCAGGCGCGCGAGGCTCGCCGCCCCGCCGCGCAGCACCGCAAGTTCCAGCCCCTCCACGTCCATCTTGATGAGGTCCAGCCGCGTTGCTCCGGCCTCGTCGAGGATCGAATCCAGGGTTCGCGTCACCACCTGCTCGCTCGCGACATCGCCCTTTTGTGGAAGCAGCGAGAAGGCCTGCGGGTCGTTGCCGAGCGCGACGTGGTAAAGCTGCGCCACGCCCTCCTCGGCCGCGAGCGCCACCGGCAGGACCGTGACCTGCGGCATGTCGTTGAGCGCGAGGTTGGCGCGCAGGGCCCGCAGCGCCTCGCGCCCCGGCTCCACCGCGATCACCCGCCCGCTGCGCCCGACCAGCGTTGCCGCCCGCAGCGTGTAGATGCCGATATTCGCGCCGATATCCAGCATCTGCCCCCCGGGGCCGATCAGGCGGTCCAGCAGCGCCAGTTCCGGCTCCGACCGGTCGCGCATCAGGTAGATGCTGACGCTGGTGTAGCGCCCGCCTGCCGGGACATGCAGCCTTTCGCCATCGGGTGTCAGGTGAACCAGGGTCTCCCGCCCACGCAGCACATGCCAGCCCAGGCCGAGGCTGCGCCCCGTCACGACCAGTGGCTTTTCGCGAAAGCCGGGATGCCTCCAGAGCTTGTTCAGCTTGGCGGCCAAAGCCTGCAACATGAATTTCTCCGGCCTGAGCGACATCGCGATGGCGGGCAGCGTTCGCCGCGCCGGACCGCAGTTTGACCGATCATTCCGCCCAAGGCCAGTTGGCGACGCCCGGTGGCAGCCGCGCTGCCGGCAGGTGCGCGTCATCGGACGTGTCGCGCACCGGCGGGTCGCGACCAATCCCGCCGCCCCGCGGAGAGCCAATGTGGCAGGCAGGGTCCTTGCCGACCAGGCATTACCCCGGCCCACGCGGCGCCCGAAAGCCGGTGGCACTCAGCGGCGGGCGCCGCGCGCCTTGGAATAGCCGTCCGCATCCATCGATCGTCCAACGTTGCCGCCGCGGGCATAGACGTCGCCCACCACGCGCCCGTAGCGGTCGCGATGGTGCGGCACGACAGTGACGGTGCCGCCCCGCGTGCGGCGACCCAACTCGCGTTGCGCGGCCCGATAGCCGCGCTCACCCCGTTCCGGCGTATCGACGCCACGGAGGCGGATCCGGCCCTGCCGGCATGCGAGGGTATCACCATCCACCGGACGACAGCCCGTGTAGCGCTGCGGTGCGGCCTGCATGGTGCGTGGCGGCTCGCGCCACTGCGCGTAGGACGGGGCGGACAGCGAAGCCGCGACGGCCAGGCCCAGGAGAAACTGCCGAAGCATCAAGGCGGAAGTCCTTTGATCTGTGTCGGCCAAGCCTAGCGGCGGCGTCCCGCCGGCCAAGGGCAGGCCGCCATCGCCATGGCACGCGAGGCCCACCGCGCCAGGCCTGCCGGGTGCTGGCGCCGCGGGACCGAAGCCGCCAGGATTGCGGGGCAAGGGCCGCGGCACCACGACCGGCGGCCAGGGAGAGGAAACGAGATGCTCGACCGCCGTACCCTGCTGGGCAGCCTCGCGCTGCCGCTGTGCGTCACGCCCGCGTTCGCGCAGACTTGGCCGGACCGGCCCGTGCGGCTGGTCGTGCCCTATGCCGCAGGTGGCCCGACGGACACCGTCGCCCGCCTGCTCGCGGAACGGCTGTCGGCCAGCCTGCCGCAGCGCGTCGTGGTGGAAAACCGGGCCGGCGGTGGCGCGCTGATCGGCACGGAGGCGGTGGCGCGTGCGCCCAAGGACGGCAGCACCCTGCTGTTCACCACCGTGGTCCACGCGGTGCATCGTGCCTTGCACGGCCCGCGCCTGACCTTCGACCCCGCCGCGGATTTCGCCCCCGTGGCGCTGGTGGGCGTGGTGCCGCAGGTCATCATGGTGCCGCCGGCCAGCCCGGTGCGGGACATGCCGGGCCTGCTGGACTATTTGCGGTCCGGGCCACGCGCCTATGGCAGCAGTGGCGCGGGCGGCTCCTCGCATCTCGGGGTCGAGCTTCTGAAAAGCCTGACCGGCGTGCAGGCCGAACACATTCCCTATCGCGGCACGGCGCCGGCGGTGGTGGACCTGATCGCCGGCCGCATCGCGCTGGTGATGGACAGCGTCGCCACCGGCGCCGCACAGGTGCGGGGCGGCACGCTGCGCGGCATCGCCACCACAGGGCCCCGCCGGTCCTCCGCCCTGCCGGACCTGCCGACGGTGGCCGAGACCGTGCCGGGCTTCGCGGCCACCACCTGGAACGCGGTGCTGGCACCATCCGGTACGCCCGATGCGACGATCGACGCGATCTCTGCCGCCATCTCCGCCGCGCTGGCCGACACGGCCCTGCAGGCCCGCCTGGTGGAACTTGGCGTCGAGGTGCCACCGGCGCCGGAGCGCACTGTCGAGGCGGCGCGGCGCTTCGTCGCGGCGGAGACGGCGAAGTGGGAGAAGCTGATTGCCGATGCCGGCATCCGTGCCGACTGAGGCGCCGCCGCAGGTCGCGGCATGGCGCGGTTTCGCAACCTCTGCGGTTCATGCCACAAGGGTCCCAATAAATTCGTCCGGGAGCGAAAAATCATGACCAGCCATGCCTTCGGCCGCCGCGCCCTGCTGGCCGCCGCCGCCCTGCCGCTCGCCGCCCCCGCCCTTGCGCAGGAGGGGTTCCCCAACCGCCCGTTGCGCCTGATCGTCGGCTTCACCCCGGGCGGCGCGACCGACATCTCGGCCCGCGCCATCGCACCCAAGATGGGCGAGGTGCTGGGCCAGCCCGTGATCGTCGAGAACCGCCCCGGCGCCGGCAGCAACATCGCGACCGAAGTGGTGGCGCGCAGTCCCGCGGATGGCCACACGCTGCTGTTGGCCACGCTCGGCGCCCTGGTGGTCAGCCCGATGGTGATCCGCCTGCCGGTGGACCCGGCGCGCGACCTGGTGCCGGTCTCGGTGGCGGTCGACCTGTTCAACATCCTGGTGCTGCCGCCCGACCGGCCGTGGCGCAGCGTGGCCGAGCTGGTTGCCGCGGCGAAGGCGGCACCCGGGCGCCTGTCCTATGGCACCAGCGGCATTGCCGGCGGGCCGCATCTCGCGGGGCTGCTGTTCAACCGCCTCGCGGGCACCGATACCACGGCGGTGCACTATCGCGGCGGCGGGCTTGTGGTGACGGACCTGCTGTCCGGCCAGATCGACTTCTCCTTCGCCACCGCCGCGTCGGTGCTGCCGCAGGTGCGCGATGGAAAGCTGCGCGCGCTGGCGATCCCGCATCTCGAACGGTCGCGCCTGATGCCGGACATCCCGACCGTCGCGGAATCCGGCCTGCCGGGCTTCGACGTGCCGTCCTGGTATGCGGTGATGGCGCCGCGCGGCACGCCGGACGCCGCCATCGCCCGCCTCAACGCCGCGATGCGCGTGGCGCTGGAGGATGCTGAGGTGGCCACGGTGCTCAACCGCAACGGGCTCGAGCCGCGCTGGACCACGCCCGACCAGATGAACGAGGCGCTGGCGGCCGAGCGGGCGAAGTGGACGCCGATCATCCGCGAGAGTGGAATCCGCGTCGATTAGGCCCGAGGCCGCCTCTTACTGGTCCAGCGGAATGCGGGGCTGGCCTGAGACATGTCCGCCGGGTGGATGGGGCGCGACGCCGAGCGCGCTGCGCACGGCCTCCAGCCAGCCCCGGCCGAAGTCGCGGTCCGGCTCCAGGCAGGTGCCTTCCGCCCACTCGTTCCAGGCATTGACGAAGACCAGCCGTTCCTCGCCCCCGACGCTGTCCCGCCGATGCCGCACCAAGCCGCGCAGCCAGCGGCGGAAATGGCCCGGCGTCGCGCCACGGAAGACATGCGCCGCATCGCCACGCCGCGCGGTGTTGTCCCAGCCCATCATCACCGCGCGGTGCAGGTCCACGCCGTCGCTGTCCTGCGCCAGGCGCGCGAGCGCGGCATCCACCGTCGGACCATATTCGTACAGCCCACCCGTCATCCCCTCGGGCAGCGCGCCGCTGGCCGCCACCGTCGGCATGCGGTGCGGCGGGAATTCGAAGTAGGAGTCGAGGCCGAGCGCCGCCGGCTGATCCGGCAGCGGCTTGTCCTCGCCAAGCGAGAGCCAGCCGGCGGCGAGATGCACCTCGCCCACGCCGCGCCGGCGCAAGGCCTCGCGCAGCGCGGCAACCGCCTCGGCCGGCCGAGGCACATGCATGATCCGGTACACCATCAGCATCGGCCGGCCGCCAGGGCCGCCCAGCCGCAGGTAGCGCCGGTCGCGCAGCAGCGGCGCGACGTCCCGCGCGAAGGCTTCCACCCAGCCCTCGCGGTAGTCCTGCGGCATCAGGACCTCCTTGTTGGCGCCGTCCCAGTTGCGGCTCCAGGGTTCGTTGGCCCAGCAGATCATGAAGGGGAAGTCCGGCGTGCCGGAGGCCAGCACTTCGTCCAGCGGACGTTGCAGCAACCGCTGCCCCTCGCCGAACCAGTAGTAGTAGTAGCAGAAGGCGGAAATGCCGTGCCGCCGGGCAAGGTCCGCCTGCGCCTCGCGCGTTTCCGGCAGCCGCAGGTCGGTGAAGCCAAGCTCGCCCGGCAGCCGTGGCTGCCGGTGGCCGGGAAACAGCGGCTTCGCCTTGGTCACGTTGGTCCATTCGGTGAAGCCGCGGCCCCACCAGCGGTCGTTCTCCGGAATCGGGTGGAACTGCGGCAGGTAGAAGGCCACCACGCGCGGCGGCGCTGCCGCCTCGCCCACGCCCTGCCCCGCAGGCTGCGCATCCGCCGGGCCGGCGACCAGGGAAGCCTGCTCCAGCCGCATGCCGGCCGCATGGCAGGCGATGCCGAACAGGCGTTCCATCGCATGCGCCAGCGCCCCGTCGGTGCCGATCGGCTCAGGCTCGAACGACTCGTTCGCGACATGGAGGCCGAGGAGGTCGTGCAGGAGGGATCCGCGCAACCAGAAGATCGAACCCCCCGCGAAGGGGATCCGCGTCGCCTGTTCCACCGTGTAGCCCAGCAGCGGCAGCAGGTTTGCCAGGTGTTGCAGGTTGCCGCCCCAATGCTCCTCGCCGTTGAAGATCTGCCCATCCGCGACCACCATGCCCAGGTCAGGGTCGTTATCGAAGGCGGCGACCAGGGCCGCCGAGCCCGCGCGGTCCGGCAGCACGCCGGAGACGAGATGCCGCCGCCAGACATCGCCATCCTTGCGATGCGGGCTGCGCTTGGTGTGCAGCTTGCAGATCAGCGCGTACTGCGCCAGCGCGCCGGTGGCGGCGATCGCCATGAAGGGCAGGATGTCGCGACCCCGGTTGGGAAAGGCCCAGACATGGGCATGTGGGAAGCGCCGCAGGATATCCTCGCGCAGATGCTCCGAATGGCCCTCGACCAGCGTCACGAACAGGTCGAACGGCTCGGCCAGCCGCGTCGTCGCCTCGAGCATCTCGTCGCAGAGTTCAGGGTAGAACACATGCGCCACCACTGCGATGCGCGCGCCGGGCACGAAGCCCCGCAGCGCAAAGAGGTCAGGCAGCTGGATCGGCCAGCGCGGCATCCGCGGTGCCGCCGCATCCGGCCTGCGCACCGTCCCGGCCGCCTGCGGCTCCGCCACCAGGTCGGTCAGGTCCTCGATGCCGGGCAGGAATGCCGCGCCTTCTCCCACCCGCGCAGGCTCAGCCGGCAGGAGCCGGGCGCGCCGCGCCAGTTGCATCAGCGAGGGCCGCATGAAGCGTGGCATCCGTTCGCCAACGGTGCGCAGCGGGGTGGTCAGGCGCCAGGACGTACTGGCACGCAGCGAGAGCGCATCCTCAACGTGCCGGGCCAGATCGTTTTCCAGCCTTGCGATCGCGGCGCTTGCCGCGCGCGCCAGTTCAGCCGCCTGTCGCCGGGATTTCTGGTTCTGGGCCTGCGCTGCCTCGAGCGCCGCCAGCGCGCGGCGCAATTCGCCATCCACGCGTTCAAGCCTGGCATTGTCCTCGGCGGTGCGTTGCCTGGCCTGCTCCCTGTCCTGCCGCCGCGCCTTCACCAGGCGCTCATGCTCGGCCTCGAGGTCGCGTGCCCTGCGGTCGGCCTCCTCCAGCCGCTGCCGCGCCTCGTGCAGCGCCGCCGCGTGCTGCGCGCGCTGTGCCTCGCGCTCGGCCTCGTGGCGCGCGCGTTCCGCGGCCAGCGCCGCCTGCGCCGCGGCGTGGTCGGCATTGTGCGCCTCGATCTGTGCCCAGTGCCGACGTGCCGTCTCACCGGCCCGCTCCTGCTCGGTCTGCTTCGCAAGCCGCTCGATCCCCGCCAGTCCGCGCGCGGCGAAGAAGGAGCGGAGGCGCGTGGCGGCGGCGAAATCGGAGCTCGCGGAAAGCAGCGCCAGCACCGGCTGCGGCAGGTCGTTGCCGACGGCCAGTACGCCGAGGCCGAAGGAATGGAAGAATTCGAAATGCGGCCGGTCGCGCGACAGCTCCTCCCACAGCTTCCACACGCCGTAGTCGGGGCGGCGCACGTTGGTGTCGTGGAACAGCACGACGGCGCGGTCCGACAGCGTCGGCTCCCAGGTCTCGAAATCGTTGCGCACGGCCTCGTAGGTGTGCGTGCCATCGATGTGCAGGAGATCGATGGACCGCTCCGGGAACAGCGCGCGCGCCTGGTCGAAGTCGCTCCGCACGAGCGAGGAGAAATGCCCGTAGCGCGGATCGTGGTAGACTGAGAGTTCCTCGAACAGCCCTTCCTCGCGCCCCATATGCGCGTCGCCCTCCCAGGTATCGACGGCGTAGGCCCGGGTGCCGCAGCGCTCCGCCTCGATCGCCTGGCAGAAGGCGAGGAATGAGTTGCCGCGATGCGTACCGAGTTCCACCAGCACGCGCGGGCGGAGCGCGGAGATCAGCCAGAAGGCGAAGGGGATGTGCCCGACCCAGTGTTCGAACGGCTTCAGCCGCAACGGCTCGCGCAGCGTCTCCTCGCCCGCGCCGATGCTGGACAATGCGCGGCCGAGGCCTGCCGGCGTGTGCACAGCCGCCTGTTGATCGTCGAATGGTACCACCGCGGCGTCTCCTTCGTGCAGCACGTCGCCCGGTCGTCAGGGCACGCACGGTCCTGCGCTCCTGGCCGCTGCCGCGGCCATCCTGGTTCTTGAATGCTGCCTCGGAAGCCGAGGCTAGCCGGGCTTCGAGCAGATGATCACCTCGGTGAACTCCGCGATGATGCCGTGGGTTCGATCCGCGTAGCGCCGGATCTCGACGTCGAACGGCGTCCAGCGCGAGATCAGGTCTGCCAGGTCGTAGCCGTAGTGGAAGGTGACCAGCGAACCTTCGCCGCTGATCGGGTTGCCGTGATATTCCGGCTCCGAAAGATGGGTGATGCTGCCATCCGGCTCGAGCCGCGCCTTCTGCTGCGTCTCCACCAGCCATTTATAAATGGGCGTCGTGTGGATGTGGTAGCCGCCGGGGCGCAGCGTCCTGAAGATCTCGCGGTAGGCCTGCTCGGGGTGGAAGACGTGCTCCATGACGTCCTGCGTGATCGTCAGGTCGAAGCAAGCATCTGCAAACGTCTGCCGCTCAAGGTTCTCGCAGCGGACACCCTGGTGCTCCTGTCCCGGGGCGACATCCGGGAAAAACTGCGTCGGCAGATAGCCTTTCGCTTCCGAAGCAAGAAGCTGCGAGACGCCGCGCGGAGCAGGCGAGCTTTCATGAATATCCAGATCGGCGTAGTGCGGCAGCAACTGCCGTATTGCGAGCATCAGCGCGCGCTCGCGTGGGATCGACCCGCCCTCGCAGGTCTCGCAGATCAGGTGGTCGCGAAACCAGGGATTCTTCGCCGTGAAGCAGGTGTCCTGCTGACAGATCGGACAGAATCCATTCCACTCCGCAACAGTATCTAAAGCCTCCATGCAAATCAATCCGCTGGTTTCTGCAACAAGAACTGTCTATTTCAGAGGCCAAGCTAGCCTGCACAAAGACGATTGTCACCGTTGGATACGATGCTACTCCGCACTCGAAATGGTGACGGCGGACCGTCGTCTCGTACGCGAGGCCCGCTTCAGCCGCGCCGGAAGCGCGGCGCCTCGATCCGGCATCGGAAGGGCATTGTGCGTTGCAGCGCATTACTGTTTCAGCCGGAACATGACAGCGAACGCGCTGGCCTGACGCCAGGTTGAGGCATGCCCGAGGGGCATGAGACCAGAGGCGCCCGCCTTCCTGCTGCCCCGTTCTGTTCCCGGCTGATCATGCCGCGTGGCAGGCCTGTCTCCCGGAGTACATCCCCATGTCACTCTTCCGAGCCGAATGGTTCTCAAACATCCGCGCCGACATCTTCGCGGCACCGTCGTCGCCCTGGCGCTGATTCCGGAGGCCACCGCCTTCTCCCTCATCGCCGGCGTCGATCCGAAGGTCAGCCTGCGACGATCTCGGCGTGCTGATGCGCTATGTCTCACGCTCCGTCATGACCGGCTTCGTCAACGCACTCGCCATCCTGATCTTCATGGCGCAGTTGCCGGAGTTGATCGGCGTCACCTGGGTGACCTACGTGATCGTCGCCCTCGGGCGTGGCATCATCTACCTGCTGCCACTGCTGACCAGGGCGATCCCGTCCCCGCTGGTTGCGATCGTGGTGCTGACAGCGGTCGTGATGTGGCTGGGCCTCGATGTGCGCACGGTCGGCGGCATGGGCGAGTTGCTCGCCGGGCTTACCGCCTTCTTCCTGCCGGACGTGCCGCTGACGCTGGAGACGCTGTGGATCATCCTGCCGACTTCGCTGAGGCTGGCTGCCGTCGGCCTGCTCGAGTCCCTGATGACGGCGCAGATCGTCGATGAGTTGACCGACACGGGCTCCGACAAGATCCGCAAGACCTACGGCCAGGGAATTGCCAATGTCGCAGCCGGCCTGTCTGGCAGCATGGCCGGCTGCGCGATGATCGGGCAATCCGTCATCAACGTGAAGTCCGGTGGGCGGGGACGACTTTCCACGCTGTGGGCCGGCCTGTTCCTGATCCTGGTGCTGGCCGACCTGGTGCGGCAGATCCCGATGGGCGTGCTGGCCGGCGTGCTGCTGTCGGGCATTTTCTTCGCCCGCAAGGTAGCCAGCATCTTCCACATCCGGTCGGAGCTTTCGGCCGCTGGCATGCAGCGCACCTACACCGTCACTGGCCAGATCTTCTTCGCCTCGGCCGAGAGCTTCGGCGAGGCCTTCGACCCGAGGGAGGCGATCGAGCGGGTGGTGATCGATGTCTCCGGCGCCCACATCTGGGACCTCACGGCGGTTGCGGCGCTCGACCGCGTGGTGCTGAAGTTCCGCCGCGAGGGCACCGAGGTGCAGATCCTCGGCCTGTACAGATGGCTCGGTCTATGCCGAGAGCATCCTGGGCCGCGTGACGGCGGAGGCACCGGTGGATCGCAGCGGTGCGCTGGGCCTCAACGCGTCGGAGGAATTGCTGCGCGAGTTGGCGGAGCTCGACGAGGCCCGCGGCAAGGTCTCGCTGCGCCCGCGCGCTGCTTGCGGCGGCGGAGGCCCGGCGGAAGGCGGCGGGCGTGGCGCAATTCACCACCGTGCAGCGGCACGGCGCGCTGGTGGATACGATCATGGAGTTCGAAGGCGCAGCCGACCTGATGCTGGTCGGCAAACAGAACGGGGCCGCGAACTTCGCCGTCGGCCACCTCGGCGCCAGACGGTGCTGCACAGGGATGCGCCATGGCCGGCTGCGCAACATGATCGTCGGCAGCACCACCACGGCGCTGCTGCGCAGCTGCAAGATCCCGGTGCTGGTGTTCCGCTGAGCGAGATCAATGCGTGAAGGCTACTCGTTGAGGCCCTTTCCGGCGTAGGGATGCGTCGCCGCCCAATGCCGCGCGATGTCGACACGCTTGGCGATCCATACGTCGCGCCGTTGCATCATGTAGTCCAACAGCCGCTGCAGCCCGGCCGCCCGCGCCGGGTGGCCGATCAGCCGCATGTGCAAGCCGACCGACATCATCTTCGGCGTCCGCGCGCCCTCGGCGTACAGCATGTCGAAGGCATCGCGCACGAAGGCGAACCACTGGTCCGCATTGCCGGTGACGCCGTTGTACTTGCCGTCGTTGTTGGTCAGCGAATACGGCACCACCAGCCGCCCCTGGCCTTCCACCGTGACCCAGAAGGGCAGTTCCTCGCCGTAATAGTCGCTGTCGTACAGGAAGCCGCCATGCTCGGTGACCAGGCGGCGCGTGTTCACCGAGGGTCCGTAGCGGCAGTACCAGCCATCCGGCTTCTGGCCGAGCGTGCGTTCAAGGCTGGTGACGGCGCGCGCGATGTGTTCGCGCTCCTCCGCCTCGGTCAACTCGTAGTGCTTCACCCAGCGCCAGCCATGGCAGCAGATGTCGTAGCCGGCCGCGCGGATGGCGGCGGCGGCTTCCGGGTTGCGTTCCAGCGCCAGCGCGCAGGCGAAAATCGTCACCGGCAGGCCACGTTCCTGGAACAGCCGATGCAGCCGCCAGAAGCCGACGCGGCTGCCGTATTCGAACATGCCCTCCGCCGCCAGGTCGCGCCCCTTAGGGACCGGCGTGGTACCGTTGGATTCGGTGTGACCGTTTTCCGTGTAGCCCTCGCCATCCTGCACGGAGGGCTCCGAGCCTTCCTCGTAGTTCATGACGAAGTTCACCGCGAGCCGCGCGCCGCCGGGCCATTTCGGGTCGGGCGGATTGCCGCCGTAGCCGATGTAGTCGCGCTTCACCTCGTAGGTCATTCGGCCTCTCCATCCAGATGGACTTCGAAGGGGGCGACCTGGACGAACTCGTCATCCGCCGGGGTGCCATCCTTCCACATGAACACCGCGAAGCGGCCGGGACGGTCGATCACGGTGAAGGGGTGGTGCCAGACATCGGCACCATAGGTAACGCCCTGATCGCCCCGGGCGAGAAAAGCCTGCGCACGCGCCATGTCCGGCGCGCCATCGGCGCCATGCGGCGCAACGATCGCAATCCAGCGACCGGCCTCCATCGGCACGAAGGATTGCGAGGAGTACTTGTGCCGTTCCATGGTCGTGGAAGCCAGCGGCAGCGCACTGGGCGCCTTGCAGGTGAAGGACAGGCTGGGCGCGGCCTGCGACCGGCGGTTGGACAGCGCCGTCTCGGTGTAGATGCGGCCGGGGTCTTCCGGCGCGTGCAGCACCTCGCCGAATTCGGCGAAGGCTTCGCTGGTCAGGGGTCTTGCGATCAGGCGCATGCATCAGCCTCGGCTATCTGGATGTGGAAAGCGGCGCAGGGCGTTGCGGGATCAACCTGCCGGACCAGGCGCAGGCCGACCTTGTGGACATGCATATCGATCGGCCGCCGCTTCGGCCTCCGTCTCCAGGGTGCTCGGCGTCCTCCACCTCAACCTGACGCCCTGCTCCCGGCCCCACGTCCATCCGCGTCGCATGAAGACACGGCTCAATGGGAGACGCCTTTGCGGCCCTGCATTGTGCGGGAGCCAGGCAAACCTCGATCAATCCGACCATCCTGCCAAATCATTCTGCATTTCAGCAGAAAAAATGACGCCTGGGATAGCCTGGTATGCCGGCGGCGTCCGCGGCGCGCCTCGCCAACCGAGATGTCGGCACGCTGCCGGTCCTGACCTACAGCAACCCGATCTACAGCACGGTGAGCGCGCTGGATGTCCTGGTCCAGGCGCCGGCCGGCGACCTGCTGGTGGTCGGGGCGGGGCCGGTGGCGCCCCTCTACACCCAACCGAAGCACCCCTGCGCGCAGCTTTCGCTGTCCACCGTGGCGCAGCCGAACCCGGCGCTGCACCACCAGCGCGTGGCCGTGACGGGGGAAATGCCGAGCCCGCTGGCGCCTCCGGCTGGCCGTGCCTTCCATCCGCTCGGCCCGCATGCCATGCCAGGATGTTACGTGGAGCGCCCGATGCTGCGGGTGCTGCCGGGTGGCACAGCGGTCGCCTGCCGCCTGCAGGATCGAACCAGGGAGAGAGAGCACCATGCGCCTCAAGGACAAGGTCGTGGTCGTCACCGGCGGCGCGTCGGGCATCGGCCGCGCCATTTCGATCCTGTTCGCCCGGGAAGGCGCCACCGTCGCGATCGGGGACCTGACGGAGGATGTGAAGGAAGGCGGAGAGCCGACCCGCAAGCTGATCGAGGAGGCCGGGGGCACCGCGCGTTTCCATCTCTGCGATGTCGCGAAGTGGGACGACATCGACGCGCTGGTGACGAAGACGGTGGCGGAATTCGGCAAGCTCGATGTCATCGTCAACAACGCGGCCACGCTCGGCAGCGGTACCAGGCTGCTGGAGACCAGCGAGGCAGACTGGGACCATGTGATGGCGGTGAACGCGAAGGGCGTGTTCTTCGGCTGCAAGCGCGCGATCCAGCAGTTCCTGACACAGCCGGTGGTGGGCGATGCGCGCGGCCGCATCGTCAACATCTCCTCCCAGCACGGCATGGTCTGCGCGCCGGGCAAGATCGCCTACGGCACCGGCAAGGCAGCCGCCGTCTACATCACGCGTCAGGTTGCGGTGGACTATGCCGGGGACAACATCATCTGCAACGCCGTGGCGCCGGGCCGCGTCCTGACGGGCAAGCCGCTCGGCGGTGCCGGATCGGATCCGCTGGAGTATTCGCGATCGCGCACGCCGATGCCCCGCCTCGGCCGGCCCGGCGACATCGCAAGCGCCGCGCTGTTCCTGGCCAGCGACGAGGCCACCTACATCACCGGCCACAACCTGATGGTCGATGGTGGCTGGATGGCCTACTAGGCCATGAATATCCTCGCCATCGGCTTCGTCGGCCTCGTCCTCGTGGATCGGAGGGAACGGCAAGCTCCGCCGTCGGTCATCCAGCGCGACGGGCGCCCGGAGCACCCGGCTTTACTTCCCCAGATGCTTCCCCGCACGCTTCGGTCTCTGTCACTCCCAAACCACCACCACCGGCCGCATCGGCCTCGCGGATGCCAGGTGCAAGCGTAGCCAGCACCGCGCCGAGACAGAACACGGCCGCCGCGAGAAGCCCAGTCGCCCAAAGGTCCAGCCATTGCGCCACGGTTCCCGCCATGGCGGATCCGGCGACGTCGCCGAGGTTGAGGGCGGCCATGAACATGGCGAAGCGCGTTGCCGCGGCGGCACCACGGCTGGCGCGCATCACCGCCGGCGCCAGCGCCACGAACAGCAGCGCCGGCAATACCCCTGACAACCCGAGTGCCAACGGGCCCGCCCGCGCCGCCCAACGCGGATCCCCCAACGCCAGCAGGGCACCGGCCACGGCATGACCCAGTGCGCACAGCGCCAGTAGCACCGCCACCGCCAGCCCCGGTCCTGGCCTCCCTGGTCCCACCCGGTCCGTCCACCATCCCACCAGCAGCGCTCCGACGGTGCCTGCCATCAGGGCGATGCCGGCCTGCCAGGAGGACAGCGCCTCCGCCTCCCAGCCTCGCCGCTGGATTAGCTCCACCGCCAGCGGCACGCGGAACACAGCACCTGCGAAATCGACGCAGAAGCAGAAGGCGAGCAGCGCGAGCGTCGAGCGCCGCCGCAGGATGTCCCGGAGTTGCCGCATCACGGCTGCAAAGGAATCGCCGCCCGTCCGCATCTCGCGTTGCCGCAGCGAGAGCCAATCGTCGCCCGGCGCCTCCCGCACCAGAAGCGGCAGCACCAGCACAAGGGCGCCCACCGCCAGCAGGACACCGGAGGCGAAGGCCAATCCCCGGGCCGGCAACAGCCAGGCGAACAGGGCGGTTCCCACCGCGATGCCGGAGACGAAGCCGGCGCGTGTCACCGCATTCGCCCGGCCAAGCCGCGCCGTCGGCACGTGGTCGATGATCATCCCGTCGATCGCGGTATCCACCAGCGCGGCCAGGGCGCTGTGCAGCAGGAACACGGCGCTGATCGCGGCGATGCCACCGGCCGTCACCGGCCCCGCCAGCAGCAGCCGCGCCAGCGCCAGCAGGGATGCCGCCAGCGCCAGCACCACCCAGAAGCGGCGCCGCCCCATGCGGAAGCCGCCGAAACGGTCGACGACCGGCCCCCAAAGCGGCTGCAGGATCCAGGGCAAGCCGACAATCGCAATGTGGGCACCCACCTGCCCCGTGCTGGCGCCGAGGCTGGCAAAATGGTTCGGAAGCGCCGTCAGCGCGAAGCCCGCCACCAGCCCCTGGTAGCCATAGAGCGCGAAGACCAGCGCCAGGCACCAGCCGGTCCGGTCCACCAGGGGCCAGCGCGGCGCTGCGCTGGCCGCTTCAGGCTGCATCCGGACGTGCCGTCAGCACGGCGAAGGGAACGGCCAGTAACAGGCCCGCCACCACCGGCAGCGCCACCGCCAGGGCGAAGCCCGAGTCATGGGCCGCCAGCACCACCACCAGCACGCCACCCATCACCGTATGCGGCCAGAGCAGCCGCGCCGCCTCGCGCCAGCCTACCACCCTCTCCGCCCGATGCTGCGCCGCCCATTCGCGGCGTCGCCCGGCGGCCAGCACCGTCAGCGTCCGGTCGAAGGCGAGGATCGAGTCGAACATCAGCAGGAAGCCCGCCTCGTGCAGCATCCGCCGCAGATAGGCGCCACGGCCGGAACCGGGCCCGCGCCACAGCGCTTCCGCATGTCCGGCGAGGCGCGGCAGGTGCAGCAGTGCGAAGCCCAGGCCCAGCAACGCCAGCAGAGCCCCGCGCGGCGTCGCCGCATCCGTGCCGACGTTCAGCACCGCCAGGGGCAGCATTGCGAACCAGGCCGGTGCCAGGGCGTAGTGCAGGATGGCCTGCAGCATCTGGAAGCGGCCAAGCGCGCCGAGGTCCGGCCGCCGCAGCAGGTGCAGGTACTGCATGTTGCCCGCCGCCCAGCGCCGGTCGCGCTGCAGGAATTCCGGCAGGTTCGGCGGCTGCGCCTCGCGCGACCCGTCTTCGGCGATGTCACCATCCGGCAGCACGCGCACCGCCCAGCCCGCCGCATGCAGCCGCGCCGCCTCGACATGGTCGTGCGACAGGATGTGCCGCCCATCCGGCAGCGTGCCGAGCCGCGCATCGGTGCGGAAGGGCGCGATGCGGATCAGCGCGTTGTGCCCCCAATAGGGGCCCTCCGCCCCCTGCCACCAGGCCTGCCCGGTGGCCCAGGTGAGCGAGCCCGGGCGGTGCCCGAAGCCGAGCATCCGCGGGAACGGCGCGGAAGCCGGCCGGCTGGCGATGGTGGATTGCAGGATGGCAAGGCCGGGGTCCGCCTGCATCACCCGCACCATCCGCAGCACCGCGGGCGCCGTCATCTCGGAATCCGCGTCCAGCAGCAGCAGGAAGTCGAAGCCCTCCGCATGGTGGTCCAGGCAGTCCATGACGTTGCCGGCCTTGTAGCCGGCATTGTCCGCCCGCCGCCGGTACCGCACCTGCCCAGCCGGCCGCGACGCTGCGAAGCGCGCCACCGCCGCCGCCTCGCCATCGGCCCGGGCACTGTCGGACAGGATGGCCAGCCCGAAGCAGGCCGCGTGCCCCGCCAGCCCATCCAGCAGCCGGCCGAGCGGGGCCAGCACCGCCGCCATCTCCTCATCCCGCACACAGACGGCGATCAGCGTGCGGCGCCGGACCGGCGCATCCGCCGCAAGGTCCCGCAGCACAGGCAGCACCGCCGCCACCGGGTCGCGCGCGCCCATCCGGATGCCGGCGCCAAGCAGCCCGGTGGCGCCCGCCAGTGCGACCCAGGGGGCATTCAACACCAGGCAGGCCAGCAGCAGTCCTTCCCAGGCAGTCCAGCCGCCGGGTGTGAGGACGCGCAGCGAAAGCCCCACCAGGCCAAGCGCCAGCAACGCCACCAGGCCGGCGAAGGCCCAGCGCCGCGGCAGGAAGGCCGCGGCGGGCAGACCCCGTGCCGGAGCGACCTCAGGCGGTCTGGGCTGGGGCCGGGACACGCAGCAGGCCAGCGACATCGGCGAGCGTCGCCGCGATGCGCAGGGCGATCGCGGGGTGGGTGCAGACGCAGTTCGGGCTCGGATGCGGCATCAGCCGCACCGCGACCTCCGGCCGCGCCGCGTGCAACGTGTCCTCCGCCTGCGCCGCGATGCGCCCGGCCAGCACGGCGACGCGCAGGGCCGGCAGCAATTCCAGCAGCGCCGGCAGCCAGGCGCGCCCGGCCCGCGCCTCGGCCGCCAGCGGCGCACGGTTGCGGGCGCCCGGGGCGGGGATCATCCACGGGATCAGGTTCCACAGCAGCACGTCCCGACGCGCAAGGCCGGCCTCGTCGAGGAATCGGCGCAGGTTGGCCGCGGTGCCGCCGGCATTGTCGCGCGACACCACGCCGATGTTCGGCGACGGCGCTTCCAGCAGCAGCAGCACGCGGGCCGCGGCGCCGCCATCGGCGGGATCGACCTCCGGCACCGGCCGGCCGACATCCGCGCGAAGGCGCGCCGCCAGGTCGCGCAGCGGCGCCATGTGCGGCGCCTGCCGCAGCAGCGCCAGCCGGGCTGCCAGTGCATTGGGGCAGGCAAGGGCCGCGCTCATGCCGCGCGCGCCAGGGGCGGGTTGCCCTGAAGGCGGAACACCTCCGCCATGCCAGCGGCATCCAGCGCCCGCTCCAGCCCCGCCTTGCCGCCGAACTGGAAGCCGAGCTGGCTGGCATAGGCCGCGCAGGCCGCCCGCTTGCGCGCGGCATCGCCGGGCAGCGCCGCCTCCGGCAGGCCGTCCAGCAGCGCCGCGCAGGGCATGGCGGGGGTGGTGGTGCGGGCCACATAGGGGAAGTCCCGCCACCAGAGCACGGGCACTTGCACCTCCAGGCCGCGCAACGCCCGCACCAGCAGCACATGGTCCACATGCCCGCCGATGGCCTGCGGCGCCAGCAGCAGGCTCGGCCGCAGCAGGTCCATCAACGGCTCGATCGCCGCCGTCGCCTCGCGCTCCGCGGGGTCATCCGCGTGCGGCGGCCCGAATAACGCGGCGGCGGAGTGGTAGCCGCGGTGTGGCGCCTCGCGCAGCGCCAGCCAGACGGGCTGCGCGCCCAGCACGGCGCAGGCGGCGGCATCCTCGGCCCGCCGCAGCGCCATGTAGTCCACCTCCGGCGCCAAGCCCTTATCGGTCTGGCAAGCCAGGGCGAAGCCGGTGGGCAGGGCGACGGAGGCGGTGAACAACGTCGCCACCACCACCTCCCACCCCTCATCCGCCAGCCGCGCCAGGGTGCCGCCGGCCGAAAAGGCGGCGTCGTCCAGATGCGGCGACAGGGCCAGTGCGAGACGGCTCACAGCAGGTGCGGCGCCGCACGGAAGCGGCACGGCTCCATCGGCAGCGCCGGGTCGAAACCGACCTCCGGCGCGTCATGCCGGAGATCCTCGTAGGTCGCCATGATCTGCCGGCCCACCACCTCCCAGGAATAGGTGGCGCGGCATTCCGCCAGCGCCGCTGCGGCCAGTCTTTCGCGCAGCGCGGCATCCTCGATCACCAGGCGCAGGTTCGCAGCCAGCGCCGGCACGTCGCCGGGCGCGCCGAGCAGCCCGTTCTCGCCATGCCGCAGGCAGTCCACAACGCCGACCGCGGTGCAGGAGACGCAGGCAAGGCCGCTCGCCATCGCCTCCAGCACCGTATTCGAAAATCCCTCGGCATAGGTCGGGGATACGAACACATCCTGTTCGCGATACAGGGCCGGCGCCGCCGCGTAATCCGCATAGCCGGCGAAGCGCGTATGGAGGCCGAGCGCTGCATCGCGATCCCGACAGGCCTCCAGATCCGGCCCGATGCCACTGATCGTCGCGGCGAAGGCGACGCCCTGCTGCCGCAGCAAAGCCAGTGCGTCGAGGAAGTCCAGCGCGCCTTTCCGCCGATCCACGCGGCCATGGTAGAACAGCCGCACCGGATCGCCCGCTTTTCGTTCAGCCGGCGGGAAGAACTCCGCCACGTCGACCGCGCCGGGCACGATGGTGAAGCGATCGCGCGAGACGCCAAGGCGCTCCGCCACTTCGCGAGAAAAACTGTCGCAGCCGATCAGCAGGCGGCCGGCGTGGTTCAGCACGCGCAGCATGGCCTGCCGGTGCGTCTCGCAGCAGGACCCGACCCAGTGCCCGTCGCCGCCCTGGATGGAAACCACGACCGGTACGCCGATTTGCCGCGCCGCGAGCAGTGCCGCCCAGCCGGTGGGGTAGCCGTACTGCGCGTGCAGCACGTCGAAGGGCGCTCGCGCATGGTCGGCCAGGACGGCATCCACCATCGCCTGCACGTCACGCTCGAAATCCGCCTCGCCCTCGATTTCCTCTCCGAAGGATCGCAGCCCGATGACACGCACCCCCGGAACCTCCGGCGGCGGTCCGCCGCCATAGATGCGCGTGCCTAGCGCGTCGCCGCGGTACTGACTCAGCATCGTCACGTCATGCCCGGCCGCGACGAGCTGCCGCAGCAGGTTCAGCGCATAGACGCTCATGCCTGAGATCGCCGGGAAGAAGCGACGTGACAGGAAAAGCACCCTCACGCCACGCGCCTCGCCTCGCGGCATCCGCGCAGCCAGGCGAGCGAGGCCGGCACCATGGCATCCGCACGGTGGCTTTCCCGGGACAGCTCGACGCAGACCAGCTTCTGGAAGTCGGCGCGCTCCAGCGCATCGAGGCAGCCGGGGATGTCCATGTCGCCCTCGCCGAAGGGCAGGTGGACGTGCACGCCACGCGCCATGTCCTCAATGGCGACGGTGCCGATGCAATCCGCGAACTCCGCCACCGCGGCCGCCGGATCACGTTCCCCCGTCACCAGCAGGTGGCCCAGGTCGAGCGCCAGCGTCAGCCACGGCAGTTCCGCGCGCAGCGCCGTGAAATCATCGACGGTCTCCACCAGCATGCCCGGCTCGGGCTCCAGCGCCGCGGCGACGCCACGATGCGCGGCGTGTTCCAGGACCTGCGACACGCCTTCCCGCAGCCACGCGCGCGCCTGGTGCGGGCTGACGCCGGGGCGCGGCACGCCGGCCCAGAAGGACATCGCCTCCGCGCCCAGTATGGCGCCGATATCCGTCGCGCGGTTGAGGAAGGCCACGCGCCGCGCACGCCCCGCCGCATCCGCCGTCAGCAGGGTCGGCTCGTGCTTGGCCCGGGGATCGAGCAGGTAGCGGGCGCCGGTCTCGATGACGCAGCCCATCCGGCGCGCCGCCAGGTCGCGCGCCAGCGCTTCCGCCCGGGCCTGCCAGCCGGGCTCCATCGGATCCAGGTGATGATGGTCCAACGTCAGCGCCACGCCGTCATAGCCGGCCTCGGCGATGATCGCGACGGCATCCGTCAGCCGGTGGTTCGCAGTGCCGTTGGTGTTGTAGGCGAGGCGCAGGCTCATGCT
>NZ_JBNXUN010000015.1:0-114359 GCF_050563525.1 Falsiroseomonas sp. HC035
AATCCGCGTCAGGCTGGAGCCGCGCCTGAATTCGTCCAGCACCTCAACCAGGCGCTGGCACCACGACGTACACGACCTGGGAGCCCTGCATATATCCCTGAATCCAGGCGGTGCCGCAGCGATGGTAGGTGACGCTGCCAACTGCCTGCACGGTGCAGCCACTCGGCAGGGCAGAAAGCTGCGTGCCGACCGTAAGCGTCGGCACTGGCTGCGCCGCCGGTGCCGCGGTGACCACACTCGTCGTGCTGGGCTGTTGCATCGCGCCGGAGACCAGACCTGCCGTTGCACCGGCGACGACGCCGGCTGCCAGCAGTTCCCCCGTACTTGGGCCAGAGTAGCTGGAATAGCCTGGATAGATCGGAACCGCGACAGGAGGGCGATAGCTAGCGGCGGGCGGCCTGTAGGCTGGTGGTCGGCCCCCCGGGTAACCGCCGGAGGGCGGCCTCACGACGTTGATGTCGTTGCCGATCGCGAGATTCGCGCCGGCACCGACCCGCGTGTCGCCCTGAACATTGCTTCGCGTTGCACTGTTGCTCGTCGGCCGCTGTGCGGGGGGCGTGGCCGGGCGCGCCGCAGGCGCCGGTCGCTGCGCGCTGGGCTGGCTTCGCCGTACCTGCGCTTCGGCCGTCCAAGGCGGAATCAGCATTACCGTACACCAGAAGGCCACCACGAATTGGCCAAGCCAAATGGATCTTATCGCCAATTGGACCGACATTATCGTGTCTCCGCTGCGGGCGAAGAGGCTGGCCGCTCAAGCCAGACGACTTCCTGCGCGTCCGAGGGCGCTTCGAAGGTGAAGGTCTCCGCCTCAAGCCCTGGTGCGAGGTTCCAGTCGAAAAACTCAAGCACTGCGCGCGGTGCGCCCGGTACATTTCGCTCCACTACGACAAGCCTGCAAGGCAACCTGGGCTCCTCGGAGGCGATCCAGATCTGCCAATCCACGTGGCGATTGCGCAGTGCATACTGGTCGCACGCCACCCCGTTCACCAGCGTGCGTCCGACAGGCACGCCCGTGGTCCCGTCCTCCGTCAGCGCGGCAAAGGGATCGGCCGTCAGCAGATCACGCAGCGGAACCTGCACACCCAGGCGCGTTTCCAGCGCCTCAAGCATTGTGTCGATATCGCCGGGTATGGCACGCCGAGCATAGGCATTCGCCGTCAGGCTGAGCAGCGTTGCTACCTCACCATCATACCACAGTCGGAAGCTGCCTCGGTCGCTTCCGACCAGCGCGGCAAGCTGATCCGGGCGCCGGATACCCACGGCCACCGTACCGCCCAGCATCACCTGCTGGTCGCTTCCTGCGCGCATGGCGGCTTCGCGAAGACTGGAAAACCAGACCGTCAGTTCCGGTGTGCCGGCAAGGGTCTCTGCCATCTCCCGCAGGGCGGCAGCCACGCCCGCATCCAAGTCAGATGTCGCGGGCGAAGTTGCCGCGCCCTGCGACCGCGCAGGTGTCAGATCCAGAGCGGTCGATGCGCAGGCTCCAGCTACGATGAACGCGGCGAGTCCCATAGACGGAAAATTTAAACGTGCGTGTCGCAACTTCATGTCCGCGCCCTCTCACAAACCTGCCCGAGCGCCATCAGGATGCGGGAGCCGGTGAGGCGCGGACTATCCGGATCCGGCACGCCGCCGCAGGAATCTGGTTCATGCGGCCGCAACACCGTCACTGCATCTAGCAGCACTGGGCGCACCGCCAATGCTGCATTCGGATAGTCGCACCGGGCGACGAGGTTCAGTCTTGCTCCAACGTAACCACGTGTCGCCGCTCGCCGATCGGCTTGCGGAAGCAGACCTTCGTTGCCTCAGGGAGGAAGTGCGTGCGTCTCGCCTTGTTCTTCCGCCTGCGTTGGCTGAAGGCCGAGCAACCGCTCGGCGCGCGGAAAGACGCTGCGACGTGTTGCGCGATTCCAGGGGCTCTGGTGTGAGCTTCGACCAAAATCGGAAGCGTGGCCGTAAAGCGCGCGTGAACGACCCTGTCCCGCTGCCACTTATACCACGAGCGGCGATCGCGGCCCTGGAAGCCCACCTTGTTACACATGTCATTGGAGGCGCGCACCTTGTGCGAGGGCTACTCATCGCGTTGCTCGCCGATGGCCATGTTCTCATCGACGGCCCGCCTGGCCTTGCAAAGACGCGCGTCGTAACCGCGCTTGCCGAAGCGATTGAGGCGACCTTTCGAAGGGTCGCGCTCGGCCCAGGCCAGCGCATGTCGCATTTATTTGGCGCGGAAGCTTCCGTCGCTTCTCTTCAAGGCGCGCATGACCGCCAGCCGGACCCGGTCTTTGCCAACATCCTGCTTGCGGAGGGCGTGGATGGAGCCGCGCCGGAGGTACGCCTTGCCTTGCTTGATGCGATGACCGAACGCCAAGTCATGGTTGGTGGAGTAATGATCCGGCTTCCTGATGTCTTTCTCGTCTGCGCCACCCGCACCCTGATCCACACGCCACCCACCGCCGAGCTTCTCGGACTCAACGAACGCGACCGGTTCCTGCTGCATCTGCGTGTTGACTATCCAGACGAGGCGCATGAACGCCGCATGCTCGACCTGATCCGTACCGAGGATGCGCCGGCAACCAGGCGAGCTGCCACCATGAAACCGTTGCCGCTGACCACCCTACTTGCGGCGCGCGCTGGCGTGCAGGCGGTGCGCACCGGCCCGCGATCACTGCGTTGGATTACAGCTCTCGTCGCAGCGACCCGTGGTGGCCGCCCAACCAGGACCGGACCAGCCCGCTGGATTCGCGCCGGAGCCGGCCCCCGCGGCAGTATCGCCCTGGAGCGTTGCGCGCGGGCGCACGCATGGTTGTCCGCTCGCCAGCAGGTAACCGCGCGAGATATCATTGCTGTTGCGCACGATGTCCTGAGGCACCGCCTGGACCTCGTGGACGCGGCCAAGGAAGCCGATATCACGCCCGATTCAGTGATCACCGATCTGCTGGTCGTAACGCGCCCCTGAGAGGAGACCGCTCCACCGAAAGCGTAGCCTCACGGCGATCGGCCTGGGCCTGTCGGCGTGCTTGATTCCACCGTGCACCAGGCCCCCTCCAATGAGCCAGGGTCTGCGCGCCGGACTACCTCCTTCGAGCTCACGCGCTTGCGGCTCGTCAACGCGCAGATGCGGGCCACTCCATCTCTGCTTAAGGCTGCCGGGCAGTTGCTCGCGGATCTCTCGAGATCCGCTGGTAGTCGTCGTTCTGCTGAAAATGGATAGCGTGGATGCAGGTGTTCTCCGTACCAACAGAAGCCAGCGAGACCTCGAGCCGGGCTCGCTAGCCGAGTGGAAACCAGCGGCGCTGATGCCTACGAAGCCACAGCCCGCGATCGAGGAGAGATGTGATGTCGAGCCGTCCTTCTGCCTTGCGCACAGCCTTCCTGGCAACCGCCCTCACCGCCGGCCTCGCGACAGGCGCCTCGGCCCAGCTACGCAGCTGCGTGGACACCCTCACGGCCATGCCGGAGTTCTCGCGCATCACCAGCGCGATCGTGCGGACGCACCTTGTCGACGACCTGCGTAACGCCAACGAGATCACGATCTTCGCGCCGACCAACGAGGCTGTCTCGCGGCTGAACCAGGTGTTTGTAGAACGGCTGTTCCCGACCGAGGAAGGTGAGCGTCGTGCAGATCCGGTGCTCGCACCAGCCGCTGTCGGCGCACATATCGTCCAGGGCCGACGCAACGCTGCCTCGATGTCGCAGGCCGGGCAGCTTCGTTCGATGGCCGGTACGCCACTAAACGCAACTACGTCGGGCGGTGTGACGACCGTGACCGGCGCCGGCGGGGTCCAGGCACACGTCACCCGCGCCGACATCGCCTGCTCCAACGGCTTCATCCATGCAATCGACGGGGTTCTCCTGCGCTGAAAGGCGTGACGCGGAGGCGATCGGAGCCGCCCCAAGCTGCCCCGGCCTCTCTCGCGCAGAAGCGCCTTCGACCCCTCCTAGCCATAGCGCGCAACCTGCGCGGTCAGTTTCGTGAGAGGCAGTTCAGGCCATGAAGACATCCCTGGTCGCCGCGGTCAGCGCCATGGCGCTGATCTCGGCCTGTAGTTCAACCCAACAAGCTGCAGCACCGCCGCAGCCAAGCGGCTTCCTCTCGCGCGAAACCGTGGCGTTGTTGCGTCCATCTGACACAGGCTCGCGGCTCTATATCAACCCAAACATCGACCTCCGGCGCTACAATAAGGTAATCATCGAGCCGGTTCAGCTATGGCTTGTTCCCGAGAACTCCAAGCTCACTGAAGAGCAAAGAAAGGTCGTGGCAAACGCCTTCTACGCTGCGTTGCGTGAGCATCTAGGGCGGGACCTTCAGATCGTCGAACGTCCAGGCCCGGGGACCATGGTGATCAGCACTGCGATACGCGAGGTGAGAGAGGGCGGAAACCCCGTCCTGAGTACGATCTCCACCTTCATGCCGCCGGCACGGCTGGCGCGTGAGGGTGCCAATCTTATGACCGGCAGCGATCCAATGGTTGGAGGCGCCGCCGGCGAGATGGCTGTTACGGACAGCGAGACGGGCCAGCTTCTCGCCGCCGCCGTTGACTCGCGCGATGCGACTGCCGGAGCGCGGGTACGAACCTCGCGCTGGGACGACGTGCAGAGCGTCGTGCGGTTCTGGGCGGCGCAGACGGCGTTCCGCGTGTGCCGCGTGCAGCAGCGTCCGAACTGTCAAGCGCCGTCATGACCTGGGCTTCATGGAGGTCAGCCACCGCCCGGTTTGGTGAGACGACGAGGCGCATCGACTATGCCATCGCTGCCCTGCTGCTTGCTACTGCGCCCGCTGCGGCACAGGAAAGTGTGCAGACGGTGGATAGCTGGCGTTTCTCGCTAACTCCGTACATGTGGTTCTCGGGGGTCAGTGGTGAGGTCGCGCTGCCACGCGAGTCGCGAGACGTCGAAGCGGATTTTGGCGACATCCTGTCTTCACTTCAGATTGGCGCGATGGGAATCTTTGAGGCACGCCGCGGGCGCTTCGGCTTGGTTGTCGATGCGATGACGCTGACCACGGAGCAGGACGTCTCAACCCCTCGCGGCGTCCTGTTCAACGGCGGCACCTCGCGCATGACGGCAACCGAGCTATCGATGGTCGGCCTTGTGCGCGTTGGTGAAACACCTTCATGGAGCCTGGACCTTGGCGCCGGACTACGCGGCTGGTGGATCGACTCCAAGCTCTCATTGAACTCCGGCGTCGCGGCAGCCCGATCTGCAAGTGGAACTGCGAACGTCCTCGATCCGCTGCTGGCGGTTCGGTACAAGGTGAACCTTGCTGAACGCATAGGCTTCAGCACCTATGTCGATATCGGTGGATTCAAGACTGGGTCCAGGCTGACCTGGCAGGTAATCGCAGCGTTAGATTGGCAGGCAACCGACCGCATTACCGCCCATCTGGGCTACAGACATATCGAGGTCGAATTATCGCGCGGAGCTGTTGATCTCGATATCGCGCTGAGCGGTCCCATCATTGGCGGCACTTTTCGATTCTGAGCCGCGCCGATGTCAACGGGCGTCGTGTCCGTACGCAGAGGACCTCAGCAACGATGGGTAAGCGGGATCGGAGAATACAACCATCCGCAGTTCAGGGAACGATTCCTTAGCTCCAGCCGTCAGCGCGGCCGAGGAGAATTTGATCCACCACGGCGATAAGGGCTGCCGCGATGTCTCTGCGCCGATCCCGCATCTGGATGGGTTGCAACCTCACCAGTCGCTGCGCACCGCTCCGCCGCTTTCCGCATCGTCCAGTCGCGGCAGTGGCGGTCTGCAGTGCAGTACTCGTTGCATGTAGCGCGCCGGACTACTCATCCGTGCGGGACTGGGCAGGCGTAGCAAGCAGGGCCGCCGACTACCCGCCGATCGTCGCCTCCTGCTTCCATCCCGAATATGGTTCTGTGACGCCGGCGCCATTTCTGGGCGACGCGACGCTCGCCATGCAGGAAGCGCTCTCAAGCTACCTCTCGGCACTGAGTACCCTGTCTGCCGATGGGGTATTAACCCATCGCGAGGATCCATTTGTCGGGCTCGCCGTCCGCGCTGGTGCGGCAAGCGAGGCCGGCGGTCTGGCCGTCGATACACTGGGTAGCCTCCTGCGCCGCGCAGAACAACGCAATGCCAGGGCTCCGCAGCTCGGCGAGATCATCGTTGACAGCGACGGGAGCGTGCAGGCGTTGATCGCGGCAATGAGGAAGGCTGTGAGGGATGCTGCGACCAGTGTTGCGGAGGAGCGGCGTTCCATTGCGGATATTTATCGAGCGCTCGAAGACGCGGCTACGGACCCTTTCTCGCGGCGCGCGCTGCTCGACGTCGGGGTCATGCGAGACCGCGACTATGCAACGGCCGCTGCTGCACGCACCAACTACGGTCTTGTTCTGGCGCGCATCGCTGAGGGCCATGCGCTGTTGAAGGCCAATGCTTCACGGCTCAGCCAGGAGGAGACCGCACGAAGCGTACGCGCCGCGGAGGACGCGCTGCGCCGCGCAGCGGACCTTCTTCCGCGTGCCCTGTCGCCTATGCCGGCAGGCACCTCCTGCGCGCCACCGCTACCCCCCGGCAACGCCATCCCACCTGCCGACAGCCTATCGAACCCACCGACCGTTACGTCGACGTTCACCGACTGGGCATGAGCGCGAAGTCGCGCTGCTGCACTACGTCGGCCAGGCTGGGACGATGGCTGACGCTTGTATCGATCGGGCTCGGCACGTTGCAGCCCGCCGCGGCACAGCGCCAGGTTGCCGACGCGACCAATCGTGCGGACCAACTTCGTGCAACGCTGGCGGCCAAACCTGGGGGTGTGCTGGGATTGATGGGCTACAACGTTACGCCGGATGGGTCTGCCAATGCCCTTCAGATCGATCGTAATTCCGGCGGCGAGGATACGAGTCCCACCCTTCAGCTCAGCCAGTTCGGCTTTGGCTTCACGGTCAGCGAGTCTCTTCCGATCTTCCTCGAAACCTATGTAGGGGCGGCGCGGTATGATCCTCGCGCGCTCTTCACCGGAGAGGATGTGCGCCGGCTGCCGCTGCGCTGGAACAATGTCGCTGCCACGATCGGGATTGGCTACGACATCGCACTGGCAGAGAATCTATGGCTGCGTCCGATCATCAACTTCTCGGCCGGCTACGCGGCCTCGGACGCGTCGCTGTTCGGGGCCTTCGTGGGCTATCGGCGTGGCGTCGACATATCCGCGTTGACCGACGGGCATATGAACATCTGGGGCTATGGTGGCTCGCTCGTGCTGGCCTACTATGACTATCGGCCAGCGCGCGACATCGATGTGGAGCTTCGCTACACACACATCGAGTTGCAGACCTTCGGCGATACAATTCCCGCCGCGGCAGGAAGTTCAACGGCCCAGACACTCGGCCTCTGGGCCCGCTACCGGTGGCCCACGGGGAGAGAGGCGTTTGGCCGGTCGATCCGCTGGGTGCTTGACGGAACAGCCACCAGCTATCTCGGCGACCAACGCGATGCGATCGGATTCGCCTGGTCGGCAAAGATTGGCGGCGGCATCGAATTCGACGTGGGACGCCACGAGATCGGTGCCATGGGCCTGAAGCTGACGCGTGTGCGCATGATTGGCCGGTACTTCTTCGGCGACAACAATGTCACCGGCTACTCCTTCGGAATTGGGATGAGTTTCTGAGTCCGCAAATGCCTGACGCCCAGGCGTTCGCAGATCGCTCCCGACCCACGCGCGACGCCGCCTTGCTGGAACCGGATAGCTGATGCCAGTCAGCCAGGTCTACCCAGGTCACTGCGGATGCGACCAAGCAATCGTTGCGGCAGCTGCATCGTAGCTCAGGCCCCTCAGGGACAAGGAGTGGAGACATGAATGGTGAAGACGGGAAACATCGGTCGCATCTCCCGATGCGAAACACGGAGCGGACGCGCTTCATCGCTTACGACGCCCGCGACCCGGACAGCAAGTTCCCGCCGATCCCGCAGCTGCGACCGCCGAAGGGCGCGCCCAATGTTCTGGTGATCCTGATCGACGATGCCGGCTTCGGCGCATCCAGTGCCTTCGGCGGACCATGCCAGACGCCAAACGCCGAGGCGCTCGCCGCGGGCGGACTGAAGCTCAACCGCTTCCACACCACGGCGCTCTGCTCTCCCACGCGCCAGGCCCTGCTGACCGGACGAAACCACCACTCCGCCGGCATGGGCGGCATAACCGAGATCGCGACCGGTGCGCCGGGCTATTCTTCAGTTCTGCCCAACTCCATGTCGCCGCTAGCCAAAACCCTTAAGTTGAACGGCTACAACACGGCACAGTTCGGCAAGTGCCATGAGGTGCCGGTGTGGCAGACCAGTCCGGCCGGTCCATTCGATGCCTGGCCCACCGGCGGTGGAGGCTTTGAGTATTTCTACGGCTTCGTCGGAGGCGAGGCGAACCAGTGGTACCCCACACTTTTCGAGGGCACGCGACCCGTCGAGCCGAAGAAGACGCCCGAAGAAGGCTACCATCTCATGGAAGACATGACCGACAAGGCCATGAGCTGGATCTCGCAACAGCAGGCACTGGCGCCGGACAAGCCGTTCTTCGTCTACTTCGCACCGGGCGCAACCCACGCTCCGCACCACGTACCAAAGAATTGGGCCGACAAATACAAGGGGCAGTTCGATCAGGGTTGGGACAAGCTGCGTGAGGAGACCCTCGCGCGCCAGAAGAAGCTCGGCGTGATCCCCGAGGATGCGGAATTGACCGCGCCCAATGCCGACGTCCCGAAGTGGGATGAAATGCCGGAGCACTTCAAGCCGTTCCTCGCACGCGAAATGGAAGTTTATGCAGGCTTCATGGAGTACACCGACCATCACGTCGGCCGGCTGATCGACGGGCTGAAGAAGCTCGGCGCGTTCGAGGAGACGCTGATCTACTACATCATCGGCGACAACGGCGCCTCTGCCGAGGGCGGGATCAATGGCGCGTTCAATGAGATGAGCTACTTTAACGGCCTGCAGGACTTCGAGACGCCAGACTACCTGAATGCGCGCCTCGATAAGCTTGGAGGGCCTGAATCCTACAACCACTATGCCGTGGGCTGGGCCCTGGCGATGAACACGCCTTACCAGTGGACCAAGCAGGTTGCCTCGCATTGGGGCGGTACGCGCAACGGCACCATCGTGTCCTGGCCGAAGGGTATCAGCGCCAAGGGGGAACTGCGTAGCCAGTTCACCCATGTGATCGACGTCGCGCCCACGATCTTGGAAGCTGCGGGGATCCCAGAGCCTGTGTCTGTCGACGCGATTGCGCAGGATCCAATCGAGGGCGTGAGCATGCTCTACGCCTTCAACGACGCGAAGGCGCCCGAGCACCACGAGACGCAGTATTTCGAGATGTTCTGTAACCGCGGCATCTACCACAAGGGCTGGACCGCGGTGACCAAACACCGCACGCCCTGGGCCTCCTTGGACAAGCCGGTGCCTGCCCTCGACGACGATGTGTGGGAACTCTACGACCCCGGTGATTGGAGCCAGGCACGCAACATCGCAACGGAGAAACCGGAGAAGCTGCAGGAGTTGCAGCGCCTCTGGTTGATCGAGGCGGGACGCTACAAGGTCTTGCCACTTGATGACCGGATGATGGAGAAGATGAACCCCGATACCGCGGGGCGTCCGGTGCTGATCCGCGGCAAGACCCAGTTGCTTCTGGGCGGCATGGGTCGACTTTCGGAGAATTGCGTCCTCAACCTGAAGAACAAGTCACACGCCGTGACGGCCCAGATCGTTGTCCCGGCTCAGGGTGCTGAAGGAGTGATCATCTCCCAGGGCGCCAACATCGGTGGCTGGAGCCTCTACGCCAAGGGCGGCAAGTTGAAGTACTGCTACAACTGGGGCGGCTTGAAGCACTTCATGGTGGAATCGTCCGAGCCCATTCCGCCCGGTGCGCATCAGGTTCGCATGGAGTTCGCGTATGCCGGTGGCGGCCTGGGTAAGGGCGGCATCGCGACGCTTTACATTGATGGCAGGAAAGTCGGCGAAGGTGAGATAGGCGCGACGCTGGCGATCGTCTTCTCGGCCGATGACGGCTGCGACGTGGGCGAGGACAGCGGCGCGCCTGTGTCGCCCGACTATCCACCTGGCAGTAACCACTTCAACGGCCGCGTGAAGGGCGTGGAACTCGCCATCGCCGACGCGGCGGAGAACTCGGATCACCTGGTCGATCCGATGGACGCCGTGCGCATGGCGCTAGCACGCCAGTAAAGAACGGGACGGGCGGCCACCGCGCCGATGGGCCTTGGCCGCCCGCCTACCCGCCGAGGCTGCCCTGGCTTGACCAAACGAGGGACCGATACGGAGGCGACGCTGCAGACCACAACGGAGCTGATCGGGGATCGGCAGTTGACCTCGGTGCCGACGCTGATGGCGGGACCGCTGCATGGCCTCGGCGTGCGGTTGGGGTTGATAAGGCCCGACTCCGCGAACACGCTTCTGCTCGGCCTTGCGATCGCCGGCCTGCTCTGGGCAGTCCTCATGCTTTTGGCGGCGGCCACCGGTACGCTCAACCAACTCCTGTCGCTGTCGGTCATCGCAGGCCATGTGCGGATTCTTGTAGCCCTGCCACTGATCCTCGCCTGCGAGGGCGTAGTTGAGGCCGCGCTCGGGCCCTTCGTGCGCGGGCTCATGGTCTCCGAAATCGTGCGTGGCGCTGCGGTGACGGCACTTCAGCGAGAGTGCGACCGGTTCAACCGGCTGACGTCCTCACGCCTGCCGGAGGTGCTGCTGTTCATCGTCGCGACGGTGCCCGACTGGGTCTCCATGGACGTCCCTGTGTTCGGGGCGACGGCCATGCGTCCGGTCCATACGGGAGCCGAGATGCCTGCTGCAGGCCTTTGGTACTGGCTCGTTTGCCTGCCGGTGTTCCGCTTCCTGCTACTGCGCGCAGTCTTCCGCCTCGGCGTGTGGTACCTCTTGCTGTGGCGGCTCTCCCGCATCGAGTTGAACCTCGTACCTACCCATCCGGACCGGGTGGGGGGCTTGCGGTTCGTCGCAGAGGTTCAGCTAGGCTTCATCCTGTTGACCGCTGCTGTAGCCACGGTCGTCTCTGCGGCGATCGCTGAACAGATCGCCACACAGGGTGGTCACCTGCGAAGTCACTACGGCACCATCGTCGTCACGCTGCTTGCCTGCGCGACGGCATTCATCGCGCCGTTGCTCATGTTCGCCGGTCGGCTTTGGCGGGTACGGCTGCGCGGCCGTGCCGCGTACGCGGACTTGGCGGCAGGCTATGTGGGCGCCTTCGATGCGAAGTGGCTATGCGGTGGCGCAGGGGAGCGTGATCTGCTCGGCAGCGCCGACCTGCAAAGCCTCGCGGATCTTGGAAATAGTGTTCAGGTCATCGATGAGATGAAGATTGCGCCCGTCACACAGGAGATGGTGGTGCAGTACGCGATGGCGGGGATCATTCCCATGCTGCCACTTCTGCTCTTCGAGTTCCCAATGGATGAGATCGCCGCCCACGTGCTCGAGAAGTTGCTTGGCGCCTGACACGGCCGGTGCACCGCGCGCATGGCGGGTTTTGGATAGCGGCCGCCAATCGGGCGCCCTACTCGTTGGATGCCGGACCTAACAGGCCGCTGTTGATGCGGACCGAGGCATAGTGGTGCAGAGGAGGTCGACCGTGCAGCAACTCCGGCTCGCTGCGATAGCGATCCATGTGGCGATCCGCGTCCATGGGTCGAAAGGCGGACGCACATGACGACCGTCCTCAAGGAAATCGGCGCAAGTCTGGTTACGCGTTTGACGAGCAATCAGCTCTCGACGTTGCGCACCATCATGTCGGCGGATCGGACGCTGATGGCGTGGGTACGGACGTCGCTGTCTCTCCAAAGCTTCGGGTTCACGATCTACAAAGTGCTCCAGGGCTTCGTTGTGGAAGGCCAGGTGGTATCGCCGACACTGCCAATGCGTGTGGGCCTGGTTCTTTCCTTCGCGAGCGTCCTGGCGATGATCATGGGCATCCTCGAGTACCGGCACACTCTGCAGATGCTCGACGTGGAGAGGGTCCTTCGCCTCGGGCGCCTCACGGTCCTTCTGGCGCTGCTGATCTCGCTCACCGGCGTCGTGCTCTTCATTGCGATCGCCGCGCGCCTCGTCTGACAGAGGTCTCACATGGACAGCATCTGGACCATCATTGCCGCGGAGTTCGCCGAGCGGGCCGGGGGACCACTTTCACTTCGGCTTATCCTGCAGCCTCTCGTCGCCTCCATCCTTGCGATCCGCGCGGGCCTTCACGATGCAGCCGCAGGGAAGGCGCCCTTCGGCTGGAAACTTCTATCCGTTCGGGCGGACCGCGCTGAGCTTATCCGGGACGCCTGGAAGAGTATCGGAAAGGTCTTCCTGCTCGCGATCGGGCTCGATATTGCCTATCAAGTCATCCTGCACGGTGATGTGCTGCTGCGTCAGGCGATCATCCTCGCGGTACTGATCGCGCTAATTCCCTATCTGATCCTGCGCGGCGTCACGACACGCGTTGCGCGCACAATGCGGAGCAGAAAGCATGATGCAGCGTGAAACGGCCGCCTACCACCTCCTCGCAAAGCCAGCAAGCGCGGCGTGCAATCTCGGTTGCCAGTACTGCTTTTTCTTGTCGAAGGAAAACCTTTATCCGGGCGAGAGCCACCTGATGCCGGAGCAGCGGCTAGAGCAGTATATCAAGCAGCTGCTGGAATCCTCGCCCGGGCCGGAAGTGCAGGTCGCCTGGCAGGGCGGCGAGCCGATGCTGCGCGGGCTCGACTTCTTCCGAAAATCGGTCGAGCTTGCCGAGCGCTATCGCAAGCCATACCAGGTCGTCCTCCACACGATCCAGACCAACGGCACGTTGATCGACGACGTGTGGGCCGCCTTCTTCAAGCGTCACGACTATCTCGTCGGCATCAGCTTGGATGGACCGCGCGACCTGCATGATGCCTACCGCGTCAACAAGAAGGGTCAGGGCAGTTTCGACGACGTGCTGCGCGGATGGGATACGCTCCGCCGCCATGGTGTGCGGACCAACGTTCTCTGTACGGTGCATGCTGCCAATGCGGATCACCCCTTGGAGGTCTATCGCTTTTTCCGTGACCAACTCGGCGCGCAGTTCATCCAGTTAATCCCGATCGTCGAGCGAGCCACCAGCGAAACGCTGGACGTGGCGAACCGCGGTTGGGGGGGGCTGCGCGGCATCGATCGGCCGCTTTACCGGCAGGACGGTTCGCTCGTCACACACCGCACAGTCGGCGCGGAGCAGTTTGGCCGCTTCCTTATCGGCGTATTCGACGAGTGGGTCCAGCACGATATTGGCAGGGTCTTTGTGACCACCTTCGATGTTGCGCTCGGTAGCTGGCTCGGACAGCACAACCTCTGCATTGTCGCGCCGCGCTGCGGCGATGCTCTGGTTCTGGAACACAACGGCGACGTCTATTCCTGTGATCATTTCGTCGAGCCAGGTCACCTTCTTGGCAATATCGACCGGATGTCGCTGCACACGCTTGTCACATCAGAAAAGCAGCGCCGGTTTGGTGACGCGAAATTCGATACGCTGCCACGCTACTGCAGGGAGTGCCCGGTCCTGTTCGCCTGCTATGGCGAATGCCCTCGCAACCGTTTCATCGAGACGCCGGATGGGCAAGCCGGATTGAATTACCTCTGTGCCGGCTATAAGGCATTCTTCGAGCATATCGATGGGCCGATGCGGGTCATGGCGGATCTCGTGCGGCGGGGACGCTACGCCGACGAGTATGTTTGGCAGCCTGACGTACGGTAGGAGGCGCGCTGCGAAGCACGAAGGGCGGAAAAACGAGTACGCCCGCGCACGGGATAGCCGGTTCTGGCACGGGTTTCTGCAGGGCGTTGGGCAGCAGCACCGCGCCATCACGCAGCTGGGTTAGGGCAACCGACCAGTGTTCGGTCCTGCTAATTCAGCGCCAACACTGCGGCAGGTTCCCACCGCCTTGAAGCCCGTCCGGGAAGACATTGCATCGCCTGAATCGGTTATGATTCGCTGCTTTTCGCGGACGACTTGCGGGAGCAGACGGATGCCGTGGACGGTGGAGCATCGGGGTGCAGCGGATCGGCGCGGCCTGCGCCATTCCTCTGACCTGACGGACGCGGAATGGGCGCGAACCGTCGAGCGCACCATTGTATGGATCAGCCGCAACCGCCGCCTCGCCCGCGACTTCGAGCGGCACTGCCGCATCGCCGCCGCCTTCGTTCGCATGGCCATGATCCGCATCATGCTTCGGCGGCTGGCGGCAAAGTCTTCAGCGTGAACCCGATCTTCCCGGATGGGCTCTGAAAAATTCTGGCTGTGTGGTTCGAGGTGCGGCTGATACAGCGCAAGGTGCGCGAACCTTCCGCCGCCGATCTGGACGAGCGGCATCGTGGGCTTGATGAGAACTGGGGCAGCCTCTCCACGGAGCGGCGACGTGAGGCGGAGGAACGGTTCCGCCGCGGCATGGGCCTCCAGGGGCCGAACGCGGAGGGAATGCGCCAACGTTGGCAGGGCATGGCGCCCGGCCAGCGCCAGGAACTAATGTACGGCTCTCATCGGATGGGCCGGGCAGGTTCATCCCGGCGAGATCCGCCAGGCGACCCCCGCCCGGCGCCGCCGCGCCAGGGCAACTGAACGGCCCGCGCCCAAGCCTTGACTCGTCAGGCCGAACCTCGAGCCATGGTCTAGGCAGTGATGAGGAGGGTCAGCCGGCGAAGACCTCGTTGAGCAGGCCGCGCCAGCGTTCCTGCTGCCTTCGATCCAGGTGAACATCCCCGCTGGTCGCTTCCCGGGTGCGGAGAAGAATGATGCCCACTACCTGCGCATCCCGGTAAGCAGAAGGGGGAACGGTTGCGCTCGGCTGAACTGCCGAACCGGGCGCCTCAGCGCACCCGCCTGACGCAGGCGCCGTCGTGGAGAGCGCTTGGCGGGAACGGGTGACGGTCTCGACTGGTGCTACGCCCTCGGCAACCTTGGCTCTGCGCACGGCACGGAGGGCGACCTCAACGCGCCGCGCGATCCTGCGCCACGAACTGTGCCCAGCCTCCGCCGCGCCGGAACAGCGCGCTGACCGGCATCAGCACTGTATCTTCGGCGTCTCGACTGCAATCTACGCATCCACACCAAAGCGGTCGCCAAACCCCACCCAGGCCCCCCGCGCGCGTAGCCGATGATGTCATCAACCAGCGCTGCGACCTCCAGGTCATGCGCGCGCGACATGCCTTCCAGCACCTCCACCTGGACGGGGTCGCCTCTCGCATGCCACGCCGCTCGGCCTGACGCCGACCGAGCCCTTCCTGCGCGATCGGGTCGAGGCGGAGATCGGCGTTGCGCGACACGCGGAGTTCCGCGCCTGCCGGCAGGCCTGTCACGGCCTGGGTCGGCTGCGCTGGGCCGCTCGCAGCCGGGTTTGCACGAAGCGCTGCCCTTCTGCCGCCAGCACACCGGGCAGGCGCGCCATCTCTCGCGCGGCGCGGAAGGGGCGGCGATCATTGACTGCCACGAGGGCATCGCCGCGTTCCATGCGGTCGAACTGCAGCCCGACCATGCTGTCCATCGCGTCCCACCAGAACAGGCCGAGCACCACCATCGGCACCGCCAGCGGGATGCCGAGCACGGTCAGTGCGGTGTGCAGGGGGAGCAGGCCATGCAACGATACCATCGTCCGCACCGCGAGGCGCCAGCCCGCCCGGCCGATCGCATGCCGCCGGTAACGCGCAAGGTTACAGCGGCAGGTCGGACTGCTCGCCGCGCGCCTTGGGCGGATCGGCCAGCTCAGTCATCGTAGCCTCGGTCAGCAGCAGCACGCTGGCGACGGAGACGGCGTTCTCGAGCGCCACCCGCACCACCTTGGTCGGGTCGATGATGCCAACCTCGACAAGGTCAACATATTCCTTGCGCGCGGCGTCGAAGCCGCGGTTGCCGGTGCCCTCCAGCATGCGGGCCACCACCACACCGCCATCGGCCGCGGAGTTCTCGGCGATCTGGCGCGCCGGCGCCTCCAGCGCGCGTCGCAGGATCTGCACGCCGGTGCGCTCGTCGCCCTGGCAGTCGGCTTCCACCGGCGCCAGCGCGTCGATGCAGCGCAGCAGGGCCAGCCCGCCGCCGGGGACGATGCCTTCCGCCACCGCCGCCTTGGTGGCGCTGATCGCATCGTCCAGCGCCTCCTTCTTCGCCTTCATCTCGGGCTCCGCCGGGGCACCGACGCGGATTACCGCCACCCCGCCTGCCAGCTTTGCGAGGCGCTCCTGCAGCTTCTCGCGGTCGTAGTCGCTGGCCGCCTTCTCGATCTCGCGGCGAATCTCCTTCGTGCGGGCCTCGATCGCTGCGCGATCGCCGGCGCCGCCGATGATGGTCGTGTTTTCCTTGTCCACAACGATGCGCTTCGCGCGGCCGAGTTGCGGCAGGCGCACGGCGTCCAGCTTCAGGCCAATCTCCTCAGCTATCACCATGCCGCCGGTCAGCACCGCGATGTCCTGTAGCATCGCCTTGCGGCGGTCGCCGAAGCCGGGCGATTTCACTGCGCAGCTCTTCAGCCCGCCGCGCAGCTGGTTGACGATCAGCGTCGCCAGCGCCTCGGCCTCCACATCCTCCGCCACCACGAGCAACGGTCGGGCCGCCTTCACCACCTGGTCCAGCAACGGCAGCAGGTCGGTCAGGGTGCGGATCTTCTGGTCGGCGAGCAGGACGAACGCGTCCTCCAGCTCCGCCTCCATGCGCTCCGCATTGCTGACGAAGTAGGGCGAGACGAAGCCACGGTCGAACTGCATGCCCTCCACGACTTCGAGCGTCGTCTCCGTCGTCTTCGATTCCTCGACAGTGATGACGCCCTCATTGCCGACCCGTTCCATCGCATCGGCGACCAGCTCGCCGATCGTCGGGTCGTTGTGGGCGGAGATGGTGGCGACCTGTGCCTTCTCGCGGCGGGTCTTGACGGGACGAGACAGGCTCTGAAGCGCTTCGACTGCCGCGCGTGTCGCTCGGTCCAGTCCGCGCTTCAGCTCCACGGCGCTAGCGCCGGCGACGACGTTGCGGATGCCGTCGGCCAGGATTGCATGGGCCAGCACGGTCGCGGTGCTCGTCCCGTCGCCCACCGCATCGCCGGTCCGCTCCGCGGCCTGCCGAAGCATCTGCGCGCCGAGATTCTCCTCAGCGTCCTTCAGCTCGAATTCCTTGGCGATGGTCACACCATCGTTGCAGACTATGGGCGACCCCCAGTGCTTCTGGATCAGCACGGATTTCGACCGCGGCCCGAGCGTGACCCGGATGGCATCTGCCAGCGCACCTGCGCCATGCAGAATCTTCTCCCGCGCCGCGGAGCGGAACAGAACCTGCTTTGCTGGCACTACTACCTCCATCCGAAGGTTGCTCCGGCCTGGTGGCCGGCCATCACGGACCTTGCTTGATGTCGATCTTGCGCTGCTGCGCGGCTGCGTCCGCCCTCTTGGGCAGCGTCACCGTCAGCACGCCCTTGTCGAAGCTCGCCGCGGCTCGCGCCTGGTCGACGCCACGAGGAAGCTGGAAGGAACCGAAGCGGCGCTTCGCGAAGCGATAGTTTTCTGTCTTCTTCTCGTGCTCGTCCTTCTTTCTTGATCATCAGCACGCCGTCCGAAAGCGCGAGTTCCACGTCGTTGGCATCCATGCCCGGCAACTTCGCCTCGATCCGGAATTCCTTTTCCGTCTCCAGCACGTCGATGGCCGGAACGGCGGGGCCGAAGCCGCTCTCGAACCGCCAGAGGGGCTGTGGCTCGGCCTCCGCGCGGCGCGCCAGGCCGCCTGTTTCATTCCCGCGCCAGAAGCTGTCGAACAGCCGATCCACCTCACTGCGCAGTGCGACGAATGGCTGCCAGAAGCTCTCGGCTGGACAGCGCCCGCTGCGAGCGCCTTCTGTTCGGATCTCGCCATGCTTTTCGATCCGCTCATGATCCACATCCTGACTGCGATTTCATTCGAAGTGCACAGGAAGGGCACGGCCTGTAGTGCTCTTGTGAAGCAGGATATTCCCGCACGGCGGCATGCAGGTTGACCCAGATCAAGCACACGGCCGCATCGGCTTCACGAAAAGTTTTTCGCGCCGCATCGATCTTGATGAAGGCGCTGCCGGTGGCGGAGCCGTTGGTGATGCACCGACGACCCGGTCTCGGCGCATGTTGCCGAACCGAGCGTGAGCATCATTGCCGTTGATGCCACTGGCTCTTCCCTCGAAGGTCGGCGCTGCGGGGTAGGCCTTCACAAGCGCTCAGTGCGACATCAGCACCGGCACGGTCATGTGGCGCAGCAGCGTCCGCGTCACGCTGCCCAGCAAGAACTTGTGGACACGCACGTGCCTACAGGGACCGATGACGATGAGGTCGGCAGCGAATACGGCGGTGCGGCTGAGGAGGATGTCGCCGGCGCCGATCTCGGCGGTGGCGCTGCGCTCGACAGTCACCGGAAGCCCGTGGCGAGCCAGATGCCGCGCAATGCTATCGTCAAGCCAGGTGTTGTTGGTCTCGACGGTCCTGTCCCAGGCCACGACGGCCGTGGTGCCCATGGCTGGTCTTCCCGCATCAGCGCGCCATGCACAATTTCCCGACCTTGGAGTGACTGTACGTGATCAGTTCCGGCGCTGGATCAAGCTGGCTGCAACGCGTTCTTTCCAAATGAAAACATGATGCGCATCGGTTCATGGGGTGAGGTGAAGGCGCATGAGTAATGGGTGCCGTCGCCCGCACCGCATCGGTCGCGCTCGAAGGCGTGCCTCTGCCCTTTGTTCTTTCGCTGGCCGACAAGAGGTGGCGCGGAGCAGCGCCGGAGGATCCTCGCCTCGAGCGCAAGAACAACGTGCATGCGGGCGCATGGGTCATATCGCGGTGGCGGAAAGTCTCGGGCAGGCCGCGCTGCCACTGGAGCAGGTGCTTGCCCGTTGAGACGCCCGCGACCGCTGGCCAAAGGCCCGCCGCCTTCCGCCTCCGGTGGACAGTTCCGGACCCGGCCAAGGCTACACGCCTACTGCTCACTTGCTCCGAGCGAATTCAAGCTGTTCCACGATTTCGGCCTGTGGCAGGCGCGTCAGGTCCTTGTCGAGGCTGGCAACAACACGCGCGCGCGCGCGGTCGAGAAGGGCTGCGCGCAGGTCGCCGAGGAAGGGCGGTGGCGCTACCAGAGTGAGGCGCCCGAAGCTGCCCTCTGTCGCTGCCGTCTCCAGTCTCTCAGCCAGTTGGCGTGCGAAGGCGCGTTTGGCCTCGCGGTGCGGATCGCTGCGTGGCTCGATGGCGTGGTGGGCCGCGGTCGCGCTTTCCTGCACGCGGCCCGGCTGATCGGTTCCCCGTTCGTGCGAGCGCGGGTTGGAGATCTCGATCGCCCGCTCCGCAAGCTCGTCCCAGCGGCCCGCGGGCGCCGCGCGGGCGAACACCCGGCAGTGCTGTGCGTCAGCGATCACCGCCCATTCCGTGATGGTACCCATGGAGTCCTCCTCCTTTCCGCGCATCAGATACCCGCCGAGCGGTCGCGAGGCGTATGACCTGCATCAAGGCTACGACACGCGCGCACCGGTCACTGCCCGCCCACGGCCGGACGAGCGGCGCGTTGGCCGCCTCGGGCGTCAGGCTCGTCACCGCCGCCGCCACCCGCTCCCGCAAATCAACCGACAGCGTCTTCGACATGCCGACCGGCCTCTCCGCCAGCGAATACAGCATCTCCTTGCGGCAGCCAGCGAAGTCACAAGCGGGCGATTGGCAACAACGCGAGAGGCTTCAGGCTGATGTTGTGCAACCTGCACTAGCACAGCGGGATGTCCCTGGCGGACTCGATGGTGTCTGCGTCAAGCTTGACCTGCCCAGGTGGCCCGCCGCTTCAGCACTTCGGCCGCCACCAGGTAGCCAACGACCAGGACGGCAAATACCACCAGCAGCGCGCCTCGGAAGGGGCGCGAAGCCGAGCATCGCCGCCAGCGGGCCGAGGGCCAGCGTGAAGGCCAGCGCCAAGGCCCAGAGCGACGTCGCGAGCAGCGTGGGATGGGGTGCCACCGCCCGCCACGCTAGGCCTTGGCTGCAGATTACGAAGATGATCAGGACCTAGGTCGCCATGCTTTCGATGAACCAGGCGGTTCGGAACTCCTCCGGAGTGGCGCCTAAGGCCCAAACGAAGGATTGCGAAGGTCGCCAGACCGAAGATGGCGGAGAGGGGACCCATCAACAGGGTGAAGCGCAGCACCGCGCCCATGTCCCAGCCGTGCGGTTTTGTTACGCCCGCAGCATCCATCGCGGGAACCTACTCGCCGGCCGCCATCGACATCGCGCCCGCGAACAACCCGCCCACGCCGGCGATGAGGATGTCGCTCTGCGTGGCTGCGGCAGCCGCGACGCCGACGATCAGGCTTGCGGTCGAAACGATACCATCATTTGCCCCGAGCACCGCGGCCTGAGGCCATCTTATGCGCGAGACCAGATGGCGCTCGGAGTCCAGGTGGCGTCGCTCGCGGAGATCGGGGCCTGTTGTCGCGCGCGTGTGGTGGACACAGGTGCACCACCCGCTCCAGCAGCCCGTGCGGCGGCTGCGCGTATTTCTCCTGTGCGCACACACTGAGCCATGGTACTCAGTGGTCCTCCAGCGCGCGCCGGAGACGTTCCAAGAGCGCGGCGCGGGTCCGGTCGTCCCCCGCTTGCTCAATCGCCTCCTCGATGCCGAGCAGCAGCGCCGCCCGCTCATTGTGCCAGTCCGGGCGTCCGACGCGCTCGGGGTGCTCGCGCCGGTGGCCAGAAGCCGCGGCATCGCGCTCCGGCGTGCGGCCGGGCGAGAGACGGAAGGCCTCGTCCAGCATGGGCTTCACCAGCCCTGCCTCCGGCACGATGCCGCGGCCGAGCACGCGTTTCGCCAGGCCCTCGATCGCAGCCTCCTCCCCATGCACCAGGAAGATGCCGCCGCGCACCGGTCCGCGAGCGGCGATCCAGCGGCCAAGCTCCGGCCCGTCGGCATGGCCGGAATATCCCTCCACCATTGCAATACGTGCGGCGACCTTCACCGTCTCGCCACGGATGCGAACCTGCGCGGCGCCGTCCTGCAGTAGCCGCCCCAGCGTGCCCGTGGCCTGGAAGCCGACCAGCGCAACCACGGTCCGCGGATCCCATAGCTTAGCCTGCAGGTGGGCTCGGATACGCCCCGCCTCGCACATTCCACTGCCGGCGAGCACAATCCGGAACCCCTCCTGCCGCGCGAGCCGCATGCTCTGCTGCGCGTCCTCCACCTCGTGCAGCCGGGGGTCGGCGAGCGCCGCGAGCAGCGCGGCCCCGTCCTCCAGCAGCGCCGCATGCTGTGCGAAGACACGCGTGGCGCGGCCGGACAGCGGACTGTCGAGGTGGATATCCGCCTCCGGCACCTGACCGGTCCGCATCAACGTGACGAGGTCGAGCATCACCTCCTGCGCCCGCTCCACAGCGAACACGGGAACCAGCATTGTGCCGCCCTGTCGCGCCGCGCTTCGTACCAACGCCCCCAACGCAGCCTGGCGCTCCGCCGGCGCGATGGCGGGGCGATCCTCGTCGCCATAGGTGCTCTCGACGATGACGTGGTCGATGCCGCCCGCGGGTCCCTCCGGATCGCGCTGCATCGGGCCGAGACCAGGGCCGATATCGCCGGAGACGAGCACGCGCAGGGGGCCGTCCCCAGTTTCGAACTCCAGTTCGATCGACGCCGAGCCAAGCATGTGCCCCGCGTTCCAGAACCGCGCGCGAATGCCCTCGGCCGGGGTGATCCACTTGCCATAGGTCACCAAGTCGAATGACCGCATCGTGCGCTCCGCGTCCTGCGCGGTGTAGATCGGTGCGACCGGCTCGCGCCCGCGACGGCGGTTGCGGCGGTTCAGCTGCTCCACCTCCATCTCCTGGATGTGGCCGGCATCGGGCAAGAGGCAGGAGCAGAGATCCCGCGTCGCTTCCGTGCAGTGGATGCGGCCGCGGTAGCCCATCTTGACCAGGCGCGGCAGCAGGCCGCTGTGGTCGATATGCGCGTGCGTCAGCAGTACGGCATGAATGGCTCGAGGCTCGAAGGGGAGCGGCTCATAGTTCAGAGCCTTCAGCGTCTTGGGTCCCTGGAACATGCCGCAGTCCACCAGGATGCGGGCCCGCGGCGCCTCGAACAGCAAGCAGAGCCCGGTCACCGTGCGGGCCGCGCCACAGACCTTCAGGCCGATTGCCAAGGCACCCTCCCGCAGCCTGACATCCGCCGCCAGTATAGGCGCGGGCGTAGCCGCCGGTCATCACTGCGCCGACATGAGGGGGCGTAATGAGCCGCCACCGTCGTCCGCACGCGACCCTGCGGCGTCGCCGGCCTATAGGCTGGCGCTGTTCGATCGCGACGTCCTGCTGAGCCCCACCATGCGGGGCGTGCGGCTGCAGGTGGAATCCACGCAGCCGGACGAGGCGCTGCGCGCTTGGGGCGCGGCGCTTGCGCCGTATCGCCTCCGAGCGAGGCGGACGCTAAGGCTCGTGGCGGGCGTGCAGGACAACGTGATCGCGACAGGCGGTGGGCCCAAGATCAAGGAAGCTGCCTGTCGCGGGGCCTGGGAGGCCGGGGCATTTTCCATCGGCTTCAACATCCGCCTGGCACGGGAGCAACAGCCCAACCCGTGCACAACGCCCTGGCGATGCGCGCGCCGGCGCTCGTGGTATTCCAAGGCGGCTTCGGAACGCTGGACGAGCGGTTCGAACTGCTGACCCTGCGCCAGACCGGGCGCGTCGGCCCGCTGCCGAGCCTGCTCGTAGACGAAGCCTTCTGGCGCGGCCTGATCCGCTGGGAGGCGCTGGTGGAGGCGGGCATGGTAGAGCAGGCCGACGTTGACCGGCTGTCCTGCGCCGGCCGTGCGTAAAAGGCCTGTAGCCTGCTAGAGGGGGCGCAAGATCGCTCGCGCTGCCCTCGTGTATGGGCAGAGTTCGCTGCTTATGTATTGGCCAGGCAAGCCCATCCATCGGTACCGCGCGTCCTGGCGGCATGCGGTCGCTTAACGCGATGGCGCGGACCGCGGCGGCGTCGGCATTGGGGGCGGCGCGGGCGCACCCGGCGCGCCCTCCAGCACCACGCCGCCACCACGGTGCGCCGCATCCGCATTCGGCGTCTCGGGCCCGCGATCGGTCGGCGGACCCGGTGAGCGGGTGCTGCGTGGGGATGGTTCCGGCGGGGCACGCTCGGCCGTTGCCGGAGCCTGCCGCAGGTCCGGGGGCTGAGCTTGCGCCATCGCGGTTGAAGCCAGACCAACCGTCGCCACCGCCGCCAAGATTAGTACCTGACGCATGCTGCACCTCTTGAGATTGCTCAGCCGAAACGCGGTGGGCGTCACGCTCGTTCTGGCAATCGCGACGAATCGTTCGCGGCCCCCGTCGAGTTGGCGGGTCTGCTTACGAAAGAAGGAGCGACAAGGCGTTTGCGTTCTTTCGCGGCGCCTGCACGCGCGGGATCTACGACAACATAAAGACGGCGGTGGATATGATCCGGGGGGCCGCACTCGCGCCTGCAATGGCCGGTTCCTGCAGATGTGCAGCCACTATCTGGTCGATCCTTTCGCCTGCGCCGCAAGCTGGTCGGTGTTGGTGATGGCGACCGGCATATGGTGGACATCCTCACCGCCGTGCTCAGCGACGGGCCGAGTGGCGGTCGAGGCAGCCTGTGCCGAGGCGCCGCGGGAAGGCGCGCACTCCACCGACGTGGTACTGAACATCCTGGCTCGCCAGCGCGAGCCCCCGGCGCCGCAGACCATCCTGACGCCAGGTGCCCTGCGGCTGCGGCACGAGCCGCTGGCCGACTGCGCCCGCTATGACAATCTGCCGAGAAGCGCGTGATGGAGCGGTCCGAGATCCTCGCCAGAATGGGCGAGCTGAAGCTGTTCGGCATGAGAGCGGCGTTCGACCAGGTCGTCACCACGGCGGTGAAGCGCCAGCACGAGCCGCAGCAGGTCAACGGCGACTTCGTCGGCGCCGAGATCGCCGAGAACCAGGCGCGCTCGATCAAGTACCAGATCACCGCATCGAAGCTGCCGCTGGCGCAGGACGTGGATGACTTCCGCTTGGAAGGCACGCCGATCAACAAGGCCCTGGTGTGCGACCTCGCGACAGGCAACGTCCTGGCCCATCAGCGCAACGTGGTGCTGGTCCGGGGAAGGCGCCGCCGCCGGTACCATCGGCCCTCGCGCTGGACGACGTGGATGGCTAGCCTGCTGCGGCGGGGTCGGACCGGCGGGCCTGTCTCCCGGTGATATATCCCATCTGGGTCTCGTCCCTTCGGAACGAATCCGACTGACGAAAAAATCTCAGATACAATCGTTTGTGGAATTTCTGGTTGTGGGCGCAGTCGTCAGCGAACCAGTCTCTGCGGCTCATTACCCTGTTCATCAGGGAACATCAGGCAAAATCACAGGCTTCCAGGGTCGCGCCGAGATGTGCCCCTGGCGTTGGCCGTAGATCTGCGCCGCATCGGCATCACTTCCCTAAGCGACGGATCAGGGAAAACATTCTGCTGATCAGCGATTTTGGCTGTGCTATGGTGCTGGCGGCGGTGAGCACTCGGCGGTAAGAACAAACTAGCAATTGGCAGCCGGACAAGTTAGGGTCACGGGTTCGTGAGTAGCTGAATCCGGAGAAGATCGTGAGAGCAGATCTAAAACGCCAGCCGCCTCTACTGCCGAGCAGCGCCCCGAGGAAGCGTGGCCGGCCCTCGTTCTATGAACCCTCCCGCCTAATGGAGGTTTGGCTGTCTGTTCAAGAAGAGATGGTCAGAAGCAACCGTACATCGAACGCGGCATGTAATGCGCTTAGGGTCTCTTGGCTGGTCGCTGGTCGAGGCGCGCCGAAGACCAGTCACTGTGTCGGCGCCGAAACCCTTCGCAGCCTTTATCAGAAAGCGGTGCGCCTCCTGAAGCGCGAGCAGGCGTGGCACGACGAAAATCGCCTTGAGATGCAGCGGGCTGGCGTGACGACGGGCCGGGAGCTCAGTTGGCTAATGGCAAAGCCCTATTGGGAGGCGGAACTGCTGCGTCGGCTGGCCGAGGTCAATGAATCGGACACGAGCTGCACTTTTCCGTTTAATTCCACAACTCTAGCATGATCATTGGGTGGTCTCCCAACCAGACGGAGACCATCCATGCCACCCAAAGTCCCGACCAACCTCCAGCCCAGAGATCGCAGCCGGGTCGCGCCTTCGCACCACCTCGATATCAAGTACCGGGCAGTTACCGACCTGCGGCTGAACGAGCGCAATCCTCGCGCCCACAGTCCGCGCCAGATCAGACAGATCGCCCGAAGCATTGCGACATTCGGCTTCAATGTCCCAGTCCTGATCGACCCTGATGACAGGGTAGTGGCGGGCCATGGCCGGGTGCTGGCCTGCCGCCAACTTGGCTGGACCGAAGTGCCAACCATCAGGCTAGACCATCTTGGACCTGCCCAAATGCAGGCCTTCATGGTGGCGGACAACCGCCTTGCTGAAATCTCCACCTGGGACGAGCGCCTGCTTGCGGAAACGCTGCGCGAGCTGACCCTCGCGGACCTCGACTTCGAGCTCGAAGTGATTGGCTTCGAGATGGCGGAGATTGATCTCCGGATTGAGGGTTTGGACGCCCCGCCCAAAGAAGCACCCGATCCTGCGGATGTGCTCGCCGAGCGTCCTGCAGGTCCCGCCGTCAGCAAGTCCGGTGACCTCTGGCTGCTGGGACGTCACCGGCTGCTCTGCGGCAGTGCCCTGGAGCAGGCGAGCTATGCGACGTTACTGCCGGCGAAACGCGCGGCCATGGTCTTTACAGACCCGCCCTACAACGTTCGGATCGCCGGCCATGTTAGTGGCCTCGGCGTCATCAGCCACCGGGAGTTTCCCATGGCATCCGGCGAGATGAGCGGTGCTGAGTTTACCGCCTTTCTGACCACCGCGCTCGGGCTGGCCGCTCAACACAGCCGGGCTGGTTCGCTGCACTTCGTCTGCATGGACTGGCGCCACATTCCTGAGCTTCTGGCTGCGGGCCACGAGGCCTACTCCGAGCTGAAGAATCTTTGCGTCTGGGCGAAGGACAACGCCGGAATGGGCTCCCTCTACCGCAGCCAGCACGAGCTCGTCTTCGTCTTCAAATCGGGCAAGGCACCCCACCGGAACAACGTGGAACTTGGGCAGCACGGCCGCCATCGGAGCAACCTCTGGTCCTACCCCGGCGTGAACTCCTTTGGACGGCGTTCGGAGGAAGGGGACCTGCTTGCGATGCATCCAACGGTGAAGCCAGTGCGCCTGGTGGCGGATGCTATTCTCGACTGCACGGCTCGCGGCGAGCTCGTGCTTGATCCGTTCCTCGGCAGCGGTACAACCTTGATGGCGGCCGAGCGAACGGGCCGGCGTTGCTGCGGCTTCGAGCTCGACCCACTGTACGTCGATACCATTGTTCGCCGCTGGCAGGAGTTGACAGGCGACTTTGTCCGACACGCTGTGACCGGCTGCGCCTTCAACGACATGCAAGGCAGAACGCAGGAAGCGCTCACTCTGGTGCAGCCGGAGGCCGGAAATGGCAAATAAACCGGTCCGCAAATACGAGGTAGGCTACGGTAAGCCGCCCGAGCACAGCCGTTTTAAACCAGGTCAGAGCGGCAACCCGAGAGGACGCACGAAGGATAGCGTGACCTTCAGCATGGCTATCGCTAAAGCGCTCGGCGAAAGGGTCATGGTGAATGAGGGTGGCAGTCGCCACAGCATCACAAAGTTGGAGGCAATTGCCAAGCAGCTGGTCAACAAGGCGGCCAGCGGCGACGCGCGCATTATCAAGCTTCTGGCCGAAATGGATCGCCGGCGCCCGACTGTTGATCACGCAGCAATTCCTGGCGTTCCTGGTGAACAAGGGCCGTCCAATGACATTCGCGATGCTTCGAAGATCGACTATTCGAGCATGACGACCGAGCAGTTGATCGTGCTTTACGAGGCTGCGCGCATCTTTGAGGGGAAGCAGGAGCGCCCGCCTCCCATCATGCCGCCGGGTGATCCAAAGCCGCGTGACCCAAAGAAGTGAGCTGTGGCTAGCCGCAGCCCTGGAAGACACCCGTCCTAGTTTCGTAGCTGCTCCGATATATTGCGTTCTTGGAGGCAGAAGCGCTCGATGGCGGCGAAGATGTCCTTGGCGAACTCCCTCCACGGATGAGGTTGAACAGTGCCGTTGGCGTGAGCCGGTGCTATTCTCCTCCTGCTCACGGGTGACCGCGCGGCAAAGAGCCGGGCACGAGGTGAGAGCCCGGCCGCGCAGCCTTCAGCGTCGCTCCTCCTTTGCGGCACCCGTGGGCGCCTTTGGTCCTCGGCGGGTCCAACCTTCGGTCTGGCGGCGATAGGCCAGCTCGGCCTGCTCGCCCCGCCTGCGCTCCTCCTGCCGCGTCCTGGTCAGGTTATAGGCGTAGGCCGGGCCGCGCTGGCCGCGGCGGGCCGGCTGCCCTGAGCGGAGCTCGAGGTCGCGCAGCTTTCGGGCGTGCAGCGCCGGGCGTACCCAGGCGTAGTCCTCGCCCTTCTTGAGCAGGTGCCAGATGATGACAGCCAGTTTGCGCGCGACAGCCACGGCCGCGATGTGCACCCCGCGCCGCCGGGCGATCCGCTCGTAGAATGCGCGCAGCGGGCCTGGGCCGCGCACCGCCTGCCAGGCGGCCTCCACCAGCATGGTGCGGGCGTGGGTGCGGCCTTGCTTGCTGATCCGCCCGTGACGAGGCGGGCCCTCGCCCGACTGGTGCACCGTCGGGTTGAGGCCAAGGTAGGACACCAGCCTGTCGGGCGCCTCGAACCGGGTGACGGGCCCGACCGCCGCCAGCAGGCCGACCGCCACCACCATGTCGATGCCGGGTATGGTCATCAGCCGCTTGGCATCGGGATTGGCCAGAGCGTCCCGGGCAATCTCCCGCTCGACCACCCGCAGATCCTCGCTCAGCCGCTCGTGCTCGCGCAGGTGGCGCGCCACCGCATCGACCTCGTCTGGCGGGAGGGGCTGTGCCAGCAGCCAGACCCGCCCCTTTGGCCCAATCAGGTCGGCATGCGGACATTGCGGCATCAGATGGGCGTGCAGGATCGACTGGATCATCGTCTTGAGTCGCGCCCGCTGGCGGACGATCTGCATCCGCCGGGTGACCTGGCGCCGCAGCGCCTCCGTGTGCGCATCAGGCACCCAGACCTCTGGCAGGAAGCCGCTGGCGTAGAGGCGGGCCAGCACCGTCGCGTCGATCACGTCGGTCTTGATGCGCGCCTCGGCGATCAGCCGCACCTGGCGCGGCTTGGCGATCACCACGCGCCCGACATGCGGCGCCAGCACGTCGGCCACCGCCGTGGCATTGCCGGTCGCCTCCACCACCACGTGATCGTCGTGCGTCAGCACGGTCCTGGCGAAGGTGTCCAGGTGCTCGCGCGTCATCCCGACGCGGCCCAGCCGGATCACCTTGCCCTCATCCAGCATCACCGCCTCGGCAAAGACGCGGTGGATGTCCAAGCCTACGATCCGCATTGGTCCTCCTCCTCCTTGATCGACTTTGCGATAGGGGAGCTGGCGGGCAACACGGCAACTACGGATTCGCGCTCACAGCGCACCCGGGCGAGCCGCAGGGGTGGCCAGATAACGGATCGGGCTCGCAGCCCATGGTTCAAGAGTCGGCCTGCCCGCACTTGCGTGCTCCCGGTGCCCCATGTCCCGGATGGTCTCACCATAGCGCCAACCTTTGCGGGTCAGCAGGACCTCAAGGCACCAGGGCCATCATGCAGGGTAACGGAAGGCTTGGGGTCGGCGTTGTGGGAGTCGATGAAGGCGCGGTTGCTGGCCTTAAGCTGGGCGGTGGAGTGGTGGACGCCGCGCCGGATTTGCTTCTCGGTCCGATCGGCAAAGAAGCACTTGACTGACTGATCCAGGGCGCACCTTCTGGCCTGGACTGGACGTGCCAGAGCGGGCGCTTGGCCGGCCAGTCGGGCACGGGTTGGTCTGGTGGGCGGCGTAGTTGTCCATCACCAGGTGGACGTTAATATCGGCGGGCATGGCGGCCTCGACCTGGTCCAGGAACCTGCAAAAATTGCTCGAGCGGTGCTTCGGATAGCAGCGCCTGGCGAATACGCCGGAGGTGAGGTCGAGGGCGGCGAACAGCGGGGTGGTGCCGTTCTCGTGTAGTCGTGGGTGCGGCTATCGGCCTGTCCAGAGTGCATCGGCAACAGAGGGCTGGGTGCGGTAGAGCGCCTTGATCTGCGACTTCTCGTCGACGCACAGCATCGGGGGGCGCTTTGGCGGTCTCAGGAAGAGGCCTATGCACTCGCGCACCTTCTCGACAAGCAGCGGGTCGGTCGCAATCCGCACACGAGTGCGTTTGGTGTGGCGCCTGATTGTTGTTGCAGCACGCTCTCCCGCGATGGCAGGCTCGCCTCCGCTCCAGGCACGGGGCGACGGCGAGGGCGACCCCTCGCAGGGAGCGCAGGATGCCTCCTCGCGGCGCCGACCAGGATGCGTCCAAGGCGCCCGAGGCAGCTCCGTCCGTCCTCGCTGCGCCTTCGCTCAGCTTGCCCAAAGGCGGCGGCGCCGTGCGCGGCCTCGGCGAGAAGTTCGCGGCCAATCCCCTGACGGGCAGCGCGTCGCTGTCGCTCCCTCTCCCGCTCAGCCCGGGCCGCAACGGCTTCGGCCCCTCCCTCGCGCTCACCTACGACAGCGCCGCAGGCAACGGCCCGTTCGGCATAGGCTTACGCCTGGACGTGCCGTCGATCACGCGAAAGACCGACCGCGGCATCCCGCGCTACGACGACGCGTCGGGGTCCGACACCTTCATCCTCTCCGGCGCCGAGGACCTCGTGCCGGTCCTGATGCCGAACGGCAGCCGCCATAAGGACAGGCGCGACCGCGACGGGCAGGGCTGGTCCGTTGAGCGCTACAGGCCACGCATCGAGGGGCTGTTCTCGCGGATCGAGCGCTGGACGCGGCACGACGGCGGCGAGACCTTCTGGCGCACGATCAGCCGCGACAACGTCACCGCGCTGCTCGGGCGAAGCGCCGCCTCGCGCATCTCCGACCCGGCCGATCCAGCGCGCGTCTTCTCCTGGCTCGCCGAGGAAGTTACCGACGTCCGCGGCGACGCAATGCTTTTCGGATACCTCGTCGACGACCGCGGCGGCGCGGATATCGGCGCCACGAACGAGGCGAACCGCACCAGCGCCGACGTCGCCGCCAACCGCCTGCTCAAGCGGGTCCGCTACGGACGACGCAAGCCGACCGCCGTCGAGCCCGACCACGAGGCGGCCGCATTCCACTTCGAGCTCGTCCTCGACTACGGCGACCACGACCGGGATGTCCCGACACCGGCAGCGGATCGCGCCCCCGCGTTCCGCAGGGACCCCTTCTCCAACCGTCGGCCGGGCTTCGAGCTGCGGACGCAGCGGCTTTGCCAGCGCGTCCTGATGTTCCATCATTTCCCCGCCGAGGCGGAGGTCGGCAGGGATTGCCTCGTCCGCGCGCTCGAACTGGCCTACCGCGCCGACGCGCCGGGCGGCGAGGGCGATCCCGCCCGCGGCCACCCGCTCGGCTCGTTCCTCGCCTCCGCCACCCTCGCGGGCTTCCGGCGGAAGGACGGCGGCTACCTGCGCCGCGCGATGCCGCCGCTCGATCTTGCGTACTCGGAACTGGCTCTCTCCGACGAGGTGCGTGAGGCCGATCCGGACGCGCTTGCGGACATGCCGGGCGGCGTTGACGGGAAGGCGCTCCGCTGGGTCGATCTGGACGGCGAGGGGCTGCCCGGCATCCTTGCAGAGCATGGCGGCTCGTGGTGGTTCAAGCGCAACCTCGGCGAGGGTCGCTTCGGCCGCGCCGAGGCGCTCCCCTCCCGTCCCTCCGCAGGCTTCCCCGCGGGCGCGGCGCAGCAGTTCACGGACCTCGCCGGTGACGGAACTGTCGACTTCGTCGAGTTCGCGGGTCCGGCGCCCGGCTTCCACGATAGGACGCGGGACGGCAGCTGGACGGACCACCGCGCCTTCGCGTCTCTTCCCGTCCTTGACTGGAACGACCCGGCCCTGCGCATGGCCGACCTCTCCGGCGACGGGCTCGCGGACCTCCTGATCACTGAAGGCGACGAGATCGTCTGGCACCGATCTCTCGGCGAAGCGGGGTTCGACGGCGCGCGCCGCATCCCCGCACCATCAGACGAGGAGCGCGGCCCCCGCCTCGTCTCCTCGGACGCGCACCAGGCCGTCCACCTCGCCGACATGGACGGCGACGGCCTCGTGGACATCGTCCGCATCAGGAACGGCGAAGTCGCCTACTGGCCGAGCCGCGGCCACGGCCGCTTCGGCGCCAAGGTGACGATGGACGGCGCGCCGCGCCTGGACCTCGAGGGGCGCTTCCGTCCCGACCTCGTCCGCCTCGCCGATACGGACGGCTCCGGCACCACAGACATCGTCTATCTCGGCCCGGACGGCGTGGACGTCCACCTGAACCGCATGGGCAACTCCTGGGCGCCGCCGATCCGCCTCCCCGCCTTCCCCGGCGTGGACTCGGTCTCGGCCGTGGACCTCGTGGACCTCCTGGGGAAGGGCACGTCGTGCCTTGTCTGGTCTTCGCCGCTGCCCGCCGACGGGGGGCGCCCGCTCCGCTTCGTGGACCTCATGCGGCACGGCAAGCCGCACCTCCTCAAGCTCGTCCGCAACAACCTCGGTGCCGAGACGCGCGTCTCCTACGCGGCCTCCACCCGCTTCTTCCTCGATGACCGCGCGGCGGGCCGCCCCTGGGTGACGCGGCTGCCGTTCCCCGTCCACGTCGTGGAGCGGGTGGAGACGGCCGACCTCGTCTCCCGGAACCGCTTCGTCACGAGGACCGCCTACCACCACGGCCACTTCGACGGGCGCGAGCGCGAGTTCCGCGGCTTCGCGTTCATCGAGCGCTGGGACGGCGACGAGATCGGCGCGTTGGAGGACGGGGGCGGGCCGGGCCTCGACGCTGACCTCGTTGCCGGATCCCGCCTTCCGCCCGTGCTGACGCGCATATGGACGCACACGGGGTCCTTCCTGCCCGGCGGACCGCTCGCCGCGCACCTCGCGCGCGACTTCCACGGCGCGCCGCCGCCGGGCAACCCCGCGCACGCGCCCTTCATCGAGGGGCTGCTCGCCGACGCGCCCCTGCCGCCCGGCCTCACGGCGGAGGAGGAGTTCGAGGCGTGCCGCGCCCTGAAAGGCACCTCGATCCGCGAGGAGGTGTTCTCACCGGACAGGTCAGGCGCGCTCGGGCATCCCCTGCTCGTCGCCGAGCACGCCCACGCCGTCCGCCCCGTCCAGCCGAAGGGGGCGAACGCGCACGCCGTGTTCCTGCCCGTGGCGCGGGAACGCGTTACGCGTCACGTCGAGGGCGATGCCCAAGACCCGCGCGTCGTCCACGATCTGACGTTAGAGGTGGATGGCTTCGGCAACGTGCTCAGGTCGGCCACCATCGCCTACGGCAGGTCGGGGGCCGATCCCGAGTTGTCGGCCGACGACCAGGCGCGCCAGGCGCAGGCGCTGGCGACGGCCGTCGAGAGCGGCTTCACGTTGGAGATCGACCTGGAGGACGACTTCCGCGCGCCGCTGCCCTGCAGCTCCGTCACGTCGGAGCTGACGGGGGCGGTCCCAGCCGGAGTAGCTCTGCCGCTGGATTTCGAGGCTGCGGATGCCGTCGTCCGCAGCGCAGCCCGCATTGAATATGATGCCGCACCCACGCCAGGAGCCGTCGAGCTGCGCGCGGTCGAGCACGTGCGTCTTTTCTTCCGCCGCGACGACCTCGACGATGCCCAAGGGCCACTGCCGTTCGGCGAGCAAGGTCGGCTCGGCCTGGCCCACCACACGCGGCGCCAAGCGTTCACCCCGGGCATGCTCGCCCGGGCCTATGGGGGGCAGATCGGGCCAGGTGACCTGTCCGCAGCGGGGTTCGAGAGCGAACCCGATGGGTCCTGGTGGGCGCCGTCCGGGCGCACGCTGCTCTCGCCCAATCCAGGGGACAGCCCGGCGCTCGAGCTTGCGTATGCGACCAGCACCTTCCTCCAGCCGCAGCGCTTCCTCGATCCCTTCGGCAACGCGACGCGGATCCGGCTCGACGCCTATTCGCTGCTCCCGCAGGAATCCGAAGATGCGCTCGGCAACCTCGTCACAGTCGGCGAGCGTGCGGGCGACGGTTCGCTCGCAAAGCAGGGGAATGACTACAGGGTGCTCCGGCCTCGCATGGTCACGGACATCAATGGGAACCGCGAGGAGGCGCTTTATGACGCGCATGGCGAGGTCACAGCCGTCGCGGTCATAGGCAAGGTCGGCCAGGCGCTCGGCGATCGCCTGGACGGCATCGAGGCAGATGTCGCCGAGGCGACGCTGGCGGCGGCCATCGCGGACCCGGTCGGGCGGGGCGCGGACCTGCTCGGCCGGGCCACCGCCCGCACGCTCCGCGATCCGCTCGCTTTCCTCCGCAGCGGCGGCTCCACGCCCGCCTTCACTTGGACGCTGAGCAGGCGCGATCGGCACGACGCGGAGCTGGGTCCGGGCGAGCGGCCGGAAATCGACCAGATCGTGAGCCATGCGGACGGCGCTGGCCGGGAGATCCAGCGGAAGTCGCTGACGGAACCCGGGGCGCTGGAGGACGGCGGCCCGGTAGCCACGCCGCGCTGGATCGGCTCCGGCTGGATCGTGCCGGACAACAAGGGCAACATCGTCCGGGAATACGAGCCCTTCTTTTCCGGCACGGCGGATTACGAGCGTGATCGGAAAGAAGGCATCGCCTCCACGATCGTGCGCGACGCGCTCGGTCGAGTCATCGCCACGCTGCATCCCGACCGCACATGGGAGAAGGTGGTCTTCTCGCCCTGGCGCACGGACGCCTGGGGGCGGGACGACACCGTGCTCGACGATCCGACGGCCGACCCGGACCTGCGCGATGCTGTGTCACGCCTGTCCCGTGATGCCATCCTGCCGACCTGGCACGGGGTGCGGACCGATGCCGGTCTCCTCCTGGCGCGGTGGCCAGCCTTCGACGACACAGGCGGCGCCTTGCCCGGGAACGCTTCCGTCCGGGCCGAGGAGAGGGCCGCAGCCGATGCCTCCGCCGCGCACGCTCGCACGCCAAGCAGCTCCTGCCTCGACGCTCTCGGTCGGGACATCGTCGAGGTGCTCCGGCTCCATCCCCAGGGCGCCCCGCCCGGAGCGGCGCACGACGATCCGCACCTTTCGCGCATCTTCCGCGACATCGAAGGGAACCTCCTGAAGCTGGTTGATCCGCTCGGCCGCACCGCGGTCCGGCGCGAGCACGACATGCTTGGGCGCTGGGCGGCGCACGAGGGGCTCGACGACGGCAGGCGCTGGAGCCTCGCCGACGCCGACGGCAAGCCGTTCCTCGCCCTGTGGGAAGACGGTAGGCGTGTCAGCATCGACAGGGATCCCCTTCGCCGGGAGGTCAGCGAGACGCTTGAGCTCGCGGGCGCCCACCAGCGCACGACCCGGCGCACGATCTACGGCGAGGCCGAGGCGAGCCCTGAGGACGCCAACCTCCGCGGCAGGGCGATCCGCCTCCTCGACGAGACGGGCGAACAGCGAATCCTCGCCTGCGACTTCCGCGGCAATGTCGTCCGCACGCGCCGACGCGCGCGCCTCGACCCCCGCGCGGAGAGTCACTGGCCCGATGCGGGCGCCGGGAGCGAGGCGCTGCTCGAGCCGGTCGGATACGAGGCGTCGGCCATCTTCGATGCGGGCGGCGCGCCGTTCCAGCGGACGCTTCCCCACCGACCGGGCGACCCCGGCGGGTTCCACGTGATCCGTGAGGAGAACGGGCCGGGAGGACTGCTCCTCTCTATCCGCGTCTGGGTCGGCCTCGGCGCCGCGCCTCCGGCCGCCCTCGATCCGGCGACTGCGACGCACGTCCTCCTGCGCTCCCAGGAACACGACGCGAAGGGCCACAAAACCATGGCGGCCCTCGGCAACGGGGCCGTGACGAAATGGGCTTACGAGCCGGACACGTGGCGCCTGCGCGGGGTCATGACGGATCGCGGGCCCGCCTTCCCTGCGGATTGCCCCGTCCCCGGTGCCACCCCGTGCGGCGTGCGAAATTTGCGGTACCACTACGACGCGGTCGGGAACGTGGTGCTCATCCGCGACGATGCGCAGGACGCGATTTTCTTTGCCAACGCGGTCGCGGAGCCGGAGAGGCGGCACGCCTACGACGCGATCGGGCGTCTCGTCCGCGCGGAGGGCCGGGAACACGCCGGGCTGGCGGGCGCGCCTTGGGATGGATGGGACACGCCTGGACGTGCAGGTCTCGCCAGCCCGTCGGACGGCGGCGCAATGAGGCGCTACGTCGAGCGCTACCGCTTCGACGCCGCCGGGAACCTCGCGGAGATTGAGCACGCCGTCCCGTCCGCGCCAGCCGCCAATTGGAACCGCCGCTTCCAAATGGAGGCCACGAGCCCATTCGTGGCGGAGGCGGCGCGGGGCGCGGTGCGGAACTGGCTCACCGGGTGCAGGCTCTCCGGCGGCGGCGGCCCAGATGTCGCCGAGGAATTCGAGCACGACGTCCATGGGCGGATGCTCGGCATGCCGCACCTCTCGCGCCTCTCCTGGAACGAGGACGAGCACCTGCATGCGTCGGCGCGGCAGATGGTCGGCCAGGGGCTGGTACCAGAGACCACCTATTACGAGAGCGATGCCGAGGGACGCCGCTTCCGGAAAGCGACGTTTCGCAGCGGCGCAGGCCCGGCGGGCGGCACGCTCAGGGAGGAGCGGCTCTACCTCGGGCAGCTCGAGATATATCGGAGCTACGCGGCAGATGGTCTGACGGTCGTCCTCGAGCGCGTCACCGTGACGACGGGGGAAGAGGCCGGAGTTCCCGCGTCGGTCGAACTGCGGACGGTCGGCGCCGATGCCGGACCGGCGTTGGATGTCCGCTTTTCCCTCGCCGACCACCTCGGCTCGGTCGGGCTGGAACTCGACGCGACGGGTGAGGTGGTTTCGCACGAGGAGTTCTACCCGTTCGGCGGGACGTCTTTCGAAGGTTCGGCAGCCCCGGGATTGGCGGGGCGCCGACGGCGCAAGCACGCGGGCAATGAGCGCGACGATGAGACCGGGTTCTATTACTCGGGACGCCGACACTACGCGCCGTGGCTCGGCCGCTGGACCGTCCCAGACCCGGCGGGCCACGCCGACGGCCCAAGTCCTTACGCCTATTGCCGAGGCAACCCCATCGCACTTCGCGATCCAGACGGGATGCTCAGCTGGGGACAGGTCGTCGGGATCGGGGCGGCCATCGTCGTCGGCGTCGCGGTCACCGCGCTGACGGGCGGGGTGGCAGGGCCAATCGTCGCAGGCGCGATCGGCGGCATGGTCGGCGGCATGGTCGGGGAGGTGGTCGAGGCAAAAATCGACAACAGGGAACTGACCCTCGGGAACGTCGTGAAAGCCGGGGCCATCGGCTTGGTTACGGGGGCCGCGTTCGCCGGGGCGGGCCAGGCGCTGGCCCGATCCTCGACTTTTGCCAAAATAGCCTCATCGACGGCGCGCACTTGGGCAGGAAGGGCTGTCCTTGGCGCTACCTACTCCGTCAGAGTGTCCAAGAACCCCGTGGCCAAGGCAGCAGTCTCCGCAGGACGCGCCGTCCGCGCGGGCATCACGAAGCTCGAGGAGGTGGGCGAGGGGGCGGGCCGTCGGCTTGGCGGGAAGGCGGCCGAGAACGCGACCCGGCAGGCCGAGGCCCGGGCTACGCTGGGGGCCGCGAAGGCGGACGCTGCAGCGCGCCACACAGGCAAGACGGGAGCACAGGGCAGTATCCTCGGCGAGATCAACGGAGAGCCGGTGCGGGCCTCGACCTTGTCGGGCGGCGGCAAGGGATCGCAGTCTGGCAACAAGGCCATCAACGTCGAGGTGCCGGACGGCGCCCAGAAGGCCGTGCCTGCGCCGCACCCGGAGCGCGCAAGCCCGACGCTGGAGCCGTTCCCAGTTCCCAAGGCGGACGGCACACCAATCGATCGCGGTATGGATGCCGAGTTCAAGCTGCTGAACTACGTCCTGTTCGGGGAAGGCACCAGTCTAAGGCCGGACCTCGCGGGCAAGATCTTCCTCGGCGTCGACAAGCCGATTTGCCCGAGTTGCACAGCCAACATCTGGTCGGCGCGCGCGGCTGTGCCCGGCCTCGACATCATTACGCGCACGCCGCTGCAGCTCGGCGGCGGTCTAGGCGGCGGGGCCGGGGTGGTGATGCCAGACCCGGATCGGTCGTCGCCTCAGCCCGCCGTCGGCATCGGTGTGAGCTTCTGATGGCCGTTCCAAGCGCAGCGCCCGGCCTGCTTCCCGAAGGTTGGTCCCCCTTGCCGGGCGGCGGCGGCGTCCGCGTCGCCGACCGGCAGCCCGTGGAGGTTTCCGACAGGGGCAAATGGAGGCTCGACGAGCTCGCGATCCTGCAAGAGGCGGGTGAGGCGGCCGGGATGCGGCTCCGCTGGACGGACCCGGAGCGGCACAAGCGCTGGCGATCCAACACGTGGCGGAAGCTGCTCGCGCCGACTGACGAATGGCTGTGGTCGGTGGCGGAGGTGCGGCCCGACACCTGCGACATCTGCCTGGAAAACTTCGGGTCAGCTTGGACTGAGACACCCGACGGCAAGCTGTGGGTCTGCGAGGAATGCCACGACGGGAACGAGCTCGGAAGCAAGTCCGGACGCACGCAGGATGGAGGAGCCTGAACCATGCCGCAGCTCACACTGAACGCCTTCGGCGGAGAGGTATCGGCGCTCCAGGGCAAGCTGAAGCAGCTCGGCGTCGCCGTGCCTCCCGCCGAGGCCAAGGACGGCGTCTTCGGGTCCGGCACCAAGGCTGCGCTGATGAACCTCCAGGGCCAGCTCGGTGTCGCGCCGACGGGGATCGCGGACGAGGCGACGCAGGCCGCGCTCGAGGCCGCGGCCCAGGCCCGCGCGCAGGGTGTCGGCCGCGCGCAGGGGCGGGTCGTCCGCGATGACGGCGCCGTCGGGCGCGACATCGAGGTCGCGCTGTTCCGCCGGTCCGTCGGCGGCGCCCTGGCAGAGGTGGCGCGCGAGAAGGCCGACGAGGACGGCTTCTACTCGCTGCCCCTCGGCGCGCACCTCGAGGACGGGGCGGAGTTCGAGTTGCGCCTCGTGAAGGATGGCGTCGCCGTCCCGGCCGCGGGAATTTCGCCGAACCCCGCCGGGTTCGCGAACGTCAACCTCGTCGCTCCGGCGCCCAAGGCCGTGGGCGCCGAGTTCACGGCCGTCTCCGGCGCGCTCAAGGCGGCGCTCGGAGTGGGCGCCAAGCTCTCGGACATTCGCGAGGAGGGCGACCGCCGGGACATCGACGCGCTGAGCGAGAAGACGGGCTGGGATCCGCGCGTCGTCGCGCTCGCGGCGAGCGCCGCGCGGCTCTCCGAAGGCGCGAAGCTGCCGGAGGACGCAGCCTACGCGCTGCTCCGCGTCGGGCTGCCCACCGATCCGCTCGCGCTGGCGTCGGTCGGCTCCGAAGGCGTGAAGCTCGCGATCGGGAAGTCAGTGACAGGGGGTGTTGCGGAGATGGACGCGGGCGCGACGTCCGCGGCCCTCAACGCCTATGCAGAGTTCGCCCGCGAAACGCTCGCCACCACCGCCGCACCAGGCCAGCTCGCGGCGCCCCGCCGGTTTGCGGAGGACGCTGGTCTCGGCGCCGCCGAGAGGGCGAAGCTCGAGCGGCTCGCCTATGTTGACCAGCTACGCGGCGAGGAGCTCTGGAAGGCCGCGGAGCGGGAGGGCTTCGACGACGTAGCGATTGCAACCCTCAAGCTCCAGGGCAAGCTCGCGGCGCTCACCCAGAACAACCCCGAACTTGTTAAATCCCTGCAGGCCGATCTGGCGGGGAACGACGTGTCCGCCCTGGCGGAGCGTGACCTGCATCGCCCGGCCGAATGGAAGAAGCGGCTCGAGACGGTCGCGGGCGGCGATGCGCAAAAGCTGAAGGGACTCGTCCCCATGCCGGATGACGGCGCCGACCTCGACGCCGCGCTCGACGCTTACTCCGCGCGCATGGCGCGGAGCGTTCGGCTCTCCTTCCCGACCGCCGTCGCGGCCCGGATGGTCGAAAACGCAGAGATCGATCTCGGCCCCCGCCACGCCGGGACAAAGGCGCCCGTCGTGAGCGCGCTGCGCGCCGCCGCGGCGAAGGGGTTCGACATCGACCGGCAATCCGTCTCCCGCTTCGTCCGGGAGAACGAGGCAGCGGTGTTCGGCGGGATGGGCGCGGATGAGAAGAGGAAGGCGACCGATGCGCTGAAGTCCCTCCAGCGCATCCGCCAGGTCACGCCGGACGACGAGACCGCGGCGGTCCTCCTGAAGGACGGCTTCACCTCGGCCCTGGAGATCGCGCAGGCACGCTGGGACGACCTTCTCGTCCGCCACGAGAAGACCGTCGGGCGGGAGAGGCTGGAGATGGCCTTCCGCAAGGCACGCCAGGTCAGCCTCATCACCTACAACGTCTTCAACGCCGTCCGCTCCGCGGCCGCCCAGCCCGCCCTGCACGCCACTGCGCGGGAGGACGGAAATGGCGGCGAGGGCGCGGCGGGCGGGGAGGACCGGAAGGCGCTGCTTGCCGCCTACCCGACGCTCGAGGCGCTCTTCGGCTCGCAGGACTTCGCGGGCTGCGAAGGCTGCTCCTCCGTGACCAGCCCGGCCGCGCACCTCGTGGACCTGCTTCGCTTCCTCGACCCCGGCGACGCCGAGTGGGGTCGCTTCCTCGACGCCTGGAAGCTCCGCCGCGGCGAGGATTACGGGGTCAATTTCCTCCAGCCCTTCGAAGCCCTGATGCGGCGGCGACCCGACGTCGCCCACCTGCCGCTGACCTGCGAGAACACCGAGACGGCGCTCCCCTACATCGACCTCGCGAACGGCGTCCTGGAATGGTCGGTCGCCAAGGGCAGGGTGGAGCCGGAGGCGTTCTTCGACGTGGGCGAGGCGCGGTCCGAGGATCTCGTGGCCGAGCCGCACCGGACCAACCCGGACGCCTACGCAAAGCTGGCCGCGGCCGTGTTCCCCGCGCCGCTGCCCTTCGATCTGCCCCTGGAGACGGCCCGCGCATTCTTCGCCGGGGCAGGCACGACGCTGGCGGACGCGCTATCGACGATGCGCGCGGGCGACGAGCTGGACGACCCGGCCGCGGCCTATGGGCTGCGGGCCGTCGCGTCCGAGCGGCTCGGCGTCGGGCCGCTCGAGGCGGCGCTCCTGACTGATCAGGCGGGCCTCGACGACTGGTTCCGCCTCTACGGCTTCGGCACCGAGGCGGAGGCGCTGAAGGCGCTCGCCTCGGCGCAGGAACTCGCGCGCCGCCTTGCCGTGAGCTACGAGGAGCTGGCCTCGATCTGCCGGACTTGGTTCGTCAACCCCGCCGCCGAGGCGCTCGCCCTGCTGCCCCGCATCGGCGTCGCTCCCTCCACCCTCGCTGCCCATCTCGGCCTCTTCGGGATGCCGGGGCTCTCGGCGGAGCAGACCGAAGCAGTGGAGGGGCGGCTGAAGGCGTTCTCGGGAACGCAGGCGGTGCGCGGCTTCGACGCGGTTGCCTGGGCGGGCTCTGCTTCCACGCGGGGCAAGCTGGCCGGGATGCTCGCCCTCACCGGCCCGGCCTCCTCCGACTTCTCGAAGACGAGCCTCGCCTTCCTCGACGGGAAGGGGGCGGACGGCTTCGTCTACGCCCGCCTCTCCGTCTTCGTGCGGCTCTGGCGGCGCCTCGGATGGACCGTGGACGAGACCGACCGGGCGCTTCGCGTCCTCATCCCGGCAAAGCTGCGTCCCGTCTCGGGCGCCCTCGGCGTGCCAGCGGCCGAGAGGGGGACGCTCGGCGCCGCTCTCCGAGCCGCCATCCTGCACATCTCGCACATGCGGGAGGCGGCGGCTTCCCTGAACCTCGGCCGTGGCGAGGGCAACGGCGCGCTCCTCGCGCTCTGGTCGGATATGGACACGCGCGGCCCCGCATCGCCCTACGCCCGCATGTTCCTCCGCCCCCGCGACGAGGGCGCCGACCCGGCGTTCGACCATCCGCTCGGCGAGCATCTCGCCTTCACGCCGCCCGGTGCCGCGGCCTCGCAGCCTTTCGGGTGGGATCCTGCGAAGCCCGAGGACATCGCGGGCGGCAACGTGCCGCTCCGCACCCACCTGGCCGCCGCGCTCGGGGCATTCCGGCTCTCGGCGGCCGGCGTGGAAGCCATCCTGCTGGACGTCGGCGTGAAGCCGGAGGCCGGAGCCAGCGCGACGGATTCGGCCGCACTCAACCTCGCCACGCTCTCCGCGCTGCACCGCCACGCGCTGCTCGCACGGAGCCTGCGCATCTCGGTCTCGTCGCTCCTCGCCCTCAAGCGCCTCACCGGCGTCGACCCCTTCGCGCCCCTGCCGGACGACGAACCGGCAACCGCCGCGGCGGATCGGCCGCTCGAGGCGCTGCGGTTCATCCGCGTCGCGGGGGAGCTCCGCGAGGCTGGGGTCAGGGCGGACGAACTCGACTGGCTCCTCCGCCACCGCTTCGACCCCGCCGGTGCCAGGCGCCCGGACCCGCGCGCAGGCGTGACCCTCATGCGGAGCCTCGGCGCCTCGATCGCGCGGATTGCGGCCGACCATGCCGCCCCTGCGGAGCCGCTGGCCTTCACGGACGAGCGGATCGCCGCGGAACTGTCGTTGGCCGTCCCCGCCGCGGCGGCGGACGCCTTCATGGCGTCCTGGACGGGGGGCGGCCTGACGCAGGTCGACATCCCAGGAGTGGCCGCCGCCGACGCGCTGGTCCCCGCGCTGTTCCGGGACGAGCGGGTGATCGCCGCCGTGGCTCATCTCGGCGGCAGCGGCACGCAGCGGCTCGTGCACCGCGGCTTCGCCACGGCCCCCGGGATCGCGCGCCTGAAGGCGCTCGCGCCAGGGAACGAGGTCCTGGAGAAGTCGCTGGACGCTGTCGCCGAGCGGCAGGCGAAGGCGTTCGCGTCGGCCTTCGGCGCTTTCCTGGAGGCGGCGGACGCCGAGGCGCTCTTCGCGCCGCTCGCAGCCGGAGGCGACGAGGAGGCACATGAGCAGGCCAGGCGCGGGCTGCTCGCCCGCCGCCTCCTGCCATTCCTGCGGCGGCGCCTCTCCCGCGTCCAGGCGGCCGAGGCGATGGCGGCGGCGACGGGCGCCGATCCCGCGCTCGTCGAATCCTTCATTAACGATGTCCGCCTGCTCGCCGCAGACGGCGGCGGCCGCCTTGCGGATGCGCTGGAGGCGGCCGCCGAGCGAGGGCTGGATGCCGTCTTCTCGCCCAACGCCGACGGTAGCGCGCCCGGCGCTCCCCTCCGGATCGCCTCCGGCGACACATCCGTGCGCGGCGCGGACGGCGGGCCGCTGCGTCCGCCTGGCACGAATGCCATCCGGCTCGATGGTTGGGTGGAGGCGGCGTCGGGCGGCGCGCACCGTTTCACCGTGCTGGCCTCCAAGGCCGGGACGCGGGTGCGGCTGAAGCTCGGCGACGGGGGCGACGCGGCGCTCGAGGCGACGGCCGACCGCGACGCCTGGTCGGCCACGAGCGCTCCCGCCGACCTGAAGCCGGGCCAGCCCATCCGCTTCATGCTCGAGGCATTCGACGCCGCCGACGGCGACCTGTCGGTCACCGTCACCGGGGACGCGCTGCCGACGGGCGGGCTGGACGCCCTGACGCTCTACCCGGAGAGCGCCGCGGTGCAGGTTGCGCGCGCCGCCGAGCGGCTCGCGAAGGCGCTCGCCGTCGTGCGCCTCTTCGACCTGTCCGAGGACGAGCTGTCCGGGATCGCCGCGCACCCCGAGGACTTCGGCGGCTTCGCCCTCGGTGCCCTGCCGCTCGACGAGGCAGAGGGGCAGGCAAGCGACGCGCCCGCCCTGTTCCGCGGCGTCCTCGCGCTCCTCGATCTCCGGCGGCTCCGCACCGAGATGGCGGGGGGCGGGACGGAGATGGCGGATCTGCTCGCGCTCGCCCGTCGGACATACCCCGCAGGCACGTCCAACGCCGACGCCATTCGCACGGCCCTGGACGACCTCTTCGCGCGGCTCGCCGAGGTGGCCAGGCGCAGGCCCGAGGACGTCGCCGCCGCGGCGGAGCTGCTCGGGAGCGGCGCCTCGGCGGCGGCGGGCGCGGCCGGACTCGAGATCCGCGTCGGCCTCTTCGCCGAGCCGTCACGGCTGCGGCGGCTCTGGGAGATGCTCCGGCTCGCCTCGGCGATGCGCCTGCGCGTGGCGCAGCTCGCGGCCTGGACGGTGCCGAACCCGGATGCCCGCGCGGCATCGGGGCTGCGCGACGCCGTGCGCGCGGGCTTCGACGCGGCCGCCTGGCGGGCCGCCGCCAAGCCGATCTTCGACGGCCTGCGCCAGCGGCGGCGCGACGCGCTCGTGGCCTACCTGATGCAGCGCGACGGATACGACCAGCGGGAGCGGCTCTTCGAGGAATATCTCATGGACCCCGGCATGGAGCCGGTCGTGCTCACCTCGCCGCTCCAGTTCGCCGTGGCCGCGGTGCAGACCTTCGTGCAGCGCTGCCTGCTCAACCTCGAGCGCGAGGTGCCGCCCCAGGCCATCGATGCCGAACGCTGGGACAAAATCAGGCGCTACCCCGTCTGGGCGGGCTCGCGCCTCATCTTCCTCCACCCCGCCCAGCTCCTGGAGCCGTCGCTCCGCGACGATAGGACGCATCTCTTCCGCGAGCTCGAGGAGACGCTGCTGCAGGGCGAGGTCACGGAGGACCGCGCCGAGGCCGCCTTCATGGGATATCTCCGCGGCCTCGAGGAGATCGCACGGCTGCAGGTGGTGTCGCTCTGGACGGAGACGGACCCGCGCGATTCCACGAGGTCGGAGCTGCACGTCCTCGCCAGGACGATGCGCGCACCGAGGCGCCATTTCTACCGGACCGCGCGGGACGGCGCCTGGCGCCCCTGGGTCCCGGTCGATGTCGAAATCGAAGGCGACCTCGCCTGCGTGCTGCCGTGGCGCGGCCGGACCTTTGTCTTCTGGGTCACCTACATCGAGCGCGCCCCGCGGCCTGACAGCGGCACCATCGAGTCCGCTGCCAAGAAGTCGCCGGGCCAGCTCGTTCAGCGCTCCTTCACGACCCGGCTGAACTGGGCCGAGTTCCTGGAGGGCGCTTGGAATGGCCCCTTCAGCGCGGACGCGGGCAGTTTCACCTTCGGAGGCGGCGACTTCAACGGGGCGAGCGGCTCGCTCCGGCCCGCGAAGGAGTTCGACTCGTCCGGCCGCGATCGCGCGGTGATCCTGAGCCTATCCGGCGGGGGGGCGATCAGGCTGACGAGCACGAGCGCGCCGCCCACGACCGTGCGCGGCATGGGCGGCGGCGGTCAGCCGTACGACGTGGAAGCGGGGACGGGCGCCGGGCTGTTCGGATCCGGCGACCTGACGGTCAAGTTCATCTCGGAACTGCCCCTGGGCAAGGGAGAGCCGAAGGAGGCGACGGAGACGATCCTCGGCGCGGGAGGCGGCCACCGGCTCGTCGTGAGCAATCCGTCACTGGGCGGCAACAGCGAGTTCGCAAGGCTCTCCGCCCCGTTTTTCTACGAGGATGTGGAGAACCTGCTCTTCGTCTCCCCGACCCTCACCGTGGAGACGCTCGAGACGTACGCGGAGTGGGTGCCGCCGCCGATCAAGTGGAACGACATGTGGAAGGTGCCAAAGTTCTGGGACGGCGTACCGGTGCTGCCCCAGATCCCGCTGCCGAGGCCGAGGGTTCCGCTCGACGCCGGAGACCCGGCGCCCTGGATGGGCGAGGGCGGCAAGCCCTGGATCATCCCGAAGACGGGCCCCGGCATCCCGTTCCCCATGGGTGGCATCGGACCGCTCCTCGACCCGCTCGGACCGCTCGGCGGACCGCGATTGGCCGGGCCGGACATCCCCCGGGACTGGCTAACGACGCCGGGCACCGTCGTCGCCTTCGGCGACCGCGTGGTCGGCCGCGGCGGCGCTCTCGATCTCGTCCGCGTCGGGCTCGGCGGGAGCGACGAGCAGCTCGTGGCCGTGAAGCCGTCGGTCGGCGCAGTGCTCGACGCCGTCGGCGCGAACGAGCTTGTGCGCGACCCCGGCCGGATCAACGCCGGAGCCGTGTTCGGGCAGGCAGCCACGCCCTCGGACGGCGCTGCCGTCCTCCAGCCCGATGCATTCGGCGATGCTTTCGGTCCGATCCGCGAGGAGGGCGGGTTCTCGCGCCCCGGCCGCGTCGTCGGGCATGGCGGCCTTGACGTCACGGACATCCGGCGAATCAACCGCGGAGACCTCCTCGGCGGGGGTGGGTTCACCGATTTCCGGCGCGGCGCGGGCGTGCGCCTCGGCGGCGGCGGCTGAGAGGAACGGCGACATGACAAACCCGCTGAACGCGACGTTCCACAACGGCCGGGATCACATCGACTGGTTCGTCGACGGCGCCACGGGGAAGTTGGGGAAGGGTCACCTGTCGGACATCAACATCCCGCTTCCGCTGACACCGGGGCCGACGCTGACGGAGCGGCGCTCGCTCGCTTACGCCTTCACCGCCCACCAGCACCCCTTCGTCACCGCCCTCGTCGAGCGGCTGGCCGAGGGTTCGGTTGCGGGGCTGCAGGCCGCGAACGTCGAGGATGCGCCAGGAGGCGCCAAACTGCCCGACGGATCGACCCGGCCGCTCCTCCACGAGGAATTCTTCCCCGCCTACGCGCCCACCGCTCTCGTCTCGGCGCCGCATCCCGTGCACCGCCTCGAGTTCGGGCAGGGCAGCGCCTACGGGGTCTACAACGACGAGCTGTTCCTGCACGTGCACCTCGCCGTCGCGGCGCACTGCACGGCGGAGGGGCGCTACGAGCTCGCGCAGCGCTGGCTTCACAACATCTTCGACCCGACGGACCGGAGCGACGCCCCGGCGCCTGCCCGCTTCTGGAAGTTCCGGCCCTTCAGGACCGCAAAGGCCACGAGCGCCGAACGCCTCATGACGAACCTCGCGACCGGAGCCGATCCGGCGCTGCGCGACGCGACGGTCGCCGCCATCGAGGCGTGGGAGCGGGAGCCGTTCAACCCGCACCTCGTCGCCCGCTTCAGGCCCGACGCCTACATGGTGAGGACGGTCACGGCCTACCTCGACAACCTCATCGCCTGGGGGGATTTGCTCTTCCGGCAGGACACGCGGGAGAGCATCAACGAGGCGATGAGCCACTACGTGCTCGCCTCCCTCATCCTCGGCAGGCGGCCGCAGCGCGTTCCCAGCCGCGGTCAAGTGGCCCCGCAGAGCTACATGCAGCTCCGCTCATCGCTCGACGAGTTCGGCAACGCGCTCCGCGACATTGAGGCAGACGTCGTCTTCAACATGACGCCCGCACCGGCTCCGGGCGCGGCGCAGGGCGGCCGCGGGACCGCGGCCATCGAGTCCATCGGGCAGAGCCTCTACTTCTGCGTCCCGCGCGACGACAGGCTGCTCGGCTACTGGGACACCGTCGCGGACCGCCTGTTCAAGATCAGGAACAGCCTCAACCTCCTCGGCGTCTTCCGTCAGCTCCCGCTCTTCGAGCCGCCGATCGACCCGGCGCTCCTCGCGCGCGCCGCGGCCAGCGGGCTCGATGTCTCGGCCGTGCTGGCCGGGCTGAACCAGCCCCTGCCAACACAGCGGTTCCTGCCCCTCGTCCAGCGTGCCGCCGAGCTCTGCCGCGAGGTGCAGTCCCTCGGCGCGTCGCTGCTGTCCGCGATGGAGAAGGAGGACGGGGAGGCGCTCCAGATACTCCGCGCGCGGCACGAGCGCTCCGTCCTAGAGCTCGCCGAGCAGACCCGCTACGCGGCGGTCCAGGAGGCGGCGAAGTCGCGCGAGGCGGTGGAGCGGACGCTCGCCGCCGCCGCCGCCCGGTGGACGCACTTCAACAGGCTGCTCGGGGAGAACCCGTCCGCGCCGCCCGGGCTCGACCCGATCGACATGGATGCGCTCGCCGCCCTCCGCCTGCGCGCGGCGGAGCCGGAGATGCCGGGGGCGGAGGTCGAATACGACGCGGCGGCGGGGCTCACGGGAGACCTGCAGGGGAGGGCGCTGAACCCGCAGGAGAAGGCGGAGATGGACCTCCTCTTGACGGCCCAGACACTGAAGGACGCTGCCGGAACCGCCTCGCTCCTCGCCGGGCCGCTCGGCGCCATCCCCGACATCGGGATATGGGCCGCGCCGCTGGGCGCGGGCGGCTCCGTGACGATCGGCGGCAAGCAGATCTCCGCGGTGGCGCAGTTTGCCGCTCAGGCGCTCGGCAACGTCGCCGACATGGTCGTTTATCAGGCGGGCAGGGCGGCCAAGATTGGCGGCTTTGTCCGCCGCGAGCAGGAGTGGACCTTCCAGGCGAACCAGGCCGCCCTCGAGATCAACGGCATACTCCGGCAGCTCCGAGCGGCCCAGATCCGCGAGGCCATGGCGGCGCGCGAGCTCGAGGTCCACCGCAAGCAGATCGAGAACGCCAGGGCGGTCGAGGAATTCCTTGCCGACGAACGCAAGGGTAAGGTGACGAGGAAATCCCTCTACGCCTGGATGCGCAAGGAGACCCGCGGCCTGCACAGCCGGGCCTTCCAGCTCGCCCTCGACGTCGCGCGGAAGGCCGAGCGGGCATTTCAGCACGAGCTCGGAGACCGCTCCGCCCGGTTCATCGACGGCGGGTACGCGGCTGGCCGCGAGGGGCTTCTCGCGGGCGAGCGGCTTCTCCTCGACGTCCGCCGGATGGAGAGCGGATACCATGACGCCAACCGGCGCGAGCTGGAGATGGTCCGGCACGTCAGCCTCCGGCAGCTCGACCCGCTGGCGCTCGTCGCGCTCCGGACCGCCGGGGCTTGCACCGTGCGCGTGCCCGAGGAGTTCTTCGACCTTGACGCGCCCGGCCAGTACTTCCGGCGCATCCGCTCCGTCGCCGTCACCATCCCCTGCGTGCTCGGCCCCTACGCCTCGGTCCGGTGCCGCCTCACCCTCGTCCGCAGCTCCATCCGGGTCAGCCCGAACCTGCTCGACGGCGCATACGAGCGGGACGGGGAGGCCGATCGGCGCTTCGACGACCACATGGGCAGCCTCGAGACCATGGTCACGAGCACGGCGCAAAACGACCCCGGCGTGTTCGAGGCGGGGCCGCGGGACGAGCGCCTAATGCCCTTCGAGGGGTCGGGGGCGGTCAGCGAGTGGCGCATCGAACTGCCGAAGCGCTTCCGCGCGTTCGACTACGCGACGATTTCCGATCTCATCCTGCACATGCGGATAACGGCGCGGCAGGCGGGCGGGCTGCTCCAGGCGAAGGCGGAGGCGTCCATCGGAGATCGGCTCAAGGACGCACGAATGGCGGGGCGCGTGCGGCTCTTCTCGCTCCGCCACGACTTCCCGACGGAGTGGGCGCGCTTCAAAGCCGCGAAGCCCGCCAACCCCGGCGAGTTCGTCGGCATGGCGGTCGAGCTCACGGACGGCCACTATCCCTTCTGGACGCGGGGCCAGCTCGCGGAGGTGGTCGCCGCCAAGCTCCTCGTAGCGCCGGATGCCGCCGTCGGCGCGGCGTTCGAGGTGTCCGGCAAGGCCGCGGCCGCGGCGGGGGAGCGGGACACGCTCGGCAAGGACGCCGAGACGGGGCTCTTCACCGGCGACTTCGCAAAGGGCTCGCCGAGCGCGGGTGGTGCGGGCTGGACCCCGGCCGGTGCCGTGCCGATTTTCTTTGAAAGCAACGCGGTGTTAGATGCCTGGTTAGCGATCGAGTGGCGGTCGGCCTAACGGAAGCGCCAATGTCAACACTCAAGTAGTCCGGCGCCACGGTCGCGTCCCGGCATTCATGTCTCGGAATGAGCACGAACGCGCCGCCACATTCCTGCCAGGAGAAAGCACTTGATCACGGTTGGCACTGAACGATAGCCTTTCGTGCCCGCGATGAAATGCGGAGCGTGCATTGGCGGCAATGGAGGGCTGGTGCGATGGCTCTTTTGCAAAAGTCCTGGATGCCACATTGCGCGATGAAACGCGTGATCTGCCACTGGACGGCGGGGCAGCACAAGGCGAGCGCGCTGGACCACGAGCACTATCACATCCTCATCGAAGCCGATGGCCGACTTGTGCGTGGCACGCACAGCATCGAGGACAACGTCTCGACGAAGGACAAGGTCTACGCAGCTCACACCCTGGGCTGCAACACCGGTTCGATCGGCGTCGCCGCGTGCTGCATGGCCGAAGCACACGAGAAGCCATTCAAGGGCGGCAGGAGCCCGATGCTGCGAAAACAGTGGGATACGATGGCCGCCGTCGTCGCCGAGCTCTGCCGCTTCTACCGCATCCCAGTCAGCCCGACGACGGTGCTGGGCCACGGTGAGGTTGAGATCCAACTCGGCATCAAGCAGAGGGGTAAATGGGATCCGATGATGCTCCCCTGGAACCCAGACCTAAGCAAGACCGAGGTCGGGAATGCGTTCCGCGCGTTGGTGCAGAGCGCGCTGGAAGGCGGCCACCCGGTGGAAGGGGTGCGCGAGGTGAGTGTCGTGGTCGGTGGTAAGGCGGTGGGGTCCGCCTTCATGGCCGACGGGGGAACCTGGGCCGCGGCGAGAGAGATCGCGCACTTCCTGAACTGGACAGTCGCCGAAGGCGAGGATGATGTCCGGTTCACCGGTGTCGGCAGTCCGCCGGCGCCGCTCCCTGCTATTGAGATGAACGGACAAGCCCATGTCGACATCGAGGACCTGACGTCGCGGCTCGGCCGGAAAATCGCGTGGGATCCGGCAAGCCGCACGGTCACCGTGGCCTGAGCCGCGACGATCCGGCGACGCCAAACAGTCTCAGCGCCGAGCGTTACCTCGTCGGTGAGGAACGAGAGCTTGATCCGTTCGCGTGTGGCCCGTGCATCGCTGCGGGGTCGGACATCGCGTCATTCCGCGGCGATCGCGCGGCGGGAATCGCCGACGTCTGCGGCGCCGGGGTCAGGTGGGGAGGAGCGATTAAATGCCGACGGCCGGCCGCGCCCGACCGAAGGTGCTTCCATCGCAAGCGGGCGATGCCGCCCGATGAACAACGTTGCCACGGACCACGCAAGCATTGGCCTCACCGTCGCTCACGGCCACCTCGTCTTCGCACTCCATCCGATCCTGGTCGGCCACTACGAGGGCGACACTTTCGCGGGCGCCGAGGCGCAGCTCGACCGCGCGCTCCGCTTTCGCCTGACCGAACGTCGCCGCCTCGGCATGTACCTCGGTCCGCTCGACTCCGCGGCCCAGGGCCGGAAGGTGCTCATCGTCGGCGACCCTCGGGGCGTGCCGACCGAGGGCTTCGCCAGGCTGCCGGCCGCCGAAGCGGAAGCCAAGGCCGTGGAGCAGTGGCTGCGCGGGAAAGGCTTCACCGCGAAGATGCTGATTGGCGTTGGCGTCACGCTGGACCAGGTCTGCCGTCAGCTCTTCGCCGAAGCGTGGGAGATCGTGCAAATTGCCGCGCATGGCATCGTGAACAAGCCGCTGCCAGGCCCGGACGGAACGCAACGGCCGGCCACGTGCGTCGTGCTGGGCGGCGGCGTGGTGCTCGGCCCATCCGTGCTGTCGAAGCTGCCGGTCTGCCCGAGCATCGTCTTCGTAAATCGCTGCCACCTTGGCAAACTGGATTCGCATGCCGAGGACGCGGCGCGGCAGGCGGAGATGGCGGGCCAGCCGGAACTCGCAGCGAGCGTCGCGGACGAGCTGATCCGGTCCGGCGTGAGCTGCGTCGTAGCGGCGGGCTGGGCCGTGGACGACGATGCCGAGGAGGCCTTCGCGCGCCGCTTCTACGCGGAGATGCTCGGCGGCGCGGATGTCGGCAGCGCGACGCTCGCGGCCCGGCGCGCAGCTTACGACCTGCGCCCCGAAAGCAAAACCTGGGGCGCGTACCCGGACGTGACACCGGCGGAGATGAGCAGGCCACTCGGCGTGGAAGCCTTCGTCGATGCACAGGAGCTTCCGCCGGCGGAGGCGCCGGACTGCGGCGTGGCGCATGCTTCGGTTAGCGCCGCGGCAGCGTCGCCGCTCGTCGTCGTGGGGCAGCAACTCGTCGCCTTCCATATTGCGATTCCGGAGCCGGTGCGGTCGGTGCTGAGCCATGGCTTGCTAATCGCGGACCCGGCCGCCGACAGGCAGGCCCAGGGCGGACAGGACGCGGCCGGATGGTTCGCCGAGTGCACGGGCGTTCTCGGAAAGCTGCGCTGGAGGGTCGATCACGAGGTAACGCAGCAGTTAAGGACAGAGGGCCGGACGACGGTGCTGCACCAGACGCTCTTGCCGGCGCTGCAGGCGTTGCTCAGAACCCGCCGGACCGGCCGGGCGATCCTCGATCTGCTGGCCGGGATCGGCGTTGCGGGCGCTGCCGGTCCCTGGCTCGACTTGCTGGACCGCAAGGCACGCGGCAAGGGCCGCATCGGCGGGCTTGGGTTCGCGGCGCTCGATGGCGACGGTTCGGGTGGGGCGATCCTAACCGCGACGTTCCCGGCGGTGGACATCCCGCCGGAGCCTCACCCGCCCTTGCTCCTCACCCAGGTCGCCGCGTACACGAACCTGCAGCTCGCAACTGTGCAGGCTGCGATCGGGGCGACGATGATCGCCACGACGCGCGACGCGCTTGCGGCCAAGCTCGCGCCCTTCCTTGCCGAGCACATCTAGCCTGTCGCGAGGAGGGACTGACTTGACCGCACAGCGCTCAATCCGGATCTTCATCTCCTCACCCTCGGATGTCCGGTCCGAGCGGCTCCTGGCTGAGCGTGTGATCCTGCGGCTGGCACGCGAGTTCGCCTACCAGTTTAAGGTCGAGCCGATTCTGTGGGAACGCGAGCCGCTGCTCGCGACCCACCATTTCCAGGACCTCATCCTGCCGCCGAGCCAGGCGGACATTGTGGTGACAGTGCTCTGGTCGCGCCTTGGCGTGCCGTTGCCGGTGGATCGGTTCCGCGGCGCCAAGTCGCTCGGTCCGGTCACCGGCACTGAATGGGAGTTCGAGGACGCGGTCGCCGGCTTTGAGCGCGCCGGGCTGCCGGACCTGCTGCTCTACCGCAAGTGCACGCGTGTTACCGTTGAGCTCGGCGACCGCGCGGTGCTGGAAGAACAGCAGCGCCAGACGGAGTTGGTGGACGCCTTCATGCGACGCTGGTTCCGCGCGGCGGAGGGTGGAGCCTTTACCGCCGCCTCCTGGGAGTTCGCGGGCTCGGCCGAGTTCGAGGCGCTGCTCGAGGAGCACCTGCGTGCGTTGCTCCGCCGCCGCCTGACTGGGCCCGCTGACATCGAGACCCCTGCCACGATCACCTGGACACAGGGATCGCCCTACCGCGGCCTGGAATCGTTCGAGCTCGACCATTCGCAGATCTTCTTCGGCCGCACCCGCGCACGCAATGAGGTGCGTGAGGCGCTGGAGCGCCGCATCGCGCAGGGCACCACCTTCGTCGCCGTCATGGGCGCCTCCGGCTCTGGCAAGTCGAGCCTCGTAAAGGCCGCGCTGCTGCCCGACCTGCTGCTGCCGGGGATGGTCGGCCGCGTCGCGCTGTGCCGCTACGTCATCACCCGCCCCGGCGCTGCCGCGGACCCGATCGCCGGGCTCGCCCAGGCGCTGCTGACCCCAAACGCGCTGCCGGAGCTTGCGCAGCCGCCGCTCGGCTACGGGGCGGCGTCGCTCCAGCGGCTGCTCGACGCCGCGCCTGCCGAAGCGGCGCAGCCGATCCGCCAGGGTCTCTCCGCCGCCGGCCGCGGCGCCGGCCTGACCGAACTCGGCGAGGCGCGGCTCGTCCTCATCGTCGACCAACTCGAAGAGCTGTTCACCAGTGGCATCGCACCGGCGGCCAGTGCCCGCTACGCGGCCGCACTGGAGGCATTGGCGCAGTCCGGGATCGTCTGGGTCTTCGCCACGATGCGCAGCGACTTCTTCGGCCGCCTCGCATCGAACCCGGTCCTCGCGGCACTCTGCGCGGGCGAGGGCACCTACGTGCTGACGCCGCCGGACGGGGGCGAGATCGGCCAGATCATCCGCCGCCCGGCGCGCGAGGCCGGGCTGCGCTTCGAGGTAGAGGAGCGGACGGGGGAGACCCTGGACGACGCAATCCGAGAGGCTGCGGCGCGGAACCCAGGCGCCCTGCCGCTGCTCAGCTACCTTCTCGACCAGCTGTGGAACCGGCGCGGCGACCACGGGATGCTGCGCTTCGCTGATTACGAGGCGCTCGGCGGCCTGGAAGGCGCGATCGGGCGTCGTGCGGAGGAGGTTCTGTCCGCGCTGCCCTTGCCCGTGCAGGCCGCCTTCCCCGCGGTGCTGCGCGCCCTGGTCGTGGTGGACGGCGCCTCCGGGGCGCCGGCCGCGCGTGCCGCCCCGCTCTCCCGCTTCCCAGAGGGCAGCGAAGCGCGCCGGCTGGTGGATGCACTCACCGCGCCACAGGCACGTATCCTCGTGGTGGAGGGCGACGAGGGTGGCGTGCGGGTGCGTGTGGCGCATGAGGCGCTGCTCACCCATTGGGACCGCGCACGCGAGCGGATCACGGAGGATCGCCGCGACCTCCGCGCCCGCGCGCGGTTGGAGGAGGCGGAGTCCCGCTGGCGCGAGGCTGCGCAGACAGACCGTCCCAGTCTGCTGCTTGCGCCCGGACTGCCGCTGTCCGAGGCGGAGGACCTCGTGCTGCGTCGTGGCGAGGAGATCGACGCGTCGCTGCGCGCTTTCGTCGAGGCGTCGTCCCGCACGGCACAGGGCACACGGCGGCGGCGCGCACGAATCAGGGCGGCGGTCATGGCGTCGCTTGCCATCGCTGCGGTCCTCTCCTCCGGCCTCGCTTGGGTCAGCTGGCGCAACTGGCAAGAGGCCGGACGTGCAAACCAGGTCGCCGCGACTGTCCAGACCATCGCGCGCCACACGGCCGAGGGCGCCCCGATGCCGCAGCGCAGCCTGCTGCTAGCAGTGCATTCGGCGAACATCGCTACCAGGGCCGGCGTGGGGCATCCGCTGGACACGCTAGACGAGGTGCGTCGCCAGCTTCGCGCAGCGGGCGGCGAGCCCCTCGCTGGCCATGAGGGCCGGGTGACGACTGCCGCGATCTCGGCCGATGGGCGCCTGCTGGCGACGGGTGGAGAGGACGGCGTCGTTCAGATACGCAGGCTCGACGGTCCCGATCCCGTCGCGCCGCCACTGACGGCCGGGCGCCACGACGGAGCGGTTCGGGCGCTGGCCTTCAGCCCAGACGGTGCTTGGCTGGCGACCGGCGGCGAGGATGGCACGCTGCGTCTCTGGCGTCCGGAGGAGGGCAGCGTGACGGAGGGGCCTCACGCCGCGCCGCCCGAACTCGGCGCGGTGCACTCCGTGGCGATCCACCCTGGTGGGCACTGGCTTGCCTTCGGGACGGCGTCCGGCCACGTCTGCCTCTGGGCGTTCTCGGCCGAAGGCTTCGACGCGTCGCCCTGCACTGAGGGCAGGCACGGCGGCACGGTAGACAGTGTTTCCTTCAGCGGCGGAGGCCGCTGGTTTGCCAGCGCGGCGCTGCGCAGCAACGACAAACATGTCCATCTGAGGGACCTTGCGGCAACCCCGACGCCAGGACCGCCGAGGAAGCTCATCTACAACCAGGAGCAGGTGCAGTACGCGGAAGATGTTCTAACGGCGGTCGCCCTCGGCCCCGATGACACGCGGCTTGCGGCCGGCTACGGATATGCTGCCGAGGTCTGGGACCTGACGCGAGACACTCCGCCGTCTGCGGCCATGCTGCGTGCCGGGCACGGCCAATGGGTCACGGCGCTCACCTTCAGCCCCGACGGGCGCTGGCTGGCGAGCGGCAGCATCGACGCGTTAGGGCGCCTCTGGGACCTCTCGTCTCTAGCGGGGCCCAACACGGCACCAATCCTTCTGCACGGCCATACCGCCGCGCTCAGCGCGATGCGGTTCAGTCCGGATTCGGCCTGGCTCGCAACCGGAGCGGCTGATACGACGGCGCTGCTATGGGACCTGCGCACTCCGCGTGCCCTCGTGATGCGGCGCCTTGTCGGACAAGACCGGCCGATCGCCAACTTGGCCCTCGGGGGTGCCGAGGGTGCGCGCCACCTCGTCGCCTGGGGGAATGACGCGACGCCGAGGCTCTGGCGGATTCCTGATACGGCGGTCGACCCGTTGGTGCTGCGCGACGACGGCACGGCCCTGTTGAGCGCCGCGGTCAGCCCGGACGGGGCGTGGCTCGCAACCGCGCCGAACGACAAACGCAGGATCGTGCTGTGGTCGCTGCGCGATCCGCGACGGCCGGCCCGGATGCTTGACCTGCCGGCTCCGGCACGGGAGGTCGCCTTCAGTCCCGAGGGGCGTTGGCTGGCCGCGGCGTCCAACACCGATCCGCGCATCACCTTGTGGTCCCTGGCGGAGCCCGAGGCGGCGCCGCTGACGCTCACCGCGCCGGGCCCGGTGGAGTATGCTAGCCTCCAGTTCAGCCCCGACCGCCGCTGGCTCCTTGCTGCCGTCTGGGACGAAGCAGGAAGCGTGGCGTTCTGGGACTTGGCATCCGGCCCTCCGAACGCCCGCCCGCGGCACCTGTGCCGGCAGGGACCGGGGGCGCGCGCGGCCGCGTGGAGCGCGGACGGGCGCTTCGCGGCGACGGGGGGCGCGTCGGCGCACCGCGTATGGGATCTCGGCGCACCCGATCCATGCGAGGCGTCCCAGTCGCCGGGGCCGCAGCACGACCAAATTGTGCACGTCGCGCTGAGCCCAGACGGCGCCTGGCTGTCGACCGCAGGATTCGACCACCGAGGGCGCCTTTACGCCATCCAGCCCGGCACGGCGCCGCGCCAGCGAGCGGAGGCCATCTTCAATGACCGCGTCTTCGCGACGGCCTTCAGCCCGGACGGCCGGCGTGTTGCGTTCGGCTCCTGGGACGGAACCGTTCAGGTCCTCGACCTGGGCGGCGTAGTGGGCGATGGTGCCGCGCCGCACGCGGCTGCGTTACGCGGCCATACCGGGCGCGTCCTCTCTGTGATCTTCAGCCCAGACAGCAGGTGGCTCGCCACTACTGCCGAGGACCACAGCGTGCGGCTTTGGGATCCGGCCGCGCCAAGAATCGCGCCGCTGGTCCTCCAGGGGCACGAGGCGAGCGTGTTCGGCGCGACGTTCCTCCCTGATGGCCGCATTGCCAGCCACGGAGCCGACGGTACGGTTAGGCTCTGGCACACATCGCTCGACAAACTCCTCGCGCTAGCCTGTCGTGTCGCTGGGCGACAGCTCACGGCCGAGGAGGTGCGCGACTTCATTCCAGATGCGCGCGGGGGGCTGCCCTGTGTCGCGCCGTGACACGCAACACGCGCGAAGCTATATAATGAGTAAGCGTGCGCTGTCGGCTGCGGCCGTGGCGGCTTGACGCGGCTCAGTTGGCGTTAGGCCGAAGGTTCCACGGGGCGAGCTCGCCGATGCGGTTGATCGGGTGATCTGCGATGCGCTCGAGCAGGACGCGCAGGTAGGCCTGCGGATCCCAGCCGTTGAGCTCCGCCGTGCCGACGAGGGTGTAGATGATCGCCGCCCGCCTGCCGCCCTCCAGCGACCCGGCGAACAGGTAGTTCTTCCGGCCGAGCGCCAGAGGCCGCATCCGCCGTTCGACCGCGTTGTTGTGCAGACAGGCGCGGCCGTCGCGCAGCACGAGCGTCAGCGCGGTCCAATGCGCGAGTGTGTAGCGAATGGCCTTGGCCAGGTCGGACTTGCCAGAGATGCGGCGCAGCGTCGCTTCCAGCCAGACGTGCAGATCGGCCATGATCGGCGCAGAGCGGGCCTGACGCGCTGCCAAGCGCGCCTCGGGCACCTGGCCATTGATCTCCGCTTCGATGGCGAACAGCGGCTGCATGCGCTCGATTGCCTCGCGCGCGATCGGGCTGCCGTTCGCCAGCAACTCGTCATGGAAGTAGCGCCGCGCATGGGTCCAGCACGCCGCCTCGACAACCCGGCCGGTGTCGTAGAGCGCGTTGAACCCCGAATAGGCGTCGGCTTGAAGGATGCCGCAGAAGTCGCGCAGGCGCCGCTGCGGGTGCTCGCCCTTCCGGTCCGGCGTGAACTCGTAGAACACCGCGGGCGGGTCGGGCCCGCCGAACGGCCGGTCATCCCGCAGGTAGGCCCAGACCCTTGCCGTCTGCGTCTTGCCGCGGCCAGGCGAGAGCATCGGCATCGGCGTGTCATCGGCATGCACCCGCGGGCCGGACAGGGCGTGGCGGCCGATGAACGCTGCCATCGGTTCGGCCAGGGCGGCCGACCTGCCGACCCAGCCCGCCAGCAGCCCCCTGGGCAGGTCCAGCCCGTCGCGGCCGTAGATCTCCGACTGACGATAGAGGGGCAGGTGATCGCAGTATTTCGAGACCAGCACATGGGCCAGCAGTCCAGGTCCTGGCCTGCCGCGCTCGATCGGCAGCGCGGGCATCGGCGCCTGCGTCATCGCCTCACAGCTCCGGCAGGAGAACGCAGGCCGAACGTGGCGCACCACCTCGAAACGGCCGGGGCGGGCAGTCGGCCGCGGCCGGCCCGGCGGCGCCTGGCCTGGTTGTCGCGCGTCGGCGAGACTTTGCCCGCCTCGACCGCACTGCCGGCCAGCGTCGCCTCCATCTCCTCAAACGCGAACAGCGGCTGGTCTTCGGGCAGCCGTTCCGACTTCGTCCCTAACTGCCGGTGCCGGGCTCGACGCGCAGCACCGCGCCGGCAAGCCTCACCTCGACCGCGGGCAACGTGCTGGCCAGCGCAGCCGCCGGCTCGGGTATTGCTGCCGGCGCCTCCGCCACGATCGGCACGAAATCGAGCCGCGCGGCGGCACCGGCACGCATCTCCCGCCGCCATGTGAACACCTGCTGCGAACAGACATGCCAGCGCCGCGCCACCTCGGCCACGACAGCACCAGGCTCCAGCGTCTCCGCCACGATCCGCGCCTTGTCGTCGTCCGACCACTTCCGCCGGCGGTAAGACTTTGTCAGAACCTCGACCCGGCGCTACCAGCCACCCTTCGCGTCACCAATACTGTCGGCCATAACGTCCGCCCGAAGCTCCACCCCCGCGCCGACCCAGCACATTCACCGCCCACAACGGAAGAAGGGCCTCGTTGCCGCGACTACGCTTGATCCACAACCAGCATATAGTCTATTTTCCTCGGAAGTGAGGCCAGAACCTCCGTCAGTCAGTTGCCTCCGCTGTCTCACCGCTTGTGGCGATGGACAAATGGGGAGAAGGTTATAATGGCGCAGATATCCGCAGTTCAGATGACTGAGCCACCTCTGCAAGAAACATTGGGACATTCAAACGCAGTGGGTGCTAGTGCACCAACCTACGACGGCTTCATCTCCTACCGTCATGACACCCGCCAGAAGGCGATTGCCGATACGCTTCAGCGCGCGCTGCACCGCTTTGCTAAGCCCTGGTACCGTTTGCGCGCGCTGCGGCTATACCGGGACGAGACCAACCTCGGGGCACGACCCGACCTTTGGGGCACGATCGAAACGGCGCTGGACAACTCTCGCTTCCTCCTCCTTATGGCCTCACCCGAAGCGGCGCGTTCATGCTGGGTGGACCGCGAGATAGCGCATTGGCTGGCCAGCAAGGGAGACTCCAGTCTCTTGATCGTACTGACCGGCGGAAGCATAGTTTGGGACGCGGCGCGCGGGACGATCGACGCTGCCGCTACAACCGCGCTGCCGCCAGCGGCCCTTGGCGGTCTGACCCGCGAGCCGCTCTGGATTGACCTCACCTGGGTTGCCGTCCCCGATCGTGACCTTCACATTGAGGACCCGCGCTTCCGAGATGCGGTTGCCTCGCTTGCGGCAACACTCCGCGGCGTAGACAAGGATGCGATTACAGGGGAGGATCTGCATCAGCGGCGCAGAGCGATCCGGCTGGCATATGCTGCGGTCGCTGCCATCAGCATCTCCGCTGCAGCCGCTGTCGTGGCGGCATTTGCCTTCTACTTCCAGAGGATTGAGACGGAGCGCCAATTCGCTGAGGCCATCCAGAATGAAAGCCGAGCACTTGCGGCGCTGTCCGAGTCGGCCAGTCTGCAGGGGCAGCACGCAGATGGGGTCGCGCTAGCTCTCGCGTCCTGGCCACGGCACCGAGGCGACCCACGCCCAATGCTGGCGAGTTCCATACGCGGCATGGGCCTTGGCACGGCGGGAAGGCCTGAAGTTGCTTGGCCGCTGCGCCATCAGGGGCCGATCTGGTCCGCCGCCTTCTCCCCCGACGGCACGCGCGTCGCCACCGCCTCGGGGGACAGCACGGCGCGGCTGTGGAATGCGAGCAGCGGTGCCCCGGTTGGTGAGGCCATGCACCACGAGGGCCCGGTGCTGTCCGCAGCCTTTTCGCCGGACGGCACGCGCATCGTTACCGCGTCAGGAGACCAAACTGCGCGACTGTGGGATGCTGGCAGCGGTGCCTCTATTGGAGAGCACATGCACCACGAGGGCCCGGTGCTGTCTGCGGTTTTTTCGCCAGACGGCACGCGCGTGGTCACCGCTTCAGAAGACAAAACAGCGCGGCTATGGGATGCGAACAGTGGTACTCCACTTGGAGAGCCGATGCGCCATGGCGAGACTGTGTCTGTAGCCGCCTTCTCGCCGGACGGCACACGCGTGATTACGGCATCGTGGGACCGCACGGTGCGGTTATGGGATGCGAGCAGCGGTGTCTCAACCGGCGAGCCGATGCGCCACGAGCAGGTTGTGAATGTAGCCGCCTTTTCGCCAGACGGCGCGCGCGTGGTTACTGGCTCCAGTGATGGTACGGCGCGGCTTCGGGACGTAGGCGGTGGCATGGTGGTCGGGCCAAGCATGCAGCACGGAGGAGCGGTGATCGCTGCCGCCTTTTCGGCGGATGGCACGCGCTTGGTCACCGGTTCCGAAGGCGGAACTGCACAGTTGTGGGATGCGCGTAGTGGTGCCCCGATCGGGCTGGCCATGCGCCACGAGGGGGCGGTGCAGTCTGTCGCCTTCTCCCCGGACGGCACGCGGGTTGTCACCGGCGCCAGCAACGTCTTTGAGGGCAACGGCACGGCGCGGCTGTGGGACGCGAGTAGCGGTGCCCCAATTGGGCCGAATATGCGGCATGAGGAAGCGGTGGAAACTGCCGCCTTCTCGCCGAACGGCAAGCGCGTTGTTACCGCGTCCCGGAACGGCATGGCGCGGCAGTGGGATGCGAGCACCGGCACTCCGATCGGCTTGGCCATGAGGCACAATGGGCAGGTGGAGTCCGCCGCCTTATCTCCGGACGGCACGCGCGTCGTCACCGCCTCATCGGATGGCACGGCACGGCTGTGGGAAGTAAGCAGCGGCGCTCCGATCGGCGTGCCCCTGCGTCACAGAGATACGGTGCGGTCCGCCGCCTTTTCATCAGACGGAAGGCGCATCGTAACCGCCTCCTTGGATCGCACGGCACGGCTTTGGGATGCAAGCAACGGTGCTTCAATCGGCGTGCCTCTACGCCATGACAGGGCCGTGCATTCCGCTGCCTTCTCCCCAGATGGCACGCGCGTCGTCACCGCGTCGCTGGACCACACGGCGCGGCTTTGGGACGCGAGCAGCGGTGCTCCTATCGGCGCGCCAATGCCTCACGCTGGGACCGTGACTAATGCCGCCTTTTCGCCCGACGGCATGCGCGTAGTCACCGCCTCAGGAGACAGCAAGGCGCGGCTGTGGGATGCAAGCAGCGGCGCTGCGATTGGTATGGCTATCGAACATGGCGGTTTAGTGCATTATGCCGTTTTCTCTCCCGACAGCACAAAGGTACTCACCGTCTCAAACGACTCCACGGCACGGCTGTCGAGTACAAGCAGCGGTGCCTTGATCGGGGTGCCTCTGCGTCACAGAGATCCGGTGCTATCCGCCGCCTTCTCCGCGGATGGCACGCGCATAGTCACTGCTTCTATGGATCGCAGGGCGTATATTTGGGATGCAAGCAGCGGTACCTCAATCGGACTGCCTCTGCGCCATGACGGAGCGGTGCTGTCCGCTTCCTTCTCACCGGACGGCATGCGCGTGGTCACTGCCTCATCGGACAGCACGGCGCAGCTGTGGGATGCAAGCAGCGGTGCACCGATCGGCTCGCCCATGCGACACGCGGGGCCAGTGCAGTCTGCCTACTTCTCCTCTGACGGTGCGCATGTGGTCACGGCCTCTTGGGACGGCACCGCACGGCTGTGGGACGTTGGATGGCCAGGAGGGCCGATCACCGCAGCAGCTTGCGCCCTGCTCATCGACAAGGATCTGACTGCCTTGGCTAATCGCTACGGAGTTCGCATCTCAGATCCGATTTGCGGCCTCGATACGCCGGCCCCTGACGCGGCGCAGTCCCGCATTGAGTAGCGACTCCCATCGAACAACGCCGCACTCCACGAGTTTCGTCGAGCATGCAGCGTGTCTTTAGCACTACTGTGTCATAAAACCATGGCTTCACTGTCCGTCGTCGAATGCATTGAGACAGCGGAGGCGGTTGGCTAACGGAGGCTCTGGCGCATCGGGTTTTGAGGTTAGGCGGCGTGTTGCTGGTGGATCAAGCGGCGCTGTTGGATGGTTTGCCGCTTGATGCGTTCGCGGTCGAGCAGGATGGTCTGGCCGCGGCCGAAGTAGACATCGGCTGGTGTGAGATTGCGCAGGCTCTCGTGGTAGCGCTGATGGTTGTAGTGAGCGACGAAGGCTTCGACCTGCGCCTCGAGGTCGCCGGGCAGGTAGTAGTTCTCGAGCAGGATGCGGTTCTTCAGGGTCTGGTGCCAGCGCTCGATCTTGCCCTGAGTTTGCGGATGGCAAGGCGCGCCACGGACATGGCCCATGGCATTGTTGGCGAGCCATTTGGCAAGATCACCCGCGATGTAGCAGGGCCCGTTGTCGGACAGCAGGCGCGGTCGGTGCCGCACGCGGGCCTGGGTGCAGCCTGAGGCGGTGAGCGCCATCTCCAGCGTCTCGGTGACGTCGCTGGCGGCCATGCCGGTGCAGAGCTTCCAGGCGATGACGTAGCGCGAGAAGTCGTCGAGCACTGTGGAGAGGTAGAACCAGCCCCAGCCGATGACCTTGAGATAGGTGAAGTCGGTTTGCCACAGCTGGTTGGGCGCGGTGGTTTTGGTGTGAAACTCCTCGGCCGCCTTGACCACGATGAAAGCCGGGCTGGTGATCAGGTCGTGCGCCTTGAGCAGGCGATAGACCGAGGCTTCGGAGACGAAGTAGCGCTGCTGCTCGGTGAAGCGCACGGCGAGTTCGCGTGATGACAATTCCGGCTCGGCCAGCGCCAGGTCGATGATCTTGTCGCGTGTCGGATCCGGGATGCGATTCCACACGCGATCCGGCCGCGAAGGCCGGTCGGCCAGGGCTTCCGGGCCACCGCTCTGGTCGCGGTCGTACCAGCGGTAGAAAGTCGCCGGCGGCACGCCCAACTGGCGCAGCGTACGCCGAACCGGCAGGTGGGACTGCTCAACGAGGCGTATGATCTCGAGCTTCTCGTGGGCCGGGTACCTCATGTGCAGTCGTCCCCAGCCGCGATCATGCTTTTTTTCAGCAAGCGCAGCTCGAGTGCCTGTTCGGCCACGACCTCTTTCAGCGTGCGGGCCTCCTGGCGCAATTCCTTGACCTCGTCGGTCGTGGCGGCGCGGGCCGTGTCGCCGGCCAGGCGGCGCTTGCCGGCTTCCAAAAATTCCTTCGATCAGGCGTAGTACACGCTCTCGGCGATGGCCTCGCGACGGCATAGCGCGGCGATACTCTCCTCGCCGCGCAGACCTTCGAGGACGATGCGGATCTTGTCCTCGGCCGAGTGGTGCTTGCGGGTGGCGCGGCGGATGTCGCGCACCACCTCCTCGGCCGGCGGCTTGGCGGCGGGGGCAGAGGATTTCTGGCTCATCTTCACTCTCCTGGCAGTTACGATGAGCCAGAAATCCTCCGTTCCTCAACTCTGCTCATCTGTCCCAAGGGTGCTGACGCCGGACAATGGAAGCGACCGCCATGCGCTCAGCCGCATGATGCTCTGATCTCACCCCTCCACTCCATGGGGGGAAGTCCACCCCGCCGTGGCCGCGCGAGGGACTGAGCGGAGGGGCCAGGGCCACCCCTCACGGCAGCGGCAGATCGAGGACGACCACGTCGATCGTCCCCGCGTTGCGCGCCAGCTCCAACATGTGGGCGGTGCCGCCAAGCGCGGCGCCGGTGGGCTTGCCGTCCCAGAGCGCGACCAGCGTCACCTTCCGTGCGCCGGCGCTGCGCGCCATCTCGAGCACCCAGCGATTACCGCGTTCCCAGGGGTCGAGGCCGGAGCCCTGGAGCCAGCGCGGCAGCCCTTCCCTGTCGCCGAGCTGGAGCGGTGCCGCTGCGTCGAGAAGCCTCAGGAAGCGCGAGCGCCAGTCATCCAGCCTGCCGAAGGCGAGGCGGCCAAAATCGTCCGGCGGCATCGGCAGGCACATCGTGCTGGCGATGCCGAGCTCCTGGCACAGCTCATGGCACATGACGTCGCTGCCCGGTGCGCCGGAGGCGAGCACATGCAGCCGCGTTCCATCGGTTTGGCGACGGCTCAGCCCATCGCGGATCAGCGCGCGCACCTGTGCTTCCATCGCGGGCGTGAAGCGCGGTTCGGCGCGGCCTGGCTCGTCCACGCGATGGCCGGCGAAGACGACCATGTGCAACGCCGGATCCGGCTCGGGCCGCCGGATCTCCGGATCCACAGCCCTAATCACCTCCGTGGCGATCTCCGCGCGGATACCGAGCGTGGCGAACAGCTCCAACTGCGTCCTGGCCGCGTTCCAGGCAAAGAAGTTGCTGCGCGGCAAAGCATCGAGATATGCCTTCGCGACCTTCTGCGCGCTCTCCCCGTTTAGGAAAGCGAGGTCGGCGCGGCTGATCTCTGCCCAGACCCGGTCCTTGTGCCCACGCGGGAGACGGCCGAGCGCTGCCTGCACCACGAGACGCGCCACCGCGCGGAGCGACTCAACCTGGCGGTCCAGCTCGCTGCGATAGGCCGCCGCCTGGGCGGCGTCGTCGAAGGCGTCCTCCCATGATGGCTCGCGGGCCAGCTCCTGCGCGACGATGCCCATCTGCAGGGCGGCGAGGCCCGACCAGGTGTGGTTCAGGTCTACGAGGTAGGCGGCGCGATAGGCCTCGTAGGCCTTCAGCAGCCTGCGGTTCGTCGCCCGCTCCCGCCGGGCTGCGAGATCCGGCAGCTTCTCGAAATCCAGCCGCCAGAGCGTCTTGGTGTTCCGGCCTTCGAGCGCCAGGGCTTCCGCGCGCTGCTCGGTGCTCGCGCGGCCGTTCGTGAGGACGCGCGCGATCGCGTGGTTCGAGGCTTCGAGCGATTCGGGTCGCTGCCCGGCCTTGTACTGCCGCTCGAAAAGATTGGCCATGGCAAGGTTCGCGGCGAGGTCATCCGGGTCGTTCGCCCGGACCTGCTCCCAGCTCCGGCGGGCGCCCTCGTAATCGCCGGCATCCCACTGGGCCTGCCCGATCAGCCGGAGCGCCGGCCACTGGAAGCGTCGCCCCGCCACTTCAGAGGCCAGCAGGCGCAGCCAGCCGGGCGACCGCGCGGCCGCCGCGCGGGCCACCTCCTCCGCCAGGTCCTGCGGAACGATCTGCACGGATGTCGGATCGACCTCCGGCAGGGCGGGAAGCATCTTGAAGACGGGGCTGTCGGTCGCCCGGTCGTCGGCCAGTGTGGCGCGGATCACCTCCGCCAGTTTCCCCGCGGCGCGTCCGGGATCGTCCACCTCATAGGCGAGGTAGCGGTCGGTCAGGATGTCGAAGGGGGTCGCATCGGCGACCGGGCCGCCCTTGATCAGCACGGAGCGCTTCTTCCGCAGCGCGTGGCGGATGCCGAGCTCGTAGAAGACGTTCGCGTTATGCACGGTGATGTCACAGACGACGATGTCGGCCTCGATGATGAGCGCGAACATGTCCTCGCGGATGTTGCCGGCCTCGACGATCTCGCCCGTGGTGCCGCCGCCGAGACCGGTGGCGGCGAGCGCCGGCGCGATCAGCGCCGAATGGATCGCCTCGAAGTCGACAGCCTTGCCCTTGGTGTCCGTCTTCGTCCCGAACGGGCGGATGACAAAAGCGCGCTGCATGTTCCCCACTGCCTCCCGGTCATCCGTTCAGAGCGTCGGGACGAAGCGCGGCTCGAAGCCGGCCTGCGTGGCGAGCTGCCGGAAGCCCTCGGTAGCGTCGCTCCCCTCCCGCGCCGACCCCTCCCAGGCCACTACCGCCACAAGCCGACGTGGCGCACCAGTGGCGAGCGCCCGCGCCTCCCGCAGGATCGCCTCGTTCGCGGCGGCATAGGCGGCGGAGCCGTCGCCGGCCTCGAGCACCACCAGGTCCCCGGCCGCCTCCGCGGCCGCCACCAGCCGGTCGAAGACAGGCCCCCAGTCACCGGGCCGGTCCACCACCGATGTCTCGCGGAAGCGCCCCAGCGCGAAGGGCAGGACGATGCGGCGGCGCAGGCCGAGCCGCTCCGCCACCTCAAGCGCCAGCAGGTCGGCGCCGCAGGCGGCCGAGCAGACGAGCGCCTCCGCGCCCTCGGCGGCAAGCAGCTCGGCGAGCCGCTCCCGGACCAGCGGCACCTGCGTGGAGGGGAAGCGCTGCGTTTCGGCGTCCTCGGCGTCCACGCGCCGCCCGGCGAGGGCGACCACCGCGGCGGGCGCATTGTGATGGTCCTGCACCAAGCCTGCTCCTTCTGGCTAGCGTTCTACTCACTGGCCTGCGGCGGGGTCGCCGAAGACACTCATGTCCACGAAGCGATCGGCATAGGCGCGACCCACGCGGCGCATTGCGGCGATGTGCTTCACGGAGTCCATCGCCTGGACCTCGTCGGGATCGATGTCCTGCAGCCCGAGCGCGTTGAGCCCCACCCGCGTAACGTCCGGGTCGTAGCGCGCGTAGAGGAACGCCCGGCCGCAATCCTCGCGCAGCGGCACGGGCTCCCCGGTCAGCGGGTCACCGTGCCGCGGGCGCATGTCGCCAAGTTCCCGGTCGATCGGCGCGCCGAAGACGCAGCGCCCGACGGCGCGGCAGTTGATGTCCTGGTCCACATTGGCGCCGCCCATGAGCACGCCCGGAAGGCGCGCGACGTCGGCGGGAATGAGGCGCCCGCGCGCGTCGAGGTCCTGGTCCAGCCGGGCAGCGGAGCCCGTGCCGATCGAGACCATCGTCAGCTTGTCCTCGCCGGTCGGCCAGCCCAGCCGGTACTGCGGAAGCGTGGCTTTGCGGTAGAGCAGGAGTGCCGGGTTGTTGTAGGGCGTCACGCCGCCGTCCACGAAGACGAAGGTCTTGGCAGGATCGGTGGGGTCCCATTGCAGCACCTCCGGCGGGAAGTAGACCGGCGCGGCGGTGCTGGCACGTACCAGCTGCCAGAGCGGGATCTGCAGGTTGCAGTCCGCGCGTCCCGCCTCGTTGTAGCGCGCAAAGGGGTTGTTGGTGACCGGCCAGGGGCTGTCGGTCGTGGCGTTTCGCGTCACGACCAGCAGCAGGCAGCGCAGATCCGATGCGCCAAGCGTCCGCGCCCCAAGCACCTCCTGCAGCTTCCCGCGCAGCGGGTCGGCCGCGTAGAAGCTGCGGATCCGCTGCAGGAAGAACCGTTTCTCGAACATCAACGGCCCGGTCTCGACATAGAAGTCCAGGAGTTGCCCCGCGGTCATCCCGACCGCGAGCCCGGCTGCGATGATGGCGCCGGTGCTCGTGCCGCCGACATAGTCGAAGTAGTCGCCAAGCCTGAACGTCTTCCCGGCGCCTGTTGTCTCCGCGAGCTGCCGCTCCATCACGGCGAGGATCTCGAGCGTCATCACGCCGAGAATGCCGCCGCCGTCGAGTGCGAGCAGCCTGCGCGGCCGGGGCTGGCCGTACTTCGCGTCCCAGACATCCAGCTTGTTCATCGGTGTCCCGCTCCCGTTCAAACGCCTGCGCGAGGCGAGGCCCGGCATCTTCATTACCATGCCGCATATCTCCGCCGCGATCACGCTCGTGGCAGGCCGGCAAGCGCCGCGCCGGCACAGCGCCAGCCGCGACGGCGCGGCAGTTTCGCTTGCCACCGCCGCAACATAGCCGGTAGCGTCGCGCCGGGCGGCCAGGGCCAGCGAAGCCAGGGAGACAAACGCGATGCCGGCAGACGGTGCCGTGACGCCGCCGGCAACGCCGCGCGGCGCCGCGCAATGAGCGGGCCTGCCGCAGACCGCGCGCGGATCAGGCTCACCGTCGCGCATGGCCACCTCGCCTTCGCCCGCCATCCGGTTCTGGTCGGCCATTACGAGGGTGACACTTTCGCGGGATCCGAGGCGCAGCTCGACCGCGCGCTCGGCTTCCGCCTCACCGAGCGCCGCCGCCTCGGCCTCTACCCCGGTCCGTTCGGCTCCGTGACGGTCGTCGTCGACCCTGCCGCGAGGCCATGCGGGGCTGTTGTGGTCGGCCTCGGCCAGTCCGCGAGCCTCTCGATGGGCCCGCTGCGCCAGACGCTGCGGCACGGGCTGCTCGCCTTCGCGGCCGCGGAAGAGGACCGCCGCCGCGCTGCCGACCGGCCGGCTGGGGCCAGGCAGAAAGCGGAGCCCATCCCGCTTGGCCTCAGCGTCCTTGCGGTCGGCACGGGCGATGGCGGCCTCGCGGTCGCGAACGGGGTGATCGCCCTGCTCAGGGCGGCGGCCGAGGCGCAGGCGGTCCTGACATCGACCGAGACTGCGGGGCCAGCTGCCGGCGCCGCGGTCTGGGCCGGGTTCCAGGAAATCGAGTTCGTCGAGGTCATCCAAGACCGCGCGCTGGCCATCTGGCACGCCGCAGCCAAGGCCGTCGAGACGCAGCCGGAGTTCGGCCGCGTCTTCGAGCTGGCGCCGCGGATCGAGACGCGCCCTGGACGCAGGCGCCGCGGCGCCCCGGGCCGCGATAACGGCTGGTGGCTGCCGATCACCATCCGGATGACCGGTGAGAGCCGGGATGACCGCAACCTCGTCTTCGAGGTGGCGGACGGGCTTGCGCGCGCGGAGACCCAGGCGGTGCCCGCCGATCTCGACCTTGTCGAGCCGCTGGTGGCGCGCGCCATCGGCGACGTCGACGTGCCCGGCGCACCGGCCTCGGCCGGGCGTGTACTGTTCGAGATGCTGCTACCTCAGTCGCTCAAGGACCGCAGCGCGGAGGAGCGGAACCGCCGGCTGATCCTGGACGAGCGGAGCGCCCGCTTCCCCTGGGAGCTGCTGGACGACCGGCGGCCCTGGATCGTTGACCGCGATGCCGGGGACCAGCGCCCCTTCGCCGTGCGCGCGGGCCTTGTGCGCCAGCTGGCGCAGGCGCGCGGGCGCGAGCCGGTGCGCCTGCGCCATGGCCACCGCGCGCTCGTCATCGGCGACCCCCGAGGCCTTCCGACCGAGGGCTTCGCGAGGCTGCCCTCGGCCGAGAGCGAGGCGAAGGCCGTGCACAAGCTGCTGCGGGAGACGGGCTTCACCGCCAAGGTCCTGGTCGGAGACGGCGTCATGCCGGACCAGGTCTGCCGCCAGCTCTTCGCGGAGGCCTGGGAAATCGTGCACATCGCGGCGCATGGCGTGGTCAACGAGGCCCTGCCTGGCCCGGACGGCGCGAAGCGTGTGGTCACCGGCGTGGTACTTGGTGGCGGCGTGGTGCTCGGCCCCTCCGTTCTCTCGAAGCTGCCGGTCTGCCCGAGCATCGTCTTCGTAAATTGCTGCCACCTCGGCAAGGTAGACCCACTCGCCGAGGACCGGGCGCGACAGGCGACCGCCGCCGGCCGGCCGGAATTCGCGGCGGGCGTCGCCGTCGAGCTGATCCGCTCCGGCGTGAGCTGCGTCGTCGCAGCAGGCTGGGCGGTGGACGACGACGCGGCAGAGGCTTTCGCGCTGCGCTTCTACAAGGAGATGCTCGACGGCGCGGATTTCGGCAGCGCCACGCTCGCGGCCCGGCGCGCCGCCTACGCGCTGCGGCCGGACGGCAATACCTGGGGCGCCTATCAATGCTACGGCGACCCCGATTTCCGGCTCAGCGACTTCCTGCCGCCGGCCGCTGGCGCCACCGCGTCCGCACCAAGCTTCGCGCTGGTGGACGAGGCGATCGAAGCGGCGCAGCAGGTCTCGGAGGAAGCGAATATCGGGCTTGAGCGCGACCCGAGCCAGCCGATCGGCCGCTTCCTGGACGGCCAGCGCAAGCGGCTCGCCGCCGTAGCGGCGGAGGCGGAGCGGAAGGGCTGGCTCTCTGACGCGGACCTGCGCTTCGCGCTCGCCGACGCGCATGCGCAGCTGGGTGACCTTGCCGACGCGATCGGGCATTACGCAGCAGCCGTCGCGGAGCCGAATGCGCGCGGGCGGGTGCGGGCGGTCGAGCAGCTCGCGAATCTTCAGGTGCGACAGGCCTGCACGGAGGCGCGCAAAAGGCCGATAGATCGTGACGTGCTTGCGGACGCGGTCCGCGTCGTCGCCGAGGCGGAGACGCGGCTGGTCGGACTGACGCAGGCGCTCGGCGAGACGGCCGAGCGGCTTGCATTGCAGGGCGGCTGCGCCAAGCGGCTCGCCCAGCTGTTGGCGCTCGGCCCGCCGTCGCCGCGCGAGGGGACCGACGTGGAGCACGAGCTCCGCCGCATGGCGGAGCTTTACGACCGCGCGATCGCGCTTCAGCGGGCGCGGCCCGGGCCCGGCCAGGATCACCGCTATCCGCAGCTCATGTTGTGTTCGGCAGGGCTCTGCCTGGCGCTCCGCGCCGGGCATCCGGTCGATTCCGAGGTCATCGCACTGCTGAAGGAGCTGCGCGGCAGCGTGGCGCCCGACGCGGACGATTTCTGGCAGCTCATCGCCTCCGCTGACGCGGCGCTGATGGCGGCGATGGCCGGGCTGGACGCTGAGGCGGCGAGCTGGGGCGATATCGTGGAGCGCTATCACCGGTCGTGGCGCCATGTCGGCTCACCGGTGAAGCTGATGTCGGTCAGCGAGCAGCTCGAATTCTACGAGGACGTGCTGGGCGCGGCGTCGGGCATGGCAGAGGCGGCGCGGGCCGCGCTGCTCGCCCGGCTCGCCGAGGTCCGGCGGGAGCTACAGGATGCGGCTTCCGGGATGGCGTCGGGGTGAACCAGGAGGATGGCAATGGCCAGTGGCTTCGATGGCGCGCTGCGCTTCGTACTGCGTTGGGAAGGTGGGTTAAGCGATGACCCGGCCGACCGCGGCGGGCGGACGATGAAGGGCGTCACCCAGCAAGTGTATGATTCCTGGCGAGCCGCGAACAGGCTGCCCGCCACCGATGTGGCCGGCATCTCGGATGCGGAGCTCGGCGCGATCTACCGCAGCCGCTACTGGGAAAAGGCCAGTTGCGACGTGCTGCGCGCGCAGCTGGACCTGGTGCAGTTCGACACGGCGGTAAACATGGGGCCAGGGCGCGCCGTGAAGATCCTGCAGCAGACCGTTGGGGTGGATGCCGACGGCGCCTTCGGCCCGAACACGCGCACGGCCTGCGACGCCTGCGACCCGCCCGACGCAGTGGCGCGCTACTGCTCCATCCGCGAAGGTCTTTACCACCGCTTTGCGGAGGCCCCTGGGCAGGACCGCTTTCTGCGCGGCTGGCTTAACCGGCTGAACGACCTGCGGGTCGAGGCGGGCGTGCCTGGCTTCGCGCGCAAGCGGGACGGCGGTGTGGATTTCGGCGAAGCCGACTGGATCGCGCGCATCCCGGACCTTGCGCCGAATGCGCCACTCGAAGCCTGGCGTTGATCTGCCCCGAATTATCGGGCGATGCTGTACGGGCCAGTGGTTGGGAGGAGCGCGTAATGAGCGACGTTGCAGCCTATATCCAGTCTGTCGAACTCCCCTCCGCGCGCAGCCGCGGGCCAGGCGATGCGCCGCCCCGGCCGCCGGAATTCACCGATGCCCCGCAGGGCGTCGCCATCGGCTCGCAGCTGACCGAGTTCACCAGCCGCGTGGGGGAGGCAATCCGGCCCGCCATCAGCAACAGCCTGCTTCTAGCGCAGCTGGCCGCGGAGAAAGCCAATCCGGGCGACCAAGACCCGCGCGCGTGGTTCGGCAGCTTTAACACGGTGCTCGGGCAGGTCGGCTGGGTGCCGGTCGGGGGCGTCAGGGCAACGCAGGAGATCTCCGACCGGGATGCGGAGCTGCACAAGGCGATCATCCCGGTGCTGGCCGCGGCACTGGGGCCGGCGGCGGCCGCGGGCTCAATAGTCATCTCTGTCCTGCAGGGCCTACAGGCGATGGACGAGGATGCACCCTGGCTCACGCTGTTTCGGCGCAAGAGCCAGAGGGCGTCGGTGGCGCAGTTTGGGATCAACTTCATCGATGGAGGCGACGGTGGCGGCGCGGCGCTGAAGGCGGTGCATTTCAGCCTGACCGCCACGCGCGTCCTGACGCAAGTGCTGTTTGCCCGGCTGTCGGAAGTGAATGCCTCGGTCAGCACCGAGCAGCGTGAGCTGATGTTGAGCTCCGCCACGATTGCCGCAGCCGAAGACCCGCTGGAGAAAAAGCTCGGCCGGCACATCGCCGACAACATCATGAACATCGACATCTGACAAACCTGGTCTCAGGCCAGACGCGGAGGGCGGGGCCGTCATGAAGGTTTTCGTGAGCTGTCCGTCGTCGAATGCTTTGAGACAGCGTAGGCGGCTGGCTAACGGAGGCTCTGGCACATCGGGTTTGAGGTTAGGCGGCGTGCTGGTGGCGGATCAAGCCGCGCTGTTAGATGGTCTGCCGCTTGATGCGTTTACGTTCGAGCAGGATGGTCTGGCCACGGCCAAAGTAGACATTGGCTGGTGTGAGATTGCGCAGGCTCTCGTGGTAGCGCTGATGGTTGTAGTGGCTGACGAAGGCCTTGACCTGCGTCTCTAGTGGATTGCCCCATTCAGAGGATTCCCTGAGCGGGTAGTGTGGTCCAAGCTCTTGGAATGAGAGCAGGCATCGTCGTCTCGGTCGTGCCGCAGGATCGCATTCGTCTCGAAGCGATCGTCGCGGGTCGGAATACCCGGCAGAAGCACGCCGCCCGTGCGCGGGTGATTGTCGCCACCGCCGACGGCTGCGGGACCACCGAGATCATGCACCGCTCGGGTCTCTCCAAGCCGGCGGTCTGGCGGTGGCAGGAGCGTTTCATGCAGGAAGGCGTCGATGGCCTGCTGCGCGACAAGACGCGCAAGCCCGGCAAGCCGCCGCTGCCCGCCGCGACCGTCCAGCGCGTGCTCGACCTGACACTGGCCGACCCGCCTGGTGAGGCCACGCACTGGAGTGTCCGCGCGATGGCCAAGGCGGCCGGCATCGGCGCCGTCAGCGTGCAGCGCATCTGGCAGGCCAACGGGCTGACGCCGCACAGGATGAAGACGTTCAAGCTCTCCAACGATCCGAGGTTCGCCGAGAAGTTCAGCGATGTCGTTGGCCTCTACGTCGATCCGCCCGCCCATGCCGTCGTGCTGTCGATCGACGAGAAGAGCCAGATCCAGGCGCTCGACCGCACCCAGCCCGGCCTGCCGATGAAGAAGGGCCGAGCCGGGACAATGACCCACGACTACATCCGGCACGGCACGACGACGCTCTTCGCCGCGCTGAACGTGCTGGACGGCACGGTGATCGGCCGCAACATGCAGCGCCACCGCCATCAGGATTTCATCCGCTTCCTCAATCAGGTCGAGGCCGCGGTGCCGGTCGGTAAGACGGTTCACGCCATCGTCGACAACTACGCCACCCACAAGCACCCCAAGGTGCGCGCCTGGTTGGTCCGCCATCCCCGCTGGACCTTCCACTTCACGCCCACCAGCGCGTCCTGGCTCAACGCCGTGGAGGGCTTCTTCTCGGCGCTCACCCGGCGCCGGCTCAAGCGCGGGGTCTTCTGCTCCCTGAACCGCCCCGGTTTCGCCGGAGGCTGGTGGGCTTGAGTCAGGCCGCCATGGGGGCTGGCTCGAGCTGGGCGTAGTATCGGGCCTCGGCCTCGGCTGGCGGCATGTTGCCGATTGGCTCGAGGAGGCGACGGTGGTTGAACCAGTCCACCTATTCCAGGGTGGCGTATTCGACCGTATCCAGCGAGCGCCAGGGGCCGCGGCGCCGGATCACCTCGGTCTTGAACAGGCCGATGACGGTCTCGGCGAGCGCGTTGTCGTACGGATCGCCAACGCTGCCGACAGAGGGCTCGATCCCGGCTTTCAGAAGCCGCTCTGTGTACCGAATCGAAACATATTGGGACCCCTTGTCGCTATGATGGGTCAGGCCGCCCCGCGTCGGACGGCGTTCATGCAGCGCCTGTTCCAAGGCATCAAGAACAAACCCTGCATGCGCCGTCCGCGACACCCGCCAGCCGACGATGCGGCGGGCGAAGACGTCGATGACGAAAGCCGCGTACACGAAGCCCTGCCAGGTCGCCACATAGGTAAAATCCGACACCCACAGCACGTTCGGCTGCGGCGCCCGGAACTGCCGGTTCACCTTGTCGGTTGGGCAAGGCGAGGCCTTGTCGGCCATCGTGGTCCTGGTCTCCTTGCCACGGACCACGCCACGCAGGCCCATCCGCCGCATCAGGCGTTCCACCGTGCAGCGGGCCACTGCAATGCCTTCGCGGCAGAGCTGCCGCCAGACCTTGCGGGCGCCGTAGACTTCGAAGTTGGCGGCATGCACCTGCCGGATTTGCGCCATGAGCACCAGGTCCTGCTGGGCGCGAGGCGAAGCCTTTGCCGGATCGGCTCGCTGCGCGACACGCGCATGGTAGGTCGACGGGGCGATCCGCAGCATCCTGCAGATCGGCTCGACACCGTAGACCTCGCGGTGATCGTCGATGAAGGCGATCATGGCTTCGATCGGCGGTCGAGCTCCGCCATCGCAAAATACGCCGACGCCTTCCGCAGGATCTCATTGGCCTGCCGCAGCTCGCGAACCTCGCGCTCCAGCGTCCTGATGCGATCGCGCTCCTCCGTCGTCGAGCCAGGCCTCTGGCCCGCGTCGCGCTCGGCCTGCCGAACCCACTTCCGAAGCGTCTCGGCGGTACATCCAATCTTGGCTGCAATCGAGGCGATTGCAGCCCATTGCGAGGCATGATCGCCTCCATGGTCCAGGACCATACGCACCGCACGCTGCCGGACCTCAGGCGAAAAGCGGTTCGACGTCTTCTTCGTCATGACCCCATCCTCTCAACAGTTGGGGCCTCCGACAAACCCGGGGCGGTTCAGACATGGGCGTATGACTTCGTGCAGGACCGCATGCATGACGGGCGGCGGTTTCGCATGCTGACGGTGATCGACGAGTACACGCGGGAGTGCCTGGCGATCGTGGTGGCGCGTCGGCTTGGCTCGGATGACGTGCTCCAGACGCTGACGGATCTGTTTGTCAAGCACGGGCCGCCGGAGCATATCCGTTGCGACAACGGGCCGGAATTCGTGGCCAAGGTGGTGCGCGGCTGGCTCGGTCGGATTGGCGTGAAGACGCTGTTTATCGAGCCCGTCAGCCCCTGGGAGAACGGCTACAATGAATCGTTCAACGGCAAGCTGCGGGATGAGCTGCTGGACCGGGAGATCTTCTATTCGCTGCGGGAGGCGGAGGTGCTGATCGAGCGTTGGCGGCGCCATTACAACACGGTCAGGCCGCACAGTGCGCTGGGCTATCGGCCGCCGGCGCCGGAAGCGGTGTTGCCGCGGCCGTCTGGCACCGCCTACGCTCCGCTCCGGCAGGGCCAGACGGCCAGGCCAGAACACGGGCCAAGTCTCTCATAGCCCATGGATCCCCGATCGGCGGCAGGTCATCAGAGCCCCTACAGACGCTAAACACATGGCGTCCACGCCGCTAACTTTCCCGGTCATTTGCAGACGTTGGCTGTGCCGAGGTTGGTGACACCGCCAGAGTCTTTTGGGAGGACCAATATGGAGCAGCGTGGGATTTATAATGCCTTTATATCCTATAGCCATGCGACCGATGGCCTTCTTGCACCAGCTCTGCAATATTCTCTTCATCGGGTTGCAAAGCCCTGGTACCGTCTGCGCAGTTTGCGCGTATTTTTAGATCAGACTAATTTGTCTGCCAGCCCGGGTCTCTGGGATTCGATAGAATCTGCACTCAGTCATGCGCAATACTTCGTTCTTCTAGCTTCACCGATGGCCTCTACATCATCTTGGGTCGCAAGGGAGATCGACTGGTGGTTAAAAAATCGATCGTCTAGCACCATATTAATAGTTCTCACGAGCGGGGAAATTTTTTGGAATGAGGTCGACCGCGATTTTAATTGGTTAATCACAACCGCTTTACCGCGACGTTTGGCAGGCGTATTTCAACAAGAACCTTTGTACGTTGATATGCGCTGGGCGCAGCAGCCTAAACAACTCACCGTAGAAAACTCACGATTCCGGCAAGCGGTCCTTGATCTCGCTGCGACGCTGCTACGTAAGTCAAAAGACGAGCTTGATGGCGAGGATGTCCGCCAATTCCGGCTGACGCGCCGTTTGGCTACTTTGGCTACAACCGTACTCGCGGTGCTTTTCATGGCTGCGAGTGCGGCAGCATGGGTGGCGATGCGGCAGCGAAATGCCGCTGTTGCAAACGAATCTATGGCGCTGGCCGCCTTAGCCGAAACGCATTACCGGGATGGGAGGGGCTCCGATGCACTCAAGCTTGCTCTCGCTTCTTTACCGCGAAGCTCGACCGACCGGCGGCCAGTTGTGCAGCGGGCGCTTATTGTACTCGGGCAGGCGTTGGGTCTGCGACTGGAAATTTTACCGCCTCTCCGCCATGCCGGCTTGGTGACCCAAGTTCGCTTGAGCACCGATGAACGACACATTTTAAGCATTTCTGAATCGACCGACTCTCGACTGTGGTCTACTGACACAGGGCAGCAAATCGGACCTCCGCTTTTTGACGGGGAACAAATCGCCTTTGGCGACTTCAACCGGGATGGTAACAGAGTATTTGCTGTCTCTGGTAATACTGTCCGAATCTGGGACGTCGCTACGACGCGGCAAATCGGCTTAACAATGAACCACACCGGCCGTGTAAGCGCTGCTTTATTCAGCTGGGATGGGACACGAGTAGTGACTGCATCGCACGACGGGACGGCCAGGTTATGGGATAGTCAGACTGGGATGCCAAACGGCAATCCAATGTTGCAGGGAAGTGAGATAATACAACTGGCATTGAGCCGCGACGGTTCAATAGTACTTACAGTTGATAGTGACTGGAGGGCAAGACTATGGAACAGCGCCGACGCCCGGCCGATTGGCCCGTCTATTGAACTTCCAAGTCGCGGAGGGGAAATCGTTTCAGCTACCTTCAGTCCAGATGGAGCCCGCTTCCTCATAACGGCCGGCAATCTCGCTGATCTGCGAGCCACTTTGACCGGCGAGCAAATCAGTGCGCCTTTACGAAACGGGTATTATGACGGACTGTTGGGTCCATCTAGTTTCAATCATGATGGGAGCCAGTTGATCACATTCGGAGGTGACGGCGCTGTGTACTTGTGGAATGGCATGACCGGAGAGCAGATGGGCTCTCCTTTTCATCATCCCGGACCAGTAGTTATGGCGACGTTTAGTTCTGATGGAAGGCGGCTGATTGTGTCTTCTGCTAATGGAACTGTCCGCGTTTGGGATATTAGTTCACGTGCAGAAGTAGGTCCAGACGTTCAGCATGATACGGCGCTTCGCGCCTCAGCTTCAAATTCCGACGGCTCTAAAATCGTTACGGCATCCCTTGACGGCACTATCCGACTTTGGGATACAAGCCGTGGCTTTGTGAGATACTTGAATGGTACAAATCTTCAGAATGCGGTACTGGCATCTGACGGAAGAACGATGGCGGTGGTAGATGATAGTGGGGCAGTACGAATTCGACGAAATAGAGCCCCCGTCACGGCCGAATCAGAAGTGGATTATGACGAAGAAGTCATCGAGGTCGCAGGAATTGGATTTGAACGCGAGATCACGGTCCATACATTTGCAAATCACGATCGGTGGCTAATTATCGGAACTCGAGATGGCTCGATCCGTTTTTGGGATATTCATGAATCGAGATTTGCCGAGTTTAATGATCAGCATGGAGATGGGCTGAAATTTATTTCAGTTCATCCGGATGGGAGGCAGATGATTACGGCCTCAGATGATTTGATAAAGATCTGGATTATGGACGACCTGTCTTCCGCAGCTAGAATGATCTCGACTACCTCAGTGTTAGTAAATGATTTACCCGAAAATAAGACATTTATAGCAGTTGGTTTTATCGACGGTCGCCCCGTCAGGTTATATGAGCAGGATGGGGTTTTGCAAGCCAAAGATGTTATTACTGGATTAGCGGCGGGTCAGGCTATACGTAATGACACTGCGGTATATAATTCTACAATCAGCCCAGACGGATCTAAACTTCTTATTATTGGAAATGATGGCAGGGCCCAGCTGTGGGATTTCTCAAGCGGCGTCCGCGTGGGGCTCCCACTTCGCCGCAGTCCTCCGTGGGCGCAGACTCCCATTGTGGCGGGCACGTTCTCGCCCGATGGAACACGATTAGTCTTGGTGACTGAAGGCGGGGGGGCTCAAGTTTGGAACATCGCGATGCCGCCGGGGGATCTTAGAACAGTAGCATGCCTGTTGCTGCCGGAACGTAGGGCTGGGCGCCCAGCGATCGACACGACAGATTTTGCAAACCAGCATGGGGTTGCTATTAGCGACCCCATATGCGGATTGCCAATCCGCTAGTTGGATCTTCCAAGGACCATAATTTATGTGAGCAATGCTCGGATACACGGAGCATGGCTGAGAAGGGCTCTGAAGCTCCTGTAGGGTGCAGCGACCTAACCCGCGACTTCCGGCCGCCATGTCCGCTGCGGGTTCCGCCAGTCGATCCCGTCGAGCATCTAGGCCAGCTGCGCGCCCGAGATCGCCACCGATCCGTCCGCCGGCGCAGGCTATATGAAGCGTCCCCGCTCCAGACTTTTCGCATAAAGGGACATGCCAAGCCCGTCGTGCCAGACGATCTTGACCAGGTCACCGCGGCGCCCGCGGAACACGTAGAGATCGCCGGCATAAGGATCGCGGCCCAGTGCCTCCTGCACCTGCAGCGCCAGACCACTCATGCCGCGGCGCATGTCGGTGTGGCCGACCGCCAACCATACCCGTACGCCGGAGGGAACCGGGATCATCCGCGCAGCGCCGCCAGGACGCGACGCAGTGCCGTGGTGCTGATCCGCTCCGTCACCCGCACCGCGGTATCGTCGGCCAACACGATCTCGATGCGCTCGTCCGGCTCGCCGTCAGGACCCGCGCAGGCCGCCAGTGAGGCAGGAGCAACTGGTCCCGCAATTCAGGCACGACGCGCAGCGGGACGAAAGCTGCAACACCCGAAGCAAGCCGGCCGCGCCGCAGCGCATCACGCCACTGCCGTAGCAGGCTGCGGCTGAAGTCACGCCGCCGCGCCACGTCGTCGAACCTGACACCGTGCTCGTCCAACTCCGCCAGGATCCGCAGCTTCTCCTCGGGCCGCCAACGTGTGGATCGGCATGGAACAAGGGCTCTGGCGCAGTTTCCGTGCTGGTCATGGCGACGCAGGGACGAGTAGCCGCGCCCGCAGCAGGTCAAGCTTGCCGCGGCCGTACATCTGCCGTCGGACAAGCTTGAGCTTGGTAATGCATCCCTCAGTTGGGCCGTTGGACCACGGCTCGGTCAGCGCCGCGCGGACTGCCGCCTGATCAAGCGCGATGCCCCGCCCGAAGGCGGCGAGCATGCTGGCACTGACATCGGTAATCCACGCCGGCAATGCGTCTGATGTTCGGGACCGCAACATGCGGTGGAGGCGCTCGACCAGATCACGTGCCGTCGCCAGCGCCGGGACAGCCGCCTCGACAGTGGCGACCATCACCGCCTCCGCCCGCGCGAGACGGTCGCGGCCGGCGAGCATGACCCGCGCGATGGTGCGGATTCCGACGGAAGTCGGCCACCGTTTCCGATTTGATGTCGGCCGGTGATTCCGAGATGAAGTCGGCCATTCCGATTTGAAGTCGGCCACCCCTGCAGGGGTGGTGGTTGCTCGACGGCTGGGCGGGGTCCGGGCCCCCTTCGCGATGGACGCGAGAGGGGGAGCTGGATGCCGGCCGAGAGAGTGTCGATGCGACGCGTGCGAGAGATCCTGCGGCTGAAATACGAGATGGGCGCGACCGACCGGGCGATCGCGCGCTCGGTGGGCGTTGCGCGCAGCACGGCGCGGCTGTGCCTGGACCGGGCGGCGGCGGCGGGGCTGATCTGGCCATTGCCGGCGACGGTGACGGACGGCGCGCTGGAGGCGCTGCTGTTCGCCGGCGGGGGTGCGCAGGTCGGGCTGCGACGAAAGGCCGAGCCGGATTGGGTCGCGGTGCACCGGGAGCTGCGCCGACCGGGCGTGACGCTGATGCTGCTGTGGGACGAATACCGGCGCGAGCAGCCCGGCGGCTACGGCTACAGCCGTTGGTGCGACCTCTACCGCGGCTGGGAGGGCCGGCTGTCGCCGACGATGCGGCAGGTGCACCCGGCGGGGGAGCGGCTGTTCGTCGACTTCGCCGGGCAGACGGCGGAGGTGATCGATCCCGCCACTGGCGAGGTGCGCACGGCGCAGGTGTTCGTCGCGGTGCTGGGGGCGTCGAGCTACACCTACGCGGAGGCGGTGTGGACGCAGACGCTGCCGGACTGGGTGGGCGCGCATGTCCGTGCGCTGGAGTTCATCTGCGGGGTGCCGCGGCAGATCGTGCCGGACAACCTGCGGAGCGGCGTGCTGCGGGCCAACTGGTACGAGCCCGGCCTCAACCCGACCTACCGGGACCTGGCGGCCCATTACGGCACGGCGATCCTGCCGGCGCGGATCCGGCGGCCACGTGACAAAGCCAAGGTCGAGGCCGGCGTGCTGGTGGTGGAGCGCTGGATACTGGCGCGGCTGCGGCATCAGCGGTTCGGCTCGCTGGCGGCGCTGAACGGGGCGATCGCGGCGCTGCTGGTGGACCTGAACGGCCGGCCGATGCGCAGGCTCGGGGTCAGCCGGCGGCAGTTGTTCGAGGAGCTGGACCGCCCGGCACTGGCCGACCTGCCGGCGGAGCCGTTCGTCTACGCCGAATGGCGGATCCGCCGCGTCGGGCTCGACTACCACGTCGATGTCGACGGCCACTACTACTCGGCGCCGCACCGGCTGCTGCGGCAGCAGGTAGAGGCCCGCGTCACCGCCCGAACAGTGGAGTTGTTCCACAAGGGCGAGCGCGTCGCCGTGCACGTTCGTGGAGGCCTGCGCGGCCGGCACACCACGCTCACCGAGCACATGCCGCAGGCGCACCGGCGCCATGCTGAATGGACCATCGAGCGGATCGGGCGGGAGGCGGCGGCCATCGGTGCGTCCACCGCGGCGCTGACGGCGATCATTCTGGAAAGCCGGCCGCATCCCGAGCAGGGGTTCCGTGCCTGCCTCGGCATCCTGCGGTTGCTGCGGACCTATGGGCGGGACCGGCTGGAGGCAGCCTGCGCACGAGGCCTCGAGATCGGCGCCCGGTCCTACGGCTCCATCCAGTCGATCCTGCAGAACAACCTCGACCGCCAGCCGGCGCCGCGCCGGCCGCGGGAGAGCGACGAGTTGCCCCTGCTGCACCCGAACCTCCGGGGCTCCGGCTACTACCATTGAGGAGACAGACCATGCTGACCCATCCCACCCTCGACCAGCTGCGCCAGCTCGGCCTCGCCGGCATGGCGCGAGCATTCGAGGATCTGCAGAGCCGCAGCGGCGGGGAGCTTGCCCCTGCCGAATGGCTCGGCCTGCTGCTCGACCGCGAGATCGCCGATCGGCAGGACCGGCGGCTGAAGGCGCGGCTGCGGTTCGCCAAGCTGCGGCACCAGGCCAGCATCGAGGACATCGACTGGCGCACCAGCCGCGGCCTCGACCGGCCGCTGTTCCAGAAGCTGGCGCTGGGCGGCTGGATCGAGGCGCGGGAGAACCTGATCATCGAGGGGCCGACTGGGGTCGGCAAATCCTGGCTGGCCTGCGCCCTCGGCCAGAAGGCCTGCCGCGACAACCACTCCGTACTCTACCAGCGGGTGCCACGGCTGTTCGCCGACCTCGGCCTGGCGCGCGGCGACGGGCGGCATGCGCGGCTGATGCGCACGCTGGGCGCGGTGAAGGTGCTGATCCTCGATGACTGGGGTCTCGAGCCACTTGGGCCCGAGCAGCAGCGCGACCTCCTGGAACTCGCCGAGGACCGCTACGGCCGCGGCGCCACGCTGATCACCAGCCAGGTGCCGGTGGACCGCTGGCACGATCTGATCACCGGCAACCCCACCCTGGCCGACGCCATCCTGGACCGCCTCGTCCACAACGCGCACCGCATCCAGCTCCGCGGCGACAGCCTGCGACGGAAGCGGACGGCCGCGACAGCACCAGACGCTTGACCTGAACCGCCTACCCGATGGAGACAACAACCTGCCCGCTGACCAGTAACCACCCGGCCGACATCAATCGGAATGGCCGGCCGACATGAGTTCGGAATACGTGGCCGACTTCGCCTCGGAACAGGCGGCCGACATCGTCGGAATCCACACGCGATGGTCCTGGCCGGCGGCATCCTGCCGGCTGCGCCGCCATCGGGCTGCTCGCTGCGCCGACGCCGCGTGGCCCATTCAGTGACGACCCGCGAGCAGCCACCGAAGCCCTCGGCGCGCAGGTTGCGCCACAGGTCGGCTGAGTTGCGACACCCGGCCTCCCACCGCTCCTCCAGCCGCGGCAGCCACGGGTCCAGGCTGCTGGTGCGGCCGCGGAACACCTCGTCCTCGGCATGCCGCAGCACCGCCCGCACCAGCTTGCGGCTTCGGCCGGTGCGGCGGACGATCTCTTTGATGGCCGTGCCGACAGCCGCCATCGCGCGGATGGCGTTGTTCGCCTCTTGGCGCCGAAGGTAGCCCTCGTACTGCAGACGCTCGGCGGCGCTCAGCAGGTCCGGGTTGATTGCGCCGCGGCTGAGGGCCCGGCGGATCGGGCCCAGCACGGCGCGTACGGCTTCCAGGAAGGCGGCGCTTGCGTTCTCCATGAGGTGCCAGCGATCGGCGACCTGGATCGCATTGGGCGCGGCCTCGCTGGCCGCACGGGCAAAGCCACCTGCACGGTCGCGGGCCACAACATCGATCTCCGGATGCGCGCGCAGCCAGGCCTTCACCGAGGCAGCTTCACGGTCAGGTAGCAGGTCGACGATCCGCCGCTGCTCCAGCTCGCAGATAATGGTGCCGTAGCGCTGGCGCCGCCGCCACGCCCACTCGTCAACCCCGATGACACGGATCGGCCCAGGTCGGGGCGGCGCACGGCTCCGCACCACACGCAGCAGCGTGTCCCTGCTGACCGGCAACATCAGGCGCTGAGCGAGGCCGGCGCCAGGCCGGCCACCCAGCGCCATGCCGAGATGCTGGACCAAACCATCCAGCCGTGAAGTGCGCTGCCCAGAGCGCCCGGCGACCTCGGTCGGCAGCGGCTCCACGAAGGTCTGTCGCGTGCAGGCGGCCGTGAAGCAGCGGAAGCGGCGCACCCGCAAACGAAGTTCGACAATCCGCCCGTGCGAGGGCAGGTCAAGCAGTCGCCGCTGGTAGTGGCTGTGCACTCGGCCGGACGGCTCGCCACAGGACGGGCAACAGCAGGCCGTTGCCGCTGGGTGGGCAAGAATGGTGATGCAGTCGGCGCCGATGTCCAATGCGTCGACCAGAAGACCAGCGGGCAGAAGAGGACGTGGGTCCAGGAGGTGCATCGGTAGCGCTCCCTCGGTGCAGGCTCCCTACATCAACGCCAAAACCAGCACGGAAACTGCGCCAGAGCCCCGTTTCCGCGCCGTTTGACACTCAGTGACAATCAACAACCTAGAGATGAATTGGTGAAGCGGAGCGCGCCCTGGTAGCGGCTATCTTGCCTACGACGTCATCACGTTGCGCCTAACTTCCGAACGCGCGAGACGTTGATACTCGCGCCTTCATGAGACCAGCGGCCTTCGCACTTGCGGCTAGAACATAAGTAGAACATGCTGATCGGCATGGACGCGTCCGACCCTATCGATCCCGAGACCTTGCGGCGCATGCGAGCCGCCTCAAATGCCGCCGTCTCGACGCTAGCAAGAGCGTTGCAGAGGCGGCTGCGGAGGCGCGAGGCCTGGGTTGCGGGTTGCTCCCGGCATTGCCAGTCCCGGCCATTGACGCCGCCGTGGCGGGCATACTCCGCGAGCTCCGCGAGGCCAGGGCGTATGTTCCGGCAGAGCAGCCGGTAGAGCATCAGGGCCAAGTCCTGAGACCGGCCATGCCGGAGGAGGTGGCGGACGCGCTCGCCTAAGCGATGCAGTTAAACGACCGGGGCTAGGCGAGGCGCACAGGTCATGAATATGCGGCTCAGGTCGCCGCCGGCGAGTTGGTGCAGCAGTTGCTCCGCGACGGCGACGTGATCCTCCGGCGCCCGGCTTCGGACCGGACCTGGGGCTGAATCCGCCGATGGACGTGGCTCATTCCGACACGGTCGATTCTCTCGTCATGGTCGCTGCCTGCCCCTTTGTCAGCAGCATCAGAAGAGGTCCTCGCCGCCGCAGATGGCGTGGAACTTTGACCTCCGGCCGACCCTGGTTTGCCAACCGATTGCCCGGTCCAGCAGCGGCGGCCAGTGGTCTAAAGGAGCGGTCGAACACGCTGCGGGCGGCTCCAGAGCACGAAGCGATCCCATACCTACCCGCCCGGCCCGTCGGCCGCGGGGATATCATGCTCATGCAATCCATCGCGGATAACGTAGATGATGCTGCTCACCATGCGACGGTCATTCGCCCGCGCCACGCTCTGCGACCGCGGGACGTCAGGCTCGAGCGCCGGTTCGTAGGAATGTCAGCAGGAGGATCGGCGCGGATGTGGCGGACCTTCCACTTATACAGCGCAGCAGATGGGTAATATCTCTTGAGCCAGCGCGGTATCATTTCCTTCTCTCACTCCTCATCGATTTGGAGATCCTCGGATCCGCGGTTTTGGACATCAGGCTTCAAATCAACCGACGCTTCCTTAAGTCTTCTAATTCAGTCTTTATTTTCTTCCGCAAATCGTAGACACTTTCGTATGTCAAATGGCGCTGGCCTTGAACATCAAATCGAACCTTGTGCCCTTCACGCACTACCAGCACGGTTGGTATTCCCTTGCCCCATGCATATCCAATCTCAAGATAAACGTTTGGATTGTCTCCAGTCAGGATCGCCAGAAGTACGTTGCAGCTCTCGATGCGCCTCTTTATGTGCTGCAAGACATCTCCAGTGTAAACCTCGGCATCCATTCGTTCACAAAGAAAACCTAGCTCATTAACTGGCTCACGTAACCCAAGCTCCCATTCATCAATATACTCTTTAGCAAAAGGCATTGCAACAAAGACATGTGGCTTTTCTTCCGAGACCGCACCAAACTGCATTAGCTCTAGCGTATCCTTTTCAAACTGACCCCTAAAAGCTGCATCATCCCTTCCGAAAGAAAGACGTTGATCCCAAAGTTGTCCTGCAAAAAACTTTAGGAACTCATCAAGATAACCTTGGATTCGCCCATATCTTTTTTTATCTTTTTCGACAATGATGATCGAGATGTCGGCCTTGCTATCAAATCTTTCGGTCGGTTGACCTGCTTCAATAATGCCCGCAAAAAGCGCGAACACTGCTTCTCGCTCGTCGAGGCCGTAGCCTGGGCCGTGAATCGTAATCGCCAACTGTCGCGCGCCCGGCTGTACGACTTTTGCTATGGTAGGAACATTTCTACCAAATTCTCGAATTTGTTGATACCGAAAGTCGCCCAATCGCCCCACACCCACAAAACAAATTAAGGGAGCGGCAATTCTCTCATTGCTTCTAAAGCTTCGATGTTCGCCTCGGCTCAGCGATATTTTATTCGAGATACCTAAGATCTCGGCCGCCCTTAAGTCCGCCCCGCGAAACGCATCGGCGTATTTTAGAATTAAAATGTCGACAGGCATCTTGAATATATCACCATATACGATGGAGATCTTTGATAGTCTATTTTCCAATTCACTCATTACGGTGCCTCCAAACTTGGCGCGAAGCGGACATTCTTAGTTACAAACAGGCATTTTTCATAAACAAGATCAGTTGGCAAGCTGCAAAGCCGCTAATTTGGAAATCCTCCAAATCAAAAACGGATTTTCGCAAAAGGCTCAGGTCGATTTTCCTGGTCATCAGGATCGCACCTTTTGACTGATGTCGGACAGGCATTTCGTAGTGATAATTAAGCTGCCGCGTCAGCTGGCCATTGTGGACCGGAAGAAAAATTACATTATCGCTGACGGCAGCGGTTGTCTCCATGTTATCGTCACGCACGATGGTCAGCTTTATTCGTTGCGGTGTTCTAGGATGGGATCGATGATGTGGGCCTCGTCTTTTTATGAACTATCACCGACATCGAAAGCCGATCGAAGCACCTCGCTGACGCCTCGGTCGAATCTCGCGCGCTGCCGGGCCAGTGTAGCTCATGCACGCCAACAGGTCTGTCGGGAAGACCGTTTCGTTCGATCGCCTAGCTGATAGAATTGTTTTCGGTTTGGCGGCTCGAGCGTACGGAGGACAGATTGGCAGCGGAACAGGTCTCAGAGCGTGACCCGCGCGCGTCGGCAAGGGCACTTAAAGCCGAGCAGTACCTCGAGCACGACCTCGGCGGGCAGCGGCGCTGGTATAGCGAGCGCGCCTTGCGCTTCAAAGCACGCGCGCAAGCGCTTGGCATCGCTATAGTCGCGGCCGGCGCGGCGACCACCTTCCTACAGGTCTTCGGTGGGGCATCACATATCCCGGTGCTGACTGCGCTGCTCGGCGTGACCGTGGCGCTGTTGGAGGGGTGGCGCCAGATCGCGCGCTACGAGGAAACGTGGGCCGCATATCGAGGCGCCAGCGAGCGGATCAAGCGTGAGGTCCGGCTCTATACAAACGGCGCGAGCGAGTACCATGGCATAGCGGAGGAGGAAGAGGCCTTTTTGCTTCGTCGAGAACGTTGAGGCCATTGTTGCGGAGGAGCAGCAGATCTACTGGCGTAACCGAGGCGACCAATCCTCGCCATCAGCAGGACCCGCCCGCTTCAGGTAAGACCGTATGTCCGCCGTGGAGGTTGGTGGCTCGTCCTACAGTGCGCGGGTGAACGAGGGTTGCCCGCAGGGGCGGGCCTATCCTCAGCGCAGGGAGGACGAGCCGTGGAGGATGATAGCACCGTCTTCGTGGGGATCGACGCTGCGAAGCTGAAGCACGCAATTGCTGTTGCGGAGCCCGGCCGAACTGGTGAGGTGCGCTATATCGGCGAAGTTGACGCCAGTCCCGATGTGGTGCGGAAGCTGCTGACCCGGCTGGCCGCGCGGCACGGTAAGCTGCATGTTTGCTATGAGGCCGGACCGACCGGCTACGGCCTTTATCGCCAGGTGATTGCCCTTGGTCACGCCTGCACCGTGGTGGCGCCCTCGCTGATCCCGCGTAAGCCGGGCGACAGGGTCAAGACGAACCGGCGCGACGCGACTGCCCTGGCTCGGCTGCTCCGGGCTGGTGAATTGACCGCCGTATGGGTGCCAGACGAGGCACACGAGGCGATGCGCGACCTGGCACGCGCCCGCGGGGCCGCTGTCGATGATCTGCGCCGAAAGCGCCAAGCGATCTCGTCGATGCTTCTGAAGCATGGGCGCGCATTCCCCGGGAAGACCACCTGGGGCGCCCGACACGAGCGCTGGCTGGCCGAGCAGGCCTTCGACCATCCGCCCCAGCAGTTCGTTTTGCAGGAGCTCATCCTGGCAGCCCGGCACGCCAAGGAGCGGCTGGAGCGCATCGAGGTGGCCATCGTCGAGTTCATGCCGGGGTGGTCGCTGGCGCCGCTCGTCGAGGCCTTGCAGGCACTGCGCGGCATCCGGGTGCCAACAGCGGTGGCGATTGCTGCCGAGATCGGTGACCTCGCCCGGTTCGACAGTGCGCGCCAGTTTATGGGCTATCTCGGCCTGGTGCCGGGCGAGCGCTCAACAGGCGACACGGTGCGCCGCCTCGGCATCACCAAAGCCGGGAACGGACGAATTCGACGGGCACTCGTCGAGAGTGCATGGACCTATCGGCATCCGCCACGCGTCGGCGCCAAGAAGCTCTACCAGCATCGGCACGTCTCGCCCGCGGTGCGCGACATTGCGCACAAGGCGCAGGCGCGGCTCTGCGGCAGGTATCGAGCGCTCTCGGCGCGCGGCAAGAAGCTGACGGTCGCCGTCACCGCTGTCGCACGTGAACTCGCAGGGTTCATTTGGGCGATCGGGAAGGAGGTGAAGTCCGCGTAGGCGCAGCCCACCCACGCTGCGGTCATAGGGCTGGGCAAGGGTGGGGGCGAGGCAACGGCAGGGGAACTCCCGTCTGACGCTTTGTGGCCGGTCAGACCGACGCCCGCAGTAAGATCGGGAACGCCCCGGACGCATAATCGGAGATGCGGTAGCCAACCCGCGGATCAGAGCTTGATCACCGACGTCTATCCGCCTCGCCTCCTCCCGTGTTCGGCCAGAGTCAGGCAACCGCCTCGCGCGGCGATCCCAGCTGCAGAAAGCTCTTGAAAGCGGACATCAGAGCGTCGCGGCGACGACAGGGGCGGAATTGCGTTGACGGTAGGCACCGTTTGATCTCTGGCGTCTACGCTGCGATGTCGGATACCGCGGCAGGGTTATTTGGCTTCCAGTTCCACGGCAGCAGTGAGCCCAGGTCGGTGGCCTTGGTCTGCCCGGAGACGATGCGTTCCAGCACATCTGTCAGCCAGGTCATCGGCTCGACGCCGTTCAGCTTGGCGGTCTGGATGAGTGTCATCGCGATCGCCCAGTGCCGCGCTCCGCCATCGCTTCCGGCAAACAGTGCAATTTTGCGAGTGAGGGCAATCGGACGGATGGCGCGCTCGACCACATTCGAGTCCATCTCGACCCGCCCATCGTCGAGGAACAGGGTCAGGCCCGGCCAATGCCGCAGAGCGCAGCGAATGGCCTTGGCCAAGTCCGAGGCGGCGGAGACGCGGTCTTGATGAACCTGTAGCCAGCCATGCAGGGCCTCGACGATGAGTCGACTTCGCGCCTGCCGCACCTGTCGCCGGTGTTCGGCGGGATGGCCGCTGATCTGGGTCTCGATCGCGTAGAGCGCCTGGACCTGTGCCAGCACCTCGGCCGCGAGCGGCGACTGGGTGGATACATGGAATTCGTAGAAGTACCTCCGCATGTGCGCCCAGCAGAACGCCAGGCTGACCGAGGCGTTGGTGCGGTCGCCCGCCAGCCGCTTGAACCCGGGATAGCCATCCACCTGCAGCACGCCCTGGAATGCCGCCAGGTGCCCTGTGGGCCGCATGCCCTTGCGATCCTCGGAGTAGACATAGGCCGCCACCGGGTGGCCCGGGCCGCACCATGGCCGGTCATCGACCGCATAGCACCAGAGCCGCCCGGTCCTGGTCCGGCCGCGGCCGGGGTCCAACACCGGCAGCGTCGTGTCGTCGGCGAACAGCTTGGCGGAGGACAGCGCCGTGCCGAGGAGCAGGTCATACAGCGGGGTCAGCCACCAGCAGGCCCGGCCGACCCAATTGCTCAGCGTCGATCGATCGAGCACCACGCCCTGCCGCGCCAACATCTGCGCCTGGCGGTACAGCGGCAGGCTGTCGCAGAACTTGCTGACCAGCACATTCGCGATCAGCGCCTCCGTCGCCATGCCGCCATCAATCGGCCGCTCCGGCGCAGGCGCCACCACTACGGCACCCTCGCAGGCGCGGCAGGCATAGCGCGGGCGGCGGGTGACGCGGACCCGCAGCTGGGCGGGCACGATGTCGAGCTGCTCGGTGCGGAGCGCGCCGATGGCATGCAGTGCGCTGCCGCAGCAGGGGCAGTCACGCTGCTCAACGTCGATCAGCACCTCGTAGCGCGGCAGATGCTCCGGCAGGGCGCCGTGGTTGCGCCGGGGCGGTGCTGTGCGGCGGCGGCCCTGCCGCGCCTCCGCCGCATCCTGCCCCGCCTGGTTCTCGGCCATCGTCTGCTCGAGATCCTCGAGCCCGAGTTGCAGCTGGTCCGGGCTCAGCTGCTCCGACCGGCGGCCAAACTGCTGACGCAGCAGACGCTGGATCAGCAGCCGCAGCTTGTCGTTCTCGGCATGCAGCACGCCGTGCTGATGCGCCGCATCGGCGACCACCTCTCGCAGCATCTGCTGCAGGATGGCGGGGTTGTCGGGCAGCGTGTCGAGGTCGATCTGCACGCCGCGATGGTGCCGGATGCCGTCGCGTCGGACCTACCGTTTCCAGCTGAATCGCGGCGCTGTTACTCAGCCAGTTCCGGCCTGCGGCGCGGCACCGGGGCACGCCATTCACAGCCGTCGAGCAGCGCCGCCAACTGCGCCGTGGACAAGGCGATGCAGCCTGTCGTCGTGGTCGTCGGCCAAGCGAACTGGCCCTGCTCAAGTCGCTTCGTCAGCAGGCACAGGCCAACCCCATCGTGCCAGATCAGCTTGATCAGCCCGGCCCGGCGGCCACGAAAGGCATAGACGGCACCGCTGAATGGATCCTCCGCCAGGCCCTGCTGCACGAGCATCGCCAGGCCCGTCATCCCCTTGCGCATGTCGGTCACGCCGCAGGCCAGCCAGACCCGCAATCCGGCAGGCGGGGCGATCATCGGCGACCCACCGCGGCCAGCACGCGACGTAGCGCCGCCTCGTCCACCGCCGCCCCCACCCGCACCGTCACACCATCCGGCAGCACGATCTCGATCCGGGCCGAGGTGTCGACGGAGAGCGCCGTCCTAGGCGCCGCCTGCTGCATCGGCGGCTCCGCTGCCGCCTCCGCCCCGTCCGGCACCGCGGAGACCGGCGCGAAGCTCGGCGGCATAGGCAGCCGCGCCTTGAGCTGGCCTTCCATCATCTGCCGACGCCAGGTGTAGAGAAGCCCACTGCCGATGCCATGTCGCCGTGCCACCGCGATCGGCGAGCCGCCCGGCTCCAGGCTCTCCATGACGATGTCGCGCTTCTGCTCGGGCGTCCAAATCCGCCGTCGCTCGCCGCGGGTGATGACCTCGACCGGCGCCTCGCGCAGCTCATACGATCAATCGTATGAGCATCCTCAGCCTCGATCGGCAGCGTCTGCGCTTTGCCCATGACCGCCTTCGATCACAGGGCTAGCCCGCGCCGCAATGTGCCGCCGCCGCGACGCTTACGTCTACAACCGCAAGCTCGTCGATGATCGTTAGCCTGGCATCGGCCACCGCGGCCGCCACCACCTCCTTGGCGGCGACCTCCACCAGCGCAGCAACTGGATGAACTCCTTTGCCGGGGTTGCGCACGCGCGCCTCCAGCAGGTGACGCAGGTGCTGGAACGCCGGCGGCAAGGCCCAGCACTGCAGTGCCGCCGCTTGGTCCAGCGCGCCCGGCTTGGTCTCAATTGGGGCAAGGTAGTTCAAGATTTCACAGGACCATTCGCGCCCTCCTGCGGCGCACCCTCCCGCAAGCAACGTGCCACCTCAAGGCAGATCTGCGCGAGGCACTCGCGCTGCTCGGACGGCGGCATCTCCGCGATCGGCCGCTTCGGATCGTGCGCCGCCTCCTTGGCCGCGAGCGCCGTCCCTTCGAACGGCGCCCGCCTGGCATGGACCCAGAACAAACGCATTAAGTCGTGTTCGGAGGCCCTCACCAGGAAGGGCAGTTCGTGCTCCCTGATGAACGCTGACGACAGGAAATCCGGTGTCACGAGCAGTAAGCACGCTCTCGAGGCCGACATGGCACGCTGGATCTGCCTCTCAAAGTCGGTGCCTGGGGCGATCTCGCTGTCTTCCCAGACCTCTACGGACCGTTCGGGCATAGAGCGCAACTGCGTTTTCACTGTTAGCAGCAGGTCCCGGTCTGCGCGAGCGTAGGAGACAAATAGCTTAGTGCGTTCGAACTCCGCGTCCTGGAACGCGAAGTGGTCAGCCAGCAGCATCATAAGCCCCTCGGCGAGACCCCGGGCATCGGCCTTCGTTTGGATGCCGTGGCCGAGCACCCGCTCAAAGCTGGTCCGCGAGACGCCCCAAACGCCGGCGGCGTGCCACCGCTGGCCCATCTCTGCGAACACCGCAGCGGCGTCGCCCCCCGCACTCGCAACAGGAAAGACTGCCCTCCGCTCCTGCATCGCGTGGGCATACGTGCGGTAGGTGCCGCCGATCCCGCCAATGAGGATCGCCACGTCGGCAAAGCGCAGCGCCTCGACCCACTCGGCGGGACCGGTGTCGACCGAGACGACGCGGCCTCCTTGGAACACCGGTTCCGTGCCGCGGGGCACCACCTGGATCAGCAGGTCGCTGAGGGCGACGTTGGGTCGCGCGGCGGCGAGCGCCACCGCGAAAGCCTCCGCAGCCATGTAGTCGACGCCGTGCCAGCCGCCGACCACGAGGCCGTGACCCTCCCGGGCGAGGGCCGAGCCGATCGCCTCAGTCGGCCACGTAGTCGTCTCGGCCAGTCCGAAACGCCTTCCGGTTCCGGCAACCAGGGCCCACCGCGTCCGCATGAGTTCCGCTCCCGTCCGAAATACGAAATTCGCAGAACTTCGCGCAGGCCTGCAAGCCTGCTCAACACATGCCGTGGGTCGGAGGTCATGGATCAGCGTACGCGTGGACGCGGGTACCCTCAGCAGACGCGAGGCGGGTGTTCGATGCTGGTTGCAGACGGCATTGCCGGCGCAGTCGGCGGTCGAGGTGTATTCCATCCGCACGGCATTGGTGTTGGCCCAGGCGACCTCGTATTCGCAGTCGGTGGCGCTGCCGGTGTGCCTGGCCACGATCGGCGAGCAGGCCTCCATGAGCAGCGCGTGGCCGATGATGGCAGTGCCATCCGTCTCGTTCAGGAAGGTAACCGCCACGTCGGGGTCGAGCTGCCGCAGCTCGAACTTTCAGTCGTCCGGCAACCACGGAGCAGTCCCAAATGTCGAAAACGTTGAGCTTACCTTGTTTTCGATACTTCCATAGATTGCCCAAACGATAACAGGTCGTTGCTAGCGCGCCAAAGCAATGCGTTAATCAGTATGGCTGACGGGGAGGCACCGCCGATGTCGCAAGAGTCCGTCCAGTGAGCGTCTGCCTTTTCATCTCACACGCTGGTGCGGACAGCGACCGGGCGCTTGCCTTGGCCGACGCGATCGAGTCTGCCGCGCGGAGCACCGGCCTCGACCTCACTGTGTGGCTGGACAAGCGGCCCGGCCGCCTGCGTGCCGGCGAGCCCTGGCAGGAGCAACTCGAGCACGCGGTCGAGCACGAGGCGACCGCTTTTGCGCTGCTGCTGACGCGCGAGGGCGCGCGGAACTGGGTACGCTTCGAGGTACGCGCCGCGCTCGATCGGGTGGTGAGCGAGCAGCGCAATGGGCGAAGGTTCCCGTTCATCCCGATCATCGCCGACGATCCAGCCGATATCGGTCTGTTGCCAGCATTCGCCCGACAATTCCAGGGCGTCCGGCTCGATCAGGGACCGGCGGGCATCCAGGAGTTGGTCCGTGCCGCGGTCGACCTGCCAACGGGCGCGCCGGTGGCGCTGGTCGAAGAGCCGTTCATGGGCCTCGACGCTTTCGGGTCGGAGGATGCCGCCCTGTTCTTCGGGCGTGACGCCGAGGTGAAAGCCCTCGTCGCCAGGCTCAAGAAGACCAACCTTCTCGTGGTCGTCGGTGAGAGCGGGGCCGGCAAGTCATCGCTCGTCAAGGCTGGCCTGATCCCCGCCGTCCGCGAAGGCGCGCTGGCTGACCCCCTGGGCAGGCGCCCCGACGCGGCGGCGTGGCACGTCGTGGAGATGCGGCCGGGGCGGGATCCCTTCGAAGAACTTGTCAAAGCTGCGCAGTCCGCGGCACGGGCAGCGGGCGTCCCGGCCGACACGATACTGGCTCTGGGCCCGGCGCTCCGCAGCCGGAACGCGTCCTCCATCCTTGACGCGCTGCGGCTGTCGGGGCCTCACGATGCTAAGCTGCTGCTCGTCGTCGACCAGTTGGAAGAGCTGTGGACGCAGACGATCGACGACCAGGCCCGCACGGATTTCCTGGATGCGATGCTCCTGCTGGCGCCGCCCGGCGAGACCAGCCGGCGCATCGTCGGCACCATGCGCCGGGACTATTTCAATCTTTGCGCTGATCACACGCCGCTCTGGAACCGGCTGAATGCCGACGATAAGGCCGGTCGCTTGCTGCTCGGCGCGATGGGCCCAGAGGGGCTGCGGGCCGCCGTCGAAAAGCCGCTCATGCTCGCTGGCATCGCCGCTTCCGATGCCAAGGCGCTGGCCGATGCCGTGCTGCTCGACGTCACCGACCAAGCCGGCAACCTCGCGCTGCTCGAAATGGCGCTGACCGAGGCGTGGCGCCGTCGTCACCTCCATGGCGGCGACCTCGTCGTGGCCTACGACGCCATCGGGCGGCTCGAAGGCGCGCTCGCCACCGCGGCCGAGGACGTCTACCTCAATGCGGCCCAGGACCCCGAGATGCTGCTGGCGTCGGAGCGTACCGTGGCGGAGGCGCTGTTCATGCGACTCGTCCGGGCGGGCGACGGCGGCGGCTTCACACGTCGCATCGCGCATGAGGACGAGCTTTCCGCCGATGCACTGGTAGTGGCCAGGAAGTTCACCACCAGGCGATGCCGGCGGCTGCTTGTCTCGGGACGCGGTCGGCCGCTGGAGGGCGACGACGAGGCAGTTGGGGAGGAGGCGGGTGCGGGCAGCGTCGAGCTCGCGCATGAGCAGCTCGCCACGCAGTGGGCGCGGCTGCGGCGCTGGCTGCGTCGCAGCGGCGAGGAACCCCTGCGAGGCCGGGACAAGCGGATCCTCGATCGGCTGATGGACGCCGCGCGGCGCTGGGCAGAACTAGGAAGGCGGACGGAAGACGTCGCTCAAGGCGGGGATCTGGACGACTACCTGGCGTTGGCCGGGCGACACAAGGACTGGCTCTCGCCTCTCGAGCGGGACTTCCTGGAGCAAGGCAAGGTCGCGCGTGCTGACCGGGAGCGTGAGCGGGAGAATGCGCTGAAGACGATACGGGAGCTGGCGTCGCGTCGCCTGTGGCAATTGCGCGCGGGCTCAGCGGTCGCATTGCTGTTCCTTGGTCTCGCTGGCCTGCTCGGCTGGCAGTGGACGACAGCAGCACGGCTTGCCAGGAGCGAAGCCAAACAGCGGGACGCCGCAGTAGCCAGTGCGGGGCTCGCCGAAGCGCGTCTAATACAAGCTCAGCGCCGCGAGGCGCTTCGTCTTGCGCCGCTGGTGCGACAGGAATTGGCACGCGGCGATGCCACGACGGCGATGTTGCTGGCCCTCGAAGGCCTACCGCGCGACCTTGAGAAGCCCGACAAGCCCTTGGTCGGCGAATTGGCCTCGGCGTTGGATGCCGCCCTGGCCGCGCCGCGCATCGAACTCATCTCGCGCGGCCACCAAGATGAGGTGTACGCCGCGTCGTTCAGCCCGGACGGGGCGCGGGTGGTGAGCGCGGGCCGGGACGGCACGGTTCGGCTGTGGCAGGCCGATGGCAGCGGCGCGCTGCTGATCCTGCGCGGCCACGTAGGCTCAGTGCGCGCCGCGTCCTTCAGCCCGGACGGGACGCGGGTGGTGAGCGCGGGCTATGACGGCACGGTGCGGCTGTGGCGGGCCGATGGCAGCGGCGAACCGCTGATCCTGCGCGGCCACGAGGGCGCGGTGATCGCCGCGGCGTTCAACCCGGACGGGACGCGGGTGGTGAGCGGGGGCGCTGACGGCACGGTGCGGCTGTGGCAGGCCGATGGCAGCAGCGCGCCGCTGATCCTGCGCGGCCACGAGCGGGCGGTGAACGCCGGGTCCTTCAGCCCGGACGGCGCGCGGGTGGTGAGCGCGGGCCGGGACGGCACGGTGCGGCTGTGGCGGGCCGATGGCAGCGGCGAGCCGCTGATCCTGCGCGGCCATGTGCGGGTGGTGTACGCCGCGTCATTCAGCCGGGACGGGACGCGTGTGGTGAGCGCGGGCGAGGACGGCACGGTGCGGCTGTGGCGGGCTGATGGCAGCGGCGAGCCGCTGATCCTGCGCGGCCACCAGGGTGACGTCTACGCCGCGTCGTTCAGCCCGGATGGTATGCGGGTGGTGACCGCCGGTGTTGACGCCACGGTGAGGCTGCGGCTGGCCGATGGCAGCGGCGAGCCGCTGATCCTGCGCGGCCACCGGGGAGGAGTGTTGGGGGGAGGAGTACATGCCGCTTCGTTCAGCTTGGACGGGACGCGTGTGGTGAGCGCGGGCTATGATGGCACGGTGCGGCTGTGGCGGGTCAATGGCAGCGGCGAGCCGCTGATCCTGCGCGGCCACCAAGGTGACGTCTACGCCGCGTCGTTCAGCCCGGACGGTATGCGAGTGGTGAGTGCGGGCGATGACCAAGTAGTGCGGCTGTGGCGGCCCGATGGCAGCGGCGAACCACTGATCCTGCGCGGAGCCGAGGATGGGCTGAACGCCGCGTCGTTCAGCCGGGACGGGAGGCGGGTGGTGAGCGCGGGCGCGCGCGGCTGGGTAGGGCTGTGGGCGGCCGATGGCAGCGGCGAGCCGCTGAGCCTGCGCGGCCACCGGGGTGACGTGAAAACAGCATCGTTCAGCACGGACGGTAAGTGGGTTGTGAGCGCGGGCCGCGACCGCGGGGTGCGGCTGTGGCGGGCCGACGGCAGCGGCGAGCCGCTGATCCTGGGCGGCCACCAGGATGAAGTCTACGCCGCGTCGTTCAGCCCGGACGGGACGCGGGTGGTGAGCGCGGGCGTTGGCGGCACGATAGGCCTTTGGCGGACCGACGGCAGCGGCGCGGCACTGTTCCTGCGCGGCCACCGGGATACGGTGTACGCTGCGTCGTTCAGCCCGGACGGCACACGGGTGGTGAGCGCAGGCATGGATCGCACGGTGCGGCTGTGGCGGGCGGACGGCAGCGGCGCGGCACTGATCCTGCGCGGCCATCAGGATAACGTCTACGCTGCGTCGTTCAGCCCAGACGGCACACGGGTGGTGAGCGCAGGCGATGACGGAACCGTGCGGTTGTGGCGAGCCGACGGCAGCGGCGAGCCGCTGATCCTGCGCGGCCACATGGGTCGGGTGCGAGCCGCGTCGTTCAGCCCGGACGGGACTCGGGTGGTTAGCGCAGGCGATGACGGAACGGTGCGGCTGTGGCCGTACCCGGCAACCGATCGACTGCTCCTTGAGCGCGCGCGCGGGTCAGTGCCGCGAGAATTCGCCGGCCCGACCGGATCGGCCGTTCCGCTTGTGCTGACGGCGGAGCAGCGTCGCCGCTTCTTCCTGGAAGACGCCGCCGATGCAAGCGCAGCCACACCTCGGCCGTGACGACGCCAGCGGGACAAGCCCGGCGCCACGCCCGGACATCGGATCGAGGAACCACGCCATGCGCACAGGAAGATAAGGGCAAGCCATGACACCTCCGGCAAACGACGCGGCCGCGGTGCCGAGTCTGCGGACCATCACAAGCTCGAATGAATACCGGTCGCGGGTTGCCGAGTTCCCCGAGCGGGATACGATGGCCGTTCGCCAGCAGACCTGGCTGTTCCGCCTGCTCGGCGCGCTCAATCTCCTTGTTCTCGGCGTCGGTGTTCTCAGCGGCCTGATCCTCGCCGGCTCGGTTGCCGGACAGACGTGGTCGGCATGGAAACCGCAGATCGAGACGGCAACCTGGGTCTGCTGCGTGGCAATCACAGTCTTCACGATCCTCGCCACGATCAGTGGCCAGTTCGTGCGCGACGGCGACCGGCTGGGACGCTGGCGCGCGCTCCCGTCCCAGGCCGAACTCGCCCGCGGCCAGAAATTTGCAACGCTCGCGCGGCTCGCGGCGGCTGCTGGGCCTGGACCGGCTCGCGAGACTCTGGACGTCGTCTGTGCCGATCTCCTGGAAGACCAGCGCAAGTACTATACGCGACGCGCGGAACGCCATCGCTCCTCAGCCGGGATCACCAGCCTCTGGACTGGCGTCGCCCTTGCCCTCTCCGCGCTGGCGAGCGCGGCGGCGTTCTCCCTGCTGTTCGACGTCCGCACCGAATGGCTCTTTGTCGTAGGCGTCCTCGCCACGGCGGTAAGCGCCTATGTCATCGACCGCGAAAATCTCTATCGCGATCGCAGCAACGCTGATCTCTACGATCGCACGGCGGAGAAGCTGCGGGCGCTGGCGTCCGGCGTCGACCGCGTCGCCGCCGAAATCGCGTCGGGCAACCCGCAGGCCGTGGTGGCTTTCACCGACCTTGTGGTCGAGGAGTTGCAGGCGGAGCATCGCCAATGGCTCGTGGCGCTCGACGTCACGGCGGATCAACTCAACCGGCTCGATGAACGCCTCCGCGCGGCCCGCGCCCGGACCGGCCGTGAGTCGCCCGGCGCGGCTACGGTGCAGGCGACGCCATTGACAGGCTCCGCAACTTCGGCGCCGCCCGCCGCCTCCGTGACGAGCGGCAGCGCGGCGGCGGAGCTCGCGCGTTGGAGGCCGCTCCTCACCGCGGCGGCAAACGCCCTGCCGGCACCGCAGGCGGAGCGCGCTCGGCTTCTTTTGGCGGAACTCTCGACCGTCGTGGCCCCGCTCGACAGCGCGGCGCCGGCCAGCTCCAGCATCGCCGCGGCAGCCGCGCTCGCCGATCGGCTCCGCGCCGAGAACCCCTTGGGCCAATGGCTGACGACCGCGCTACCCGCCCTCGCGCCCACTCTTGGAGCGGTACTGCCGCCGCTCGGCGTGATCCTTGGCATTGCCGCGATCGGCGCCCGGCTCAGTGAGGACGCGTATCGGCGATGGGTTGCCAGGGTGCTGCAGGCGCCGTTCTCGCCGGGCCTGATCGAGCCGCAATCCGTGACCTCGAACATGGTGCTGGCCGTGTCCGACGTCAGCACCCTTGAGACAAAACGGCGATGTTGAGGAAAGGAGGATTTCTGGCTCATCGTAACCCCCAGGAGAGTGAAGATGAGCCAGAAATCCTCCGCCCCTGCCGCCAAGCCGCCCGCCGAAAAGCTGGTGCGCGACATTCGTCGCGCGACCCGCAAGCACCACTCGGCCGAGGACAAGATCCGCATCGTCCTCGAAGGGCTACGCGGCGAGGAGAGCATCGCCGCCCTGTGCCGCCGCGAGGCCATCGCCGAGAGCCTCTACTACGCTTGGTCCAAGGAGTTCCTGGAAGCCGGCAAGCGCCGCCTGGCCGGCGATACAGCGCGCGCCGCGACCACCGACGAGGTCAAGGAACTCCGCCACGAGGCCCGTGCTCTGAAAGAGGTCGTCGCCGAACAGGCGCTCGAGCTGCGCTTGCTTAAAAAAAGCATGATCGCGGCTGGGGACGACCGCACATGAGATGTTCCGCCGCCGAGAAGCTCGAGATCATCCGCCTCGTCGAGCAGTCTCACTTGCCCGCGCGGCGCACGCTGCGCCAGTTGGGCATCCCGCCAGCGACCTTCTATCGCTGGTATGACCGCCACCAGCGTGGCGGCCCAGAAGCCCTGGCCGACCACCCCTCGCGCCCAGATCGCGTCTGGAACCGCATCGCCGATGCAACGCGCGGTCAGATCATCGACCTGGCGCTGGCCGAGCCCGAACTCTCGCCCCGCGAACTAGCCGTGCGCTTCACCGATGATGCGCGCTATTTCGTCTCCGAAGCCTCGGTCTATCGCCTGCTCAAGGCGCATGACCTGATCGCCAGCCCAGCCTACATCGTGGTCAAGGCGGCCGAGGAATTCCACACCAAGACCACCGTGCCCAACCAGCTGTGGCAGACCGATTTCACCTACCTCAAGGTCATCGGCTGGGGCTGGTTCTACCTCTCCACCGTGCTCGACGATTTCTCCCGCTACGTGATCGCCTGGAAGCTGTGCACCACCATGGCGGCCAGCGATGTGAACCGCCCCGAGTTTGCTGGAGGCCCCAACTGTTGAGAGGATGGGGTCATGACGAAGAAGACGTCGAACCGCTTTTCGCCTGAGGTCCGGCAGCGTGCGGTGCGGATGGTGCTGGACCATGGAGGCGATCATGCCTCGCAATGGGCTGCAATCGCCTCGATTGCAGCCAAGATTGGATGCACCGCGGAGACGCTCAGGAAGTGGGTGCGGCAGGCCGAGCGCGACGCGGGCCAGAGGCCTGGCGCGACGACGGAGGAGCGCGAGCGCATCAAGACGCTGGAGCGGGAGAACCGCGAGCTGCGGCAGGCCAATGAGATCCTGCGCAAGGCGTCGGCGTATTTTGCGATGGCGGAGCTCGACCGCCGATCAAAGCCATGATCGCCTTCATCAACGATCATCGCGAGGCATACGGGGTCGAGCCGATCTGCAGGGTGCTGCCGATCGCCCCGTCGACCTACCACGCCCTTGTCGCGCAGCGCGCCGATCCCGCCCTGGGCTCGGCCAGGTCGCAGCGGGACGCGCTGCTGCTGGCAGAGGTGCGGCGCGTCCATGCCGAGAACTTCGGCGTCTACGGCGTGCGGAAGGTCTGGCGGCAGCTCTGCCGCGAGGGCATCGCGGTGGCCCGCTGTACCGTGGAACGCCTGATGCGGCGGATGGGCCTGCGTGGCGTGGTCCGCGGCAAGGAGACCAGGACCACGATGGCCGACAAGGCCTCGCCTTGCCCGACCGACAAGGTGAACCGGCAGTTCCGGGCGCCGCAGCCGAACGTGCTGTGGGTGTCGGATTTCACTTATGTGGCGACGTGGCAGGGCTTCGTGTACGCGGCCTTCATCATCGACGTCTTCGCCCGCCGCATCGTCGGCTGGCGGGTGTCGCGGACGGCGCATGCAGGGTTTGTTCTTGATGCCTTGGAACAGGCGCTGCATGAACGCCGTCCGACGCGGGGCGGCCTGACCCATCATAGCGACAAGGGGGGCGCAATATGTTTCGATTCGGTACACAGAGCGGCTTCTGGAAGCCGGGATCGAGCCCTCTGTCGGCAGCGTCGGCGATTCGTACGACAACGCGCTCGCCGAGGCCGTCATTGGTCTGTTCAAGACCGAGGTGATCCGGCGCCGCGGCCCCTGGCGTTCGCTGGAGGCGGTCGAGTACGCCACCCTGGAGTGAGTGGACTGGTTCAACCACCGCCGCCTCCTCGAGCCGATCGGCAACATGCCGCCAGCCGAGGCCGAGGCCCGCTACTACGCTCAGCTCGAGCCAGCCGCCATGGCGGCCTGACTCAAGCTCACCGGCCTCCGGCGAACCCGGGGCGTTTCAGAGCGGCCGCATTCAGCCCTGGGAAACTTGACCCCGAGGGCCTTCGCCGACCATGGTCAACCAGCCCAAAAACTTGCGTAGACCCGGACCAGAGACGGGGGCCGGACCACTCCGGTATAAACCCAACTTCTAGGCGGATCACTTCAAAGGGGGAGGATCACACCGCTGTGGCTAATTGCATCAAGCTGTTCATCAGCCACGCCCACGAGGACGTTGGAATAGCGCAACGTATTATCACGATGATAGATGCGGCCATGACCGTTCCAACAGGTGCGATCCGTTGCTCATCTGTTCCTGGCTATAGGCTCGATTTAGGAGCTATGGCGCCAGATGCGCTCCGGCAGGAACTTGCATCTTCCGAAATTGTCATCGGCATACTCACGCCACACAGTCTTACGTCGCAGTGGGTGCTTTTCGAGCTCGGGGCGACATGGTCGCAGGCCAAAAAGACATTACCATTGCTTGGGGGAGGCCTTAAGGATAAGGATATCCCCGGCCCATTTCGGGGCGCTGCGGGCGGCCAATTGCAGGATATTGTAGCCCTAAGTCAGCTTCTTGAACAGGTAAACGAAACCCTCGGCTGGTCCAGCAGGAACCGCCTTGCTGCCGTCGGCCATATGAGCCGCCTCGCCGCATACGTTGAGAACAAGTCGTTCTTCGACGATGACGTTGAGCAGGAGGTTAAGGCGACCTTTGGGGCTAAGCGGGCCCGCATCGGAGCGACTCAAGGCGACATCGTAGATTTTATCGCTCGTCAGCGAGGGCCTCGGGTCAATATTCCGCAGGAAGAGATAATCAACCAATTTAGATCGGTTCAAACGGATCTCTACTATCGGCTTGAGCAGCTCCGTTACCTAGGTTTCCTGAGTCGGCAGCAGACTGGAATGAGGGGCGGTAAGCCGGATTTTGGCTGGTCTCTTTCGAAAAAATACGAGGACGAACTAAGGTGAAATCTGCCGCTTTCGCACGGAGTTTCGGACGCGTCTGTGGTTTCTGAACGTTAGTGTGGAGGTTTGCTGAGAACTGATCCGGCGTTGGAGTGAGCCCCTGCGGCTGGACCACTTGGCGCTCTGGAACTGACACGCTGGCCGGGCCTTCAATCAGGAGAAGGTCGTATCGTCCCGAGGCCCCTACCGCCGCCGCTCGCCGCAGTTCAGGCTTCAGTTGTGCCAGGACATCCGCAGCGGCGCCATCGGCCGCCGAGATGCGGCCAGGCACCACAACCTGTCAACCAATCTGCTTCAGCTCTGGCTGACCCAGTACAACCGTGGAGAGCTCAGCAGCGAGAAGGCAGACGCCTCTATCGTTAACAAGGACGAGGGCAGGATCGCCGCGCTGGAACGCGAGGTCGGTCAGCTCACAGTGGAGCTTGACTTGGCAAAAAAACGCCGCGCCTGCGCCTCGTGAGCAACAGCAAAACATCATCGATCATCACCGGCCCCAGGCCTGCTTCATCCGAAGGGGGTGCCAAGTGATCGAGTTACCGCGCAGCAGCTACTACTTTCAAGCTCAGGAGGGCGATGCCGCATTAGAGGACAACGAGCTGGAGGAGCTCATCGGCACCAGCCAAGATGAGTTCCCCGGGTACGGCTACCACAGGGTGACGCATGAACTCAGGCGCCGTGGCCAGGTAGTGAACCACATGTTTCGTGGTTCCCCAATCGGGGGCAGGTCAACCCTTGAACGCTATCCTGCTCCATGGCGTGGTCTCCGCCCGGCGCGACAACACCAGGATTTGCGTTTTGAACTCGCCGGAGACTCCGCCACTCCGATTTCCCACCACTTCCGCGACAGCACCGTTGACCGCGGCGCGGCGGGCTGCATCATCGCTGTACCAGCGCAGGAAGCCATCGCGCTTCGGCTTGGCAATGCGCGTCTTCCACGGGCAATCGTCGCGCGCCTTCAGAGTCTCGTATGAACAACAACCTTTCCATGAGGCTCCTCCTGTCAATCGGCATCCACGCTGTTGACGCACCGGCAGGCTGGGGACTGGTGCCGCTCGTGCCGCAGGCCGCCGCCGGCCCGCGCAACCTTTCATCCGGTCGGGTCTCGAGGACAACTCGACCATATAGGAGCTTTGGAGCCGTCACCACCGCCCGACGGCGACAGAATCAACATAGGCCCGATTCGGGAACGGGCTGCTAAGCTTTTCGCATGCTTTCTTCACCGACGCCCACTCGCTCAGTGAATAGAAGTTCTTCCGCAAGAATTTGGATGAACCGCCCATTTACATGTTTGATTTTCTGGAGCTCCCGAAGAATATATTCCTGAACTTTTTCTAACACCTCTAGTGCCGGCGGCTCGCCGTCAGTTGAGCGTAATTCGCTGAACGCAGTGCCAACTGCTGGCCTCCCTTGCTTCCAAGATGCGATGCAAATTTCCACGAACTGCTTCGACTCGCCCTCCCTAAGAATTCCAAGGAGCGGCGGATCGTCATGTTTGCTGTCTGAAAGCACAAGCCCGAATTCCTGCGCCTCGGTTTCTATCTGTGTTAACTCCTTCTCTAATGCAAATACTTTATCGGGTTTTGCATTCCATGGTGCAGCCTCGATTTTCTCCATGTAGGGGAGGATCCTCTGCCTAAACCGGATCGCAAGAATGAGCGAACTCAACAGAATTGATGTTCGCTGTCGCAAGTCAAAGCCACGAGGGCGAGTCGGGATGAAGACGGCATAGCAGGTGCGAGCCTTGCTCTTGAACGGTTCATATCGCGCTAGAAGAACTCTATAGAATTTTCCATCCGATTTCGAGACACACAGTCCAACAGGCTGCTCCGGAACTAAATCCAAGGAAACTTGCCCGGCCGCTTTTTCGATATCGGTCACCCATGCCGCGTCATTTCCATTTTCGCCTTGGCACTGAAGCTTTATCTCCCCCCAAGTAGTGTCGGCGCCATTGATTCCAAAGATACTGCTAAGTGATGATTCGTAACTTGTAATTTTGGTGTCAGCCGTCAGCAACACGGGTTTACGTCCCACAGTCGGCGGAAGTCTGAAAGAGATGCGAGGCTGTAGTACGATCTCTGGCAGCTTTTCTTCAGCCTGCATGTCCAAGAAGGCGCGGATCACCTTTTTAGTGCCTTCTCGAAGTAAATTTCGGACGTTCGTGTCAGATAGATCGCGAAGAGGTTCTTCCCGCGATCGCCTGATAATCGCCTCGAACAAAAAATATAACTCAGTATTCTCGAATGCGATGTTGTCTTCGATATTGGGCCTGAGATCAAGCGGCCGGCCCAGGCGGTCTTGGCCGGAAATAAAAGTGCTTTGAAAATGCGAAAGCTGTCTAGGCCTCTTATCATCATGAATTGCAACCAGCCGGCTCTTGATCAGACTTTCACTTTTTTCCGAAACTAACTTTTGTCTAAATTGGCCTGCTTCGTACAGGCACCAGCCCATATCTCGTTCGAGGCGCGGTGCCCCACTACAGACGATGAGGAACCACTGGGAGGCGCTGATCGAGCGCGCTAGTTTAGACTCATACTCATCACCTGCTTCGAGACCTGAATGGTCTATGAACACGCTCAGCTCTGGCGAAAGGGCTAGCAGGCTTTGATTTAATGCCACCGCAATCGGTGCATCAGTATGATTATAGGATATGAAGACACCGATGCTCATTTCAGACTCCACTCAATAAGGTTTGCAGACGGCTAATGAAACTGTCTGGGGGCTGTCTCAGCCATCGGCTGGTCTCAGAGATGCTTCGCGAATTTAAACAATACTCAAGGTTGATGAGGGAGTTCGGTGTCGAGCGGCGGCTGATCATATAAACGCAGGACGCGGGCTTACACCCTGTACCGTACACTCAAAGGGTTCCCTACCGCCTGCGGACCTGCAAGGCATCGGCTTCTCGCTCCAAAAAAAACACTTTGAACTCGGAATACGGCCGGAAGCATAAGGCAACTAAGTTGCCGGAGGGGAAGCCGAGCTTCACGTCACACCGAGACGTGACTCGTCTACATCCGGCCGGCTCTGTTGCGCAGTAGGTGGCGGCTCTTGGCGATCCTTCCCTCAAAAGGCGTGACTGTTGTACCGCCCGCGGATGCTGAAACACCGAACTGTAGCCGATGCGGCGAGAGCCGAGGATGAAAGCTGATCCTGTCAAACAGCGCCGGCGGCCTGAAGCCGTGTCGCCCGATCTGCCAGGTTGCATTGAAGATTTCGCGGAACTCGATCAGCGCCTGCCGCAGCTCCTCGACGGTGTCGAAGGTCCGCACCGAGAGCAGGTTTTCCTTCAAGGTGCGGATCAAGCGTTCCGCGCAGCCATTGCCCTCCGGCGCGCGGACGAAGGCGGGTGAAACCTCGATGGCCCGGAAACGGGGCTCCCTCTGGAAGACATCGGACAGGTACTGCGAGCCGTGGTCGTGGCGGACGGTGAGGCCCGCCGCGATGCCCTTGGCAAAGCCGCCGAAGCAGCGCCGCACGCTCCAGCGCAGCGGCTCGAGGGCTTGAAGCAATTCGCGTTCCGGGCGTGGAGGCCGACGCACTCGGCGCTGCAATGGTCGACGGCGACGAAGACCGCCGCTTGGCCCTCGCCAGTCCAGGTGGTGGTGAGGTCCGTAAGCCACGCCTTTGGACTGCGTCGCGCTCCGTCTGCCGCACATACTACCGAAGCGTCTCGGCGGTACATCCAATTTTGGCTGCTATCGAGGCGAATGCAGCCCATCGAGATGCATAATCCGCCAACGTGGTCTAGCACCATACGCACCGCACGCTGCCGGACCTCAGGCGAAAATCGGTTCGACGTCTTCTTTTTCATGACCCCATCCTCTCAACTGTTGGAGCCTCCAGCAAACTTGGGGCGGTTCAGTCAGATAATCCGTGCGCGATCCATCAATTCAAGCAGGTAGCTTCGCGCGAGTCTTGCATTCAATGCGCTCTTGTCCACGACATCCACGCGCTCGATCGTCGGCTCGCCTTCTTGGGCGGCAATATGGCGAGTGAGCACAGGTACGTAGTCGTTTGGGTAGTCAAGCAGGCGAAGCAGATCGACCACCGATGCCCGTTGCAGGTCGGCGATGTGCATTGGATCTTGCAGCAGGGCATCGCCAAACCAGCGACGCAACAGCTCGGCGGTTATGTCGACCTTCGCCGCTTCCTCGTTGGCGTGTGATCCAAGCTGATCGCTGAATGCAGCACTCCAGCCGTCGAGTAGTTCGTGGATCTCTGCGTCCACCGCGTTGTATTCAATTGGACGTTCCCGCAGCCATTGCGAGAATCTGTTGAGTTGAGGCAACCTGGAACCGATGATGGAAAGGATTGCGCTCACGGAAAGCTGCCCAACAAAGCGCTCCTCGACGGGTGATGCCGTCGTGGGTACCGCTAGACCCGCGGCCGCCGGCGATTTTGTAAGAGTTGTGTTGACCACAAGAATGCGTCGGGCCTGAGTCAGCCGTTCTGCAAGTGTGGCTATTAGATAGAGGCGTGTAGACCACCACGTCGTCGCAAGATCGAGCTTCAAGGCGCGCTGGTTATCGCCTGCGGCGACGATGGCTTTCGTGATGCCGTATCCAGCAGAGGTATCGCCTGGGGTGCCGGCATTCGGGCCGAGTGCCATCGCTGGTTGTAGGTCAAGCTGGCGCGTTAGACCGGCCATCGTGACCGCAGCGCTGACGCGTGCCTCCAGGTCCGTCGGCGTAGTGAACCAGGATACGACCAGCTCCTGCTGTAGCATCTGCCTGAGAGCGCGAATTTTGTTGGCATCTTTGGGTGCCTGAGCACGCATCACGTCGTGACCGTCGATCAAATGCGGCGGCCACGGATACTGCTCGTCGAGAAGGAAGGCCATGATTGGGAGCTTGCGCTGCACTGCGCGAAGATACTCGTAGTGTGTAATGGAGGTCTGGCCGTGAATTGCCCCTCCCACGACGGGGATGTTGATCAGTGCAGGCTTCTGAGGGTCAGCGGCTTCATCAGTTATGTAGCCGTAGCGCCATGCGAAAATCCCGACATAAGCCTCGCTGCGATCGACCATTTCTATGACCTTGGCCAGCGGTGCCGCCGATCCGGCAATCATGTCCTCCATCGCCAGCACCTCATGCCCCAGCTGTCTCAGAACCCGGATCGCTGCAGAGCGGTGCTCCCTTAGATCTTCGAAGGATGAGGAGACGAAAATGCGCATGATCTTCCTCGCTCGAGCGGCACGTCGTTGCACAGGTCAGCCCGTCTGGCGCCGTCGGCAGGTTGCCGAGGAGGGCGAGCCTTCGGCTTTTGAGGTTGGACCCAATTTGCCATTCATGGCCACCATGATCGTCAACGCCGCATCCCACGGCAATCCCACTCGTAACGAATTGAGGCGAGTACGACGCAGGCTTGGCCGTCCGGCCCCGCCTACGCTCCGCTCTGTGTCAACGGCGGAGCAAAACCAGGCCAGCGTGGCGGAGTAAAACAAGGCCACTGGCGGCATCGCGGCGGCGGACGTGACCGGTGTCAGCACCCTTGTGACTGAGGTGGTCCCTGGATCTCGGACAGGTGGTTAAGCTCGGTTCGCCTGCGAGAAGGATGGACCCGGATGACGGGCAAGCGGACGCGGTATTCGGCGGATTTCAAGGCGAAGGTGGCGCTGGAGGCGCTGCGTGGTGAGCTGACGACGGCGCAACTGGCGGCGAAGCACGGCATTCATCAGACGATGGTCGGCGAATGGAAGCGGCAGGCCATGGAGATGCTGGCGGCGGTGTTCTCCGGCAAGTCAGCGGCCTGGCTGATCGAGCGACACGGCTTCAGGCCGCCCACCGCCGTTCGGCAGGATCAGCTTTCATCCGCGGCTCTCGCCGCATAGGCTGCAGCTCGGTGTCTCAGCATCCGTGGGCGGTACAGCGGACAGGCTCTCGGTTCTTCGTTACAGGACGCGCGAGTTCCGCTACACGGTGAGGTAACGAGTTCATGTCGCGATCCCCGTGCCTGCGGCGGCGGATCGTCGGATGGGGGTGACGACGGGCATGGTCCAGATCCTGGTGCACGGCGCGCCTGACCCGGCCGTGAAGGCCATGTCCCCCGTCGGCCCCGAGGCGCAACAGGCCCTCGCCGATGCCGGGCTGCAGATCGAGGTCGAGGAGGCCTTTCGCACCGGCGCCCTGCGCGGCGCCGCCATCAGCCTGCCGGCCGAGGTCGCGGACCAAGACGTGGTGGAGCTCGAACTCGATGGCGGCGCGCGGATTTTCGTCCGCGCGGACGATCTGGCCGCGCGGCTCGGCCTGCCCGTCGCGCGCGGCGAGGCCGCTGCCGTGGTGATACCGGCCGCCCTGCCGATAGGGTCGGGCGAGCGCGGGCTGGTGGATTGGGCGCTGCGCAGCATTCGCGTCCTCGGCCTCAAGCCGCTGGTCGGCGTGGTCGGGCAGCATGTGGCCGCCCGCCTCGGCCAGGCGGTGGAAGACCGCCAGTGCCCAGAGCCCGGGATGAAGTACTGGGACGGCGCCACGCTGACCCCCATCGGCGCTCCCCTGCCGGTCTCGGAGCAACCCTGGCTGCTGTTCCTGCACGGCACGGCGTCCTCGACGATGGGCAGCTTCTCGGGCCTGGCCGGGCGCGAGACCGAGTGGAGCCAGCTCACCAAGGTCTATGGCAACCGCATCCTCACCCTCGAACATCGGACGCTGACCGTCAGCCCGGTGCAGAACGCGATCGACGCGCTGCAGGCCCTGCCGGCCGGGGCCAAGGTGCACCTGGTCAGCCACAGCCGTGGCGGCCTGGTGGGTGAGTTGCTGTGCCGCGGCCAGCTTGTCGGGCGCGACGCCGCCTTCACGGCGGAGGAGAAGGCCCGCTTCGATGCCGGCACGCAGCGCCTTCTCGACCAGCTCGGCGCCCTGCTGGCGGACCGGAAGATCAGCGTCGACCGCTTCGTCCGCGTCGCCTGCCCGGCCCGCGGCACCATCCTCGCCTCGGATCGCCTCGACCTCTGGCTGAACGGCCTGCTGAACGCGCTGGGCCTTCTCGTCACACTGGTTCCGATTCCGGCGGTCGCCGAGGCCTATGACCTGCTGAAGGCCCTGACCATCGCCGTGGTGAAGGAAAAGGCCGACGCCTCGGTGCTGCCGGGGCTGGAGGCCATGATGCCGGGCCTGCCGCTGGTCCAGGTCCTCAACCGGCCCGATGTGGTCACCAAGGCGGACCTGTCCGCCATTCGCGGCGACATCGAGGGCGAGGGATTCCTGCGCCGCCTCGCCATCCTCGCCACCGACCTGTTCTACCAGACCGACCACGACCTGGTGGTGAACACGAATTCTATGGATGGCGGCATGCGGCGGCCGGATGGTGGCGCGCGCAGCTTCACCGATCGCGGGTCGGCGGTCAGCCATTTCGCCTATTTCAGCAACGAGCGTACCGCGGCCCTGCTGGTGCGCGGCCTGCTGCGCGAAAGGGACGACGCCGCCGGGTTCCAGGCGCTGATGCCCGATCAGGACCTGGCCATGCCGGCCCTGGCCGCGGCCCGCGACGATGCGCGCCGGCCGCTCGTCTTCGTGCTGCCGGGCATCATGGGCAGCCACCTGACGGTGGATGGGGAGCGGGTCTGGCTCGATCCGCTGAAGATGGCCTTCGGCGGCTGCGCCCGGATCGGCATGGCGGCGGAGAAGGTCGGCCCGGGCGGCCCCATCGCGCTATATTATGGCGGCCTCTGCCGGTACCTCACCGCCTCGCATGACGTGGTGCCCTGGGCCTATGACTGGCGCCTGTCGATCGAGGCGACCGGCCTGCTGTTCCGCCGCGCGCTGGAGGATGCCCTGAAGCGGACCGACCGCCCGGTCCGCATACTCGCCCATTCGCAGGGCGGACTAGTTGCCCGTGCGGCGCTCGGCGACCGCATGGTGGGGGACAGGTTCCACGCCAGCAAAGACAACCGCTTCATCATGCTTGGGACACCGAATGGCGGCTCCCATGCCGTGCCGCTCGTGCTGCTCGGCCGCGACCGGACGCTGCAGACCCTGAACATGCTGGACATCACGCAGAACGCGAAGGAACTGCTGACCGTCATCGCCCGCTTCCCGGCCCTGCTGGAAATGCTGCCGCGGGATCCGGCCTTCGATCTGTTCTCTCTCGCGGCGTGGAAGGAACTGCAGGGCCTGGATCCGGACCGGGCGGGCTGGGTGCTGCCCGATCAGGACGACCTCGCCCAAGCCCGCGCGATGCGCGACCGCTTCGACGCCGCGCCCTTCGCCGCGGAGAAGGTCCTGTACGTCGCCGGCCAGGCACCGACACCCGAGCGGCTGCTGGCGGACGGGGCTGCGCTCGACCCGCTGCGCTTCGCCATGACAGCGGAGGGCGACGGCCGGGTGCCGTGGCGAAGCGGCATCATGGCGGGCATGCGGAGCTGGTTCGTGCCCGCGGCGCATGGCGACCTGCCACGCCATGCCGATGCCTTTCCGGGCCTCGTGGAACTGCTGCAGCGCGCCGCCACACAGCTGCTGTCGGATCGGCCGCCGGCCACGCCGCAGCGCGGCACCGGCCTGCCGCCGCTGCTGCGGGAGATCCCGCCAATCCAGCCCGATTTAGCGGAACTCGCCGCCGCCGCCCTGGGCGGCACGCGGGCCGCGGCGGCGCCGCCGCCGCCCGCGCGGATCAAGGTCAGCGTGGTGCATGGGCATGTCGCCATGGCCGATTATCCCGTCATGGTCGGGCACTACATCGGCGATACCATTTCGGGGGCCGAGCGGGCGATCGACCGGCTCATGGATGGGCGGCTGTCCGCCCGCCAACGGCTCGACTTCTATCCGGGGCCGCGCGGCTCAGCGGAGGTGATGCTCGATCGCCGCCATCGGCCCGAGGGCGCTATCGTCATGGGCCTCGGCGTGCCCGGCGAGCTGACCGGTGGCCTGCTGGAGGAGGTCTATCTCTGCGGCTTCCTGCATCTCGACGCGGCCGAGGAGGAGGAGCGCATCGCGCGCGGCGAGGCCGAACGCCGTCGCCGGGCCCTGTCCACGGTCCTGGTCGGCGCCGGCGAGGGCGGCGTTTCGACCCGCGACGCGGTGGGCGCCCTGGTGCGGGCGGCGGCGCGCGCCCGGCGTGCGCTCGGCGAGGCCGGCGCCATTGCCGAGCTGCAGATCGTCGAATTGTTTGAACACCGCGCCATCGACATCTGGCACGAGCTGCAACGCCTCCAATCCAGCCCTGATGCCGGGCAGCTGCAGATCGAGCTGGTGCCGAGGATTCAGTCGCGCGATGGCGGTGCCCGGCGACTGGCATCGACCGGCGACCCGGGCTGGTGGCAGCCGGTGCAGGTCACGGTGGAGGGCGAGGGCGACCGGCGCACGCTGAACTTCTCGGCCCCCTCGGGCCGGGCGCGGGTCGAGGCGCTGTCGCTGGCGTATAATGAACGCGTCATCGACCTGTTCGCCGAACAGGTCGCCGGGTCGTCCGGCGCAGCCCCGCAATTCGGCACGCCGGGCCGCGCATTGTTCGAATTGCTCTGGCCGGACAGCCTGAAGGAGCGAAGCCAGGAGGATCGCAATCTCCGCCTAATCCTGGATGCCGAGACCGCGTCCTTTCCGTGGGAAATGCTGGACGACCGGCGGCCATGGCAGGTCCAGCCGGGCAGCGAAGCCGAGGGCGGGCGGATGCCGCCGGCGGTGCGGGCCGGCGCCATCCGGCAGCTCATCCGCCGGCGGTTCCGCGACCGGCCGCGGGCCGCCGCGCTGTCCTATCGGCGCGCCCTGGTGGTCGGCGATCCCACCGCGGTGCCGACAAAGGGCTTCCCGCCGCTGCCCGGCGCCCGGGAGGAGGCCGAGGTGGTGGCCCGCCTGCTCGCCGTCCATGGCTACCAGGTCACCCTGGTCACCGGCCAGGATGCCAGCCCGGCCCGCATCCTGGCCCTGCTCTACGAGGATGCCTGGTCGATCGTGCACATCGCAGCCCACGGCGTGGTCCGCCACCGATTCAGCCCCGACGGGCCGGAGGAGACCGGTATCGTGCTGGGCGGCCCCTTCGTCCTGAGCCCGGCGCTGCTCGACCAGATGCCGGTGCCGCCGCAACTGGCCTTCGTGAACTGCTGCCATGTCGGGGCCATCGATCGCGCCGCCGAGGTTTTCCGTGCCCGCGGGGGCAGCCTGCCGCAGCTGGCGGCCACCGTTTCCGTGCAGCTGATCGAGATGGGTGCGCGCGCGGTGGTGGCGGCGGGATGGGCGGTGGATGATGCCGCCGCCAAGACCTTCGCGGACACCTTCTATCGCGGCCTGCTCGACGGCGGCACCTTCGGTGATACGGTGAAGGCGGCGCGCCAGCGCATCTACCGGGACTACGGCTATACGACGACCTGGGGCGCCTACCAATGCTACGGCGAGCCCGACTGGCAGCTGCACAAGGGAATCAGCAAGGCCGAGGCTCCGGTACTGCGCGACTTCGCCTCGCCGGCCGAAGTTCTCCAGGCCCTGGACGAGATTCGCGGCGCGGCCGCGACGGGCACCGAACGCGATCTCGGCAAACTGCTCGACCGCCTGAAGCAGGTCCGGGTGGGCGCGCAGCGCAAGGGGGCCGACTTCACGGGTCATGCCGAGGTCGCCGCGAAGCTCGGCCAGACCTTCGCCGACCTGGGTGAGTTGGAGCCGGCCCTGGGCTGGTACAACAAGGCCATGGAAGCCGAGCGGGCGGACATGCCGGTGCGGGTGATCGAACAGCGCGCTAATCTGCGCGCACGCCTTGCAATCCGCCGAGTTCGCGACGCCGACTGGGCGGCCGAGGCCGTCAAGCAAGCGCAGAAGGACATCGCGACCTCCGTGAAGGAGCTCAAGAGCCTCGTCGGGATCGGGCATCCGACGGCGGAGCGCCACGCGCTCCTGGGCAGTTGCCATAAGCGGCTGGCGCAACTCCGGACCGGCGCGGAACGGCTTGCGGCGCTTCGGGACATGCAGAAGGCCTATGCGGAGGCGGCGAAGCCGCCCGAGCCTAAGCCGGCTGATCCCAAGCCAACTGACCCCAAGCCTGTCGAGCCCTACCACCTGTCGATGCAGGCCGCCGCCATCATCCTGCTGGTGCGCCTCGGCGACCCGAAGGCGACGCTCGAGCCGGCGATGCAGCTGATCGCGCAGGTCGTGGCCATGGCCGCGCCACGCTATGCGCAAAGCGGCGACTTCTTCGACGGAATCGCCGAGGCGGATGCCGCGGTGCTGCGGGCCCTCGCGACAGGCGAGGGGTTTGACAAGGCGCTGGATCTCTATCTCCGCCCCTGGCGGCGGAACGGCTCCAGGCTCATGTTCGCATCGGCCTTGGACCAGCTCGACTTCCTGGCGGACGTGCTGCGCGGCGCCTTCGAGATGGAGGGCCAGGTCGCGGCGCGGGATGGGCTTCGCCAAATGATCGAGGCGCTGGAAGAGCTTGCGCGGGCGGTGCGGGAACGTGGTGAGGACCGTGCCTGAGCCACGAGGCATGCCACTGCCGCGCCGTCGCGCCGTCATCGCTCTCGTAGCTGAGGAAAATGTCTGCCATTCTCGGGTCCCCTGCGCCCCGCACTCAGGCTGCCCGCACGCCTGTCCGTCGTCGAATGCTTTGAGACAGGGGTCGCGGCTGGTTAGCGGAGGCTCTGGCGCATCGGTGTTGATTGCCACTCAGAGCTGGGTTCTTCCGCACTTCCCGTGCTGCCATTTCGGCATCACGCGGCGTGGAGCACGCGGGCACGGAGGAGGGCAAAGCCGGCTCGGCCGTACATGGTGCGCTTGATCATCTTGAGGCGGTTGATCTGGCCCTCCACCGGGCTGGTGGTCCAGGGGAGCTCGAGCGCGGCCTGCACCGCATCGGCGTCACGACGCAGGCTCGCGGCGAAGCTGGCGAGGGAAGTGCGCTCCGCGGCGACCAATGCGGCTTCGAGACCTTCGCCACCCTCGCGACGCAGCACGCGACGGAGGTCCTTGGCGGCGGCGACAGCCGCAGCCAGATCCGGCGCCTCGGCGAGGAGTTGCCCAACGAAGGCGCATTCTGTGCCGCATGTGCGACCTTTCGCCACAAGGCGGCCCCGGCCGCTGTTTTCAGGGGTCGGCCCCAACCGAAGGCGGCCGCGGACTGGTCGCCGCAGGCCATGTATCGGACCTGCTCCAACGCCCGCGCGAGGAGCGCCGCGCCTCCCGCTCGGCGCCGGGCCGGGAACAGCGCTTTGGGGGAGCGCCGCGAGGCCGCCCGCGGCCCCGGGCGCACAGTGGTCGGCTGAGGAGGATTGCCCGTGGAACGGCCGATAATTTTTGTAAGCTACCGACGCGAGGACAGCGCGGGATGGGTCGGCCGGCTGGTCGACGATCTCTCTGAGCGGTTCGGGGCGGAGAACGTCTTCCAGGACATCAACAGCATGGGACCAGGCGTCGACTTCCTCGACGCCATTAAGGAAACGCTGCACCGCGCCGACTGCGCTCTCGTGATAATTGGACCCGCCTGGGTAGCCGCCGAGGCGGGCGCTCGCCGCCTCGACGACCCGGGCGATGTCGTACGCTTGGAAACAGCCACTGCCCTGCGTCGCGGCATGCCGATCATCCCAGTTTTGGTCGGAGGTGCCAGGATGCCCGCGCCCGATCAGCTACCCGAGGAGATCAGGCCGCTCGCGCGGCGGAACGCGGCGGAGCTGAGCGACCGGCGGTGGCCCTACGATCTGGACCAGCTAGCCCAAGCCATTGACCGGCTGCCCCGGCAGGGTGCTCCACCGGCTGGTCCGGGCGAGACAGCCGCGCCGCCGGCTACCGGCGGGATGGGACGGCCCTGGGGACCGGGCCTCGCGACGGCTGGGGGGCTCGCGGCCGCCGCTCTTCTCGTCGCTGCGCTCGTCTGGCGGCCATGGGAGCTCCCTCCGCAGCTATCGCCCCCAACACACGACATCGCCGGCTCGAATCGCGAGCGTGGTGAGGCGTCTTCCGCACTTCCGGTGGCGCCCGTCGCCGCGCTCGTCGTGTTCGGCGCCGACAATAGCGCTGCGGCGGCGCGGCCGGAAGTGGATCGGGCTAAGCAGAACGGATTTCCGAGCGCAACGATTTATCGCCGGCAAGGATCCTATCGGAGCGTAATCGAGTTCCCGACCGCGCAGGCCGCAAACGCAGCCCTACCCCAAATCCGGGCGCTTAGCCAGACGTCCCGCGGCGCCTACGTGAGACAACTTTTGGCCTGGTGCCCGAACGGAACCCGGGAAGCGAACGGCTTCACGGAGTGCCCTTAAAGTCTGCTGTGTTGGGTGGGTTCGGAGCAAGGCTCAATAAGGCCGGGCCGCCACTTGGTGATCGGCGCAATGCGTAGCAGCGGAACCTGCAATTCGGCGTCGGCATTGCGTAGCGCACTCCTGGGTGCCGGGCGATCGACTGGCGACGGGTACCTCTTAATCGCCAGCACTGACCAACTTTTTGCGTCGAAGCTTGGCCTCAAATATCTTCATAAAAAACTTAGGCTCTGAAGCTCCTATATCGGTCAAGCGGTTGCTGGAGCATTTTTGGGCGGGCCGGGCGGGCGGCAGAGATAGCCGAAGATCTCGCGGGCCACGAAGCGCTTGAGGCAGCG